>NZ_UGPW01000001.1:1200000-1800000 GCF_900453105.1 Moraxella ovis
TTTATAATGCCCCAATTTCACCCCAAAAAAACGGGGTAAATCATGCCTTATGTTAATCTAAAAATCTCAACCCCAGAGCCAAGCGAAGAGCGGTTACGCCAAGTTGTTGAAGAATTTACCGATACCATCGCTCGTGTATTGGACAAAAACCCTGCTGATGTCATGGTATATATTGACATTACCCCACCAAACGCTTTGGGTTTTGGTGGCAAGACCTTGCAGGACATTAGAGACGGTAAATAAGCTGTCGTATCGAAACCAAACCGTTTGAGCAATCAAGCGGTTTTTTATTTTAAAATCAAGGGGTTGTGAATTTATTAAATCGTAAGGTGCGTACCACGCACCATTTACTAAGCTGATTTTATCGATGCATATGACGCACCCAATATTGGTTTTATTTAAAAAACATTAAAAATCAATAACTTAAAAACTTTTTTAAATTATTTTCATACTTACAAAACTGTAAGTATGAAAATAAATTTACTCCCTATAATACGCTCATCAACACAAACCAACCCAATCGAAGTTAATTTATAAAAGCCATTTTGTTATCAACCGTACTAGCAATCACCGCTTTGACAGGTTGCCAAGTTGCTCACAGCACTCAGCCAAACACAATCACCAAATCCGTTCCAGGCAAGGTTGTTCAGACCCAAACCGAACAGAGTAAAGCCGAGCGCAATAAAGCCAACGCCCTTACCTTTTATGAAATGGCGTTCAATCAGCACAAAGTCGCCGAAGCCACAGCTAAATATGTAGGCAAAACCTACCTGCAACCCAACCCAACGGTGGCGGATGGAGGTCAGGCATTTGTGGACACATTTGAGCCATTTTTAAAAGAGCACCCACAGTCAAAAGCAACCGTTCATCGTGTGATTGCCGAAGGCGATTTGGTGGTGTTGCACGTGCATGGCTAGCTTGATGATAATGACATTGGTGAATCGGTGGTGGAGATTTTCCGTTTTGATTGGAGCATTGAGACACCATTCAAGCCGTGCCGGAGACAACCGTGAATCGTGGTACACTAATCATGGATGATAATCTATGTTAATATTTAACAACCCAACACTTAATTGCCCAAAAAAATTTTGCGAAAACATGGCGAAATTTGTTACAATGGATGAAATTTTAACTTATTATTGACATGACAACGCATTCACACAGTAAAGAGCCACAGGATAAGCCCCAAGGATTATTAGAGAATTTCGCCCAAATTAGCGGATTAGACAGTGATCGACTGGCAGAAGATCTGTTCGTGACTTGGCAGCAGACACTTGGCAGCATCAAGCACAGCTATGCCGCCGCAACGAGCAATCTGATTGATGAGATTCAGGTGCCCGTCATGCAGTCGCAGATTAATGATGCGCTATATACTTATGTCGTTAAGAAAGTCGGCATGGTTCACGATCTGAAGCTTGAGATTCATGAGGGCTGGCTACGTTTGTCAACGACGGTGAATTTTAACGGGATTTTTGCCAGTGTGGCGACTAACTTTGAATTGGTGCATCTACAGCTTGATCGCCACACTCAGCGTGTCGTATTACGACAGATCAGCGATACAGACGTGTTGGAGCTGCACAGCAAATCATGGTGGCAAGCGCCTTTGGCAAAATTTGCGGTCAATACCTATCGCACGCTACTTAAAAAAGACCCCCTGCCTTTTATCTTGAATAAGATCAAAATCAAAGGCGTTCCTTTCACCGAGCATAAAGGCAACGTGATCTATCTTGAGATTGGGCGCTGGCTAAAAAACAGCGAGCAAATCATGAACATCATCAAAAAAGTGCAAATCAATCAAGGCATTCTAGCCAAAGAACAGCTTATCTTACGTGCTAAGCCTAATTTTGGTGAGATTCTAAGCTTGGGCGATCAGAATAGCCCTGTCATCACCGAAAAAGATAACCCAAATAAACCATCCAAAAAATAAACCCAATAAAAATAAAAATCCCCGATTTGGGGATTTTTATTTTTTGATTATTAGCCGACACGCAGTATGTCAGCATTCATTCCATCCCATAGCTGATGAGTGGCGATGGCAAGTACGCCTATGTCGCCTTGTTGTTGCATGTCAGTTAGACTCTGCCACACTCTTAGACGAGTGGCAGAGTCTAGCCCTGCAAAAGGCTCATCAAGCAATAAGATGCTTTTTGGCGACAGCAGTAGGCGAGCCAACGCCACGCGGCGACCTTGACCGCCTGATATTGCCATGCCGTACTCACCCAGTGGGGTATCTAGCCCCTTGGGCTGAGATTTTGCCCAGTCAGACAGCCCTACTTTATCCAGTACCGCCCACAACTCATCATCACTCGCCGCAGGCTTACCAAGACGTAAATTATCCGCCAGACTCTGATCAAAGATATCCACACTCTGCCCTAAGAATCCCAGCGAGCGACCAAAGTCCACACTCTGATAATCAACGCCATTAATCTGTATCCGCCCACCGACTAACGGTATCTCACCTGCTAGCGTAGCCAGCAAGGTGGACTTGCCCGCCCCCGATGTCCCGATGATGAGAGTGGGCGCATGATGGGTTAGCGTGGCATTGATGCCTGTCGCCACCATGACCGCTGTTGGCATTTTCACCGAGACATCAGTTAGTGTGATGGTGGGACTACCGGTTAATGTCTGCTTAGGCTCATTGGCATTGACCATCATCAACTCGTTAATGCGCTCTTTGGCATTGACGCTTCTGCCGTATGCCAATGGCTCACCAACCAGTGCAGAGATGATTTCCATGAGTCCGAACACTCCCAGAGTTAAGGCAAGGATGATGGCAGGATTTAGATCGGCATAGCTGTTTAACGTCTCTACACGAAATGGAACAATCGCATTCTGCTCAAAATACTGCCCTGCCACTGCCAATAACGCCACCACAGCTAAGGCGATGATCAGCTGAATGAGTGCTTGGGTGCGTCTTTTTAGACGCAGCACATTAGCGGTATGCGTTGAATGCTTGGCATCAAGGGCGTTCATCTGCGTTACCGCATCACTCCATCTGCCCCATGTCAGTAGCGAAGTCAATGCTGGTAGTGTGTTTAGTAGGGTATTTTTACGTTCGACAATGAGCTTATTCTCTGTTTTAGCAAGTGTAATGCCGCGGAGCAAAGTCATGATGGCAAGCACCAACGATAATGCCATACATACTACCGTCATGACAGCCGAAGGTAAGCTTATTAGCACCAACAGCGACAACACGATGACAGCCACGCTTGCCACGATGAGCGGCGACACCACGCGCAACGGGAATTCATCCAAGACATCAATGTCTCCGACCAGACGCTGCATCGTCTCGCCACTGCTGCGCGTCATCGCATTGTTGTTCATGCGTGCCGATAAGGGCAATCTCGCCCAATGCGAAAAAAATCGAACCCGAAGATCCTTTAACAGTCCAAATACCGCATGATGCGACACCATTAGATCGCCATAACGGGCAAAGGTTCGCACGATGGCAAAGCCACGAATGATGGCAGATGGCATCAGGTAGTTAAAGGCATGACTGCCTAGAGCAATAATCCCCGCCACACTTGCCATGGTGATAAACCACCCTGCCAGTATGACCAGCCCTAGCACCGAAAGCACGGTTGCAATGCCCAATACCCACGCGATGAACCACGGCATCTTTTGACTGGCGAACAGTTCAATCAGACGAAAAGGTCGCTTGCTGATGTTGGTCTGATTGAGGTGACCAGCTTGTTTGTCCAAAAGTTCTTGCACGTCTTGTCTGCCTTGTCCATTCATGCTGCACCGCCTTGCTGTTTACCAAGATCATAAACTTTTTCAAAATTATCAGCAGCAACCTGCGCCTTGTCATGCGTTACCCAGATTACGGTCTTACCGGCACTTAATCTGGCCAATAACGCCCAAATCATCGACGCCGTCTCAGGATCTAAATGCTCAGTCGGCTCGTCAAGCAGCCAGACTTTAGCATCTTGGAGCAGTAGCTGAGCAATCGCCAATCGGTGACCTTGACCACCTGATAGTCCGCCGCCACGCTCAGCAAGCATAGTGTTTATGCCATTTGGCAACTGATTGACAATATCCCACAGAGCGACATCTTTGAGAACTTGGACGAGCTCATCATCGCTGGCAGACGGCTTAGCAAGGCGTAAATTATCCGCGATCGACATCGGTAGCAGCGGCACGGTCTGAGACAGATAGCCGATATCAGCGCGTAGTCTTGATACATCAAGATCAGCATAACGCATCAATTTACCATCAGCATGGACGATAACATCGCCCTCAAAGTCACCAAAGCCAAGCAAAATATGCAGCAGTGTTGACTTACCCGCGCCGCTCTCGCCCATCACCGCGGTACGTTCACCCGCACCAAATGTCAAGCTCGTGGGTGAGAGACGCACACGTCCATCATCGCCAAATGCCGTAATGTTCTTAAGTTCAAAGGCAGGCGGGCTCTTTAATGTCATGGCAATGTCACCCAAAGCCTTGGTCTTAAAACCAAGCATTGGAGCGATCGATTTGGCAGATGCCGTTGCTTGCCCTTTAACGTGATATTCCGCCCCCAGACGACGAAGTGGCGCATAGAGCTCAGGCGCGAGTAGTAGGATAAATAATGCCGTGCTATAGGTTGTCAGTAGCTGCCCTTTCGCCCATGGTAAAATCCCCATCAAGCCAAAGCCCAGATACACCGCCACCAACGCTATCGATAACGCTGATAAGAACTCTAAGACCGCACTGTTTAAAAACGCGATCTTAAGCACATCCATCGTGCGCTTGCGGTAATCTTCTGAACTATTGGCGATGTCTGATACGGCAATGTCCACCGCTCCGAGTCGTGACAAGGTATTCACCCCACGAATCCAGTCTAAGAATCGCCCGCCAAGCTGTGCCAAGGCATCCATCTGCTCACGGCTCTTGCGAGTGGTGGCGATGCCAATAATCGCCATAAAAATCGGCACAAGCGGCGCCGTCACCAGCAAAATCACCGCCGCCATGGGGCTATAAAACGCCACACATCCCGCCAAAATCAAAGGGGTGGTCACGGCAGTCATTTTTTGAACATTAAACCGAGCATAGCCAATCAGATGATCAGGCTCATCAATTACCTTTGTCGACAACGCGCCATCTGCGCCAAAATAACGTCTCGCCTGCCCAAGCTCGCCTAATTTACCCAGCAGCTTGGCACGTACTGAGCTTGCTACTTTTAGACCTGCATCACTTAATAGATGATCTCTGGCATAACCGATGCCAATACGCCCTGCCATACACCCAAACAATAAAGCCAAATTCAACCACAAACCACTACCTGTCACCCGATCAGGTAGTGGCACGCCCTGCACAAAGCTCGTCAGCCACCCATCAAAGAGCCACACGAGCACACACGCCTGCCCTACCAGCACCAACACACTGACAATGTCAAGCAAATACGCCATCATCATGCTTTTTTTGACCGGTTTAAAAGTCGCCTTCAAAAATGCATTCGCCGTGATGTCTTCTTGGGAACGTCTGGGTTTTTTGCGTTTTGGTTTTGAAGATTGTGGCGGTATTGATTGCCCTGCGTTGGGTGGTGCCGTGGGCGATACGGTCGGAGTGATTGGCTCGGTCATGGTATTATTATTGTTAAAATTTAGCGTTACATTATCGCTAAATTTGGGGATAATTTCAAGGTAAAAACAACGCTCTACAAGTCAAGCCATCAAGACCATCACACTCATGCCATGCATCGCACCACAATCAGACTGACGTTATCAAGCCATGCCTTTGCTCCAGATTGTTTTAGCTGTTTGATGCTGTTATTTAGCCATTCTTTTAGTGGCAGATCTTTTGTTATTGGCAAAAAATTACCTTCCAACACATCAGAAAAGCCATCACTACATAAGAGTGAACATTCGCCTGCCTGTAGCTTGATATTTTGATGGCTTGACATCGCCACAGCCGATTCATCACCCAATCCATCAACACAAAAATAACCTGTCAGCGCTCCATAACAACTGGCATGATCACCGCCTTCTGCCAAATTCTGTGCTTTTAGTTAATTAATAAAACTGTGGTCTTGGGTTAAGCCATGCCAACCATCACGATATAAATATGCTCGACTGTCGCCCAAGTGCCGCATCATCACACCGACATTGTCAGTATAAGCACACACCAGCGTGCTACTACTACCTTCAAAGCCTGCCTTGTCTGCCAAAGCAGCGTTCAGCCGACATTGCAAAACACCAAAATCCACCGCCCCTTGCTCATCATACATAGTCTGCACAAGTTGAAGCAGCGTGCGTGATGTGATGCCTGATTTAGGACTGCTTGCCACACCGTCCGCCACCGCCACACAAAACTCATCGCATTCGCCAAGCGTCGAGATAACGCTCTTGTGCTGATAAATCTTGGTGTTCACAAGCACAGCGTCCTGTTGATACGGCATACCGCCACGCCACGTTAGGGCTTGGATTTGGTAGGTCATACTCTCTCCTAATAGTCCAAAAATGGGCTATTTTATAAGAGGATAAATTATCATCTATGTAGAAATCTTCTCATTTAAAAGCTTAATCATTTTTTCACCGTGTTCTTGAATACTATCTTTATCCCACGCCTTATAGGTAAACATCAGCATTTGCTTAATGCTTAAAGACTGATGACGAGCAACATTGTCTTTATAGCCTGACTTTTTTTCATCGGGCATTCTGTTATTTAGTGATGAATTTTGGCTATGATTGATTAAGCACAGATTGCCAAAATTATTAAGAATTTTTCCATTCTCATCATCATTGTCTGATAATTTTTCGCCATTGATTGGATTTTGCGGATAATAATGCTCCACCGAATTTCTGGAAGTGAATTTAAATTCTTTTAAGAATTTTGATAAATCTACGCCTGTTTTAAAATTTTCATCATTTCGCCAACACCATTTGGCTTGCTTTTTCCACAAAATATAATCCAATCGGTTAAAGATAAAATTCTCAACAGCGGTGCCTTGATGTAAAAAATCACAATTTTTAACAGGTTTCAACCCATCGCCACTCCGATAAATAATGTCAAAATAGTCATCGCCCTTGCCATCATTATAAAAACGATTAAAATAAAATTTATCACACAATTTTTCTAAAAACTTAATATTATCATCTGCTGACAGAACAACCGCACAGCCTTTATCCTGACAACCTTTCAGCTTCTCTTTGCTTTCATTATTAAGATTAAGCCATTTTAGGTAGGCAAATAGCCAATATTTATAGTTTTTGGCTGGGAATGAATAATGAAACATGGTTTGTAGCATTTTGATTTGCTTATCTTGATCGGCAATATCAAAAGCATTTGCATGATAATTATTTGAATTATTTTTATCAGATTTTTTAAATTGATAGATATACCAATCATCTTTATTATCAAGCCCATCGTGTTTAATGACATAACGGTCAAATAATAAGCGAATATTTAATAAATGCACGGCAAATTTTTTGATTCCATCTTCATTGCCATATAAGCCCGCTTCATCAAATTGTTTATTTAAATTACCTGCGTCTAAGCGATGTATATCAGCGTTAATGCAATTTTTATCTTTTAAGAATAAATACAAAACTTGCACTAAAAAGTTAGGGAAATCAATGATAGAAGTAAAACGCTCATATTGATTGTCTTTGTTTGATTTTAAATTTTTTGGCAATGAAAATTGTTCATCTAGGATATCACTTAATTTTTTAGATTCTTCATTATGTTTGCTTATCTTATTTTCATCATCACTATTTTTTGTTTTTTGAAAATTTTCTTTTAAATTGTCAAAATTTTCATAGAGCCAAAAATACTCGCCTTTATCTTGAAAAAGCTCATGACGCTCATTAGCAGAAAAAGATGACACCGCATAGCGACTCATGTCCGAACAAGCATTCCAAACCGCAGAAAAAATCGCTCTATCATCAACATCTAGCTTACTCATCAATTTTGCCTTGATGACTTCATGCTGTTCTAATTGCTCGCCACGGTTATTCATGCGTTCAAAATATTGGTTTAAATCAGCATTGTTGGGCAGTTCTACTTGCATGATTTGAACATTTCCCCAAATGGCTTGCCAATAATCATCTGCGTTTCCATCTTTTATGATAAATAGACTGTCTTTATTCTTAATCAGATAATTATAAACTTTGGCAATTTGACTATCGCCAGTTAATTCTCCTTGTTGTTTGATGATATTAAGTTCATCGCTTGAATTTTGGCGATGTTCAAAGGCAAGATTTAGGTTAAAGTTTTCGCCCAGTACCGATAAAATCAAAAACAGCGTGGTCAATCTTTGTTGTCCATCAATGACTTCAAAAGCATTATCTGCACGCTTTTTAACCGTTAAAGCCCCAAGATAATAATTATTGCCATCATGATTTTTGATGTCGTTAATCAGCTGAACCACTTCTTCTATGTCCCACGCATAATTACGCTGATAAATGGGAATAATATAGCGATTATCGCCATCAAAAAAGTTTTTGACGGGTGACGATTTGGGTGCATTGCTGTCATTGTTAATTTGGTTGGTCATTGTATTCTCCATTAGTTGCTAATAAACTCTTTCAAAAAGGGCATTAAATACCCATCAGCACTTTTAAAATCGTGCTTAACTTTTGCTATTTTAAAATTTAATATCTCATCGGCTCTTTGGGTAAGGCAAATGGTATGATATAGGCTATTTAGTTCGGTTTGCTCAATGTCTTTATAACCAAAATCTTTCATTGCATAATTTTCAATGGTGGCAAATGAAATCCTTGTTTGGCTCAATCTTAGGCAATATACCCATTGAGCAATTTTTTTAACCGCTTGTTCAAGTCTATAATCGCCAAATTTATCATAATAGACCATGACCATAATGCGAAACAGCGTAAATAGATAAAAATCGCCTACTGGTCCAGTATTGGCTTGCAAGGTTTTAAATAAAGGTTTAGCTTCTTTCCTTTCATCATTTTTGTCTTGAATGGCTAGGCAAATTTTATCATTATTTACCTTACCATTGTCGCCAAACAATTCATCATACAGACAGCGATAATAAAAGATGTATTCAAAAAACCCATCACCATCAATAAAAGTCATCGCCATATCATTGTACCGTGCTTGACCCAATGCACGATTTGGATAGTTTTTTTGTTCGTCTTTATTTAAGCCCTGAAAGGTATTGCTGTTATCTTTAATGAGCTTTTCAGCGTGTTGAAACTTTTTCCAACGGCGATGCCGATACAAAATATCATTCATAATGAGTTTTAGCGATATTGGGTGCGTTACCGCACGCTCCCATTCTGCAACGGTTGTATTTATTTTTGGTGTATTAGTTTTATTGATTTTTTGGCTAGATTCGCCTTGCATATGCCTTAAATGATACGCCTTTAATAAATCATACGCTTCCAAACTTTTGCCACGAGATTTTTGCGAATCAAAATACTGAAAAGCTTCGTCAATGTCGGTTAAAATAACGGTAGCAAAGGTGCATTTGCCAAGGATAAAGTTCTTAAAATCATCACTGTACCGGTACAATGAGTACATTCATTATTACAATTATGATAGAATAAAGACCAAACTAAAAGGACTAAGTCCTGTCAGATACAGAAACTTAGTCCTTGGTCAAAACACTTAGCTTTATTAACCTAACCTTTAATCTTGTGTCTAAGATTTGGGGGTCGGTTCATAACTCGCCCTTTATAAACCCCTAAAGCATCATACTCGGGTCAAACGCTCGAACAGGCTCTTGTCTTAGCACATTGGGGTCGGCTTTGTAGTAACCTGCCGTTGATTTTGGCAATTTTTGCCCACGCATGACATCGGCGATTTTTTCCGCCATCATAATGGTAGTGGCATTTAGGTTACCTGTGATGATAAGGGGCATGATAGACGCATCAACGACACGCAAGCCTTCTAAGCCATGCACACGCCCTTGTCCGTCCACCACCGCCATATCGTCCATGCCCATTTTACAACTACAAGACGGATGATAAGCGGTCTCGGCATGATTACGCACAAATTCATCAAGCTCGGCATCGGTTTGTGCATGACGACTTGGGCTAATCTCACGCCCACGGTAGTCATCCAAAGCAGGCTGGTGCATAATCTCACGAGTGATACGGATGCCGTCTCTAAACTCTTGCCAGTCTTGCTCGTGCGACATATAATTAAACAAAATGCTGGGGTGGTCGTGGGGATTTAGCGATTTTAGGCGAATACGCCCACGAGACGGCGAACGCATGGAGCCAACGTGTGCTTGAAAACCATGCTCTTCTACGGCATTTGAGCCGTTGTAGTTAATGGCAACTGGCAAAAAGTGATACTGGATATTTGGCCATTCAAATTCAGGACGGGTACGGATAAAGCCCCCTGCCTCAAACTGATTACTTGCCCCAATGCCCGTTCCCAAGAACAGCCACTCTGCCCCAATGGCGGGTTGATTGTACCATTTTAGGGCAGGATACAGCGATACAGGTTTTTTGCATTCGTATTGTAGATACATCTCCAAATGGTCTTGCAAGTTCTCGCCCACCCCTGGTAGGTCATGCACGACAGGGATTTTAAATTCATCAAGCAAATTTTTTGCCCCAACGCCCGAACGCTGTAAAATCTGTGGAGATGCAATCGCCCCTGCCGAAAGTATCACTTCTCGCTTGGCGTGGACGGTTGTGGGATTTGTGTCATTGCCTTGTAGATACTGCACGCCAATGGCACGCTTACCTGAAAATAGGATTTTGTCGGTTACGGCATGGGTTTTTATGGTAAGATTGGGGCGTGATTTTGCCATGTCTAGATAGCCCCGAGCCGTGCTAGAACGGCGTCCTTTTGGTGTAACCGTTCTGTCCATAGGTCCAAAGCCTTCTTGCTGATAGCCGTTCAAATCATCGGTGCGTGGATAGCCTGCTTGCACGCCTGCTTCTACCATGGCATTAAACAGCACGCTACTACCAATTGCCGTGCCACGCTGTGAAGTTGTTACGCTCACAGGACCTGTACCACCGTGATAGTCATTTTCGCCCACATCACGGGTCTCGCTCTTTTTATAATAGGGCAAACAGTCGGCATAGCTCCAATCTTCTAGCCCGTCCATTTTTGCCCAATTGTCCAAATCCATGGCATTACCACGAATATAGCACATACCATTGATGAGCGATGAACCGCCAAGCCCCTTACCACGTCCGCACTCCATACGGCGGTTGTTCATATAAGGCTCAGGGTCGGTCAGATACGCCCAATTGTAGCGTTTGCCTTGCAAGGGGTACGCCAGTGCCGCAGGCATTTGCGTACGAAAATCCAAGCGATAATCAGGACCACCTGCTTCCAAAAGTAGCACGCTCACATCGCTGTCTTCTGTCAGACGCGTGGCAAGCACATTACCTGCCGAACCTGCTCCGATGATGATATAGTCATATTCTGCCATGAGTATTTTCCTTGTGGTTTGATAAGTTTTAATTGATGTTATTTAAAAATGGATTCAAATTTACCCATCTCCACCTGAATGGCTTTGACTTGGGTGTAATGATCCAGTGTCATCATGCCGTTTTCACGCCCAACGCCTGATTGCTTATAGCCACCCACAGGCATTTTGGCATCCGACTCGCCCCATGTATTGACCCAGCAAATGCCCGCTTGCAAGGCGTGGGTAATGCGATGAGCTTTATTTAAATCAGACGTAACCACTCCCCCTGCCAAGCCAAAAATCGTGTCATTGGCACGCTCTATTGCTTCATCTTCATCATCATAAGTCAAAATACTCATGACGGGCCCAAAAATCTCATCGGTAACGATACTCATCTCATCGGTGCAATCAGTAAAGACGGTCGGTAGCACAAACGCCCCCTTGGACAGCGACTCGCCATGCTCGGCAAAATCATCCGCCACCGCACGCCGTCCACCAAACAGCACCGTTGCCCCTGCTTTTTTGCCCTGCTCCATATAATCAAGCACTCGCTCCATGTGGGCAAAGCTCACCAAAGGACCCATGTTGGTTGTCTCATCAGTTGGGTCGCCCAAGCGAACCTTGGGCAGGCGTGCCAAAATGGCTTGTTCAAAGGCGTGTTTTTTGGCACTTGGTACAAAAACTCGTGTGCCATTGGTACACACTTGTCCTGTGCTATAAAAGTTTGCCATCATCGCCACGTCCGCTGCCAGTTCAATGTCGGCATCATCACAAACAATCAAAGGCGACTTACCGCCAAGCTCCATGGTTACGTCTTTTAGTGATGATGCTCCTGCAAGGCTCATCACTTTTTTGCCTGTTGCCACCGAGCCTGTAAATGAGATTTTGGCAATGTCAGGGTGTTCGGTCAGATACGCCCCCACATCACCACCACCTTGCACGACATTAAACACCCCGTCAGGCACGCCAGCTTGGGTATAAATCTCGGCAAGTTTTAGGGCGGTCAAAGGCGTAACTTCACTCGGCTTAAAAATCATGGCATTACCAGATGCCAAGGCAGGGGCGGATTTCCATAGGGCGATTTGAATGGGATAATTCCACGCCCCAATCCCTGCCACTACGCCAAGCGGTTCTCTTTGAGTATAAAAAAAGCTCCCTTCTTTGCCCGTGCGAAGTGGCACTTGCACTCCTTCAACGGCGGTTGCAAGCCCTGCATAATACTCCAAGACGTCCGCCCCTGTAACAATATCCACATAAGCGGTCTCGCTGATTGCCTTACCTGTGTCCGCCGTCTCAAGGCGTGCCAGCTTATCATTTTGTTCACGCAAAATTGCCACCGCTTTTAGCAGTATCCGAGAACGCTCCACCGCTGTCATGCTTGCCCAGATTTTTTGTCCTTCTTTGGCACTTTGTACCGCTTTATCCACGTCCGCTTTTGAAGCACTTTGCAGTTTGGCAAGCGTGTCTGCTGTAGCAGGATTGACTGTCTCAAAAAACTCCCCGCTACTGGCGGATGCATACTTTCCGCCGATGTATAGCGATGTTTGTTCTACGTTTGGTAGTGATGACAATGCCATAACAAGACTCCTATATTTTTAAAAATTTATCATCAAAACTTATAAATTTTATTCAAAGGTTGATGAAACCAAAAAGATAGGTTATGATAACAAAAAATCATCTATAACGCAAATAATTGATTTTTAATAACTTTCTTGTTTAATTTGTATAAAATGATTGTATATTTCGAACTGATTTTTGTAAACGTTTTGTAAATTTATTAGGTTTTTTGAAAACCATTTAGGGTGTGTTAAACCTTGATAACATTCTCATAAAATAAGATGAAAATTTAGCACACCCTAGCAATTTTATATCATTAACGAACTTGGAAGTTTATATCATTAACGAATTTGGAAGGTAACACTATGGAAGATACCAAACCCAAAGACGGTCGCCTAAACCGAACGGTGTTTATCTGTTCGGCGGTGATTATCGTCTTTTTTAGCTTATATACCATGCTGTTTAATGACAGTGCGTCCGCCATTTTGGACAGTGTGCTGGCGTGGGTAAGTACCACTTTTGGTTGGTATTACTTTTTTGCCGCATCGGTGTATATCTTGTTTGTGCTGTTTATCGCCTGCTCTCGCTATGGCAACATCAAGCTAGGTCCCAAGCACTCCCAACCCAAGTACAGTCTTTTGACGTGGTCGTCCATGCTGTTTGCCGCAGGGATTGGCATTGACATCATGTTTTTTTCGGTGGCAGAGCCTATCATGCAGTACATGAATCCGCCTGTTGGGGACGGTCAGACCACACAGGCGGCTCGTGAAGCCTTGATGTGGACAATTTTTCACTACGGACTGACAGGTTGGTGTATGTATGCGTTGGTGGGCATTGCCCTTGGCTATTTTGCCTACCGCTACAATCTACCCCTAACCATTCGCTCGGCATTGTACCCCATGATTGGCAAAAAGATTGATGGACCTGCCGGTCATGCTGTGGACGTGGCGGCGATTTTGGGGACGATTTTTGGTATTGCCACCACTTGCGGTATCGGGGTTGTGCAATTAAACTACGGTCTGCACGTTATTTTTGATTTGCCTGAAAACTTACTTTGGCAAATTGGGCTTATCGCCCTAGCGGTCGCCATTACCATTGTGTCGGCAACCACAGGGGCATCCAAGGGCATCAAAATCCTATCGGAGCTTAACATTTATTTTGCCTTGGGACTTATCTTATTTGTGCTGTTTTTGGGCAATACCGAATTTTTGCTAAACGCCATTGTCATGAACGTGGGCGACTATCTTAGCCGTTTTCCAACTTTGACACTAGACACCTTTGCCTACAACCAAACGCCCGAACAAAAACAATGGATTCAAGACTGGACGCTGTTCTTTTGGGCGTGGTGGATTGCGTGGTCGCCTTTTGTGGGGCTGTTTTTGGCTCAAATCTCAAAGGGTCGTACCATTCGTGAATTTGTCATCGGCACCTTGTCCATTCCCTTTGTGTTTACGCTTGCTTGGCTGTCAGTCATGGGCAACAGTGCCTTAAATGAAGTCTTAGGAGGCAATCTTGCCTTTGCCGAAAAAATCATCGCACGCCCTGAGATTGGTTTTTATGAGCTGTTATCCACTTATCCGTGGTTCTCGGTAACGGCAATCATCGCCTTTGTCTCAGGACTTTTGTTTTATGTAACATCGGCAGATTCTGGGGCGATCGTGCTTAGTAATTTTAGCTTCAAAAGCCAAAAAAACACCGACACGCCCCCCATTTGGATACGCCTGTTTTGGGCGGTGGCAATCGGCATGCTGACGGCCGCCATGCTGATGACGGACGGCATCACCGCCCTACAAAAGGCGACTATTGTCATGGGCTTGCCATTTAGCTTTGTCATGTTTTTTGTCATGGTGGGGCTGTTTAAGTCGTTACGCCTTGAAGATTTTAGAGAAGAGATTACCAAAATCAATGCCGTGCCTGTGGCAGGGGGCGTGGACGTGAGCGACTGGCAAACTCGTCTGCACCGCATTACCGCCTATCCTGACACCCCAGAGACAAAAGCGATGATGACAAATGTCTGTCTGCCTGCCCTAACTGACGTGGCGGACGCTCTACGCCAAAAGGGACTGTCGGTGCGTGTGGAATCGGTCGCCTTAGACGATGAGCCAAGCCTTGTGCAACATATGCTGACGGTGGATTATAAGGACGAGTATAACTTCGTGTATGGCATCGTCCCCGTTAAATACCCTGTGCCAGAGCGTCCAACGGTTGATGATGGGCAAGAGTTTTATTATCGCTTGGAGACGTATTTGTTTGAAGGTTTGCAAGGCAATGATTTGTCAGGCTTTAACAGCGAGCAAGTCATCAATGATGTGCTTGACAAATACGAGCGTCATCGGGCGTTTCTGCACTTAAATCGTGAAACCCCCGGCAGCCGCCCTGTGTTTCCTAAGTGATTTATCCCAAAATAAAAGCGTGTCAAAAACGAACCGCACCCCAAAGCTCGCCACTCACACACTAACCTTTGGGGTGCTTTCTATGGCAAAATACACCACCGACTTTAACTGTCTGTGATGGCTTACTATCAAAGCAATCACAGCTACAAATGCACAGCAAAACACTTTAATCTACCCACAGACAGTATGATCAAGCAGTGGGTCAAACTCTATCAAACACATGGCATTGATGGTATTCAAAGACGAAGTACCAAAGCCGTCTATGACGCCACCTTTAAACTTAACGCAATCAAACAACTTCAACATGGCAAATCCTTAACCCATCGTGCCATAGAGCTTAATCTACCACAACCTGCTTTACTGTCAAACTGGTTAAAGTCTTATCAAAGCTTTGTATAATGGGACTCACCCCCAAACCCAAAGGTAGAAAAGCTGTGTCAAAAAAACACAACGCCAATCAAAACAAATTAACAAACAAAACAACAAGCAAACCAAGTTGGCAAGCCAAACCAGACAATGAAAAAGCGTTGATGACTTACTTGCTGAACTTGCCTATCTTAGAGCAGAAAACGACTTGTGCCAGTACAGTCCTTGGTCAAACCACTTAGCTTTATTAACCTAACCTTTAATCTTGTGTCTAAGATTTGGGGGTCGGTTCAAAATCCGCCCTTATTTACATACCCTTGATTGTTGATTACTTTGGTGCAACCATGTCTTCAGGTCGTACCCATTCATCAAATTCTTGCTCGGTTAGCAATCCAAGCTCCACCGCCACTTGTTTTAGGGTTTTGTTTTCTTTATAAGCGGTTTTGGCAATTTTGGCGGCATTTTCATAGCCCACATGACGGTTCAGGGCAGTTACTAGCATGAGTGAGTTGTGTAAAAAATAATCAATCTTTTCACGATTTGGTTCAATACCCACCGCACAGTTGTCATTAAAGCTATTACAAGCATCTGCAAGCAGGCGAATGGATTGTAGTAGATTATAACCAATGACAGGCATAAAGACGTTCAACTCAAAATTACCGCTCGCCCCTGCCATGTTTATCGTTACATCGTTGCCCATGACCTGAGCGACCACCATGGTCATGGCTTCTGACTGCGTGGGGTTAACCTTACCTGGCATGATAGATGACCCTGGTTCGTTCTCGGGAATGGTAATCTCGCCCAGACCACAACGAGGACCACTAGATAGCCAGCGGACGTCATTGGCGATTTTGTTTAGGCTACCTGCTAGGGTTTTTAATGCCCCAGAGGCGAACACTTCGGCATCACGGCTTGCCAACGCTTCAAATTTATTAGGAGCAGTTACAAAAGGCAAACCTGTCAGCTCACTGATTTTTTGAGCGGATTTGACGGCATAGTCGGGGTGGCTATTTAGCCCTGTACCCACAGCAGTACCACCAAGTGGCAACTGATACAAGCCTTGCAAAGCGTTGTCAATTCTTACCAGTGCCAAGTCAAGCTGTGCCACATAACCGCCAAATTCTTGCCCAAGCGTGAGCGGTGTGGCATCTTGCAAATGAGTGCGTCCGATTTTGACGATGCCTGCAAAGTCGGCAGACTTTTTGGCAAGCGTATCACGCAACGCCTTGACGGCAGGGATAAGCGAGCGGTTAATTTCTACCGCTACTGCCACACGAATGGCGGTGGGGAAGCTGTCGTTGGTGGATTGGGCGTGGTTTACATGGTCGTTGGGGTGGACGGGTTTATAAGTGCCTTTTGGATTGCCTGCGATTTCATTGGCTCGGTTGGCGATGACTTCATTCATGTTCATGTTGGACTGCGTGCCAGAGCCCGTTTGCCACACGACAAGCGGAAACTGGTCAGCAAGCCCGCCTGCAATCACTTCATCGGTGGCTTGTACAATTAAGTCTTTTTGGCTATTTTCAATACGTCCAAGCTCGGCATTGGTAATGGCAGCAGCTTTTTTGACGGTTGCCATAGCGACAATGAGTGGGCGTGGCAGGGTCTCACCCCCGATTTTAAAATTATCACGGCTACGCTGGGTTTGAGCCCCAAAATAGGCATCAGCAGAGACTTGCACTTCGCCCATGGTGTCTTTTTCAATACGGAAGTCGGTCATAAATTTTCCTTGTTTGGTGGATAAAAACTGCTAAAATGTTGATGTTACTATAACACCATCAAAAACAATTTTCAATCACAAATCATTCTCATTATTAAATGATAAAATTTATAATATTAATTGGAAAAACTCATGGATAACGCCTTATTAAGAAAACAAATTCGCCGACAAAGACGAGATCTCACCGCCAAGCAACGCCAGTTTGCCGCCCTATCAGCAAGTTTATATTTGTCCAAGCTATTGCCTTATTTGCCCAAGAATGCCAAGATTGGGCTGTATTTGGACGATTTTGGCGAATTGCCCACCGCACCGATTTTGGCATTTTGTCAAAAGCATGGTTTTACCTCGTTTTTACCGATTACCATTAAGAATAAGCCTTTACGCTTTGCCCCTGTGTTTTTGCCATTAGCCAAAACACCCCTAAAGCGCCACAAACTTGGCATGAAAGAACCCTTTGCCAGATGTGGCATAAGTGCAGATAACATGGACATGATTATTTGCCCGCTTGTGGCGGTGGATAGGCAGGGTAATCGGCTTGGCATGGGGGGCGGATTTTATGACCGCACCTTTGCCCGCTTTCATGGCTTAAAAGTGGGTTGGTGCTATCATTTTCAAGTTTTTGAAAATTTAATGATTAATGAGTGGGATGAGGGCGTGGATATGGTGATAACCGATAAAGGCATTCTGCGATTTTGATGATTTAGCTGCACATTTGACAGGCAATGAGAATGGCCTGAATGAGACTGCTTGCGCTCGCCTTGCCTGTGCCAGCTAGATCCAGCGCCGTGCCGTGGTCAACGGACGTACGCACATAAGGCAAGCCCAGCGTAATATTAACCGTGTCGCCAAAACCGTGCGACTTTAAGGGAGCAAGTCCTTGATCGTGATACATGGCGATGATGACATCGGCTGATTGCAGATATTTATCAGTAAATAATGTATCAGCAGGCATGGCAAGACTAATGTCCACCCCATCATCAATGAATTCTTGTAGTACAGGGTTGATGGTCGTCATCTCTTCATCGCCCAGATAGCCGCCCTCCCCCGCGTGTGGATTGAGTCCGCACACTAAGATCTTAGGGTGCTTAATGCCAAATTGCGTGCGCATGGCTTGCTCTGTAATCACGACGGTCTGACGAACTTCATCGCGTGTGACGGCATTCGCCACATCCCTCAGGGGAATATGTGTGGTAACAAGCGCCACACGCATTTTGGCATTGGCAAGCATCATCACTACCTTCTCACACCCTGCCTTATGCATAAAGTACTCGGTATGACCGCTGAACATCTCGCCGTTATCTAGGCGTACATCGGCATCGATGAGGACTGATTTTTGGATCGGGGCGGTAACGATCGCCCCGATGACGCCATCATTTGCCAAAAGATGAGCAATCCTCAACTGCTTCTCCACCATTGGGGCGTTATGAGTGCATAATTCGCCCGCATTTACTTTGTATTTGCATGATATATTAATAATAAATACATCTTGCTTTGTCGATGACGCCTGAGCCAAACCCAGCAAATCGCCACCATGTATAATGTCATCAAGCTCAATCACCCCAAATCTTGGCGCATGGCTAATCTCACCCACTTCTTGGAGCATTGTGATACGCTCTTGCCATGCGTGTATGTCAGCCGTGATAAAAATTGGCTTTGGTGGCACATCACCATGATGACAAAGCACGTCGATCACGATATCCATGCCAATGCCGGCTGGCTCGCCAGTGGTAATAAGTAGCGGCTTTGTGTGGGAGGCTTGGACATTCATGGATAACTTTTCCTTATTAAATATTCGCTTTTAATCATTAAATTTTACCGTTATTATACCGCTTTTATTTTGCTTTTATGCTAAAATTTGTACCCATCATTGTCACCATCTCAATTCATCATGACTGATTTACAAGACACCGCCAAAGCCGTGAATTCCGCCTTTGAGAATGCGATCAACGCCTTCAAGAATAACAAAGATAAATCAGCGCCTGCCACATCAAGCGCTGGCGATGATCTGTTGAGCCTACAGCCACCGCACAACATTGAGATTGAGCGAGCTTTGCTTGCGTCATTGATGAGCATTGATGAGTCTTTTGAGAAAGTGGACAGCATCATCAGGGATGAGGATTTTTATGGGGAGCGTCATAAGCACATTTTTCGTGCCATCACACACTTATCTAGAGTGAATCAGCCTTATGACAGTCTGATGGTGCATGACTATCTAAGCGCACAGAACCTGCTGAACGCTGCTGGCGGTGAAGAGTACCTGATGCAGATCAACCAAAGTCCTGCGACGCTGTTCAACCTTGTGCCTTATGCTGAGCGCGTGCGTGAGTTTTCGGTGTACCGCCAGCTGATCAAGGCGGCGAATAACATGCTAAATCTCGCCTACCATCCCAAAAAACAAACCGTCAGCGAGATTCTAGACACGGTTGAGGCGGATATTTTTCGCATTAATGAGAATTACACAAGCGGCGTGGGCAAACAAGGCGCGCAGAACATCGTTGACATTCTACAAAATGTCGTCGTACAGCTCGATGAACTCAAAAAACGTGACGGCTCGATGATCGGTCTTGCCACGCCATTTGAAGAACTTAACAACAAAACTCAAGGTCTACAAAAAGGTGACATGGTCGTCGTGGCGGCTCGTCCATCGATGGGTAAGACAACTTTTGCGATGAATTTGGCAGAATCGGTACTCATGCAGGGCTTGCCTGTGGTGGTGTTTTCTATGGAGATGCCTGCCGAATCTATTGTCACGCGTATGCTGTCGTCACTTGGGCAGATCAATCAGACCAATCTGCGCTCGGGCAACATGAGCGAGCAAGAGTGGGCTCAGTTCTCAACCGCCGTCACCATGCTCCAAGACAAGCATCTATACGTCGATGCCCGTAACAACCTACCCCCCACCGAGGTGCGCTCTACTTGTCGACGCATCGCCAAGAACCATGAAGGCGGGCTTGGCATGGTCATTATCGACTACCTGCAGCTCATGAAAGTCCCCGGCATGGAGAACAACCGCGTGGGTGAGATCGGTGAGATCAGCCGAAGCCTAAAAGCCCTAGCTCGCGAGATGAACTGCCCTGTCGTCGCCCTATCTCAGCTTAACCGAAGCCTAGAGAACCGACCGAATAAACGTCCTGTCATGTCGGATCTGCGTGAATCAGGTGCGATCGAACAGGATGCCGACCTCATCATGTTCATCTATCGCGATGAAGTCTATAACAAAGACAAGGCGGATAATAAAGGCTTTGCTGAGATCATCATCGGTAAACAGCGTAACGGACCGATTGGCACTGTTCCCTTACGATTCGAAGGTCAGTTCACTCGATTTGCCAATTTCATCGCAGGCGGTTACATGCCTGAAGATTACGAAGACGATGAATAATAAACCATTAATACGGATACTCTTTCATGCGAAACACCGCACTGACCATCGATCAAAGCGCGCTGGCTCATAACTTATCCACCATCAAAGACACACTAAATCCCAAAGCACCCGCCAAAGTCATGGCGATGGTCAAGGCGAATGCGTATGGACATGGCGTGTCATATGCACTGGCAGGCCTAAAACAGGCCGACGCGTTTGGCGTGGCATGCATGAGTGAGGCATTAGAAGTCAAAAAAACCTGCCAGACTATCGGCATCAATAAACCCATCGTACTCATCGAAGGGGCGTTTGGCACCGATGAATGGCTGACTGCCATCAATCAAGGGTTTGGCGCGGTAATTCATAACGAATATCAGCTCAACGATGCCTTAGAACACACCCCTGATCCTGACAGCTTCACCAACACCATCTGGCTAAAATACAACACCGGCATGAACCGCCTTGGCTTTAATAGACAGAACACCATCGCTGCCGCCAAGCTACTACACGACAAAGGTTATAAGCTTATTCTAACCAGTCATTTTGCCTGCGCAGACGAAGATGATAGCCCCATCACAGCGCGGCAGATCAGTCGTTTTAATGATCTATTGGATGAACTGCGTGATACGGTAAGCCCTGACATTATAGGGTCATTATGTAATTCAGCAGGTATATTTAAGCATGCAGATCAGCATCATGATTGGGTGCGTGCAGGTATTGCCTTATATGGCTCAAGCCCATTTTCTCACATCGATGCACGCACGCTTAATCTTAAGCCTGCAATGATATTTAGCACGCACATCATGGCAGTTCAGCACGTCGAGACAGACGAATCGGTCAGCTACGGCGCTCTATGGCACGCGCCAAAGCCTAGCCGGATCGGCATCGTAAGCTGTGGCTATGGCGACGGCTATCCGCGCGTGGTTCATCAGGCATTTGTTGGCGTTATGGTTAATGACATCATCATCCGCGCACCCATCGTTGGGCGAGTCGCCATGGACATCATGATGGTAGATCTGACCGACACGAATGCTGACGTCGGGGCAAAAATCATCCTATGGGGTCAAGATGGCGCACCGTCTATTGATGAGATTGCCACCTGCGCAGGGACGATTGGTTATGAGCTCATGTGCCGCACCACCGCCCGCCCGATTCGTCAAGTGCTTACCGAGCTCTTGGTGAATAATCCTTTATCAGAATAAGGTTTTTTATTGATAAGGCTAGTTATTTTAATATAGCTTTGTTATACTTGCTTTTTTACTATTTTTGCCAATGCACCAAACACCCCACAAGGAGTTGATATGAGCAGCCCTCGCCACTTTCTTACCTTAATGGATCTAAGCCCTGAAGAGTTACGCACGGTCATCCATCGCGCCTCTGAACTCAAAAAAATGCAGCATAATGGCGAGATTTATCGTCCTTTTGTTGGTCGCACGCTTGCGATGATTTTTGAGAAATCAAGCACCAGAACGCGCGTGTCTTTTGAGACAGGCATGGGTCAATTTGGTGGTCAGGCACTGTTCTTATCTCTGAATGACACTCAGTTGGGGCGCGGTGAACCGATCGAGGATTCGGCGCGCGTCATCAGCAGTATGGTGGACATCGTCATGATTCGCACCTTTGCACATGAGCGCGTGCAGACTTTTGCCGACTACTCTAGCGTGCCCGTGATTAACGCGCTGACCGACGATTATCATCCTTGTCAGTTATTGGCAGACATGCAGACATTCTTTGAGCATCGAGGCGACATCAAGGACAAAACTGTCGTGTGGGTTGGCGATGGTAACAACATGTGCGCCTCTTATATGATCGCTGCGCATCAGTTCGGCTTTAAGCTTCGTGTTAGCGTACCGGACGGTTATAAGCCAAAACAAGAGCTTCTTGATAAATACGCACATTGCGTGACTTTGGTCGATGACCCTCTTGAAGCCGCCAAAGGCGCTCACCTTATCGTTACCGATGCGTGGGCGAGCATGGGTCAAGAAGAAGAACAAAAACAACGCGAAAAAGACTTTGCTGATTATCAAGTCAACAAAGCCATCTTAGACGCTGCTGATGCAGATATGCTGTTCATGCACTGCCTGCCTGCGCACCGCGGTGAAGAGATCAGCGAAGATCTGCTTGATGATCCTCGCGCTGTGGTGTGGGATGAGGCGGAGAACCGTCTGCACGCCCAAAAGGCATTGATGGAATTCTTACTAAAAGAAAAAATCAAGCTTTAATCCATTCATGAAGACGCACCGCCTTGGTGCGTTTTTTATTACAATTTTATAAAATAGGCCACAAACAGCACTCACAAATCTGCTTTATTTTTGCCCAAAATTACCAAATATCCGAACGCTAACTCTTATAATAAATCATTTTTAGCAATGGGGATTATTATGATCAAACCGTCAAAAATCATCAACTTACTTGGCATCAGCGCACTTGCAATGAGTACCTTAGGTGTTGCCCACGCCCAGAGTGGCGACAATTATAATCGCATCAGTTTTAGTGTTGAAGCGAAGACACAAGTTGATAATGACGAGATGCGTGCTACTTTAACCAAAACCACCGAAGCAAAGACCGCCAAAAAAATCGCCAAGACTTTAAACGATACCATCAATAATGCCCTTGCCATCACCAAAAAATATCCTGATGTCATCGCCACGACAGGCCGCCACAGCACCTATCCGCGCTATGGCTCGAATAACAATATTAGCGGCTTTACAGGCAATGCATCCATCCAAATTAAAAGCCAGAACTTCGAGCAATCAAGTCAGCTCATCGCCGATCTACAGACCATGATGGCGCTGGATCATTTGTCTTTTAATGTGTCTGACAAGACCCAAGACAACCTAAAAACAGCTGACCTTGGATGCCGCCAAGCAATTTCAACAAGAAGCAGCAACCATCGCTCAGGCCTTTGGCGCCAAAGACTACAAGATCGTGAATGTACAGCTGGGCAATAACGATAACTACTATTCTCATGCCATACCAACTGCCATGTCGATGGCTCGAAATGAAAGCACAGACATCGAGAACTTAAACCTAGAAAGCGGAAAAGCAACACTTAGCTACAACGCCAGTGGCACAATCGAGCTGATTCGTTAAACGCACATATTTAGCAAAACTTTTAAGCCAACCAAAACTGTGCTATGATAGACAGGTTTAATCATATTGGAAGATTATTATGCTACTTAAAAAAACATTTCTAGCAGCCACCCTACTGACCCTAAGTTTGGGCGCGCACGCCCAAGAGCTTACCGATGGTGACATCGTTGATGGTGAAGTGGTACAGTCAGCTACTGTAGATAATTCAGCCATCCAAAGCATCGAGCAAGATGGCAAACGTTACACCACCGTCAACCTATCAGATTATGCCAAGCAAGTCAACGAAGCAACGTGGTCGCCGAACATGAAGGTGAATACTGCAATGACTGTTAAGATGCAGGTATTGCTTGATTGGAACCATGCATCTCCTGGTCCAGTCGATGGCGGCTGGGGCATGAACAGCAAAAAAGCACTGGTTAACTTCCAAAAAATGCGCAATCTAGAGCCTACCGGCAAGATGGATGAAGCGACTTGGGTAGAGATGACCAAGAAAATCGATCCAAATCAGCCTGTATTGGTGTCATACACCATCACCAAAGAAGACACCAAAGGTCTATATAAGGCACTACCAAGTGATGCTGAATCACGCTCTAAGCTTAAAGCTCTTGGGTATGAGAGCATCCAAGAGATGCTCGGCGAGCGTTTTCATATGGACGTTGCTTACCTAAAGAAACTTAATCCAAATAAAAAATTCGTTGAAGGCGAGACCATTACCGTCATCAATCCAGGCAAACCTTTTGAAGGTCGCGTCACTCGCGTGGTCGCTGATCGTAATGATAAAATCCTATACGCCTATGATGGCGATACCCTAGTCGCCACCTATCCGACCACCATCGGCAGCGCTGCAACCGCCACTCCAAGTGGTAAATTTAAAGTCATTAACAAGGTTAAGATGCCGCACTACAAGGCAACAGTAAACCGCGAGAGCGAAACCAACAAAAAAACCTTCATCCTACCACCAGGCCCTAATAGCCCTGTTGGTGTTGTATGGATGGGTTTAAACAAACCAAGCTACGGCATCCACGGTTCGCCAAAACCAGAAGGCATCAGCCGTCAAGCGTCACTTGGCTGCATTCGCCTGACCAACTGGGATGTGCTAGAATTACACGCCAACATCCAAAATGGCGCAAGCGTCGAAATCCGCTAATTACGCTTTCCATCCAAAAAGCCAAAAGCATGTACTTTTGGCTTTTTTGCATTTTTCAAAATTTGACATTGATAATTTTTATCAATATAATGGCATAATAATCAGTCATAAGCTGCCTTTGCATAATAATTATTCAAACCAATAATTATTTTAAAATATTCTAATAAAGCGCTTATTTTTACCACTTTATGAAGGAAAACCCATGTTTAACTTTGCGCATGTTCAAACTCCGTTGCGTGATGCGATCACGTCTGCCTATCGTCTAGATGAACCAACTGCGGTTCAAAACTTGGCGAATACGCTTAATTTTACCCAAGAACAAAAAAATGAAATCACCGATCTGGCGCGTCGCCTAATCACACAGGTAAGAGCCGACCGCAGTAAGTCATCAGGCGTTGATGCGTTGATGCACGAGTTTTCTTTATCTAGCGAGGAAGGCATTGCGCTCATGTGTCTCGCCGAAGCCCTGCTTCGCATTCCTGATAACGCCACTCGCGACAAACTTATCCGTGATAAATTATCTGATGGTGACTGGAAAAGCCACGTCGGCAACAGTCCATCGATGTTCGTAAACGCTGCGGCTTGGGGTCTTGTTCTGACCGGTAAACTAACCTCAGATGTCAGCGAAAAATCCCTAGGTTCGGCACTGACTCGCGCAATCCAAAAAGGCGGCGAACCATTCATCCGTGGTGGTGTTAATTACGCCATGAAGATGCTGGGCAAACAATTCGTCACAGGTCAAACCATCCAAGAAGCTCTAGATAATGGCAAAGAGCGCGAGAAATTAGGCTATCGTTTCAGCTTTGACATGCTAGGCGAAGCAGCCATGACCGAGGCAGATGCTGACCGTTATTATAATGACTATGTGACCGCCATCCACGCCATTGGCAAAGATGCCCAAGGTCGCGGCGTGTATGATGGCAATGGCATCTCAGTTAAGCTATCTGCCATTCATCCACGCTACTTCCGCGCTCAACATGACCGCGTGATGAACGAGCTGCTGCCACGCCTAAAAGCCCTATTCGTTCTGGCCAAAGAATATAACATCGGTCTAAACATTGATGCTGAAGAAGCCAACCGCTTAGAACTGTCGCTTGATCTGATGGAAAAACTGGTGTCAGACCCAGATCTGGCAGGCTTTAATGGCATTGGCTTTGTCGTACAAGCATATCAAAAACGCTGCCCTTATGTGATCGATTACCTGATTGATCTGGCGCGTCGTAACAACCAAAAACTAATGATTCGTCTGGTTAAAGGCGCATACTGGGACAGCGAAATCAAATGGGCACAAGTCGATGGCATGGATGGCTATCCTGTCTATACGCGTAAGGTTCACACCGACGTGTCTTATCTTGCATGTGCACAGAAGCTACTTGCCGCTCAAGACGCCATTTTCCCACAATTCGCCACACACAACGCCCAAAGCCTTGCCACCATTTACAAGATGGGCGAAGATAAAGACTTTGAATTTCAATGCTTGCACGGCATGGGTGAGACTCTATACGACCAAGTTGTCGGCGAAAAGAACCTTGGTCGTCGCGTGCGCATTTATGCACCAGTTGGTACACATAAGACTTTGCTTGCCTACCTAGTGCGTCGCCTACTAGAAAATGGTGCCAACTCATCATTCGTTAACCGTATCGTTGATGACAAAGTAAGTATCGATGAGCTGACTGTGTCGCCACTAGATGAGATTGATGTTAATAACATTACTACCAACCCACTAACGCCTAAGCCACGCCACATCTACGGCGAGCGACTTAATTCTTATGGCATTGATTTGTCTAATGAGCATGTATTATCCGCACTTCAAGCTGACATGAATGCTGCGCTTAACATTGACTTTGGCAGTGTTAAGTCTCTAACCAGCATTCCTGTGCTACACAACCCAACGCACGCCGTTCTAAACCCGGCTGATCACAGCGATATTGTCGGTCATGTATCATTCATTAAGGTTGATGCGATCTCTAATGTGATTGGTGCCGCCATCAGCGCCCAAAGCTCATGGCAAAGCACTTTACCAAAAGCGCGCGCTGATATCTTGCGACGCTTTGCCGATACGCTAGAATCACCCAAGTACATGGCACTGCTGCTGATGATCGCTGTACGCGAGGCTGGTAAAACCTTATTGAACGCCATCGCAGAAGTTCGTGAAGCGGTTGATTTTTGTCGTTATTATGCCGATGAGACCGAGCGTCTAAACCTAAACAGCCCAGTTGGTACTGTCGTTGCGATCAGTCCATGGAACTTCCCGCTTGCCATCTTTGTGGGTGAAGTGGTGTCAGCACTGGCCGTGGGTAACACCGTCGTTGCCAAGCCCGCCGAACAAACAAGCATCATCGCCCATCTGGCAGTGACATGGCTACATGAAGCTGGCGTACCAAAGGATGCGCTTCAACTTGTTCTGGGCGCAGGTGACGTGGGCGCGGCATTGACAAATGACCCACGCATTGATGGTGTGATCTTTACAGGTTCGACCGATGTCGCCAAGCGCATCAACACCATCCTAGCTGCACGTACTGACAATCCTGTATTGATCGCTGAGACGGGCGGCATGAATGCGATGATTGTGGACTCTACCGCACTGCCTGAACAGGTATGTACTGACGTACTGGCCTCTGCCTTTGACTCAGCTGGTCAGCGCTGCTCTGCCCTGCGTATTCTATGCATCCAAGAAGACATCGCTGATCACATGATCGAGATGATCAAAGGCGCCATGGATGAGCTTGTGGTGAATAATCCAGCTTACCTAGCAACGGATGTCGGTCCTGTGATTGATGCAGAAGCCCAAGAGAACCTGCTTAGCCACATCAATACTCTTAAGCAAACGGCACCTTATCATGAGGTGAAAGTACGCTCACACGCCCAAGGCACCTTCGTCGCGCCAGTAATGTTCGAACTTAAGAACCTATCGCAGCTCAAAAAAGAAGTATTCGGCCCTGTGCTGCACATTGTTCGATTCCATGCGCATGAGCTTAATGACTTGATCGATAACATCAACAAAAAAGGCTTTGCGCTGACGCACGGCATCCACAGCCGCATCGATAGCACGATTGATAATATCACCAGCCACATCGAGGCAGGTAACGTATACATCAACCGCAACATCGTTGGCGCGGTGGTTGGTGTGCAGCCATTTGGCGGTCATGGCATGAGTGGCACAGGCCCTAAAGCTGGCGGTCCATTCTACTTACAGCGCCTAAGCAAGCTTGACACTTGGCACGCGCCAAAGGTTGATTTTCCTGCGCGCGTGGATGAGATGGCACTTAATCAAGTGCTTAGCACTGCAAAAGTCCTAAGCCTATCAGTAGACGAACTTCACTCATTGGAAGCCATCGCTGATCAAGCACGAAAAAACTCGCTTAACGAGGCATATACCGTGCTTCCAGGACCAACAGGCGAACGCAACACCTTATCATGGCGTGCACCGCATTCTGTGGCGCTATACGGCGGTACAGCAGCTGCATCCGTAGAAGCATTGGCGGTATTAGCAGCTAACGGCATCACAGCACACATCTTGCCAAATCATATCTTAGCCGCCAGCGTTGATCTCTTCGGGGATAGCCTGGTGGTGAGCGAGCAGGCTGGCTTAGATGCGCATAACATCATCATCGCCTTAGAATCGATGCCAAGTGACGAACAAGTACGCTTAGCCACCCTAGATGGTTCGATTCGCCGCGTTATCGATGCCACTCACGGCTTAGACGTTACCCGTCTATATCATGAAATCAGCCAAAGTTACAACACCACGGCTGCTGGTGGTAACGCAAGTCTGATGGCAAGCGCGTAATCTGATTGTTAATATAGACCATAAAATACGCATCCTTTTGGGTGCGTATTTTTTCATAAATTACCCAGCAATCAAAAGATAAACCATTAAATTTGACAAAATTTATCACAAAAAATTTTAAAAACCGCTTGACAAACCCGCACCCCTTGCCAGATTTAGCTTTCGCAAATTTTCCAAAATAGATTCATAAAATCACAAAAAAAACAAGCTAGCATTTTAAAAATTTTTAGGCTATATTGTGCTACATCAAACAGAATACACCTAGATATAGTGATTAAATTTTATGCGATGGGTTGATTAAGTTGATAAAAATCATATCATCAAGCCATCGAAAAACACCATATCTGAAGATTTTTAACGATTTTTTGACGAAATACGCAGGATACATCATGGTACATATTGACAAAATCCAAGTCACCAAACGCGATGGCAGATCAGAACCAATTGACCTAGAAAAAATCCATAAAGTCATCACTTGGGCGGCTAAAGACCTAAAAGATGTATCCGTATCCCAAGTGGAATTAAAGTCACACATCCAGTTTTATGATGGCATTCGCACCAAGGACATTCATGAGACCATTATTAAAGCTGCCGCCGACTTAATCTCTGCATCGACACCAGATTATCAATATTTAGCAGCGCGTCTTGCCATCTTCCATCTGCGTAAAATCGCTTATGGCGATTACGAGCCACCACACCTATACGACCACGTCTCTAAATTGACCGAAGCAGGCAAGTATGACAAGCACATCTTGGCTGACTACACTTATGAAGAATTCGATGAGCTAAATAACTACATCGATCACGAACGCGACATGAATCTTGCTTATGCTGCTGTTGAGCAGATGATGGGCAAATACCTGGTTCAAGACCGCGTCACCAAGCAAGTCTATGAAAGCCCGCAGTTCCTATATGTACTGGTTGGTATGTGTTTGTTTGCCGCTTATGATAAGGCGGAGCGTTTGGATTATGTGAAGCGTTTTTATGATGCAACGTCTAACTTTTATATCTCTTTGCCAACGCCCATCATGTCGGGCGTGCGCACACCAACACGTCAGTTCAGCTCGTGCGTACTGATTGAGTGCGGTGACAACCTAGACAGCATCAACGCCACCACTTCTGCCATCGTGCGCTATGTCTCACAGCGTGCAGGCATTGGCATTAACGCAGGCGCAATACGCGCCCTAGGTTCGCCAATTCGTGGCGGTGAAGCGCAGCACACAGGCTGTATTCCATTCTTCAAAATGTTCCAGGCTGCGGTTAAATCCTGCTCACAAGGTGGTGTTCGTGGCGGTGCAGCGACTCTATTTTATCCAATGTGGCATCTAGAAGTTGAAAGCCTACTCGTCCTAAAAAACAACCGTGGCGTTGAAGACAACCGCGTGCGCCACATGGATTACGGCGTTCAAATCAACAAAACCCTATATGCACGTCTGATCCAAAACAAAGAAATCGCTCTGTTCAGCCCATCAGATGTACCAGGACTGTATGAGGCATTCTTCGCTGACCAAGCAGAATTTGAGCGCCTATACACGCAGTACGAGAACGATGAAAGCATCCGCAAACGCAAGATTCCTGCCAGAGAGCTATTTAGTCTCATGCTTCAAGAGCGTGCGAGCACAGGTCGTATCTATGTACAGAACGTCGATCACTGCAATACACACAGCCCATTCGACCCTGCAGTTGCACCGATCCGCCAGTCAAACTTATGTATGGAAATCGCCCTACCGACCAAGCCTCTAGATAACATCAACGATGAGAATGGCGAGATTGCTCTGTGCACATTATCCGCAATTAACTTAGGCAAAATCAACGACCTGTCTGAGATCGAAGAGCCCGCCGAACTTATCGTGCGTGCGCTTGATGCCTTGTTAGACTACCAAGACTACCCTGTCATCGCCGCCAAAAAAGGCAGCATGAATCGCCGTACGCTTGGCGTTGGTGTGATCAACTACGCTTATTATCTTGCCAAGAATAGTACGCGCTACTCAGACAGCGCAGCGCTTGGCTTGACTCATCGCACCTTTGAGGCGTTGCAATATTATCTATTAAAAGCCTCTAACAAGCTTGCACAAGAGCAAGGTGCTTGCCCATGGTTTGATCAGACGACTTACAGTCAAGGCATTCTACCAATCGACACCTATAAGTCGGACCTAGATGGTATCTGCAACGAGCCACTACACCTTGATTGGGAAGGTCTTCGCGCTGACATCAAGGCACATGGACTGCGCAACTCCACACTGTCTGCGCTTATGCCATCCGAGACCAGCTCTCAGATTGCCAACGCAACCAACGGCATCGAGCCGCCTCGAGGTCTTGTTTCTATCAAGCAATCAAAAGATGGCATCTTAAAGCAAGTTGTGCCTGACATCGAATCACTGGCTGACCAGTATGAATTGCTATGGCAAATGCCTGACAACAACGGCTATCTACGCCTTGTCGGCATCATGCAAAAATTCATCGACCAAAGTATCTCTGCCAACACCAACTATGATCCTTCTAAGTTTGAAGGCAATAAAGTGCCGATGAAAGTGCTGATCCAAGACCTGCTGACCGCTTATAAATTTGGTGTAAAAACCCTATACTATCACAACACGCGTGACGGGGCAGATGACAGCCAAAGCGACATCGATGATGGCTGTGCAGGCGGCGCATGTAAATTGTAATTGCACCGTATTTATCATTAAAATCCAAGTAAGGTCATGGTTCTGCTTGGATTTTTTTTGTCAAAATATGCTATAATTAGTCAAATTTTCGTCCTTTTAATCATTAAAAACTAGGAATAATCATGAACATTCAAGCCCTAATGCAACAAGCTCAAGCCATGCAAAAGCAAGTTGAAAAAAATGTCGAAGCTGCCAAAGCAAGCCTTGCCACCAAAGAAGTGCATAGTGAGTCAGGCAATGGTCTGGTTAAAGTTACCATGACAGGTCGCCATGTGGTAAAACGCATCAGCATCGACCCTAACCTAATGGATGATGAGCCTGACATGATTGAAGATTTGGTTGCAGCGGCAATCAATGATGCCGTTCGCCAAGCTGATGAGCTGTCTGAGGAAGTCATGGCGGGCGCGACCACGGGTATGGGGCTACCAAAAGGCATGCAAGGTCTGTTCGGCTAATATGCTCACCCCAAAATTTGATCAATTGGTAAAAGAGCTACAAGTACTGCCTGGCGTCGGTCAAAAATCAGCACAGCGCATGGCTTTGCAGCTACTTTCCAAAAAACGTCTACAAGGCATCAATCTCGCTGCAGCGCTTGATATTGCCATGCGTGACATCATAGAATGCCGACACTGCCATTCTTTTAGCGATGATGAAATTTGCCCCATCTGTGCCGATCCACGTCGAGATGGCACCCTTCTGTGCGTGGTTGAGAGCGCTTCAGACGTGATGGCGATTGAACAAAGCGGCGCCTATCGTGGTAAGTATTTTGTGCTAGGTGGGCATTTATCACCCATTGATGGCATCGGCGCGGATGATCTGCACATTGATGAGCTGATTTTTCGCCTCAAAAACGAAACCGTCGAAGAGCTGATACTGGCTACAGGCGCGACCGTTGAAGGTCAGACCACGGCATTTTTTATTACAGATGCAGCGCGCCCTCATGTCAAAAAAATCACCCGTCTTGCCCAAGGCATTCCTATGGGCGGCGAATTGGAATATATCGATAGCCTAACCCTCCACCAAGCCCTCCAAAATCGCGCTTTTATTTGATACACTTATGACAACCACCCTTACTGATGATGAACGTTTTGGCTTCTTTCGCGCCAATGACGTTGATTTCGATTCCTTAGATGACCTGCCTACCGTATGGGTGCGCACCGAAGATGAGCTTTATGAGCTTATCGATGAGATTGATTCTGTTGATGTCGTCGCACTTGATACTGAATTCATCAAGCGCACCACCTACTACCCAATCTTAGCCCTCGTTCAGGTCAATACTGGACGAGCCATTTACTTAGTGGATGCGCCACGCCTAGATTTGACAGAATTTTGGCAGGCTTTGATCGAAGTGCCGACGATGGTGTGGTATGCCTGCGGTGAGGACTTGGGGATTTTTTATTTACTTGCCAAGAATGCCCCTTTGACGAATATTTTTGATGTACAAATCGGCGTGGCGTACCTGACAGGCAAGCTTCAAGCAGGCTACAGCCAGGCAGTTTCTGAGATTCTAGGCATTGATTTGGATAAAGGCGAAAGCCAATCGGATTGGCTGGCACGCCCATTAAGCCCCACCCAAGAGATGTATGCGGCGAATGACGTGCGTTATTTGTTGGCACTTTATCAAGCGGTGCAAAATAAATTAGCACAAAATCAAGTGCTCGACTATGTCATAGAAGACAGCAATCTATACGCCAAAGAGCTGCATCATACCGCCAATATCAGCGATGAGGTGCTATACCTTGATTTTACTGCACCCGAATACAATCGCCTACAAATCGGCGCGCTAAAACAACTCGTGATGTGGCGAGAAGCCCTAGCACGAGCCACAAATGAGCCGCGCACTTTTATCATTAATAAGCAGGCCATGCGTGAGATCATAGAGACGCTGCCTGACAGCATCAAATTATTAGCCAGAACCACCATCAATCGTGGCTCACTACGCAAATACGGCGATGAAATCATACGCATCATACGCATGGTAAAAGCACAATCAGTTGACAGCTTACCGCCATTGCCACTACCTGTTTATAAGAGCAAAGAAAAAACTTTCAAAAAAGCCCTAGATAAAGCAGCCCATGATCACAGTCATGCCATCAATGTGCCTGAAAACCTACTGCTTCGCGGTCGTTGGATTCATGAACTGCTGTTAATGACCGCTTATGATCACCCCATTGATCAGCTACCTGATGGCTTAAAAGGTTATCGCCGAGCTTGGGTGGTGGGTGTACTTTTGCCATTATTGCATGAGTATAAAGCCCAAATCATAGCAGGATTGGAAGCGCCCAAACCATAAACAATTTAAATTGTATTAATTAAAAAATCAGGATGTATGCACATCCTGATTTTTATTTATTACAGAGTTAGGCTGCCTACTTAATGGCTGCTATCTGCGCAGGTAGTCTGGCAAATAGTGCAGCAGATGCCGCCGGCACACCTTGACCTTCAAGCTCCGATTGATAAAATTCATCCACGCCATCAGCCGCACCTAGATGCTGACCCACTAATGTCGCCACATCAAGGTCGTCATTAGCATTAAGTAGTGAGATAATGGCAAATTGAAGGCTGCGACGAATCTGAATCTCGATATCAAGCTGTAGCTCGGCTGAGATTTGATTATCCAGAGCTTCGATCTCATTCCAAAGCATCTGCACCCCAAAGACATCGCGAACCACCGCATAAGCGCGTGTAATATCTGCGATCGAACGATCAGTCTTACGATAAATATCGAACACCGTCTCAATGCCAAGTCTATTTACCAAGCCGTTGGTTAGGTAGGTGCTGATGATTTCTCGATGCAGGCGATGTTTTACCATCTCATCAAAATACGGCTCATCCAGCGCATCTGGGAAGTATTTCTTGAGTTCATTTAAGAAATAAGCATCATTCGCTAAGTCGCTATCAAGCATCTCATCATATACCCACATCTTGCCATAGGCCAACAGAATGGCAAACTCTGGATTGGTCAGCCCTTGAGTTAAAGCTTGGCGCTCTTTGATGGCTTCATCACTTGGCAGGTATTCGATGGCGCGATCTAGTCGACCTGCATTCTCAAGGAACTGCATGAATTGATGGTGTTCTGGCAGTCGGGTTGTGGCTTCACGAGCGGATAACTCGATCGCTTGTGGCTGTAGGTAGTTCTGGCGAAGCACCAATTGAGCCACTTCATCAGTCATGCTCTCAAGCAGGGTATTACGCTGTTTGATGGTCATCTCATCTTGTTCAACGACCGCGCCCAGCAGAATCTTGATATTCACTTCATGGTCAGAGCAGTTCACACCCGCTGAGTTATCGATGGCATCGGTATAGATGCGACCACCGTTTTGAGCGTATTCGATGCGACCCTTTTGGGTGCAGCCTAAGTTACCGCCTTCGCCGACAACCTTGGCGCGCACCTCATTACCATTGACACGAATCGCGTCATTGGCATGATCACCCACATCGCTGTGCTCTTCGTCAGATGACTTAATGTAGGTGCCGATACCACCATTCCAGATCAGATCCAGAGGGGCCTTTAATAGCTTATTAAGTAGATCATTCGGGGTTAGGCTATCTTCTGCAATATCAAAAGCAGCCTTCATCTGTGGCGTGATGCTGATGGATTTATCTGTGCGGTTAAACACGCCACCACCTTCACTGATGAGCTTAGCATCATAATCTGTCCACATAGAGCGCGGCATGTTGAATAGGCGCTCACGCTCGGTAAATGAAACCTTGGCGTCTGGATTAGGATCGATAAAGATGTGCAGATGGTTAAAGGCGGCCAGTAGGCGCGTGTTTTTCGACAGCAGCATTCCATTGCCAAATACGTCGCCTGACATATCACCAATACCCACCGCGGTAAACTCATCGCGAGTCTGAATGTCTTTACCCATGAGGCGGAAATGACGCTTTACGCTCTCCCATGCGCCACGAGCAGTGATGCCCATGCCTTTATGGTCATAACCTGCCGAACCACCAGAAGCGAAGGCATCTTGTAGCCAAAAGCCATATTCGGCCGACAGCCCGTTGGCGATGTCAGAGAACGTCGCCGTGCCTTTATCAGCTGCGACCACCAGATAAGGGTCGTCTTCGTCATGGCGCACGGTATTGCTTGGCGGTACGACCTTGCCATCGACCAAATTATCTGTCAGATCAAGCAGTCCGCGGATGAACGTCTTATAGCATGCCACACCTTCAGCTTGCCACGTCTCGCGATTGGCCGCCTTGCTGCGATCTTTACACACAAAGCCGCCTTTTGACCCGACAGGTACGATGACGGCATTTTTGACCATTTGCGCTTTTACCAATCCTAACACTTCGGTACGATAGTCTTCCATACGATCAGACCATCTTAGACCGCCACGCGCCACTTTACCGCCGCGCAGATGTACGCCCTCGATGCGCGGAGAATACACATAAATCTCAAACATCGGCTTGGGCTTGGGTAGGTGCGCAATTTGACTTGCGGCAAATTTAAAGGAAACTCGGTCTTTACGATTACCCTCTTCATCTACTTGATAATGGCTGGTGCGTAGCAACGCCTGAATCAAATCTAAGAACCAGCGAATGATACGATCCTCATCAAGACTGCTTACATTCGCCAGCTGAGTATCGATGGCATCTTTGGCGCTTTGAACTGCACTGTCACGATTATCCACATCTGGCGACATCTTAGCGTGGAACAGCGACACAATAAGGCTTGCAAGTTGTGGGTTATTCACCAAGGTCGCATGGATGTATTCATTAGAAAATGGTGCTCGTGCCTGCACGATGTAGCGCGATAATGCACGCAATAATACCACGTCATAAGCATCTAAATTGGTGGTTAGGATTAACTCGTTCAGCTTATCTGATTCAATCTTACCCTGCCAAATCTCGCGCAAACTGTCCTCAAACTGGGTGCGCACCGCATTTAGGTCCACAGTAATGCCATCGCGCAGTTTTAGCTGATATTCTTGAATCCAAGCGCCATGCGCGTTATCAAACTTGAACGAATCTGCGTTCAAGACCAGCACGCCAAAATTCTCCAAGATAGGCAAAACATGCGACAGGATAGACGGTTCGCCTTGACCATAAAGTTTTAGGGTTAGCTTGTCAGCACTTTCGCCAACGGGCTGATACAGTCGCCAAGCCATTGGTTCTTGGCTATTGATGGCCAGCAGGCGTTTGGTGTCTGCCACAGCCGTATTGGCATCATAGCACTCCTTATAGGCAGCAGGCACAGAGTCGCCATAATTGCTGATGATGCGATTCGCCTCACTCTCACCCATCTCCTCACTTAATGCGCGCGCATACTCGTCAGACCAGTCTTGCATGAGCGCACCAAGCTTGTCTTCTAGCAGCGCGGTATCGACAGGCTTCACCTTACCAGGAATGGTACGCACATGAATGTGTACGCGCGCGTGATGTAGCTCGTTAAATTCTGTTGTGAAGTTGGATGATTCACCGCCAAAGGCTTGGGTCAGCAAGTTTTGAATCTTAATACGAAGCTCGGTGTCGAACTTATGACGCGGGATATATACCAAGCACGACACGAAGCGTTGATAATGGTCAATTCGCGTGAACAGGCGTAGGCGATTCTTATCCTGAAGCTGACTGATCGCACTCACCATCGGGTACAGCTCATCGATACCCGCTTGGAATAAATCATCGCGCGGTAGTGTATTGATGATATGAGCCAGCTTAAGGTAGTTATGGCTGTTCTTAGCAAAGCCTGACAGCTCAAGGATTTGATTGGCTTTCTCACGAAGTAGTGGAATATTACTCGCTCGCGTCTGATACGCGCGCGATGTCAAAAGACCAACAAATCGATATTCACCGACCAGCTTACCCTGCTCATCGTATTTATGAATACCCAAAAAATCCATATACACAGGACGATGTACAGGTGATTCATGGCGTGATTTTGATAATAAAATCGCACGTGGCAGACTTAGCATTCCCTTTAATTCGCGTGGCAAGCGATGAAAGCTCTGAGACAGCGAATCTTCTGATAAGCCTCTTAGTACGCCCAATCCACTGCCGCCGACTGAGTACAACTCAGCATCCTCGCCAAGTCCATCGAAGCGGTATTCGCGAAAACCCATAAAGATAAAGTTCTCATCACCCACCCACTCCAAGAAGTCTAGTACCTCTTCTTTTGAATTGTATTCGGTAGGTACAGGTACGCCCGCCATCTCTTGGCAGATGCTGTTTAATTTATCGCGCATCTGCGACCAGTCAGCGACGATGACATCCAATGTATTGATCTTAGCAAGCAGCGCATCATGAATCTCGGCAAGCTTTGCCACATCTTGACGAGCGATTTCGCAGTGGAATAACGAATATTGCTGTGAAATATTGGCATCACTCTCATCAGCGCCGATCACATCGACGATATCGCCTGAAGTATCGCGAACCACTTTGACGATATTGGTATAAATACGATGCACCGCCACGCCTTTTTTCTCAAGGCTCATGAGCATGGTATCAGTCAAGAATGGACGGTCAAACGCCACCATCTGAATCACGCTTTTTTTATTTGAAAAATAATGCTCATCACTCACAGGATTGATGACTGCCAGTCTTGGGCTTTGACCGTTATGATTTTTTAATAGACTAAAATGATGCAACGCCATGCCCGCAAGATCAGCATCGCTAATGCTCTTAGCGACATCGTGATGCAGATATTGATAATAAATGTGGATAAACTTCGTCAGCAATGCCTCACTCTCACTACTCTTAGCGGTGGCTATTCGAGCAATGGCATCAATGCGTGATTGGTCAATCGTTAGGTTGTTCATATATTTTCCATGATTGTTTGAATGATAATTTTAAAAACTAAAACGCCACACCACAACAAAAGTACGGTCGTACGCTCTTATAAATTACATTAACGCCCATTGAAAAGCAAATGGGAAATTGTTGTTTTAATATTAATAAATATGATAAATATGGCTTTTTTATGCATTTGTACTAATAAATAATCGCACCCAAAATCCCATGATGGCAGTTTTATTCATGGATAGACTGTGATATAGTGATGATTTTAATTATTCTAATAATCATGAATCAACAAGCCAAACGTATCGCAGACTTGGTGGAAAATCTATACGAACCCAGTCAAGACGTCGATAAATTACACGCCAAAATTGCTGCTGAGCTCAGCGATTTACAGACTCAAAACGACACTCAAACACAGCTACAAGGAGTTCAGCTGGCGCTGAGTGATTATCTAGAAGCCGTTAAGATGGTGATCAGTGATACTTTTGATCACGAGGTATGGATTCGCGCCGAGATACGCTCGATGTCATCCAAAGGCGGGCATCATTATTTTGAATTGGCAGAAGAGAATGACGATGGGCAAATCATCGCCAGCTGTCGAGCGACCCTGTGGCGTTATCGGGCATCAAACGTACTGTCTAAATTCCACCAAAGCACGGGGCACGCTCTAGAAGCAGGCGCAAGCGTCCTGATTAAGGCATCAGCCAGCTTCCATGCACAGTACGGCTTTAGCATCAACATCAGCGACATTGATCCGAATTATACTTTGGGCGAATTGGCAGCAGCTTATAACGCCATGCTAAAACGCCTACACGATGAAGGTCTAACCCAATTAAACAAAGCCTTGTCCGCCCCCTTCGACATTCGCCATGTGGTCGTTATCGCGCCAGAGAATGCCGCAGGCTTGGGGGACTTTCGCGCAGAAGCAGATCGATTGGCGGCAGCGGGCGCTTGTCAGTTTCACTATCATCATGCGACTTTTCAGGGCAATCGCGCACCCAATGAGATTCGCATTGCCATCACGCACGGCATGCGTCAGTTTATCGACACTTATCAGCATCTGCCAGACCTGCTTGTGGTCATCCGCGGTGGTGGCGCAGTGGGTGATTTGGCATATCTAAATGATTATGAGCTGGCAGCACTCATCGCTGAACAGCCTGTGCCTGTCTGGGTGGGCATCGGTCATGAGCGTGATAAGGTGCTTATTGATGAAGTGGCGCATACACGATTTGACACACCATCCAAGGTCATTGGCGCGATCGAACGTCAGCTCATGAGCATCACCCAAGATGCCAAAATCGCCATGCAGAAGATCCAAACATTAAGCCAAAAACAGCTCATGCACGCCAAAAATAATAGCGCCAATTCAATGCTAAGCATCCAATCATCCACCACAAAGCTGGTATTCCTTGCCAAAAAAGACAGCCATCATGAGATGAATCGCACCAAACTCATCGCCAATCATCGCCTGGACAAACAAAAAACCCAAACCAATACACTTTATCAAGCCGTACAAGCAAATGCTGCCAAACAGATCAATCACGCTAAGACTCATACCAGCGCCCTGCTTGACAGCCATCGCAATATCAAGGATAAACTAAACCACCTAAAGAACCATTGTCGCCACCTACAAAGCCTAATCATGATTCAGCACCCCGCCAGAACTCTAAATAAAGGCTACGCACTCATTCATCAAGAAGGTCGCATTGTGTCATCTTCTACCAAGATAGACGCCAATCAAGACCTGCAAGTTGAATTTCATGATGGCAAGATTTCCGCCACACCGCATTCATTCAAATAACACAATAATAACACAATAAGGCAACACTCATGAGTAACCTTCCATCGCACAATCACGCTACACTTGCAAAGCTTACGATCCGACCAAGCGAATCGATGATACTACTTTGGATCACATCCTACAAGCGTTACGCCTTGCGCCATCTTCCATCAATATTCAGCCTTAGAAATTCTTGGTGGCCGCCAATGATAATACCAAAGCCATCACCGCAAGCAGCATGACCGGCTCAGATGCACATAATGCACCAAAAGTATTGAACGCCTCGCACACCATCATCCTATGTACTCGCACACAGTTTAATGATGATCATCTAGATAAGGTGTTAGACGCAGAATCACATGCAGGCAGATTTAGAACGCCAGACAGCAAAACCGCATGCCAAAACTTATGCCGGAACTACCTTAGCGAATACACCAAAACACCTGCCAAGCTATCACAATGGGCTGAACAGCAGATCTTCATCGCGCTTGGGCATCTGCTGCTCGTTGCTGAATTGGCAGGCGTTCAAGCGACGCCAATTGGCGGATTTGATCAAAACCTTTTAAATGATGCTTTTAATTTAAATAGCCAAAATCTAAACGCTTCTGTGGTCGTTACCTTAGGTTATGCCAGTGATGATGATTTTAATAAGGCTCTGCCAAAGGCTCGTCTTGATTTTGATGAAGTTATTCGATTTATTTAAATCCAAAAAACGCGCCAATGATCGGCGCGTTTTTTATTAAACCCTTAAAATCCACCAACAGGCGCAAACTCAACCCCTGTGGCAAGCTTACCCTCTTGCATGATGACCAAAGCGCGCTCCAGCCACCCATCAATCAACCCATCTTGATGATCGACCTGAGGGAATGTAACATCGGGCTTAACACCGATTTTATCAATCTTCTCACCCGTGGCGGTTATGTAATGCGCTGTGGTTAGTTTTACCGCCTGATTATCGCCAATTGGAATAATAGACTGCACCGAACCTTTGCCATAACTAGCTTCACCCAATATCAGTGCACGACCTTGAGTCTGTAATCCACTAGCCAATACTTCGGCGGCAGAGGCAGAATATCGATTTTGCAGGATGAGTAGCGGAATCTCATCAAGTAGCGGGGAACCTGATGTATGCATGACACGCTCAATGCCATGACGCCCTTCGACTTGAGTGACGACCTCATTACGCATAAAAAGCGAAGCCACATCTACCGCCGAATCCAGCACACCGCCCGGATTATTACGCACATCGATGATCATCCCTTGTACGGGTATCCCTGCTGATGAGACACCATTTAAGATCTGCTGGCGTGTGTTGGTTTGAAATACGGGCAGCTTAACGATCACGATGCCGTCACGCACCAGAATCTCAATGTTTGACTGCGTGCTGTGGGTACGCTCAAGGGTTTTGGTTAGTTTTGACCGACCTGCTTTGGAGAAGGTGACGTCCACTTTAGTATTAAGAATGCCACTTAAAAGCTGCGCAACATCGTTTTGGGTTTGGCTGCCTGTCAGACGGACATCACCGATCTGATACAGATAATCACCAATAGCAATGCCTGCTTTGGTCGCGCTAGATTCAGCCTCAACCTTGGTAACCACCCAACGCCCTGCACGCTCCTGCCATACCGCTGTGATGCCAACATCGCCAACATTACCCGTGGTGAATGACTGAAGATTATTAAATGCTTTAGCATCCAAAAACTCAGCATGACTATCCACCTTGGTTAGCATGCCGTTAATGGCATGATAAAAAAGCTCATCATCATTCTTATGGTCAGGATATTCACGGCGCACTAAATCCACCACCGACACGAAAGTCTTTAATGTATTTGGTGAGATGGCATTTAATGGTACACGCCCCTGATGTAGCCCGTCGATACCATGCAGAACATTTGGCTGACTGTCTAGCACACCCAAATCAATCTCAGAAGCATCACCCTCCTGATCTTCATCAGCCTGTGAATTAGGCTCAGATAGCACAGGCGCAGAATCAGAAAACTCATTCTGCGCAACCGATGACAATGGCACAGCCGTCATCATAGAGAGCAACGTTAATATTAGCAGCTTTTTCATGAGATCCTCGCGAATGCTCAGCCTTCGATTAATAGGCTCTCGCCTGTCATTTCGCTAGGCTTTGGCATACCCATCAAATGCAGGATCGTCGGTGATACGTCGCACAGTTTACCACCTTCACGTACACTAACTTTCTTATCGCCCACATAAATGAACGGAACAAGCTCGGTCGTATGCTGTGTGTGCACTTGCCCACTTTCATAGTCTTGCATCTGCTCGCAGTTGCCATGATCGGCGGTAACCAGCAAATGCCCACCCATCTTTTGTACACTATCAGCGATCACACCAATACACTCATCGACCACCTCAACAGCTTTCACAGCTGCCTCGAATACGCCTGTATGCCCCACCATGTCGCCATTGGCGTAGTTAATGATGAGTACGTCAAATTCACCTGACTCAATGGCTGCTTTTAATTTATCAGTAACCTCATAAGCACTCATTTCAGGCTTTAGATCGTAGGTCTTCACTTCAGGGCTGTTCACCAAGATGCGCTTTTCACCGTCATATAGCTCTTCACGTCCACCACTAAAGAAGAACGTTACGTGAGCGTATTTTTCAGTTTCAGCGATGCGAAGCTGAGTTTTGCCGTTATTTTGTAGGTATTCGCCCAAAGTATTAGCCAGACTGGTTGGATAATAGGCGATGGTGGTTTTTGGGTTGTTTTCTAATTCATCTGAATATTTGGTCAGCATGACATAGGCGGACAGCTCTGGCGCCACTTTACGCTCAAAACCATCAAAGTCATTATTAACGAAGGCCTGGCTGATTTCACGAGCACGGTCTGCACGGAAATTCATGAAAATCACCGCATCATTATCACAGATAATGCCGTTATCATCGATGATGGTCGCCTGAATGAATTCGTCAGTCTCGTCCGCTGCATAAGCTTGTTTTACCGCGTCGATGGCTGTGCCCGCTTCACGTACAGCATTGGCTTGGGTTAGAAGTTCGTAAGCGGCTTGGACACGATCCCAGCGCTTATCACGATCCATCGCGAAGAATCGACCGATCATGCTGGCAATCTTCGCCTCGCCATCGTATTGGCCGCTGATGTCCGCCAAGAACACTTCAAAATCTGCCACATAAGCCTCGGCTGACTTCGGCGGCGTGTCACGCCCATCCATGAATCCATGCACAAATACTTGTAGTGCACCCTGCTCTAATGCCATGCGTACAGCCGCCTTCATGTGATCGATGTGCGCATGGACGCCACCATCTGACAACAGACCCAAAATATGAACCGCACCTTCTGCCTCATTGGCAGCTTTAACAGCACCGACTAAAGCTTCATTCTTAAAAAAATCACCCGTATTAATATCATTCATGATACGAGTTGAATCTTGGAACAAGATACGCCCTGCACCTAAGTTCATGTGACCCACTTCAGAGTTACCAAACTGACCATCGGGCAGACCCACATCCATGCCAGAGCCAGAGATCAGACCGTTAGGGCAAGTCGCGGTTAGCTTATCCAAGTTGGGCGTATTCGCCGCCAGAACTGCATTATCTCGTGGGTCGGTGCGATGTCCCACACCATCTAGAATCATCAATACATGCGGGATTTTTTTATTGGTCGCGTCAGTCATGAACATACTCAAAATTCAATGTAAATTTCATGATATTGTAGCATAAATCAATATAAAAAAAGACATTAATTTACCAACATCGGTAACTACAATCATGAAAGTTAATCATGCCAAATATGATCGCTAACTTGCATAAATAGTGCTTTTGACCAAGGATTAAATTTGTATTTTTATGGGCTTTTGGTTGCAATTGAATGGTTTTAATTTATAATAGCGGTTTGCCATTTTTGATTATTCATAACTTTTAGCTTGTAGCCGATGCAACACCTAAAACCCACCATAAAATCCGCCTTTATTCAGAGCTTGCCTATTTTATCGGGCTTTTTGTTTTTGGGAATGGCATATGGCGTCTATATGCGTTCGCTTGGCTTTGGGGCGATTTACCCCATTGCGATGGCGTTTTTTATTTTTGCAGGCTCGGTTGAGTTTGTCATGGCAAGCGTGTTATTGGCAGCATTTAACCCCTTATCTGTTCTGCTGCTGATCGGCATGATTAGCGCTCGGCAAATTTTTTATGGCATTTCGATGCTGCATAAGTTTAAGGGTATTGCAGGCTTTAAAAAGTTTTATCTCGTGTCAGCCATGACCGATGAATCTTTTGCCATCAACTACTCAGCCAATATTGAAGATGGTATCGACAAAACGTGGTTTATGGTATTTATCACGATTTTTTTACACATTTATTGGGTGAGTGGTGCGGCACTTGGGGCACTACTGAGTGATGTTTTACCTTTTGATTTGAAGGGCTCAGAATTTGCCATGACGGCTTTATTTTTGGTGATTTTTATGGAGCAATGGCTCAAAGAAGACAGCCACATCAGCTCAATCATCGGGCTTGGTATTAGCATCGTTTCTTTGGTAATTTTTGGCAAGGACAGCTTCTTGATTCCTGCGATGGCTGGGATTTTGATCTTGCTCGGCGCTTTCCGTACGCGCTTGCGTGCCTACCATTGAGGATGAGTCATGAGTATTGAACAACAAATAATCAGTATCCTTATCGCCATCATCGCCGTACAGATCTGTCGCTGGCTTGCCTTTATCGCCTTTCCAGAAAACAAACCCATCCCCAAATTCGTACAATATCTAGGCAAGGCACTACCCTCTGCTGTATTTGGGCTTTTGGTCGTGTACTGCTATAAGAACGTCGATCTGCTCACGCCACATCATGGCGCACCAGAATTCATCGCAGGGATCGTGGTAGTCGTACTTCACATTTGGCGACGCAACATGTTTTTATCCATCGGTGCTGGCACCTGCCTATATATGTTTTTAATCCAAAAAATCTTCATCTAAATCAAAGATTTCATCAAATACGGCATGATAATATGCCGCTTTTTTATCCAATGCCAAAGGATAGGCACGCGAAGATGACGGCAGTCTGCGCAATGTCACTATTTTATCATTGATGGGTAATTGCACTGACTCGCCAATTTTTGGCGGATTTAAATCATGATCTGACAGCAGAATTTCGGTCGCCTTTTCGCCCGTGGTGATAATATGTGCGCATTTTGGCATCTGAGCAAGTAGTTCAGAGACATCAGAGGGCTCGATGATGGTTAAGAACTTATCCGATGCATTGTCCTGCTCGCGTATCACCGCTTTGGCAACATCAAAAATGGCAATGCCTCGCTCCCTCAAAAAATCCTCAATCTTATCCTGATAAAAACACTTATTCGACACATCAATAAAGCATTCTTTATCGCCAAAAAACACCAGTCCCATGATGCGCCACATGTCATTATTAAAATTCGGATAATAAAAATCCATCTTCCAGCGCGACTTTGGCGGTGGAAAGCTACCAAGCATTAATACCTTGGCATTCTTTGGTAAAAATGGAAACAAGGGATGTTTTTCAATATTCATGGAAATCGCGACCATCAAGATAGATTTTTATCTATTAATTTAAAGTAAGCATTAAAAAAAGCCGACAACACGGTCGGCTTTTTTATTCCAATCAGAGATTAGAATGATTTAACGAATGATACGCCATAAACCCATGGGCTTAGGTCTAGTTCGCCTTTATCTACGCCATCAATTTTAACATCAGTTTTAAGATCGATGTAGCGCGCGTCTAGACGAACTGCGTCACGGTCAGTTAGTTTCAAGTCAACGCCAACGTGGCCAGCTGCACCCCAGTTGTCTTTTAGTTCAAGATCTGAACCAGCTAGGTGCTCTTTGAAGAAAGTAGTGTAGTTTACACCAGCACCGATGAACGGTACAACTTTACCACCGTTGTCGAAGTGGTATTGTAGAGATAGAGTTGGTGGAAGTAGTTTAACTGAACCAACTTCCTTGCCCTTAGACTCGATGTCATGCTTGAATGGGTGTGCCGCTAGCAGTTCGATACCAACATTTTTAACTGGAAAGTATTCGAAAGTAATGCTTGGACGAACATCTTCATCAACAGATAGTTCTAGACCTGGATTGCTCTTAGGATCAACGTAAGCAGCGCCCGCGCCGATGGTCCAAGTGCCTGCAGGTGCGGCAACAGCAGCGGTAGTTGCAGTAGCAGCTGCTAGCGCAAGTGCGATATTTTTTAGTTTCATGGCTATTCTCCAACATGGAAAGTGGCTAAAAAGATAAAAAGAGCCCGCGTATTGCAAGCCCTCTTGCGAAAGTATATCATCACTCTTCATAAATGACGGTTTAAACCTTGTCATCATTTTATAACAATCGGCAAAAAAATCAACAACTTTTTAAGACTTTTAAGACTTTTGTGACTTTTTAGTCAATTAAACGCTCTTTTAGTGCCAATACAACATCACGAACGCGCGCTGCTTCTTCAAATTTAAGTTCAGCTGAGAGTGTGCGCATTTGTTTTTCTAGGCGATTGATTTCTTTAACGATAAGCTCAGGTCGTCTTAAAATCTCTTCGTCCACGCCAGCTATCGCACTTTGGGCGATGACCGCACTGCCTAGGGCATGCATGGCTTCTTCTTCGCCTGTGTCAATCTTATCGGTGATGGCACGGCTTGCCGATTTTGGCGTAATGCCATGTTCGGTATTAAAAGCGATTTGTTTGGCTCGTCTGCGTTCGGTCTCATCTATCGCCTTTTGCATACTAGGAGTAATGCTATCAGCGTATAAAATTGCCTTGCCATTAACGTGCCGTGCTGCTCGCCCAATGGTCTGAATGAGCGAACGCTCCGAGCGTAAAAAGCCTTCTTTGTCCGCATCAAAAATTGCCACAAGCGACACCTCGGGCATATCCAAGCCTTCACGAAGCAGGTTAATCCCCACCAGTACATCATGCACGCCTGTTCTGAGTTCGTGAATGATTTTCATGCGTTCTACCGTGTCAATGTCGCTGTGTAGGTAGGCGACTTTTACGCCATATTCTTTTAAGTAACTGGTCAAATCCTCCGCCATGCGTTTGGTGAGCGTGGTAATCAGCACTCGCTCGTTTAAGGGTTTACGCAGGTTTATCTCACCAAGCACATCGTCCACTTGGGTAAGCACAGGGCGGATTTCTAAGACAGGGTCAATCAGTCCTGTGGGTCGGACGACTTGCTCCACGATGTTTTGGGCTTTTTCAAGCTCATATAGGGCAGGCGTGGCGGACACATAAATGGTGGACGGCTTGATACGCTCCCACTCTTCAAATTTCATCGGGCGGTTATCCATAGCGGACGGCAAGCGAAAGCCATAGCTAACAAGCGTCTCTTTGCGCGAGCGGTCGCCCTTATACATTGCTCCGATTTGTGGGACGGTAACATGACTTTCATCAATAAACAACAACGCATCATCAGGCACATAGTCAAACAGCGTGGGCGGAGCAAGCCCAGCAGGTCGCCCTGATAGATGACGTGAGTAGTTCTCAATGCCGTTGCAGTAGCCTAACTGTTGTATCATCTCAAGATCGTATTGGGTACGCTCTTTGATACGCTGGGCTTCGATGAGCTTGTCATTATCTCTAAAATAGTCAAGCCGTTCAGCAAGCTCAGCTTTTATGGTGTCGCTTGCTTGTTCCAATTTTTCTCGTGGGGTAACGTAGTGCGATTTTGGATAAATGGTAATGCGTGGGGCGGTGCGGACGTTTTTACCAGTCAAAGGGTCAAACCAGACGATTTTTTCGACTTCATCATCAAACATCTCAATGCGTACGGCAAGGCTCTCACTCTCGGCAGGATAAATATCCAAAGTCTCGCCACGAATGCGATACGTCCCTCGCCCAAAATCCAGCTCGTTGCGTTCGTATTGTAGCTCAACCAAACGTTTGATAAGGGCGGTTCTATCCACGACATCGCCCACCACCACATGAAGGAGCATTTTTAGGTAGCTCTCAGGGTCGCCCAAGCCATAAATGGCGGACACAGAAGCCACGATAATCGCATCTCGGCGTTCTAGCAAAGCGCGAGTGGCGGACAGTCGCATTTGGTCAATGTGGTCGTTAATGGCAGAGTCTTTTTCTATAAAAGTGTCGGACGCAGGCACGTACGCTTCTGGCTGATAATAGTCATAATAGCTGACAAAATATTCCACCGCATTATTGGGAAAAAACGCCTTAAACTCGCCATAAAGCTGGGCGGCTAGGGTCTTGTTATGAGCCATGATTATCGCAGGTCGCCCAAGCTCGGCGATGACTTTTGCCATCGTGTAAGTTTTACCCGAACCTGTCACGCCAAGCAATAGCTGCTCTGTTCTACCTGCCTTGACACCGTCTACCAAGCCAGCTATGGCGGTGGGCTGATCGCCTGCCGGCTCGTAGTCGCTGACAAGGTCAAAGGCTTGACTGCTGATCTGTGTGCCTGACACATTGACGCCTGTCAGTTCGGCGCTTTCTTGGAGTTGCTTGGCAAGCTGGTTAAGATGTCGCTCTTCTCGCGTGGTATTTTTGATGTCTGGGATTCTCATGATGGTCCGTGATGACGATTATTCAATCCTTTATCATTGGGATTTTTGGCAAAATTTAAAGACAGTGGGACATTTTCATTTAAATATTTCAACACAAATCTCAACCAATCACATCTTTTTACAAAATTTACTTGCAAAAAATCGATACATCTGTAAACTAAGCACAGTTTTTAACATGACAATCACCCACATCGATTTGTACCAAATCGTCTAGGCATAAGGTTTATTATGAAAAAATATCAATGCATCGTCTGCGGCTGGATTTATGATGAAGAGCTTGGCTGCCCTGAAGAAGGTCTTGCGCCAGGTACCCGCTGGGAAGACATTCCAGATGATTGGACTTGCCCTGAATGTGGCGTCACCAAAGAAGATTTTGAGATGGTAGAAATCTAATGGACACCCCCTTTCATGTGCAGCCGACAGATTTGCCAGAGAGTTGGCAAAAGTTCGGACAGATAGACTGGCAACCGTCTGATCTCTCTGAACATCTGTATCAAGCCATCATCGACATCGGCGAAGGCATGTCGCTGTGCGTGGAAGCTGGGGGTGACCCTGCACATCCTGCGATGATTTTTATCACGGGTCTTGGGTCTCAAATGCTGTTCTGGTCGGATAAGCTGCTTAAGCAATTCATTGATGCTGGCTATTTTGTGATTCGCTTTGATAATCGTGATACAGGCCTGTCTAGCAAAATTCGCATCGATGGCCTGCCCAAGGTGAACACCCTAAAGATGATGCTCAAGGTGCAAGCAGGTCTGTCCAACCGGCAAGAGCCTGTCGCCTACACACTCACTGACATGGCAGAAGACGTCGCCAGACTCATCAAGACCATGAATCTAGATAAAGTCAATCTGGTGGGCGCATCGATGGGCGGGATGATCGCACAGATCGTCGCAGCGCGTTACCCTAAATATGTGGATAATCTGGTGCTGATGTTCACCAGTAGTAATCGTGCTTTCTTGAGGCCACCAAATCCCAAGCAATTCATGACTTTCGTGCGTCGCCCAGAGAGCCACTCCGAAAGAGACATGGTACGTCATAGCGTGTGGTTCATGACAGCAGTCGGCTCACCAGGACATCTAGATATTAAGGGTACTCGCGCCATCGCAGAGAAACGCTATCAGCGTAATTTTCACCCGCTTGGTGTCGCCCAGCAGCTAAATGCCATCTTAGCCTCCGGCTCTATCTTGCGCTTTAGTAAGCAGATTCGCGCGAACACCCTCGTACTACACGGCAGCAAAGACGGACTGCTTGCCCCCAGTCATGGTAAGTTCTTAGCCAAGATCATTCCAAATGCTCGCTTTGAGCTCATCGACGGCATGGGTCACGACATCCCGCCTTATTATTATCCTTATCTTGTGAGCATCATCGCAAGGCACTGCCAAGCCGATTGATGTTTTGTGAGTTAGGACTTATAATGCTCCTACATCCATTCACAAGGGGACATCATGCATACCATCACATTGGGCGATGCCAGCTATCGCATCAACACCATCTACTGCATCGGACGCAGCTACGTCGAACACATTTATGAGCTTGGTAATGCCGTGCCTGATGAGCCGCTAGTATTCCTAAAGCCGAACAGCAGCATCGTCACTAGCGACACCATCACCCTGCCCGACTATTCAGATAACGTCCATCATGAGACTGAACTTGTCCTACTCATCGGTGAAGATAAGCAAATCGTCGCGGCCACCGTTGGGCTAGACTTGACAGCCAGAGATGTACAAAGCATCTGCAAAGAAAAAGGTCTGCCATGGCTCAAGGCTAAAGGCTTTAAGAATGCCTGCTGGCTTGGCGACTTTATGCCATTTGAAGATAAGACCTATCATCTGTCGTTGTCAGTCAATAGCGAGATGCGCCAAGATGATAGCACGGATAAGATGATGTATAGCTTTGATTATTTGGTTGAATATCTTGATGAGCTATACGGGCTACAGGCAGGTGACATCATCATGACAGGCACACCCAAGGGTGTCGATAAGCTGATGAGCAGTGATAAATTAACAATAAAATTGGATGGTTCAACCTACCAAGTTAGCGTTAAATAACCACCAAAAGCGGATTTTTTATCAAAATTTTGTTACAATAAGGCTTTTTAAAATCCTCAATCCACAAGGAAATCCTCCATGAATATTCTTGTACTTGGTACAGGCGGACGCGAACACGCACTGGCTTGGGCATGCGCTAAAGACACCAAAGTCGATACCGTCTATGTCGCCACAGGCAATGCAGGCACAGCAATAGAACCAAAACTACAAAACATCGACCTAGATGTCGTCAACCACGATGCTGTTATCAAGTTCTGTCAAAATAATAATGTTGAGTTTGTATTAGTTGGCCCAGAAGCACCCTTAGTGGAGGGCGTCGTCGATGACCTTCGCCGTGCCAACATCAAAGCATGGGGCCCTACCCAATACTGCGCACAGCTAGAAGGCTCCAAGGCATTCGCCAAGGATTTCATGAAAAAAGTCGGCATTCCTACCGCATTTTACGAAGTATTCACCGAGATCGAACCTGCTAAAGAATTCGTCCGCACCAAAGGCGCACCGATCGTCATCAAGGCAGATGGTCTGGCAGCAGGCAAAGGCGTCATTGTCGCGATGAGCGAAGAAGAGGCCTTTAATGCCATTGATGACATGCTGTTGGGTAATAAATTCGGTCAAGCAGGCTCTCGTGTGGTTATCGAGGAGTTCTTGGCAGGTAAAGAAGCTTCTTTTATTTGCATGATTGACGGTGACAACATCCTGCCAATGGCGACCAGCCAAGACCACAAGCGCATCTTTGAAGGCGATACAGGCGCCAACACAGGCGGCATGGGCGCCTACTCGCCTGCACCTGTCGTGACAGCTGATGTACACACCAAGGTCATCGAGCGCGTGATTCGCCCCGTCGTCGATGCCATGAAAGCCAATGGCACGCCCTATACGGGATTCTTGTACGCAGGTCTTATGATTAATGAGGCAGGTGACCCTTATGTGATTGAGTTTAACTGCCGATTTGGCGATCCTGAGACTCAGCCGATCATGATGCGACTACAGTCATCATTGGTCGATTTGATCACAGCTGGTCTAGATGGTAAGCTTCCCGCATCTGCCGAATGGGATGAGCGTGTGGCGCTAGGCATCGTATTGGCAAGCCGTGGCTATCCTGAGACTTCATCAAAAGACGATGTCATCACAGGTCTACTAGCCATCGATTCACACGATGACCTAAAAGTCTTCCATGCCGGAACCAAAGAAGCCAACGGACAAATCTTAACCAATGGCGGTCGTGTTCTATGCGTAACAGCTCTAGGCGCTACTGTCGCAGAAGCACAGGCGCGTGCTTTAGCAGGCTGTGGCAACATCAGCTTTGATGGCATTCAATACCGTCGTGACATCGGCTGGCGTGCGATCGAACGCTAATATTGATCATAATCAATCGAGCTCTTTTAAGCACCGCCTTAAAAGAGCTTTTTGTTATACATCAAGCACAAATACGACATAATGGCTTGATTTTTTGATATAATAACCCCAATTTATGAGACAAAATATCACAACAAGACATCATGACCAAACCGCTAAATACCCTAAAAACAACCCCACTACAACGCAGACTTTCCATCGCCAAGACCTCATTGAACATCGGGGCGACTTGGGCAAAAAGCGGCGTATCGGGGTTATTTTTAAGTAAAGAGGCGCGAGAGACCCAAAAGCACGCCCTACTCCAAGAACAAGCGGATTATCTGGTCAGCGAACTGGGCAAACTAAAAGGTTCTGTGGTCAAGATTGGGCAGATGCTTGCGCTGTATGGCGAGCATTTTTTGCCGCGCGAAGTCATCAATGCCCTGCACACACTTGATGCCAACACCGCCCCACTCTCATGGCACATCATCTACGACACCCTAAAGCATGAGCTTGGAGATCGCATTGATGATTTTGAGATCGAGCGCAACCCCATCGGTACTGCAAGCCTTGCCCAAGTCCATAAAGCCACACATAAATACAGCGGACGTACCGTCGTCCTCAAGGTTCAATATCCCAATGTTGCTAACGCCATCGATTCTGACCTAGCGATTTTTAGGCAGCTACTTAAGATTACAAATGCTGTCCCACAGACCAAAGCGCTGGATGATTGGTTCTTAGAGATCAAAGAGCTGCTACATACCGAAGTGGATTATCGTACTGAAGCTAAGACCACGAAGCAATTTGCCGCTTATCTGGCGGATGATGATCGCTATATCGTGCCGACCATTTATGACAATTACAGCACTGATCGCTTGATTTGTATGAGCTATGAAGCAGGCATTCCTTTGAATGACCCTGCGCTTCTGCAGCTACCCCAAGAACGTCGTAACACCCTTGGTCAAGCCGCCATCGAGATCGTCATTCGCGAACTGTTCGAATGGGGGGAGATGCAGACCGATCCTAATTTTGGTAATTATCTGGTGCGTAGCGAGAATGACACGGATCGCTTGGTCTTGCTGGATTTTGGCGCAGTAAAGCGCTTTGACAACCATCTACTAACCATCGCAAAAAACTTACTCACCGCAGGCTATCATCAAAACAGTCAGATGATGAAATCAGCCATGACAGGTTATGATTTTTTTGATAAATTGACTGGCAAGCCAAAAGACGACATGGCTAAGGTTTTTTTGATGGCGTGTGAGCCTTTTGCCAAGGCAGAACATGTTAATAATGCTTATCTTGATGATAATAATCGCTACCTGTGGGCAGGCAGTCAGCTTTATAATCGCGTGATGACTTCTGCCAAAGATGGCATGACCTCGCTTGAATTTAGCTTACCACCCAAAGAGATGATGTTCATCAGTCGTAAATTCATCGGTGCATATGCCCTACTGGTTGCGCTGGATGCTCGCACAGACAGTACAGAGCTCATCGAACCTTATCTCACCCCTTGACATATAACGCCTTGATGCTCATTATTAAGGCGTTTTATTCATGAGTATTTTGTATATATTCATCAGATAATTGACATTGCGCAACCATTCACAAGATGCTAACATAAAGGATCAACCTAACCTCAACCAGCTAAGGAGTGACTCATGCCAGTTAATGATCAAGACACCAGCAGCACCCAAGCAGCACCTAAGACCACCCTAGCCAAAAAATCCACCACCAAGACCGAACCAAAAGTCATGCCAAGCACAGCCGCACAGCTTGAAGAGCTGCTGATGCATGCCACACCTGATGATTTGGTTGAACTTGGTCAGGTGCTGAACGATTATCTGCCTGTAACACAGATCGTCGGTCAACTGCGCGCTGACAAGTCAAAGGACACACAACTGTCAGACAACTGGCGTGAAGGCGGTTACCCCTACAAACATCGCCTTAGTCGCAAAAACTACGAAGCTCAAAAATACAAACTCCAAATCGAACTATTAAAACTACAACACCACGTCAAAGCCACAGGTCAAAGACTGGCTATCCTATTCGAAGGTCGTGATGCTGCCGGTAAAGGCGGTACCATCAAGCGCTTTATGGAGCATCTAAACCCTCGTGGCGCGCGTGTTGTCGCTCTTGAGAAACCCACCGAACAAGAAAAAGGCCAATGGTATTTCCAGCGTTATGTACAGCACCTGCCTACCTCTGGCGAGATCGTACTGTTTGACCGCTCTTGGTATAACCGTGCCGTTGTTGAGCGCGTGATGGGCTTTTGTACCGAACAAGAGTATCAAATCTTCATGCATCAAGTGCCTGAATTCGAAAAACACCTGATCGAATCGGGCATTCAATTGGTGAAATTCTGGTTCTCGGTATCGCGAGAAGAACAAAGAGCCCGTTTCGCCAGCCGTCAGAACGACCCACTAAAACAATGGAAACTCTCTCCTGTTGATAAAGCCTCTTTGAATAAATGGGATGACTACACCCTAGCCAAAGAAGCAATGTTCTTTAACACCGATACCGCCGAATCGCCATGGATCGTCATCAAATCCGACTGCAAAAAACGTGCTCGACTAAACGCCATGCGCTATGTGCTAAATAAGCTCAACTACGAGAACAAAGATCCTGCCCATATCGGCAACATCGACCCTCTAATCGTGGGTCGTGCAGGTGCACTGTATGAGATGGATGAGCGTACGGATCTGGTAGTCTCATCACTAAGACCGACCAGCCCAGTCCAAAACAACTCTTAAATCACCATCAATAAAATACCGCTCAGATGAGCGGTATTTTATTGATGGTGATTTTTAATAATGACTCAAACTCAACTTGGCTTAGTCCTTTGGCATTAATGACATAAAGCCTATCTTCATGAACGAAACGCGCTTTTTGATAATTCACGGCTTTTTTGTCAGTCAGATGCTCATATAGCACCGGTGTGCCTGCGATTGTTTTGTTCATTAATTCGTGGTACATAACGACTGGCGAATTTTCTAAAATTTTGGTCTCAATAATCTCTATGCGAGATTTATTGCCAGGATTTTCAAACAACCGATACAAGGTATCATAACCATGCTCACCGAGTACGCCTTCATACTGCCTGCCCGTCAAGAAAAACCTGATAATTCAACCTTAGTCGGTTCAAAGCTAAGCGGCTGCTTGCGTCCAAATCGATAAGTTATTTTGGCATGCGTGGCCTGCTTGAATCATCAGTTAGCACACCACCTGATAGACTACCTGTGCGCTTAAGATGATTTAGTTGTTTTTTTAGCTGTTTTCGTTCAGCTGCATTAATGCTGCCATCATCAATGGATAGGTAACGCACCGCTTCTACTTTGGCCTTAACAGGCTCGCTGACCGACTTAGGGATGCTTAGCATCGACAGATCTACATCAGGCATCACATCAGACTTGGCTGGCTTAGCACCTGGGCGTAAGTACCACGCCCCACCAATCACCACGAGACCGATCGCTGTTAGTATCAGCGCCTTATTAGTAAAATTGTGTTTATCTACGATCATCACACCCTCCAGCACTCATGAGCGAGCCACCAGTGTCTTAGGCCAACTTAAAGAAACCGACATCCGAGACACTTTTATCTTCGAATAGACTTAGCTGCTCGCCTTCCATTCTAGGCGCATAGGTCACACACATGGTGCCTGTCGCCTGACAGCAGCAAGCCAAAACTTCATCCTCTTCAAGCATGGCAATTGGCTTTTTTGTCATGAACAGCTTACCAGTCTTTGCGGTCACTCGCATTTTGCACGAGCCACAATACCCCTGCTGACATTCAAAACGAACCGTCTGATGACCTGTACGTCTCATGCCCTCTAATAGCGTTTCATTTTCGTGTAAATAAAAGCGCATCTCGTCGGTAAATACCCAGCCCATTGTACACCTGTTTTCTTACAAAATCTTAAATCAATTATTATTTTTATAAACTGTCTTTATCGATTTTTAAACCGCCAAGCAGCTTGACGGTTTAAGTATTAATTTATAATTCAAAATCATCCAAATCCACATCATCCAGATCAGAATCAATCTGACCAACCAAATAAGTGGTAATCTCTGTCTCTTGTGGTGCTACCTGCACATTATCAGATGACAGCCACGCGTTAATCCATGGAATCGGATTCGACTTGGTCTCAAAGATCGCAGGCAAGCCAATCGCCGCCATGCGTGTGTTCGTGATGAATTCGACATATTGGCACAGGATGTCTTTGTTAAGTCCAATCATTGAACCGTCTTTGAACAGATATTCCGCCCATGCTTTTTCTTGTTCGGCAGCACTTCTAAAGATATCAATTGCTTCGTCTTCACAAGACTTTGCGATCTCAAGCATCTCAGGATCGTCACGACCAGAGCGCATCAGGTTAATCATGTGCTGTGTGCCATTTAGATGCAAAGCCTCATCACGAGCGATCATCTTAATGATCTTAGCATTACCCTCCATGACTTTGCGCTCAGCGAACGCAAACGAGCAAGCAAACGACACATAGAAACGAATCGCTTCAAGGACATTCACCGCCACAATGCACAGGTACAGCTTTTTCTTAAGGTCTTTTAAGGATACCTCCACCGTCTCACCGCATACGGTATAAGTACCCTCACCGTGCAAGTCATACAACTGTGCAGCGCGATGCAGATCGTCATAATATCGCGCGATGTCACTGGCACGCTCTAGAATGTGCTCATTTTCGATGATGTCATCAAAAATCTTACTCGGATCATTCACCACGTTACGGATGATATGTGTGTAACTGCGGCTGTGAATCGTCTCGCTAAACGACCAAGTCTCGATCCAAGTCTCAAGCTCAGGGATAGACACCAACGGCAACAGCACCACGTTCGGGCTACGACCTTGGATACTGTCAAGCAGCGTTTGGTATTTTAGATTTGACAAAAAAATGTGTTGCTCATGCACTGATAAGTCAGCAAAGTCGATGCGATCACGCGACACATCAATCTCCTCAGGTCGCCAAAAGAACGACAGCTGTTTTTCGATTAACTGCTCAAAAATCGGGTGTTTTTGTTGGTCGTAGCGTGACACATTGACAGGCTGACCAAAGAACATGGGTTCTTTTAGGACATCATTTTTTGTTTGGCAAAAGATAGAATAATGCATGGTAATATTTCCCAAAGTCGTTGTTGTTGATTTATATAAAAGCTGACTTAAATCAATATATAGTATGATATTTGGAAATTTACACACGATATAGTGTAAATTTGCGGTCATTGTACCACAAATTTGGCCAGCGCGTATATTTTTTTAATAATTACTCTTATTTAGATGATGAATTGAATAAGCGACGAGCGCCAAAGACATGCACCATCAGCGCCAACATGACAACGATCACACCTAACCAATGCCAAAAATTAAGCTTCTCTGACAGGAATACAAAACCCACCAACAGCGCAATCACGGGCACGAGTAATACCAAAGGGGTAACCTGGCTGGCGGGATGCTTAGAGAGTAGGTAACCCCAACCTGCATACCCCAATAGGCTGGCGGCATAAGCCAGATACAGCACACTCGCCCAGCCGCCCCAAGTCAGATTCTGAACCTGCGCACTCAAACCATCTATGCCATATAACCACAATGAACCGACAGCAAAAGCACCCAATGCCGAGATATTGCCCCACACTACCAATGATAACGGATTAACCGCGCCCAGTTTTTTGACGACAATATTACCCACCGCCCAAGAGAATGATGCCGCCAACACCACCCACAGACCAACCAAAGGCGAGTTGCCTTGATACTGCCCAACACCGATTAACGCCAATCCGACAGCTGCTGCTATCATGGCGATCAGGTGGTATCTTAGTACAGCTTCTTTGAACATGATCGCAACCAGCAGTACTGTCATGAAAACCTGACTTTGGTGCAGTAGTGCAGCCAGCCCTGTCGTCACATCCATCGATAACGCCAAGAACATAAAGGCAAATTGTCCAAAACTAATGGTCAATCCATACAAAATAAGCCAGCGCCAAGGCACATCTGGGCGCTTAAAAAAGAAAATGACAGGGAAAAGCAAAAAGGCAAATCGAAGCAATCCAAGCACCATGGGCGAGATGTCCATCAAGGCAAATTTCATGAACATGAAATTAATACCCCAAGCAAACACAACACCCACAGCGATCAGCCAATCCCTAGCATTCATATCATCACCCTTAATAATTATTCTTGTGATGCTGTTAATTTATTGAGCAATTCTGTGGCTGGCTCGTGATCTTTTTGGGCGGCTTTTTGTAGCCACAGCTTGGCTTCATCGGTTGATTTTGATACGCCTTTACCATCTAGATAGCAAAGCGCCACTTGATGCATGGCAGGCGCAAAGTCAGCATTGGCAGCTTGTAAGAAATAATCAAACCCCACTGTCAGATCCTGCGCGACGCCCTCACCACGTTGATAGTGCACAGCCAGATTGTACATGGCTTCTGGAATATCTCCTGCCGCTGCTTTTTTGAAGCATTCTATAGCCTCGGTATAATCTTGCGGAACGCCGCGCCCTACACAGTACAGATTACCCAAATTCAGATACGACAGACTCACCCCTAGATCGCCTGCTTTTTTGTGCCATTTTACCGCTTCATCTTCATCTGCTGCCACACCCACGCCATATTCATACATCAGTGCGATGTTATGACAAGACTCAGCATAATCGTGATCGGCAGCTTGCTTATACCAAGCAAATGCCCCTTCATGGCTCTGCTTGACACCAAACCCATGGTAATACATGACGCCCAGATTATGACATGCCTTAATGTTGCCTTGCTCGGCTGATTTTTTTAGAAGTTCATGACCTTTTTCGTAATCTTGGCGCACCCCTAAGCCCTGACAGTGCATCACACCAAGACTGCGCTGGGCATCGGCAAGACCCAGCGACGCTGATTCTAACAGCAAAGTCGCCGCCTCTTCATAATCACCTGCTTGATAATGCTCGGTCGCCTCATCGTACAGAGCTTGCGCGCGCGCCATGTCTTGGCTAACATCATCAACAGATGGCTTTCTGTATTCAGCGATAGAATCGTTTTCGTTGGATTTTTTGAATAATTTGGTTAAAAAACTCATGGCGAACTCTGATGATAAAAGTACCTTATTATACTTGAAAACCTTGTCAATTTACCAATAAAAACCAAATCCAAATGGACTTGGTTTTTAAAATCACACAACAACATTACAAAGCATCCAGCCCACGCTTTAGGTCGTTGATAATGTCTTTGGCATCTTCAAGCCCTACCGACAATCGAATAAGCCCATCGGTCACGCCCGCCTCCAATCGCTGCTCAGGCGTCATGCGAAAATGCGTCGTACTGGCTGGATGTGTAATGGTGGACTTAGCATCGCCTAAGTTATTGGTGATGCTGATGACTTGGGTGCTGTCGATTACCTGCCAAGCGCTGTCCTTATCACGAACCTCAAAGCCAATAATCGCCCCGAATGCGCCGCCTTTTACATCTAGATGTTGATGCTGACTCTTGGCAAGTTCATGGCTTGGGTGGTCATGAAGCCCTGAGAAGTGTACTTTGGCAACATTGGGATGATTTGATAAAAACGCAGCGACTTGATTGGCATTCTCACAATGCGCTCTCATACGCAAGTTTAACGTCTCAAGCCCCTTTAATAGCACCCACGCATTAAATGGCGACAGACTGATACCACCGGTACGCACCACGCCGAATGCCTTCTCCATAAGTTCATCAGAGCCTACCAACGCCCCACCAATCACACGACCCTGACCGTCGATGTATTTACTGGCAGAATGGATAACAACATCCGCGCCCAGCTCTAGCGGCTTTTGGATGGCTGGCGTGGCAAAGCAGTTATCCACGATCAGCAGCGCATCATTTTGATGAGCAAGATTCGCCAAAAACGACAAATCAGCAATCTGCGCCAGCGGGTTAGAAGGACTCTCACAGTATAGCACGCGAGTATTAGGCTGAATGGCATTCTCCCATGCGTCATTGTCAAAACAATCCACATAACTGACAGAGACACCAAACGCCTTAAAATAAGTATCAAATAGCGCAACAGAGGAACCAAACAACTGCTTAGCACATAACAAATGATCGCCCGCCTTAAGATAGGCTAAGCACATCGTCAAAATCGCACCCATACCACTTGCGGTAGCGACACAGCGCTCACCACCTTCAAGCAACGCCAGACGTCTTTCAAAGGCACGAACGGTAGGATTGGTGTGGCGGCTATAGACGTTGCCCTTCTTCGTGCCATCAAAATGATCAGCAGCATCTTTGGCAGATTTATACACATAACTGCTGGTGGTAAAAATCGCCTCACCATGCTCACCCTCGTCCGTACGATGATAGCCACCGCGCACCGCCAAGGTCTGACTAAAAAACCCCAAAGCAGGGTCTAAGGCATCGGATTGCCAGTTATCATCTAAGATTGGTTTTGTCATGATTGCGCCTTTTTATTGTTTGATAAATTTGCATTATGATACCACAAAATAACGGGTGTAGTTTTTCTAAATTAGAATTTTAATTAGGTATCAAACTTATATCCCAAAATAAAAAAGACGACCTAAGCCGTCTTTTTGATTATATGTATTAAGCATCAACAAAGGTCAGCCAATGCTTGTATTTCTCGTTGCGGCCTTGAACCACATCAAAATACAAGGTTTGTAGCTTCTCGGTGATCGGGCCGCGAGAGCCATCACCAATAACGCGATCATCGTATTCACGAATCGGGGTAACTTCGGCTGCGGTACCCGTCATGAAGATCTCATCAGCCAGATAGAATTCATCACGAGTGATGCGACGCTCAATCACCTTAATACCAAGATCGTTGGCAAATTCAATGATGGTGCGGCGAGTGATGCCATCAAGCGCACCGCCTGCCAAGTCGGGCGTATGTAGCTCGCCATTTTTTACCAAGAACAAATTCTCACCCGAGCCTTGACACACATAGCCTTGCGGATCCATCAAGATCGCTTCATCATAGCCCGCCTTGGTCGCTTCTTGGTTAGCCAAGATAGACACAGGATAGTTGGCAGCGGCTTTGGCTTTACACATGGTGACGTTAGGATGGTGATGGGTATAGCTAGATGTCTTGGCGCGGATGCCGTTATTGATGCCATCTTCACCAAGATATGCACCCCAATGCCACGCAGCCACTGCTGCATGAATGCTGTTATCCTTGGCGGCGATGCCAAGCTTCTCTGAACCCACCCAGATTAACGGACGAATGTAAGCACTTGCCAAGCCATTTTGACGGACGACATCTTTTTGGGCTTGTGCTAGCTCTGCATGGCTATAAGGCACGTTTAATTGGAAAATCTTAGCAGAATTTAATAGACGCTCGGTGTGCTCTTTTAGACGAAAGATCGCAGTGCGACCGTCTGGCGTCTCATACGCACGCACACCTTCGAACACCGCCAAACCATAATGCAAGCTGTGCGTCAATACGTGAACTTTCGCTTCAGGCTGATCAACGAGTTCGCCATCAAGCCATAATTTGCCTTGTTGGGTTGCCATATTCATAAGTTATTCCTTATATTTTGGGATTTACAAAAAGTGAAAACTATCGCGTGATTATAGCACCGTTTAAGGCTTTTGCAATGATTTGTTGAAATTTTTGGTGTAATTGTGGTGATTTTTTTGATGATTGGCTTTACAATATGTCAAAATTTATACAGCTCTTATTCTACCCATGTCCAGCAGCGAAAACACCCCACGCCGATTGCCCTACATCTCTCACGAAGAGCAGCAGCGCATCACCAGGCTATGTGTACGCTGCGCCCTGCTATTTATGCAGTATGGCGGAGAATCAGCAGTCGTGGTCAATCTAACTAAGCGTCTTGGTGTGGCGCTTGGGGTTGGTGGGGTTGAATGTGCGCTGTCATTTAATGCGGTGACCCTAACCACCTTATACAATGGACGCTGCATCACCACCGCCCGCAATACCGTACATCAAGGCATTAACGTCAGCATTCTAGTTCAAATCCAGCAAATCGTGCTATATGCCGAATCCGCCACCAAAGATGACGCACTCATCGATGACATCGAATCACGTTTTGATGACATTAATCGCACCACTTATCCCAATAATCTGATGTCATTATTCGTTGGGCTATCTTGTGCCTGCTTTGCTTATTTAAATAGTGGTAATCTCATCATCTCAGCCATTACATTGGTGGCGGGGTTCTGCGCGATGCGAATGCGCGTGTATTTGTCCGCGCATCATTTCAACCCGTTTGTGGTGGTTATTATTACGGCATTCGTGGCGACGTTGCTCGGGGCAACGGCGTATTTCTTGGATTCATCGCAGATCGTGGCACTAGGCCATCATGCTGACATTGCGGTCGCTGCCAGCGTGCTTTTGCTTGTGCCGAGCTTTCCTATTATCAACGCTCTGTCCGACATGTTAAAAGGATATATCAATATGGGTGTGGGACGATGGATGTTCGCAACGATGCTGACATTATCGGCGTGCGTAGGTATTGTGATTGCGCTTATTTTGCTACAGATACCGCACTGGGGAATATAATATGTGGCTAATCTCTGACATGCTATTATCATGCGTCATCACTCTAGGCTGGTGCTTAATGTTCACGCTACCAAGTCGCTATATTATCTATTGTCTTATCATGACCGCGCTTGGTTTTGGTGCTAAGAGCATCATGGTAAATATGGGCGTTCACTTGGCGGTGTCGACATTTTTTGGCTCGATGCTTGCAAGTTTCTTGGGTGTACGGTTCGCCCAACAATTTCGCCTACCCCCCAAGGCGCTCATCGTCCCTAGCGTCATCTGCCTCATGCCTGGTATTCCCGCCTATAAGGCAATGGTTAGTATGGTGCAGATTGGTTACTTTGGCTTTGATATGAGTTTATTTGTCGTGATGATGAGTTATTTTTTTGAAACGATATTTGTGATTTCTGCCTTGGTATTGGGCCTATCCATCCCTGGTATTTTATTTTATCGCAGAAAGCCAATCGTCTAAAATTACCCCAGCAGCAAATAAAAAACGCTCACCATTGGATGAGCGTTTTTTATTGTCAGATCATTATTGAATACTGATAGGTGTTGAAATACCATCAGCATTAGCAGGCTCGATCACATTCAATGTCGCAGGTGCAGGCTGTACGATCTCGACACCAGCATCGGCCGCATCCGCACTCACAGTCGTAAGCTGCTCTTTGGTCGCAAGTTCAGCCGTACGCATCGCTTCACGCTGCTTTTGTAGGCTGGCGATCTGTTCAGCAGTTAATGTTGCGCCGCCACCTAATGCTTGATACAGCTGAATCTGACTTAGGATTTTTTGTAATTCTAAGTTTAGGATGTTTTGCTGATTGGCGAATAATGAGCGCTCCGCATCTAGCACGCTTAGATAATCATCCAAACCTGAGCGGAAACGCGCATGGGCGATTTGATAGGTTTGTTGATAATTATTCTGAAGCTTATACTGAGATTCTAGCTGTCTGCCAAGCGTAGCACGGCTTGCCAACACATCACCTACTTCTTTAAAGGCGGTCTGAATGGCTTTTTCGTAGGTGACTAATGCGCTCTTTTGGGCGACTTCTGCCACTTCGTAATTAGCACGTCGAACACCTGCATCAAAGATTGGTAGATTAATCGAAGGGCCAACAGACCAAGCAAAAGCGCTCGACTCTAGCAGATTACTTAGGCTAGATGAACTGAATCCTAAATTACCCGACAGTCTGATCGATGGGAAATAGGCAGCACGTGCCACATTGATGTTCGCGCCTGCTGCTTTTAATGCGTGCTCCGCTTGTACGATGTCAGGACGATAGTACAGCAGTTCGCTTGGAAGACCTGTGCTAAATAGCGTCTGGGTCGTGATGTTATCTACCGCCATGTCAGGCATCAGCCCATCAGGGACTGGTGCGCCAAGTAGCAGCTGTAGTGCGTTACGCGCTTGTAGAATGCCAGTATCAGCTTGATAAATCGCCAACTTCGCCGCTTCTAGTGACGCTTCTGCCTGTAAGCTGGGTGAGCGTGCATCAATCCCCGCTTTAAAGCGCTTATTCGTGATGTCTAGTGAATGCTCACGAGTCTTTAATGTCTCAACAGCAAGCTGACGCTGAGCCAATGCATAGCTTAGATTGACATAGCTTTGCGCGATGTTGGAAATCAAAGAAATCTGCACCGCGTCTTTGGCTGAATTGGTCGCAAGATAGTTATAAAGCGCTGCGTCTTTGGCGTTCGCCACTTTACCCCAAAAATCAATCTCGTAGCTAGACATGGCAAGACCGACATTGTAGCCACTGCTGGCATTACGATCGGCAGGCGATGCTGAACGAGTCGCACCACCAGATGCGCCCAGCTTTGGAATGCCGTCAGCTTCGGTAATCTGATACTGAGCACGCGAGCTTTGGATCGCCAGAACAGCTTTTTGTAGGTCTTTGTTGTTGTTCAGACCAAGTTCGATCAATGACTTAAGTTTGGGATCGGCATAGAAATCCTGCCAGCGCATCGATGCCACGCTTGGTGCTTCTGCCACGCTGATGGTCTGTTGATCTAGCACTTGGTAAGCCTGATCCACTGCCAAATTTGGCTGAGCCACCATGGTCTGGGCTGATTTTGGAATCGTGCTACACGCCGATACCCCCAGCACTAGGGCTGAGAGTGTGAACAGGCGAACTGTTTTGGTTGTTTTCATAAATTCTCCTTACTCGTGTTCGCGTACAGCGACGGGTTTGGCAAGATTTGGCTTATATGGGAATACTGAACGCACCCACACATAGAACATCGGGATAAAGAACACGCCTAGGAAAGTCGCTGTGATTACCCCGCCGACCACGCTCGTACCGACTGCGTTCTGGCTACCAGATCCTGCGCCTGTGGCAATCATCAAAGGCACAACACCGATACCAAAGGCAAGAGACGTCATAATAATCGGGCGCAGACGCATTCGAGCTGCTTGCATGACCGCATCTTTTAGACTCGCCCCCGACTCTTGAATCTCTTTGGCAAATTCAATAATCAAAATCGCATTCTTCGCGGACAGACCAATTACCGTGAGCAGGCCCACCTGTAGATAGACGTCGTTAGCAAAGCCTCGAAGCATGGTAAAGATAACCGCACCAATAACACCCAATGGAATAACCAACATCACCGAGAATGGTACCGACCAGCTCTCATATAGCGCTGCCAGACACAAGAATACAACAACCATAGAGATCGCATATAGTGTCAAAGCCTGACCGCCAGTCTTACGCTCTTCTAGTGATAGACCTGTCCACTCATAACCGATACCTTCAGGCAGCTGGGAGATCATCTGCTCCATGGCAAGCATGGCATCACCCGTACTCTTACCAGGCGCAGCAGAACCCTGAACGTTCAGTGATGACAGACCGTTATAACGGTTAAGGCCAGGGCTGCCATATTGCCATTCACTGTTAGAGAACGCGCTGAAGCTGATCATCTCACCTTGGCTGTTACGCACATACCACTTATTGATGTCTTCAGGTGTGGCACGGCTATCAGGAGCGCCTTGCATATATACTTTCTTGATACGGCCACGATCAATGAAGTCATTAACGTAGCTACCACCAAAGGCTTGAGCCAGAACGCCATTCACTGTTGCCATATTTAGGTTATAGGCAGCTGCCTGCTCTTGGTTGATGTTTACTTTAAGCTTAGGTGCATCCTCTTGACCATTTGGACGTACACCTGCCACATTTTCATTTTGGGCTGACATGCCCAAAAGCATGTTACGGGCCTCTAGAAGTTTCTCATGACCCACACCACCAATGTCTTGAAGCTGTAAATCGAAACCACTCGAGTTACCAAAGCCTTGGATCGCAGGTGGTGCAATCGGATATACCAACGTCGCTTCTGGAATCATGACATTCAATGCCATGGCGCGATCCGCGATTGCTTGAGCTAGGCTTTCATCTGAAGTACGCTCACTCCAGTCTTTTAGTTTAACGAAAGCCAAGCCGGCATTTTGACCACTGGCACCAAAGCTAAAGCCAGAGATGGTAAATACCGACTCGATATTGTCTTTTTCTTGTTCGTGGAAATAACCACCGATCTTCTCCATCACTTCTGCGGTCTGATCAAGCGTCGAACCTGCAGGCAGCTGAACCAATGTCATCAAGACACCTTGGTCTTCTTCTGGGACGAATGATGATGGTAAGCGCGTGAACAATAATGCCATCACAGCGATAACCGCAGCATACACGATCGCAAAGATCCACTTGGCATTAAAGGTGTTACCTACGAATTTCTCATAGCTACGGCTGGCCTTGAAGAAGAAACGGTTAAACCAACCGAAGAAGCCTTTTTGAGTATGGATGTCTTTGTGCGCTTGGCGTTTTAGGATGGTCACACACAGCGCAGGTGTGAAGATAAGCGCAATTACTGCTGACAATGACATACTGGTGATCAGTGTTGCCGCAAACTGACGGTAAATCACACCAGCCGAGCCACCAAAGAAAATCATCGGTACGAATACCACTGACAGAATCAGTGCAATACCGATAACAACTTTACTGATCTCACCCATCGACTGGATGGTGGCATCTTTGACTGAGATGTTTGGATCTTCTTCTAAGATACGCTCCACGTTCTCCACGACAACGATCGCATCATCGACGAGCAGACCGATGGCAAGCACCATCGCAAACATGGTTAGGATGTTAATGGTAAAACCAAATAGCAATAATACCGCAAATGTACCTAGAATAACAACAGGTACCGCAAGTGTCGGGATGATGGTCGCGCGCCAGTTCTGCAAGAACAAGAACATAACCAAGAACACCAGCACAATCGCCTCAAGCAGCGTCATAACAACTTGCTTAATAGACAGCTTAACAAATGGTGTGGTGTCGTAAGGCACAACAATTTTTAGACCTTTAGGAAAGCCTTGTGACAACTCATCAAGACGCTCCTGTACTGCTTCACGCACCTCAAGGGCATTGGCACCAGAAGCGAGCATGATACCCATACCCGCAGCTTGTTGTCCATTATAGAGAGTTTTTACCGCATAACTCTCTGAACCCAGCTCAATATCCGCCACGTCTCGTAGATAGACTTTTGCGCCTGAAGGGTCAGATTTAATTAGGATGTTGCCGAATTGCTCTGGCGTCTGCAGGAAGCTTTGCACACTCACCGTCGCGTTAATCACTTGACGATCTAGGTCTGTTGGTAGGTTAGCAAGCTGACCTGCTGATACTTGCACGTTTTGTGATTGAATCGCAGCTGAGACATCAGATGGCATCAGCGCATAAGAAGAAAGCTTGGCAGGATCTAGCCATATACGCATGGCATAAGGCGAGCCAAACACGTTCAGCGAGCCCACACCATTAACACGGCTTAGACTATCCACCACATTCGAGTTAATATAGTCAGCGATGTCCGACTGTGTCATGCTGCCATCTTCAGAGATGAATGATGCCACCATCAAGAAGCTACTGCTAGACTTATTAACCGTCACGCCTCGACGCTGTACATCAGCTGGCAGTGAACTGGTCGCTGCTTGTAGCTTGTTTTGTACTTGTACCTGCGCGGTGTCAGGATTTACGTCATTTTCAAAGGTTAGCGTAACAAAGGCCAAGCCATTCGCTGATGAGCTTGATGACATGTACATCAGACCATCCAGACCTTTCATCTGCTGCTCGATGACTTGCGTTACTGTGTTTTCTACCGTCTCAGCATCAGCACCAGGATAGACAGCACTCACCGAAACTGTCGGCGGTGCAATCTGCGGATACTGCTCAATGGGCAGACTGCGAACCGCAATAATACCCACCAGCATGATCAAAATGGCGATCACCCATGCAAAGATGGGGCGCTCAATAAAATACTTAGACATGACCGCTCCTACTGTACTTTAGGCGTATCTTGAGCAGCTTGCGACTGTTCGCTTGACTCATCTTTTGGTGCTACCACGCTGTTTTGAACTGCCTGCTGTGGCGCTTGAGCGTTTTGCGCTTGATTGCCTGCTGCGCCCGTTGGTGGCAGTGCACGCACTTCTACTGCTTGGTCAGGCTTAACTTTAGCACCGCCCATCACGACAACTTGGTCGCCATTTTGTAATCCACTGCTGACCACCCATTGACCGTTAAAGGTACCTGAAGTTTCAACTGGACGAACTTCGATTTTCTTGTCTTTATTTACGACATAAACTTGGGCTTCGCCTTTAGGTGTGCGTGTGATGGCAGTCTGTGGCAGCAGAACAGCGTTGTTCATAATAGACTGCGCAAGATTGGCATTAACATACATGCCAGGGATGAGGACACCATCAGGGTTCGGGAATGCCGCTCTTAGCTTAACCGCGCCAGTCGCTTTATCGACACTCGCATCAGACAGAGCCAGACGTCCGATGATTGGGTATGTGCTACCGTCTTCTAGGACAATTTGCACTTCTGGATCGCCTTGGCTCGCTTTACCTTCGGCGATCTGCTGACGTAAGCGTAGCATCTCTGTGGATGATTGGCTGATGTCTACATAGACATAATCGGTGCGCGCGATGGTTACCAAGGCGTTTGATTGATTGGCTGACACCAATGCACCATTCGTTACTGCCGAGATACCTACTTTACCGCTAATGGGTGCGCGTACGATGGTACGGCTTAGGTCTAGCTCGCTTGCGCTTAGGCTGGCTTTGGCGCTGTTGATCGCAGAATCTGCACTACCGACACTCGCTTTGGCTTGTGCGACCGTGGCTCTAGCAGCTTCGACATTCGCCTCAGCCGTACGCACAGCAGTCACCGCCTGATCATAAAACTGTCTTGATACTGCATCAACTTCAACTAAGCCTTGTAATCTGGCTAGGTCAGCACGCGCTTGGGCTAAAGTTGCTTGCTGCGCGGTTAGGTTGGCTTGAGCTTGAGCTTGGGCTGCACGTGCATTTTGCGCAGAAGCTTCAGCATTGGCAATCGCTGCACGACCTGCATTAATCGCACTGGTATAGTTATCCGTGTTGATACGGTACAAAGGCTGACCTGCACGTACAAACCCACCTTCGCGGAACAACACTTCATCAACGATCCCCGTCACCTGCGGGCGAACCTCAGATGTCTCAACTGCCGTCACACGACCCGAGAAAGACTTCACTACAGGAATGGCACTAAGCGTTACCGTCTGAACATCCACGACCGTTGGCGGCATTTGTTGCTGTGCTGCCGCTTGCTCATCTTGGGCTGATTTATTACAAGCAGCCAGCAGTGTCATGCCTGCAAATACTGCAGCAATGGTCGCTGCACGTAAATTTAATTTCATAAGCACCTTATTTTTGGTTTTATCAGAGAATGAAAATGGGGTTTTACGGATTTGATTTTTTAGATGGTTGCAAAACCAATCATCAAGCAAGCACCCAAGAAAGCAAAACCCTAAAACCACGCAGAATAAAAGCATCGATAAACACTCTTATTCAACCTAATGGTTTTATTGAGTTTTTTGTATTTGACAATTTCAAAACAAACCAACAGTTTTGATAAACCCATAAAACTAAATAAATTTTACTATTATACTTTAAAATTCTTGATTTTATGAGCTTTTTATGTACTTCACATCCAAAAAAATAGATTGATTTTTACCAAAAATTGTGAACAAGCGTCTATTTTTTATGCATAATTATCGTCACACACTCTGCCATTTGACAAAAAATATAAAAAATGCAAATTTTTATAAAAAATCACTTGCTTTTTTGTAAAAATTTGATATCATAGCGTCCACTTAATCGATGCGATTAAGCACATAATGGCTGGGTGGCAGAGTGGTCATGCAGCGGACTGCAACTCCGTGTACGCCGGTTCGATTCCGACCTCAGCCTCCATTTTTGAGTGTTATTATTAACAACCCGCCCGGGTGGTGAAATTGGTAGACACAAGGGATTTAAAATCCCTCGCTAGCAATAGCGTGCCGGTTCGAGTCCGGCCCCGGGCACCATCTTTAAGCTCTTGAATATTCAAGAGTTTTTTTATTGCCTAAATAAAAGTAAACGCCCTAAATTAATTGGTTATTCTCAGTGAAAGTTGGAAATTAACCAATCAATAATTAAAATTATCACATGCCTTTATATCATTAAAATAACAGTACAATTGACAGTACAAAACCAAGTCGGTCCCATCCTTAATTCAAGATGGTTAAGCCGTTACCGACTGCCACAGCTGTTTCTTAGCATTACCGTCTTGATGCATCACCAAAAGTTGTGGTAATGTTTGCACTTCACCAAAATAATCCACCCCATCACTTAGCTCGCTTAGGAAGGCTAATTTTACCTGATCGAATTTGGTGATGTCGCCCATCATTCGTAATCGCAGAATAAAACCATCAAGGCACTTTTGAGCCAGCGCTGGCGAATTTTCCAGATCATCGTTCATAGGATAACGAATACTCTCCACCGAAAGAAAGGCTTTGCGTTCTGTCGCCCATTTTGACAATGCCGTCTTTAGCGATGCCCATACCAGCTTCTCTTCATCACCCATCAGAGTCATATCCACCAAGAGCACCCACTCACCAACACGAATACCTTCTAGCACATATGAAATAGCAGTCGATGATAAATCAGCGGATTGGGAGGTACTCACCTCATCTATATTTGAAAGTGCACTTTGGGCAGGATTTTTAGATTGCTGTGTGTTATTGATTGACTTATTCAGTTCTTGGACAACCGATGTAATCTGCGTATTATCATCTACCACCACAGAATTTTCAGGCGTGGTTAATGGCGGGCTAGGCTCAGCTTGATCCTGACGTATATCATCGTTCTTAGAATCGAAACGCTTAGCATCCTTCATAAACCTATCAGCTAAGCTTGCCACCTGAGCGACAGGCGTGCTTAATTGCCCCCATTGGCGAATACCGATAAGGTTTAAGATATGTCGCTGTTGTATCAATGCATCAAAGGATGATTTGGTTATTGCCATGTGAACTCACCAGGCTTAGGCAGTGTATAGCGGCACATGGAATGAGACTCGGAGAATTGTGCACCCCATTTTCGATAGCCTTGCGTATCTAGATGAATGGCGCCTGTGCCATATAATCCCAAACCAAAATTATGCGATTCACCATAAAACACCCAGTACTCGCACAGACGATTCTGCAGTTGATATAATTCATGACTGCCTGCATCATAAGTAGGCACCCAAATATCCATCGCACCATTCGTCATGTGCTTACTGCTGGGCGCACCGCCAGCACAACGGTTTAAGTCAGGATTGCGATATACTGAACGGATATGGGTATTGGCAGGTAGGATGCCTTTAGCGCGAAGTTCGTTATACAGCTTAATCGTTGGCAGCATCTGCGCCCATAGCTCACGGGGCGGTACTTCATAAGGCTCATAACCACACTCCTGCCATGAACGCGCCGTCGTCAGTAGCTGGTGCATCGGCGGCAAATTTTTACCGATATGATTCTTAAGGAATTGCTTATATTCTTCAACCTGAGATTTTTGATGGGGATGACTGCGTAGCCACATCTCAAAATCTGCCTTCGTTCCGACATTCCTGATAATGTCATGAGCATGCCCATCATGATCATCGTGATGATGGATGATGTTAATCTGAGGCGGTTTAACCACTGTATTGACGGTCTTCACGGGTTGCTTGTTGGACTGTTTAGGTTTTGATAACACTTTGGTTGGTTGTGGTTTTTTGACGGGTGCAGTTTTTTGGGCGCACGATGACAAGCCAAACACCCCCATCATAACCACCGCTGTTACCTGTAATTTTTTATTCATTGTCATCATCTTATCAACCTAGCCAATTATCATTAGCACCAAAGCTATTGATTATTATAAAATATCTTAACATTAATCCGAAAAAATCTCATGCTACATTTGTAATTTTAGCAATTTTTCCACCAATCCACAAATCGCTATCGCATTATTCGATACAAATAAAATCGCATTATTAAAATTATTAAGTTTATCTTAATTATTATTAATAAAAATATCATAATTAAATATTTAAAATATCTAAACCTATTAGACAGTAATTTTAATCAATAACAACGCAACATAACCAATTTTTGAATCAAAAAACCTTGCAAATATGGACTTTATAAATGATATTTTTAGTTAAGTATATGATTTTAATGGTTTTAATATGCTTGTAATTTATCTAAATGGTGTTACCATATAAAACATCCATAAATCTGCATTGCTTTATCAGTTTATCAATTGATTTAGACAATGAAAGTTATACTTTTTATGACCAAAATCGTTTAGTTAAAGTGCAAGGCATTTTGATCAGACATCAAATTATTGAATGCAGTTTGTCATATGGTTTAAAATCACAGTGACTTGAATTTTTCTGCGTTCATCCCCATGTTATTAAGATGTTTTAATAACAAATGTCTATCTAATAGACATCGGTGAAATCGCCTGATGGGACTTCACCAAACACCAAAGAAGAGGTAGTTATGAAAAACATTAGCACGTATTTGCTAGGCACCAGCATCGCACTTGGCGCAGCCATGAGTGTAACTGCCACTGCTGCCGACAGCAAAACAGGCGCTGTCAACATCGATCAAGTGCTCGGTGAATTGATTCGTCAGCATAATGGCGCACCAAGCTTGGTCAAATCTGCTCGTCAGCCTTCTTCTTTGACCTTTAACAGTCCATTGATTACTCAATCCGGCTCATCAGCTAAACAAGACGAGCCCGTATTAGAAAAATTAACTGCTGTGGCTTCTAACACAGTCAATAAATTCAAACAAACTGGTCTGGCATCTTGGTATGGCCGTCAGTTTCATGGCAAAAAAACCGCCAGTGGCGAGACTTTTAACATGAACGCAATGACCGCAGCCCATCGTTCACTGCCTCTTAACTGCTATATTCGAGTCACTAATAAAGACAATGGCAAGTCCGTCATCGTAAAAGTCAATGATCGCGGTCCTTTTAATGGTAATCGCGTGCTTGATCTGTCTTATGGTGCAGCACAAGCCATCGGCATCACGCAACGTGGCACAGGCAATGTCATCATCGAGCGCGTTGATGGACCTTAATATTTCATTTAATAAAAAACAGCCCTAGGAGCTGTTTTTTATTTGTGTCTTTTTCACCATGTAAAGGCCATACTACCTAAATCAACTCAAATGCTCTATCAATGGCATCATCCAATCGATCTACAGCAATCACCTGAATGCCTTTAAATTGCGAACTGTCAGATTTGGGTGCATTGGCCTTAGGCACGATGGCGTGTGTGAATCCGTGCTTCATCGCTTCTTTTAATCTTTCCTGCCCATTAGGTACAGGGCGAATCTCACCTGATAGCCCCACCTCTCCAAAAACCGCCAAGCGTGGTGGCAGAGCCTTTTCTCTTAAGCTGGATGCACAGGCCAACAGCACTGCAAGATCAGAACCTGTCTCCACGACCTTCACGCCACCCACGACGTTTACATACACATCTTGTCCGCTTGTGTGAATGCCACCATGTCTATGCATGACCGCAAGGAGCATGGATAACCTTTGATGGTCAAGACCTAACGCCATACGCCTAGGCTGAGCGTGCGAATCATCGACCAGTGCCTGAACTTCAACAAGTAGCGGGCGAGTTCCTTCTCGGCTTACCATGACCACCGAGCCTGCAATCGGTCGTTCGTAACGACTTAAGAATATCGCCGAAGGGTTGGCGACTTCTTTTAGTCCTGTATCTGTCATACCGAAGATACCAAGTTCATTCACCGCACCGAAGCGATTCTTTACCGCGCGAATCATTCGAAAACGACTGTCAGATTCCCCCTCAAAATAAAGTACCGTATCAACCATATGTTCAAGCACACGCGGACCTGCTAATGCACCCTCCTTGGTAACATGACCTACCAAAAATAGCGCCGTTCCCGTCTGCTTGGCATAGCGTGTCAATATCGCTGCAGATTCACGAATCTGAGCCACGCCACCAGGCGCCGACTGTATGGCATCGGTAAATAATGTCTGGATAGAATCAATGATTACCACGGCTGGCTGTTCGGTGGATAAAGCCAAACAAATGGTATCAACATTGGTCTCAGCAAGCACTCTTAAGCGATCTGTCGGCAGTCCTAATCGCTTGGCACGCATGGCAACCTGAGATAAGCTCTCCTCACCCGTGATGTATAGCGCCGATCCCGCCAGAGAATCACTTGCCGCCATATTGGTGGCAGTCTGTAGCAGGATCGTAGATTTACCAATGCCTGGATCGCCACCAATCAGCACAACCGATCCTGCCACCAAGCCCCCGCCAAGCACTCGATCAAATTCCCCTATCCCTGTCGGCATTCGAGTCTCTACAGTAACGCCCACCTCATCAAGGCTCATGACACCCGACAACGCACCTGCATAATTAGAAGTTTTAGGCGTGGATGCGATGGTCTTTTTGGTGGCTTTATGATGTGGCATACTGACATCGAGTGCCTCTACCAGCGAATTCCATTCACCGCAGTCGGCACACTGTCCTGACCATTTGCCATAATGAGCACCACAGGATTGACAGACATAAGATGTTGATTTTTTTGCCATTTATTTATAATATTCAAGTTTGATTAAACTAAGAAATCTTTACCAAGGTATACTTTTTGCACCAATTCATTCGCCAAGATGTCATTGGGCGCGCCTTCTGCGATGATGGCGCCTTCTGAGACGATGTAAGCTTTTTCACAAATGGACAAGGTCTCACGCACATTGTGATCGGTGATTAACACGCCAATGCCGCGCATTCTTAGGGTGCTGATGACGTCTTTAATATCACTAACAGAGATCGGGTCAACACCTGCAAATGGCTCATCAAGCAAAATAAACTTAGGGTTGCTTGCCAAAGCACGTGCTATCTCGCAACGACGACGCTCACCACCAGAGACGCTCATCCCGAGAGATTGGCGCACGTGCTCTAAGCTAAACTCGGCCATTAACTTCTCAAGCTCTTGCAACTGCTGGTCCTTGTTCAGGTCTTTGCGCATTTGTAGCACAGCCAGAATGTTCTGCTCGATTGTCAATTTACGAAAAATCGATGCTTCTTGTGGCAGGTAACCAATACCTTGAGCGGCGCGTTCATGCATGCTTTTTTTGGACAAATCCAATTCGCCAAGCGTTACCTGACCACGATCCATCGGCACAAGCCCGACCACCATATAAAAACTGGTTGTTTTGCCGGCACCATTTGGCCCCAAGATACCAACAACTTGACCTTGCTCCACTTCAAATGACACGTCTTTAACAACCCAGCGCTGACCATAGCGCTTGCCCAAATGACGCATGCTCAATGTCGTATTTGACATGTTTTTCCTTATAAGTTTTGACATTCAAAGCATCATCAATCACACAGATGCCCCATACCCAAAAATCAAAATAGGGCAAAACGCCCTATTCAACCATCAGCGCAAGCCCTGCTGAGAGCTGCCGCCACTTGGTGGGAAAACAAGCTCCACACGCTGACCACCGCCGGCATTCGCTTCAACATCCCCAGCTTTTAGGCTGTAACGGATGGTATTGCCTGCAAAACTAGAACCTGCTTGGGTAAGCTTTGCATTGCCGGTTAGGGTTACGATGCCAGTGACTGTATTGTAGTCAATGCGATTGGCTTGACCCTTAGCAACACCCTTTTCTTTGGTGATGACTTGCTGGAAGGTAGCAGGTCTGCCGGTGGCAGTCGCCGAGCTGATCTTACGATCGTTACTTAAGTTCAGCGTGATGTTATCAGCAGCGATCTTAAGGCTGCCCTGCTCAATGGTGACATTGCCCGAATAAGTTGTAACGCCAGTACGTTCCACATAAGTGGCACGGTCGGCCAGTAGGCTAATTGGTTGATTGGCGTCTGATGGCAACGCATTGGCGCTACTGATAACCAAAGGTAATCCAAATACGCCGATTGCCAAAGCAGTTTTTAGAACATTAAAAGTTGACATAGTATTCTCAAATTTTAAAAATATAAATTAAAACAACGATTTGTCCTGTCTAGGTGCAGAATTGTAAAGCACTTCAATCTTACTAAATTCGTATTCGCCTGTTTGTAGGTTCGCACTAAAACCCTGAGCTTTAAAGCGATCTTCACCATTGACAACAGTCAGCGGTTCATCGCTTGAGAGCATACGCGATTTGGTATTACCCGATAGTTTATTACCCGTGATGACAAGTTTGGGTTTATTATCCACCGCTTCACGCGTTAAAGTAAACCCATCAGAAAGCGCCATATCGCCTGTTGACTGTTCAAGAACAGCTCTTTTAGCTTCGATGATATACTTCTCGCCTTCAGGTGGCTGCCAATTCATCACCGCGACCAACATCTCATCTTCGCCACTGGCATTTTGCACCAAAGAGTCGGCAGTTAACGTGTACTCAGTCTCGCCCGTCTCTTCATTCGTCTGAACGGCTTTGATCTCGGTGACTTCATAAGATACGTCAGGCTTGTCGGGTACGGCAGGTTCAATCTTTGGGTCCTCTTGATAAAAAAACCAAGCGGCAACCATGATTACCATTACGCCAAGTACACTTAAAATTCGTACATTCATTTAATAATGCCTATCACACTAGACTACAAAAATTTTTGGATAAAGGCATCGTACTTACCTTGCGCCTGCAAAATAAGCTCACACACTTCACGTACTGCGCCATGCCCACCAGCCTTCGTGGTTACATAGTCTGCCGTCTGCTGAACGATGGGCGCTCCATTTGGTACACTCATGCCAAGCCCTGCTTCGCGTATCGCCTTTAGGTCTGGCAAGTCATCGCCCATGTATGCACATTCATTCAAAGATAAATTCAGATCGGCAGCAAGCTTTGATAACGCGGTAAATTTATCATCGCGACCTTGAATAACATGGCGCACCCCAAGCTCGTATGCACGACGATCCACCATGGGAGATCTGCGACCCGTGATGATGGCAAGGATAATGCCCACTTCTTTGAGTGCTTGCAATCCTACACCATCTTGTACATAGAACGCTTTCGTCTCCACGTGATTCGAGCTATAAATGATCTGCCCATCCGACAAGATGCCATCGACATCCATCGCCAACATTCGGATTTTGGCAGCTTTTTGGGTGATAATGTCTTGTGTCATGTCTTCTTCCGATTTTTAGCTAACGCCTGCTTGTACCACATCATGGATAGATAGAACACCTTGTAACTTACCGCCATCCAAGACCAACAATTGCCCGATACTGCACTCATTCATGATGGATAATGCATCAGCGGCGCGTGTCTCTTTGGTGGTGTGTTTTGGTGTACGCGTCATGATGTCGCCAATTTTTACTGATAGATCCGTGCGCTCAGCAAGTCTGCGGCGTAAGTCACCATCGGTAAAAACGCCAACCACATCTTCTGCATCATCAATGATTACCGCAAGTCCTAGGCGACCACTGGTCATGACAAGCAGCGTATCATGCAGGCTGGCGTCCTGATTGATGACGGGTAGATTCTGGTCGTGCATCAGATCTTGAACACGGGTCAATAGCTTGCGACCCAATGCACCTGCTGGGTGCGACAAGGCAAAATCATTACTGGTAAATCCACGCGCATGCAGCAATGCCACCGCGAGCGCATCCCCCAGTGCAAGGGTTGCTGTCGTACTGGATGTCGGCGCCAAACCAAGTGGGCAGGCTTCCTCAGACTTACCCAGCGTCAGCGCAATGTCAGCAGACTTCGGCAAAAACCCGCGCTTATCACGGCTGATGCTGATGAGCGGAATGTTAAGCTGCTTAACCACAGGGATTAATGTGCGAATCTCATCAGACTCGCCTGAATTAGAGATGGCAATCAATACATCGCCTTTGACGAGCATGCCTAAATCACCATGCCCCGCCTCACCAGGATGCACAAAAAAAGACGGCGTGCCAGTCGATGCAAATGTCGCTGCCATCTTGCGTCCAATATGGCCAGACTTACCCATGCCTGTAACCACCACACGCCCATTGCAATTCAAAATCGTCTGGCAAGCCAAGATGAATCGCTCATCAAGCTCATCAATCAATAAATCAAGCGCACTCTGTTCTGTGCGAATGGATTGCACCGCATCAGCAATAAAATCAGTCTTCATCTTATCCGTCATAATAAATAATAAATACCAAGCCAAATCCTCTTGGCAAATTACCAGTCCATTCACATCATCCAGCACCATCTACAGCGCGGTTATTTTAAGGATGTATCATATCATATTTTGATCGTAAGTTATGAATTTTCCTAATGATATGAGCCCACTTTCCCGAAAAATCCATAAAAATACAACAAGGTATTTATAAATAATAACAAAGAAATACCTATAACTTTGAAGGAATTAACCACCAAAATAAAAAATACACAAAATCAACACCAACGCAAAAACATAGCGCCCCACCCATGCGTTGTGGCGAAAGGCATGAAAGCACGCCATGCGCTCACGATTCCTAATTAATCGATATTGATAAGCGAACATTACAAACAATGGTGAAACCAACAGCCACCCCGTCCAATTATCAAAATAATGCCGCAAGACCAAGCCCATCAATAGCGCAAATGCCAAATGCAGCAACATGGTGATTGCCACATCATAGCGACCAAACAAGATTGCTGTTGATTTAACCCCGATTTTTAGGTCATCATCTCTGTCGCACATGGCATACTGCGTGTCATAGGCCACCGTCCAGCACATGTAGGCAGCGAATACCAGCCAGCCCCATCCATCCACATACCCTAAAGTCGCAGCATAAGCCATCGGCACCGCCCAGCCAAACGCTGCCGCCAATACAACTTGGGGCAGATGCGTATAACGCTTCATGAATGGATAAATAAAAGCAAGTGCTACCGCCCCAAACGACCAATAAAATACCTGCAACGGCAAAAATACAAGCAGACAGGCCGACAATAAAGCCAAACCCACAAAGGTCACCACGGCCGTCTTGGCAGACAACCTTCCATCCGCCAAAGGTCGATCTTTGGTACGCTTAACCTGACCATCTACCTTGCGATCAGCAAAATCATTAATCGCACAGCCTGCCGCACGCATGAATATCGCCCCAAGCATAAAAATCACCAAATGAGCGATACTTGGCAATCTTTGTAATCCTGCATTGGCCAAGAACAGCGCCCACAGCGTCGGGTAAAGAAGCAACTCCGTGCCCACAGGCTTATCAAAGCGGGTCAACTGAAGCCAAGCGATGAGTTTGTCTTTAAAAGTCATGCTTTTGGTTCTTGGTTTTGATTGGCTGATTGTGTGCGATTTGACTCACTTCGACCGCTTGTAGCAGGTTTAGCTCGCTAAATTCACGGCGCAGCTGCTTGACAGCCACAGCTTGGTCGCGCGTCTGAGCCACGATCTCAAGATAGCGCGTTATATATTTGCTCTTATCCATCGCTTGCCACAACTGTTTAATTTTACGTCTTAACGAAAAATTCTGCCACGCCATGATCAGTACAATGATTAGCACCAGATATTCATATTGCATAGATTTTCTCACTCATTTATTTAATTCATATCTATCAAACCGTATTACATCATTTGCCACGCTTTGCACGGGCGTTTTATTTGCCAAATAGGGGGCGGATAAGGGACGTTTGATGATGATTTTGCCATTGTCTTTTAATTGAGTATTGGCAATATCCAAAAATAGTTTTTCATCATCATCGCTTGGCGGATTTGCCAAATCATGTAATACTTGCATGGTTTTACCCACTTTGGCAGAATAACAATCAGACGGAAACATGGGGTCAAGATAAATCATATCCGCCTTTGGTAATGTCGCCATAAAATCAGTATTCAAAAAATTACCATGATAAATTGCAATTCGGCTTAATAATTTTTGCCAATTTGGATTGGTGTTCATCATTTGGTGTTCAAATAATAATAGCATTGCCAAGATAGGATTTTGCTCTATCATGATTACATTTGCCCCTGTGCTTGCCAATATCAATCCGTCCTGCCCAAAGCCTGCCGTACCGTCTATCACGCTCATGTCGGACGTTAATTTGCTTGCTTGTAGTATCAGCTCGGACTTTCGCCCTGCGGTTACGATACGTTTGGTTAGGGCTTGCCAATTTAATGATGATTTTATAATGGCGTTATTGTCAATTTTAATTAAAGTTGGGGTATTTTTGATAAGAGCAATTAAAGGAATATTGACATTATTATTGGTAAACGATGAGATAAATTTATCACTTAATTTTGATAAAGCATAAAAAGATAACTTTAAAGACAAATTGTGAGTTTTATTGATAACGTCTAATGTATCAAATAAATCTTTGTCTTGTTCGGTGCCGATGATGTTAATATTCAAAATGTTGCCTTTTAAATGGGTATTTTATAAATCAAAAATGTTTTTTAGGATTGTAGGAGCGAATTGTAATTCTCCCTAGATTGGTTTTTATTAAAAGTAAATATTATTTATATACATTAAATTTAATAAAAATTTACCCTTGAATTTGATAACCAAACACAAAATACGCCAATAACACAATTACGCCTGTGATAATCCGCAAATAGGCAAAAATCATAAAGTCTTTTTTGGATACCCATGCCACCAAAAGGCGAATACATAGCAGGGCAACGACAAAAGACACAAACGTTCCCACACCCAAAATCGCCCAATCTTGTCCTGTTTGTAGCACGTCTTTTTTCTCAATCAGCTCCAAAAGTCCCGCCCCGACAATGACAGGAATGCCCAAAAAGAACGAAAATTCGGTCGCCGCCTTGCGAGACGCTCCAAACCACAACGCCCCGATGATGGTAGAGCCAGAGCGACTGGTACCGGGGATTAGGGCAAGGCATTGAGCCAGTCCGATTTTTAACGCCATTTTAAAGTCAATATGCTCGGCTTCTTGTGCCTTAATGGGGCGTGGGTGCTTTTCGACATAGATAATCAGTAACGCCCCAATGATAAGCATGGTCGCCACGACAAGCGGATGAAAGAGCATGCCTGTGATAAAGTCTTTTAGGGTAAAGCCGACAACCATGACAGGAATGGTGGCGACAATGAGCGAGATACCCAGTCCACGGGGGTTGGTCATGCCGTCCGCCTTGCCTGTCAGTAGCCCCATAAACGCCGTCCACAGCCTGCCCCAATAGTCATAAATGACCGCCAAAATCGCCCCAAGCTGAACAAAAACAATAAACAAATCTCGCTTGCCCTTGTCCCAAAAATTCATGATGTCTGCCGACAAAATCATATAACCTGTGCTAGAAATCGGCAAAAACTCGGTAATGCCTTCGACAATACCCATGATAACGGCTTTGATAAATAATAAAATGTCCAAAATATTACTCTTTTATTTAAATTTACCAATATTTATTGGCGGTATGGATTGGGGGTTAAATAATTTTTTGGCATTAAATGATTGGGCGAATAAATTGCCCTGTATTTCATTTTAAAATTGGTTAATTATTTCTTACCTTGTTCTGCCAATGTTTTCCAAGCGTTATTTCTTAGATACACAGGTAAGGCATTTTCTGCCGTTACCGTCTCACCCTTTAAAAATAAGGGATAGGCAAGGTGTGCAATGTGGCAAGCAGTCGGATTTAGGCGTAATTTTTTGGCAGTTGTTGCCACCAAATCCACCCCGTCCCCCACGATGATGTCGGTCTCTACACGCTTATCATAATCCAGCAAATATTCGCTTTGGGCAATGGGTAAGGCGTTTTGCACCACAAAATCCCCTGCATAGACTTGGTTTTGGCGAGCGTCTATCACGGCAGTTATCGTTGTGCCGTCCGCCATGCTCTCTTGTTCACACGCCATAAACGCCAAGGCGTGCAGGCTAGATATGCCGATACACGGTGCGTCATTGGCGACAGATAGGGCTTGGACTAGGGCGGTATTGATTCGAATACCACTAAACGCCCCCGGCCCACGGTTAAACGCCCAAGCCTGTACGTCTTTTATGTCCACACCTACCGTATGTAATGCCTTGTCAAGCATGGGCAAAATAATCTCCGTTTGCCCACGCCCGCCTGCCAAGGTCTCGGTATAGATAACAGTGTCATTTTGCAAAATGGCGATAGAGCATTGCTCAAAAATGGTGTCAAAGGCGATTAGCATGGTCAGGAGATCTTGGTTTATACAATAAAAACAAAACACCCAAGCCCATTGTTGGGTGTTTTATGGCGAAATAGATGATTAAAAACGCTTTTTAAAATTAGGAAGCTGCCCTTCCATCGCTTTCATCTGCTTTTGCATGTCTTCCATGCTTGGCATATTGTTAGGATCTAGCCCTAGGTCTGCCATGGATTTTTTCATGTCTTCAGCATTCATGCCTGCTGGATTTTGACCAGCATTAGCACCACCGAATAACGGCCCACCGCCACCACTCATGCCTTTGGTTAGCCCTTGAACAGCTTTCATCATCTTGCCGATGCCATCAGGACGGCTGATCATCTTCATCATTTTCGCCATTTGCTTGTGTTGTTTTAGCAAGCGATTGACATCTTGAATTTGCTTACCGGAACCTGCGGCAATACGACGTTTACGGCTCGGGGTGATTTTGTCAGGGTTCTGGCGCTCAAATGGGGTCATTGAGTGGATCAGCGCTTCCATCTCCTTGACTTTCTCTTCAGGCTTGGCTTCTTCCATCGCTTTTTGGAGGTCGGCGCCACCCATGCCAGGCATCTTATCAAGGAATCCTGCCATACCGCCAAGATTTTTCATTTGCTGGAATTGATTTAACAAATCTTCCAAATCAAACTCACCGCCCTTTTGGAGCTTTTTCGCCATGCGTTCGGCTTGCTCGCGGTCGATTTTATTCTCAACCTCTTCGACCAATGACAACACGTCACCCATGCCAAGGATTCGCTGTGCGATACGCTCAGGATGGAACAGCTCCAAGGCCTCCAGCTTCTCGCCACGACCTAGGAATTTGATTGGCTTACCGGTGATGGCACGCACAGACAAGGCAGCGCCACCGCGAGCATCACCATCTGTCTTAGTCAAGATGACACCTGTCAGCGGCAAGGCGTCGTTAAATGCCTTGGCAGTATTGGCAGCATCTTGACCTGTCATCGAGTCCACCACGAACAGTGTCTCGGTTGGGTTCACCGCTGCAGTAAGCTCCTTAATCTCATTCATCATCTCCTCGTCGATCGCAAGGCGACCTGCGGTGTCAATGATCAGAATGTCTTGATACTGCAATTTGGCTTGTTCGATGGCGCGGCGAGCGATGTCGATTGGGTTCTCGTCTGTACTAGATGGCACAAAGCTTGCATTAACCTGACCTGCCACCTGCTCAAGCTGACGAATCGCTGCTGGACGATATACGTCGGCTGATACAAGCATGACTTTTTTCTTTTGTTTTTCTTGTAGGAATTTGGCAAGCTTACCTGCGGTCGTTGTCTTACCTGCGCCCTGTAGACCTGCCAACAGATACACCACTGGCGGCTTGCCAGTCATCTCCAAAGACTGATTCGCCGAACCCATCATCTCAGTCAGCTCATCATAGACAATCTTAACGAATGCCTGACCTGGCGCAAGCTCTTTTAGAACCTCTTGTCCTAGCGCCTGCTCTTTAACCTTCGCGACAAATTCACGCGCCACAGGCAAGGCAACATCCGCCTCAAGCAGTGCCATGCGCACTTCACGCAATGTATCCTTAATGTTATCTTCGGTCAGCTGACCTGTGCCTGCAATATTACGAAGGCTGCCAGAGAGTCGTTCGGTTAAGGTATCAAACATAATTTTTCCACAGTTAAATTTAAAATCAAACAGCAAGACTGCTACAAATCCCCCCTATTTTATGATAAATTATGCAATTATGCCAATTTAAATTAAAAGTACGGGGAAAAATACGCAATTTTGGGCGTTTTTATCCTAATTAGGGGTTGTTGTGTTAATTATTTATCTGTTGACCGCTTTGATTTATACCGCCACCGGCCTGATCTTGTATCAAAAACTCATCAAGCAACAACCCATCAACAAACTTCCAATCATCACCGCGTTCATCATCGGCGCAGGAGTGCACGCATTTTTGCTATGTCCAAAAATCGTCACGCTATACGGGCTTAATTTTAACATCTTTAACACGATTAGCCTAATCAGTTTGTTCTTTTTGGTGTTTTTTGTACTATTTAGTCTATATCGCCCCATATTAAGCCTTGGTATCCTTGCTGCGCCATCTGCTTTGGTCGGGCTTAGCGCGGGCTACTTTGGGCGCGCCGCTTACGAGCCGCTAACCGACCTTAACCCCCTGCTTCAGGCACACATCTTACTCTCATTCGCCGCTTACTGCGCTCTGCTGATGGCTGCTGTGCAAGCGATTATCTTGCGCCTACAGATTCGCGAACTCAAACACAAGACCATCCACCGCTTTTGGGTGAGTAAACTGCCAAGCCTACAGAGCATGGAAGGCTTGTTGTTTGACATGATTTTGATGGGTTTTGTGATTTTAAGTGTGGCGCTTGGGCTTGGCGTGGTTGCCACTTATGATATCATGGCACAGCACATCGCGCACAAGCTATTCTTTAGCGTGCTGTCATGGACGGTATTTGGTGTGTTTATCGTTGGTCATTATCGCCAAGGCTGGCGCGGTAAACGTGCGGCGAACTTTACCATCTATGGCTTTATTCTACTTGCCATTGGTTTTGTTGGCTCAAAAGCGGTGTTGGATTTGATCGTCTAAAATTATCACAGCTGCCACAAATACACACATAGGGATTTAATAATTCCTCGCCAAAAATAAAACCACTCCGAAGAGTGGTTTTATCATTTAAGCGATACAGATTAGATGCCAGCTTCTAGCTCAGCGGCTTCCACTGTCTGGCGAATCAGTGTATTGATCGTCATCGGACCCACACCACCTGGAACTGGCGTGTACGCTGAAGCCACGTTCTCGATGCCTTTTAGCTCGATGTCACCGCATCCGCCTTCTGGCGTTGGGTGGAAGCCTGCATCAACCACGATTGCGCCTTGCTTGATCCAGTCTTTTTTGATTAGCTCAGGAACGCCCACAGCACCCACCACGATGTCCGCTTGACGGATGTGCTCGCTTAGGTTCTGAGTGCGTGAATGGCAGATGGTCACGGTACAGTTGGCATTTAGTAGCATCGCCGCCATTGGTTTGCCCAAGATGGCGCTACGACCCACCACCACAGCATGTTTGCCAGACAATTCAACATTGTAGTGGTTCAGCAGGTGCATGATGCCTTGCGGCGTGCAAGAACCATAAGCACTCTCACCCATCGCCATACGACCATAACCTAGGCACGTAACACCATCCACGTCTTTTGATAGACTGATGCGATCAAAGCACGCACGCTCATCGATCTGAGCAGGCACAGGGTGCTGCAGTAGGATGCCGTGCACGTCAGGATTGGCATTAAGTTCATCGATCTTTGCCAATAATTCATCGGTCGTGGTACTCTCAGGCATCTCAACGCGAATGCTGTCCATGCCGATACGCTTACAAGCATTGCCCTTCATGCGCACATAAGTGGCAGATGCAGGGTCATCACCCACCAAAATGGTCGCAAGAATTGGCGTGCGCCCAGTTTTTTCTTTTAATGTTGCCACGCGTGCTGACAGTTCATTTTCGATAGAACTTGCCAATGCTTTACCGTCTAAAATCTGTGCCATAAAAAATCCTTCATCGGTTCAAATTATGCTCATAACAAGCCGCCACAAGGCTTAAATCATCGCATTTAAGCAGGCGAATTTTGCAATGTGGATTGTATCACATTAAAGCTTAATTTTGCTAAGTTTTGTTGATTGTCATCCGCCTGAGATTCTTTGGTATTCATGGATTTATCAACAGAAATCTGCACCACACCGCCATCAACCAACTCCCCAAAGAGAATCATCTCAGCGAGGACTTTTTTGATTTCATTTTGGATCAGCCTGCCCATTGGGCGCGCACCCATGAGCTTGTCATAACCTTTTTTGGCAAGATATGCTCTGGCCTCGCCATCGATCTCAATCACGACATTCTTATCATCAAGCTGAGCCTGTAGCTCGATGATGAATTTATCAACAACCGATGTGATGACACTCTCATCAAGCGGTGCAAAATTTACAATCGCGTCCAAACGGTTACGAAATTCCGGCGTGAATGTGCGTTTTAGTGCGTCAGCATTGTCCGCCGAATGATCTTGGTGGGTAAAGCCCATGGATGCGCGACTGATGCTCTCTGCGCCCACGTTCGTCGTCATGATTAAGATAACCTGCCTGAACGACACCGAGCGCCCGTTATTATCAGTCAGCGTGCCATGATCCATGACTTGCAATAATAGGTTAAAGACATCAGGATGCGCCTTTTCAATCTCATCTAGTAGCAGTACAGAATGTGGGTGTTTATGGATCTTTTCGGTCAAGAGCCCACCTTGGTCAAAGCCCACATAACCCGGCGGAGAACCGATCAAACGCGATGCGGTATGCGCCTCCATGTATTCACTCATGTCAAAACGCACGAACTCCACACCCAGCGCAAAGGCAAGCTGCTTACATACTTCAGTCTTACCCACCCCTGTCGGGCCTGCAAACATGAACACACCAATGGGCTTATCGGTAGGCTTTAGACCCGCGCGAGCAAGCTTAATCGCATCAGACAATGCCTCAATGGCCTCATCCTGCCCAAAGATGACGTGTTTTATATTACGCTCAAGGTTTTTTAGGGTATCTTTATCGTCTTTTGAGACTGACTTGGGCGGAATGCGTGCAATCTTCGCCACCACCTCTTCGATCGCTGGCACATCAATCACGGTCGCAGCTTCATCGTCTTTGGCAGCTTGAACTAGCCTCGTTCGTGCACCAGCCTCATCCATTACGTCGATCGCCTTATCGGGCAATAATCTATCTTGAATGTAGCGCGCTGACAATGCTGCCGCAGCCTCTAGCGCTTCATCTGTGTACTGCACATGATGGTGTTTCTCATAACGCTCTTTTAGCCCTTCAAGAATGCCCACTGTATCAGTCACGCTCGGCTCAACCACGTCGATTTTTTGGAATCGGCGTGACAAAGCATGGTCTTTTTCAAAGATCTGACGATATTCATTAAAAGTCGTCGAGCCAATACAACGAAGCTCGCCATTAGACAGTGCTGGCTTAATCAGATTAGACATGTCCATTGAGCTGTTCATGGTAGAACCTGCGCCGATCATCGTATGAATTTCATCAATGAATAATACGGCATTTGGTTGTTCTTTTAAAGCTTCTAATAGTGCCTTCATGCGATTCTCAAAGTCGCCGCGAAACTTAGTACCGGCAACCAGAGAACCCACTTCAAGGCTATAAATCACCGTGTCAGCCAAAGGTTTTGGCGCTCTGCCGTTGACAATCAACCAAGCCAAACCTTCTGCGATCGCCGTCTTACCTACGCCGGCTTCACCGACCAACAAAGGGTTATTTTTACGGCGGCGGCACAGAACTTGAGCCGTACGCTCAATCTCAGCATCACGTCCGATGAGTGGGTCGATTCGGCCTTTTTTGGCTCGCTTGTTTAGATTGGTAGCGAATTCTTCAAGCGGGTTTTTGGATTTGGCAGGCTCTTTATTCTCACTTGGTGTCTGAGAGGATTCAACTTCGTCTTTTTTATTGTGTGATATGTAGCGAAGGACGCGCAATTTACTCACTTCACGCGCCTGCAGTAGATACAATGCCTGAGAGTCTTTTTCGCTGAATATCCCAACCAGTACATCCATGCAATCAATCGGTCGCTCAATGCCGCTAGATTGATGATGCCATATCGCACGCTGCAAGACGCGCTCGCAGCTCTTAGTAGGTTTGACACGTGCATTATCGTCGGCGGTTTTTGGTACATAATCCGACAGGTATATTTTTAGGGCATCACTTAATTCATTGACATCCACCCCAAAATCATCCAACATGTCTTTGACAGCCTGATCATTAATCAATCCTAAGAGCAGATGCTCGACCGTGATGAATTCATGGCGATTTTTTTTGGTAAAAGTTTCTATGCGTTTACGTACTATTTCAAAATCTGAACCAAACATCTCTACCCCGTTTATTTAATCATTATCTTAATAATGTTATCCATGTCATTGTTTTTCAAGCGTGGTCAAAAGCGGATATTCCATTTGCTCTGCCAATTCATTCACCTGTAGGATTTTCATCTCACCAATCTCAAATGGCAGTATCGCCACCACCGCTCGCCCTGATTCATGGATCTGATACATGAGCTCAACCGCCCGATCAACACCATGATCGAAGATCTCAACGAGCACATACACCACAAAATCCATCGTCGTGTAATTATCATTATGCATGACAACCGCATACATGGGCGCACGAACAGGTTCCGACACTGTCTCAAGCGCGACGTCTGATTCTGCCTCATGTTCCTTAGTATTATAGATAGACAACTTATTCTGATTCATGATATTCATATCTTATCTGGCTCATCATAACAATAAAAAAGCCGAGCGCGCGCCCAGCTTTTGGTGATTAATTACTACTGATGGGTCGATTATCCGCACCATCCGCCTCTGACAAGGAAGCTGGTGCATCGCTGATGATCTTACCCACCTGCCAATCGTATAGCTGCTGGATTTTTTGATCGCCTGCGACCAACTCCAGCTTCATCTGACGAGGAGAGAAGCCTTCAGGCATCACAAAGCGACCACGAATATTCGCCACGCCATTAATGTCATAGCTAGATGGCTCAAGCGGGATCTCAACCATGCTTGTCGCGTTTAATAGAGTCAATCTTGGCACCATGCGTACCGATCTGCCCGACACATCGATCATCGCCACATCAAAGCGATATTCAAAAGTGTTCTCAGGCAAAGAACCAATCTCCGAACCGATTACCTTTAGGGCAACACCGCCTTGCTCCGCCACCGATGATTTTAATAGATCATTAACTTGGGCGAGTTGTAGATTTTTTGTTTCTAATGCTTTTTGTTCTTCGGTCAGTCTTTCAAGATTGCCTATGCTGATGTCGCGCTCTTTAGTTAGTGCATCCACATCTTCTTTGAGCTTGGTATTCTCAGCCGCCAAGGTACTCACATCTGCCGAGGCCACCTGATCGGACTTTAGGTTTTTGGCAGCATAGACGCCTTGGCGATGACCAACTTGATAACCAATAAACGCCACAACGAGCGACGTAAAAATAAGCGCTGCAAGAAATAGTGCTAAAATCTTTGCCGTCGCGCCCGCTTGTTGATTAAGCGAACGGCGCGATGGCACGGTTTTTGAGGGTGTTATTGACATGATACTCAAAATTCATCAAACTAAATTCGCGTATTATATCAAATATCTGAGGATATTAATGATAATTTTTTTCAAAAGCTACGAAAAAATTACAATAGCAGAACATACCGATTTTTCGGCTAATTTTTGCGCTTTGTTAAATTTTCAATCGCTTTAATCGCAAGGCATTCATCAGCACCGAGATTGAGCTTAGTGCCATGGCGGCTGCCGCAATGATCGGATTGAGCAATCCAAAAGCAGCAGCCACGATACCAATGCAGTTATACACGAATGCAAAAAATAAGTTTTGCTTGATGTTATTTAACGTCGACAATGCGATATGCTGAGCATGCTGTGCGTGCGTGACAGAATCACCCACCAGCTCCGCCGATGAAGTATGCTTGGCGATGCTGGATGCGTCATGTACCGAGAAGCTGACCTGCGCCTCTGCCATGGCTGGCGCATCATTTACACCATCACCGACCATGGCGACAGTTTTACCCTCTTGCTTAAGCTTACTGATTTTTTGTGCTTTGTCGCGTGGTGAGAGCTTACCATAGGCGGACGTAATGCCCAGTCGCGCCGCCACATCATCAACCACACCTTGATGGTCGCCACTCATGATGATCACGTCGATGCCGTCTTGTTTTAATTGATCGATGGCGTCTTTGGCGTTCTTCTTAATCTCATCCATGAGCGCATAAGCTGCCACAGGCACATCATTCACCGATACCGCAACAATACTGGCAATCTGCCAAATATTATCATCATAAGCACCGACGTATCGCACATTCTTAGCATTGGTTGAACTGGTGACAGTCTCATCAAAGTGATCAAAGTCGGCAAATTGCGGTGTCCCCACCTTAACCATGCCAACACCTGCCACCTCACCCATCAGACCTTGACCGACAACGGTGGTGGGATTTTTAATATCGGTGAGATTAAGCCCTTGGGTTAAGGCACTTTTGACCAATGCATTCGCCAATGGATGCGATGCGTGTTGCTCTAGGCTCGCTGTGATGCCAAGTGCATCATTCTCATCCATGCCATCAGACAGATAGGTAGCACGGATACTTGGCTGACCCATGGTGAGCGTGCCTGTCTTATCAAATACCATGGTGTCAATACGTCCCGCCATCTCAAGGCTGGGCGCATCTTTAAAACGCACACCATATCGCGCCGCCGTGCCCATGCCTGCCATGATAGCAGCGGGCGTCGCTAATCCAAGCGCGCACGGACATGCAATGACAAGCACCGACACAGCTCTCATTAACGCCTCATCAAAGCTGCCCAACATCACCCAATTCCCAAAGAACACCACAAGCGCAATGCCAACCACCACAGGCACAAAGACACCGGCAACTTTATCAGCCAAGCGCGCGATGTCTGCTTTTGTGCCTTGCGCCTCATCAAGTGCACGCACCATATCGCCAAGTGCAGTCTCACCACCCGTGGCAGTCGCACGATATTCAAACCCACCATCAACCACGGCACTGCCAGCTAGAACCCCATCTCCAGCTGTCTTGGCAAGTGCAGCACTCTCTCCTGTTAGATGCGCCTCATCAGTAAAGCCCGCCCCCATGGTGACCACACCGTCCACGCCGATGCGATCGCCCACACGAGCCAGCAGAACATCACCAATTTTGATGTCTTTGACGCTAACCGCGCTCCAGCTATCACCTGCTTTACGCTGAACCGTATCAGGTACCAGATCCATCAGCATCGATAAGCTGTTTAGGCTTTGCTGCTTTGTGCGCGCCTCAAGATATTTACCAAGACTTACGAAAGCTATTACCATCACCGACGCTTCGAAGTACACAAGCCCGTGCCCACCATGATCGGAAGTGAGCCACGTATAGGTTGAGTAAGCCCAGATCGCGCTCGTGCCCAATGCCACAAGTACATCCATGTTAGCAAGACCGCCACGAATTGACGCCCACGCACCCTTATAAAATACCCAACCAAAATAAAACTGAACCACGCTAGCAAGCACAAACTGCATCCACACAGGTGGCATCAGTGCATGACTACCGACCATCATGCCGACCATCCCCACCCAAAATGGCAATGACAACGCCCATAATACAATCAATCGCCAAGGCATGCTTGGTGCTTGTCTTGGTTTTGGTGCATCATCGATCAGCCGCCCCTCAAAGCCTGTTTTTTTGATCCAGGCTTGGATGTCCTGAGTGTCAGCATCATGATATCGGATGTTTAAGGTTTCGGTTGCAAAATTCACCTGCGCCAGATCTACCGATGGATTTTTATTTAAGACCTTCTCTAGGCGATTGGCACAGGCTTGGCATGTCATGCCTGTGATGGCATAACGCGCTTCTTGGGTCTCGGATGAAGGGGTGGTATTGTTATTTTGATTGTCATTCATGGCGGTCTCGTCGTTTTAGTTATTGTTCATTTTTATTATGCGCCCTTATCATCATTTATCAATCCCGATTTACCAAAACAATTAAATAAATCCAACAAAAAACCGAACGCATTTAGCATTCGGTTTTTTAATGATTCATCAAGTAAAGAATTAAGTCGTACTAAATCCCGCACTCTCAACAGCATTGATGATCTGAATCTTATCAAGCACCTCATCATCATAAGTGACCACGGCTTGTTCAAGTGGGCGATTCACTTCAACATCCTGCACGCCCGCCAGTTCACTCACCGCATTAATAACGCTCGTCTCACAGCCCTCGCAGGTCATGCCATATACTTTCAAAGTTAAGGTTTCAACACTCATGATTTTCTCCATTTCGTTAATTGTTAATCATATAAGCACTCTAGCACAGCCGTTCGCCTGCTACAAGCACCATTTACAAAAACACTACCCAGCCACCTACCAATTAAGGCACTACAGGCACGATGTCCAGCCCGGCCTTCTCATCTAGACCGAACATGATATTCATGTTCTGCACCGCTTGCCCTGCCGCGCCTTTCACCAAATTATCCTGCACTACGAGTATCGTTAATGTCTCGCCATCTTGGTGGACAGCCACTCTAAGGAAATTTGAAGCGCGGGTCTGACGCGTCTGCGGCAGCTGCCCCTTAGAAAGAACATCCACAAAATACTCATCTTGGAATCGACGCTCAAATACGCTCTGCCAATCGACCGCACCACCTGCCTCAGTCAAGGTCAGATGAATCGTGCTGAACATGCCTCGAATCATCGGCACTAGATGCGGGACAAAGCGGATTTTGTGTTTAAAATTGGAACCCAAGAGCGCATGCACACCCTGCTCAATCTCCGGCAGGTGGCGATGTCCTGCCACGCCGTACGCACTAAAGTTATCCGCCGTCTCACCAAAAATCATCTCCATCTTCGCACTGCGACCTGCGCCTGAGATACCTGATTTGGCATCAATGATGATGTGATCGCCGATAAGCTGAGCGTTTTGGCGGTTTTGCTCATCGATGATGGCGGATAAGCCCAAAATCGCTGTCGTCGGATAACAGCCAGGGTTGCCCACGACTTTGGCGTCTTTGATGACATCGCGATTCACCTCAGGCAGACCGTATGCAGACTGCTTAAGGACATCAGGGCATTCATGCGCCATGCCGTACCATCTACTAAAAGCATCCAAATCCTGCAGACGAAAATCCGCCGCCAAGTCGATCACCTTAACGCCCTTTTCGGTAAGATACGGCGCTGACTTCATGGCAACCCCATGCGGCGTGGCAAAGAACACCACATCACATTCGGTTAATTTCTCATCATCAGCATCACTAAACACCACATCTGACAGACCACGAAGGCTGGGGAAAATATCACTGGCTTTCTTGCCCGCTTCCGAGCGAGACGTTAGCATGATTATCTGAGCTTGCGGATGATTTACCAGAAGGCGAATCAGCTCCACCCCTGTGTAACCTGTGCCACCAACAATACCTACTTTAATCTTTGACATAACGCACCCACCATGAGATATTTAAAAATTTCCAACAATATACCAAATTTTAACCGCCTTGCCAAAACTTTTACAAATATTCAAACATTAGAACCAAACCAATCAAAATCCACCCCAAAGTACTTTTAAGATGCATGATGCAAAATTCATCATGATTTTGTGATTTTTTGGGTAATTTTTGCGATTTTTACTTGATAAAATTTGATTTTAAGTTAAGCTATACCGTTTATATTTTAACTTTTTATAGCTTATTGCCATGTCGAATTCTGATAACTCTAATTTCACCCCCGATTATGATAAAATTGCGAGCTATTACGCCAGCATCATTGAAGGCTGCGGCGAAGATCTAAGCCGCGAAGGACTGCTTGACACCCCGATGCGTGCCGCAAAGGCGTTTGGCTATCTTACGCGCGGCTACCATCAGTCGCTTGAAGTCGTGGCGAACGATGCGATTTTTCCCTCGGATAACCCCGAGCTGGTACTGGTGCAGAACATTGAGTTTTATTCACTGTGCGAACATCACCTTCTGCCTTTTCATGGCGTGGCACACGTGGGCTATCTGCCAGAAGGTAAGGTTTTGGGTCTATCCAAAGTAGCGCGCATCGTTGATATGTACGCGCGCCGTCTACAAATCCAAGAAAACCTCACCAAGCAAATCGCCACCGCCATCGAAGAGCTGACCGGCTGCCGCGGCGTTGCTGTCGTGATGGATGCCAGCCACATGTGCATGATGATGCGCGGCGTGGGCAAACAACAATCCACTACCAGAACCATGAGCATGCTTGGCGAATTCACCACCAATAATACAGCACGCGCTGAATTCTTAGATGCCATTCCTAGACGTAGGCCTGCGTTTGGCTAATACATTGATGCAATTCTTAAGCCACCCCTACCAATGTAAAAGCTAGTAGGGATTTTGTTATCCTTTACTCGCTAGATTTTATAAAAATATTAAAAATCGAATAGTTATCACTGCAAAGACAAAGTATTACCTTGATAACTGACGAAATTTTGTTATAATAAACATACTGAAGTGTTCGCCAGTAGAGCGTATTCCTGAGCCGATAATTTTACCTTAGGGATGCATTTCTACTATTTTGTTGAGCAGGCCTGCATCTTTTTTAGATGTTTCAGGAAGCCGTAATAAATAGTGATGAATCCCGCCTTGAACTTCACGGTTCATGGTAACCCCTCTACAGCGGCACTTTGGTTTTTTATTGCCTAAATTTCTTGGTTGCGTTATTTTTGGTCTTTTTTACAATTTTTTGAAATTTTAAAAATTTTTTTAAAAAAAATGATTGACACGCAAAAAATACTTGCTATAATACGCACCATCTTAAGCGACTTGCTTAATATTCCCCAATAGCTCAGTTGGTAGAGCATCGGACTGTTAATCCGTGTGTCCCTGGTTCGAGCCCAGGTTGGGGAGCCATATTCTGCTATAAATAGCAACTTAAAAGCCTTTTCATATCGAGAAGGCTTTTTTATTGCTAAAATCTCTTGAAAATCTTTGCATTGATCCTTATTATGAACTCGTGATTCATTCAACCACATAAGGATAACTTCTTGAGCATCACTCGCACTCTTGTTTTAGAACTTGACAGCCACGCCCTGCGCAACTTAGCAGGTGAATATAATAAACACATCAAATACCTACAAGAACGCCTAGAAATTCAAATCACTCAGCGCCAAAATAACTTTATCCTAACAGGCGATTTAGACGCTGTTGAACGAGGCGAATTCATCCTAAATAAACTCTCAGAAATCGCCGATGATGACGTCCCTAGCGAAGAGTTGCACCTCATCATCCAATCAAGCCTTGCCCGCAGCAATGACAGCGACATCACTCAAAATACCCAAGCCCCCTCAACCAAGAAGACTAGCAACACTTATGCTGACATCAGCCTAAGAACACGCAAAGGCAAAATCACACCGCGCGGTTACAATCAACAAGAATACGTCAAAAAAATCCTAATCTCTGACGTGTCTTTTGGCGTGGGTCCTGCTGGTACAGGTAAGACCTATCTTGCCGTTGCCTGCGCCGTTGATATGCTCGAGCGCGGCGAGATTGAACGCATCTTGCTTGTGCGCCCCGCGGTTGAAGCAGGTGAAAAATTGGGCTTCCTACCCGGTGACTTAACCCAAAAGATTGACCCCTATTTACGTCCCCTATACGATGCCTTGTACGAGATGCTTGGCTTTGAGAAAGTGGGTAAGCTGCTAGAGCGTCAAGTTATCGAGGTTGCGCCCCTAGCCTACATGCGTGGGCGCACACTAAATAACAGCTTTGTCATTCTTGATGAAGCCCAGAACACTACGCCAGAGCAGATGAAGATGTTCTTGACGCGTCTTGGCTTTGGCTCACGCGCGGTCATCACGGGCGACATGACGCAGGTGGATCTACCTCGCGGTCACAAATCAGGACTGTCCCAAGCCCTGCAAATCCTATCAAAAATCGACGAGATTCACATCACCCGTTTTGACAGTAAGGACGTGGTACGTCACCATCTGGTTCAAAAGATCGTCCAAGCCTATGACGCGTTCGATGATGAACAAGAAAAAATCGCCGCCAAACGAAAAGCCGCTCGTCTGGCTGAGGAATTAGCAAAAGCAAGCTTAGATAAGGCAGAATCGCATGACGATTAGTCTATACATCGATCATCATCCTGACATTGATGGTACTGTCTATGACGAAGCGACTCTAACCAAAGTTGCGCATCATGCCATCAATGTCATGACCGATAAACTAAAAAACGGCTTAGAATTTTCCTATTTTGACAACGTTGAAGATTATTGGCAAAAAAACAAAACCTTGGACATCTATATCACTAATACCACCGAAGGACGACAGCTTAACTTAGATGCACGCGGCAAAGACTATGCCACAAACATCTTATCCTATCCAAGTGAGCTGCCCAGCGATGTACTTGATCTGATGGATGACATACCATTAGGCGAGCTCATCATCTGTCATGAGGTACTTGTGCGTGAGGCAAATGAACAAGACAAGCAGTTTGAAGATCATCTGTATCATTTATTGGTGCATGGCATCTTGCATTTGCTTGGATTCGATCATGAGATCAGTGATGCTGATGCCGATGAGATGGAAGGTTTTGAAATCGAAATCCTACAAGGATTAGGAATAAGCAATCCATATCTCTAATTTTAATAGTTAAATAAAAAGCAATCTTTAAAAGATTGCTTTTTAATTTTATAGGTCATTTAAGATTAAGCGAAGCTTATTATTGGGATTATCAGCATTGGTGATGGAGCGTCCAATAACCAGATAATCCGAACCATTAGCCAGTGCGTCTTTTGGGGTGCAGATACGCTGCTGATCATCGCTACCGTCTGTCGCCAAACGGATGCCTGGTGTAACAAGCTTAAAATCACTACCAAACGCTGATTTTAATACGCTTGCTTCTTGTGCAGAGCATACAACACCATCAAGACCGGCATTTTTGGTTAATGCAGCAAGTCTAAGTACGTGCTCTTGAGCATTGCCGTTAATACCAAGCTCCAATAGATCGCTGTCCGCCATCGAGGTTAATACCGTTACCGCGATCAATAGCGTATTATAACCACCAGTGAACAGACGCGATTTGGCCAATGCCATCGCTTTGGACCCTGCCGATGCATGGACATTCACCATCCATACACCCATATCAGCAGCCGACAATACAGCCTGTGCTGTGGTATTTGGAATGTCATGAAACTTCAAATCCAAAAATACATCAAAGCCACGTCGATGGAATTCTTGAACAACCTGAGGACCGCAGATGGTGAAGAGCTCCTTGCCAACTTTAAGACGGCAAAGCGATGGATCTAAAGCATCTGCCAACGCAAGTGCGCCATTCAAATCATGCTTGTCCACCGCAACGATTACAGGGGTGTTTAACTTACTCATGATTATAGATGTGGGTCGTTAGTTGCATTTGCCGGCGCTGCATTCTCAACGATCACCGCCCCAGCAGGACGAACCTCAGATTGCTGAGCCAATTTGATGTTTGCTTCTATTAGCTGAGACTGGGTTAGTTTCAGCTCTTTTTTTAGACGGCTGATTTCCCATTTGTTCTGGAAAACGCGGAATACCAACAGCGCAAGTAGCATCCCTAGGATGACACCAAGAACAATCGTCACCACAAGCAGCAAGCCCAAATTCATGGTAGGCACGCTCGAGAACATCAGGTTCACCGCCACTTCACTGTTGTTCATCAGCACCAGACCAATGGCATAGGCGCATACCGCCACTAATAATACGATTAAAATAATATGCATGTTTATACTCTCATTTATCAGTCATTAAGGATAAATTAATCATTAATGGCATTTACTGCTTCTTTTAGCGCTTTGCCAGGTTTAAAGTATGGCACAGCTTTGGCTTTTACTGCCACCGTTTCACCTGTTCTTGGATTTCTGGCATGGCGTGCATCGCGATGGTGCAAACAAAAACTACCAAAACCTCGAACTTCCACCCTGCCATCATGCGACAAACTGTCCACCAGCAAACCAATAATCTCACGCACCGCCTCATCAACGACAGTCTCTTCGATGCCGTCACATGCCGATGCCAAATTAGTAATAAGATCAGATTTATTAATGACTTGTTGTGCTTGCTGCATATATCCCGCCTATCAATCCGCCATCATATCATAAGGACGAATCAGCTCATATTAACAAAAATGCAATCTTTGGTAAGATTTTGTTCAAGTTATAATGATAACTGAAAAATGGCAAAATGTGAATGAATTTTTTGTTAATTTTCATCACTTTGCAAATCTTTAATATTTTAGCATGCTTGTTAATTTTGCAATGTAGTAAATCAGTAAACATATGTTCAAGATAATAAAAAAGAGCAGCCTAAGCCGCTCTTTTTTGTTTGCTTTGATTAGCCTTTTAGCTGATCAGCAAAGATGTCACCTAGAGTTTTAGGTTGGTTCTCTGCAGCTGTATTTGACAGCTCTTTGATCGCTTGACGCTCATCAGCCTCGTCTTTGGCTTTCACAGATAGTGTGATGCCACGAGATTTACGGTCAACACGAACGATCTTAGCTTCAACTTCGTCACCAACGTTTAGCACTTTAGAAGCATCTTCAGTACGCTCACGAGCGATGTCAGCAGCAGCTAGGTAGCCTTCTACTTCGTCAGCTAGTGTGATAACAGCACCTTTAGCGTCAACTTCTTTTACTGAACCTTTTACGATAGCGCCACGGTCATTTGCCAGTAGGTATTCGTTGAATGGGTCAGAGTTAAGTTGCTTGATACCCAGGCTGATACGGTTGGCTTCTGCATCAACTTGTAGAACAACAGCTTCTACAGTGTCGCCTTTAGAGTAGTTGCGGATCGCTTCTTCGCCAGACTCAGTCCAAGAGATGTCAGATAGGTGAACCAGACCATCAATGCCACCTTCTAGACCAATGAATAGACCGAAGTCAGTGATTGACTTGATGGTACCAGAGATTTTGTCGCCTTTAGCGTGGTTTTTGTCAAACTCTGCCCATGGGTTTGGCATGGTTTGCTTGATACCCAAGCTAATACGACGACGCTCGCCATCAATTTCAAGAACCATTACATCAACTTCATCGCCCACTTGAACAACTTTAGATGGGTGGATGTTCTTGTTGGTGTGATCCATCTCAGAAACGTGTACCAAACCTTCGATGCCTTCTGCGATTTCAGCGAAGCAACCATAATCAGTTAGGTTGGTTACGCGAGCCTTAGTGATGGTACCCACTGGGTAAGTCTTCTCAACTTCGCCCCATGGATCAGAACCAAGCTGCTTAAGACCTAGGCTAACACGGTTACGCTCACGGTCGAATTTCAACACTTTAACTTTAAGGTCTTGGCCAACTTCTACTGCTTCTGATGGGTGCTTGATACGCTTCCAAGCCATGTCAGTGATGTGTAGTAGACCATCGATGCCACCTAGATCAACGAATGCACCGTAGTCAGTTAGGTTCTTAACGATACCATTAACTTCCATGCCTTCTTCTAGCTTAGCAAGTAGTTCGTCACGCTCAGCACTGTTCTCAGCTTCCATTACCGCACGGCGAGATACAACGATGTTATTGCGTTGCTTGTCGATCTTGATAACTTTAAATTCTAGCTCTTTGCCTTCTAGGTGAGTGGTTTCGCGTACTGGACGAACGTCAACCAATGAACCAGGTAGGAACGCACGTACAGAACCGATCTCAACAGTAAAGCCGCCTTTAACTTTAGAAGAGATAAGACCAGTAACGATTTCGTCATTTTCATGAAGCTGTTCAAGCGCACGCCAGCTTTCTTCACGTTTTGCTTTTTCACGAGAAAGAACAGTTTCGCCCATGCCGTTGTCAACTTTCTCAACAACTACGTCTACTTTGTCGCCGATAGCCACTTCAAGCTCGCCAGCTTCGTTCAAGAACTCTGAACGCGCGATGAAGCCTTCTGATTTTAGGCCAGTATCAACAGTGATGCGCTCGTTGTCGATGGCAACAACAGTACCAGAAATAACGGCACCGATTTCAACTTTGATTTCGTTGGCGTTGCTTTGTTCAAACAGTTCAGCAAATGATAAACTCATTAGTAATACCTTAAAATTAGCCGTAGCCTGTCCAGCACAGTACGGTTCAAGTGATGTGCGCTATTGAGAGATGCTGGTTTTGACTCAAATAGCAACACAAAAATATGATAAACCCGACAATTATATCAGATAATTATTAAAATAGATAGCGATTTTATTTTAAGACAATACACCCCTTGCTCGCTTTTTTTCCCCATAACGGTTCGTGCCTGTCTTATAAAACTTATCTTTTCATAAAGTCTTTGGGCGGAGACATTGGCGTGATTTACTCCAAGCACAATCTCATCACAAAGGGCAGTGCGACTTTAGCAGAAATTTTTTAAACGATTAAACTCTAAGGCTCTTTTAGCGTAGCCCTTACCTTGAAAAACAGGATTTATGGACATAGAGCGAAGTAGGACGGCATTGGGATTGTCGGTGTAGCGGTATTTGTCCTGTCCAATATCCAGCACAAAAAATCCCACCACCTGATGCAAATCATCGTCCAAAATCACCGCCTTATAAGCATCCGCACGCTCATCATCAAGCCAGTCTTTTGGCAAGACAGTAAACTGTATTTGCTCATCGCCTGGCTCATAAGACAGCTCATTTTGATGTGTGCTGCTAAGTGGAGCAAGTGTTATCACAGCTTACCCTGTGTAAATGCCAAAATCTCATCAAACACCACATCTGCCGATTTGTCCGAGCTGTCAATGACAAGGGCATCCACAGCAGGGCGACTTGGGGCAACAGCACGGTTTTCATCTCGCTCGTCTCGCTCGATGATATCCACCAAAATCGCTTCATAATCTGCCACTTTGCCTGCCGTTTGTAATTGTAGCACTCGTCTGTCGGCACGAGCTTTGGCACTTGCGGTTAAAAATACCTTGACAGGAGCATCGGGGAAAATCACCGTCCCCATGTCTCGCCCGTCCGCCACAAGTCCTGCTCTGTCTTTTGCCATGTTTTTTTGTAAATCAAACAAAGCCGTCCGCACGCTTGGCAACACAGCGACACAGGACGCATATCCGCCCACGATTTCGTTGCGAATGTCGTCCGTTAGGGGGGTGTTATCCACTAGGATTTCCACCGTTTTTGTGGCGGTATTGGGGCGAAAAGATAGGTTTAAAGACTTAGTTAATTTGGCAACTTTTTGCTCGTCAATTTCTGTGCTATTAAGCAAGCCGTTTTTAAATGCCATTAGCCCAACAATGCGATACAACGCACCGCTATCTAACAGTTCAAAACCAAAATGCTCGGCAAGGCGATATGCCACCGTGCCTTTACCTGCACCCGAAGGACCGTCAATGGTGATGATTTTTGGGGTTGTCATGGGGATTTCTCTTTTAAGAATAAATTTAATAAATTTTTAAAATAAAAATGTCTTTTAAAATTGGGTATGTAGGTATAAATTTATTTGCCAAAATTTAATGTTTTATCATAGGGCGAATGTAATTCGCTCCCACAAGCCCTTTCAAAGATATGTTTGATTAACAATAGCAAATTTTTAAATGATGATTTTAAAATATCATAAAACAGAATTAAAAATACAAAAATCAATGCCCGCCATTTAACTGATTTTCAATTTTCGCCTTTTTCTTATCGGCTCGTCTTTGTTTAAAAAATTGGCTTAATAGCTTTGAGCTTTCATTTGCCAACAGTCCGCCTTGAATATTGATGACATGATTATAAAACGACTCTTTGATGAGGGTTAATTGGCTTGCCACCACCCCTGCCTTTGGTTCATACGCCCCAAACACCACACGGCTGACACGGGCATGAATGAGCGAACCAAAACACATGGTACACGGCTCTAACGTAACATACAGCGTACTACCAATCGGCAAGCGGTAATTTTGCACCCGCTCACACGCCTGACGCAAGGCGACAATCTCGGCATGATGCGTGGGGTCGTGCGTGCCAATCGGGCAATTAAAGCCTTCGCCCAAAATCTGTCCGTCATGCACCACCACCGCCCCCACAGGTATCTCGCCACGCTCCGCCCCAAGTCTGGCAAGAGCTAGGGCGTGGTTCATCATGGCGACATCGGTAGGCGACCAAAATGTTAAGGAGCTAAAATTTGGCAAATCACACGCCATTTTAGGAGCAATTTCACGATACGCCATTACTGTGGCAACGCCCAATCAATCGCCCCTTTGCCATGTCTAATGAGATAATCATTGGTCTGCGAAAACGGACGAGAGCCAAAAAATCCGCCACGGTTCGCCGATAAAGGGGATGGATGATTGGCGGTTAAAATCAAATGGCGAGAGGTATCAATAAACCGCCCCTTTTTCTTGGCATAACTGCCCCACAGAATAAAAACCGTGCGGTCGGTTTGGCGGTTAATAACGTCTATCACCGTGTCCGTAAATTCTTCCCAGCCTTTACCTTGGTGCGAGCCTGCTTGCCCATTTTCTACCGTTAATGTGGCGTTAAGCAGTAGCACGCCTTGATTTGCCCAATGGGTCAAATCGCCATGAGCCGAGACAGGAATGCCCAAATCGGTGGCAAGTTCCTTTAAAATATTGGCAAGGCTTGGCGGTTTAGGGATGATTTTTGGCACGCTAAACGACAGCCCCATAGCCTGCCCTGCCCCATGATAGGGATCTTGCCCAAGTATCACAACTTTGACCGCTGATAAGGGCGTGGTATTTAGGGCATTAAAAATTTGTGATTTTGGCGGATAAATGGTTTTGCCTTGGGCGTATTCGTTTTGCAAAAAAACACGCAAATCATCCATAACAGGCGATAATAATATATCCGCTAAGGCAAATTTCCAATCATCGGGTAATTGTACTTTGTTTAAGGCGGTTAATTGGTCGGGGGTGAGTTCTTGGCTGTGCATAGGTATATTGGGATATTTCAATAAAATCAGACAGATTGATCACAACCTGCCCGAACGGGTGTTATTTTTGGTTTTATCCAGCTGGCTTGGGTGCGCCTTAACCACAATGGTATTGGCAATTCTGTCATGCCAGCCCTGCTTTTTATCATTCGTCGACGCCATAAAATAATTCACACCCACCAGTACCAATGCCAGGTTAAATGGCATCGCAGATGCTATCCAATAAATCACCACAAGCAGAAGCGTGCGCACACCCACTAATGACGTAAAAGGCGGAATTTTTTTTGTGCTTTGGCTGACCGCTCGGATGCCCATGACTAATTTACCAAATGATTGACCGCGCACCACAATCAAGATCAACTGTATCAATATGAATCCACCCACCATCATCAGCGTCATCATCGCCACTTGGCTTGGTATCTGCTCAGCGAGAGTCTGGGCATATGTCATGCGTGATTCAAAGCTGCCGGTGGTCATCTTCTGCTGATCAGGGTTTAGCTTAACCATCGCTGATAAGAATGGCAAAAATGCAATGATGAATAGCACAAGATTAATCGCCAATGCCAAGAATCGACTGCCAATCGAAGCATAAACCACTTCATTGGCATTAGTTGTCGATGACACCTTAGAAAATGCTGGTGTAGACTTAGGTGGCAGCATGGTCGATGGCTCGACAGGCTTACGACCGTAGAGCTCAGCAACACTAACTCGCTGATCTTTTTCTGATTTAAAATCAACATTATCGCCAAAGCCACGCTGACTTGATGGCTGGGCTGACTGATTGGCTGACTGATTGGCTGACTGCAAATTGGTGGTGTTTGGCTGGTAACTTAGTTGACCACCAGTAACATCGCCAATTTTTTGCCAGCCATTCATTCCCGCATGCCACATCAAATCATCAAGAACCACCGCTCCTGATGAAAGCATGATATTGACCTCTTCGAGAGTGTATGGACCTGCTTGAACTTTATTTCTAGCTAAAAAAATTTTCATTTTACTGTCGTCATGATGAAATTTTTTTATTTTAAACGAAAATGTGGCAAGTTACAATAATTGAATGTGAATTTTCTCAATGAACAAATTTCGTCTGATGATGATTTGTTTTCTTAGTTTTTCATTTAATGTCATGAGTGCAGGATTAATGAAACATAACAAGTTAAATTGATTGCTGATATGACTTGAATGATGTATTGCACCCCCACCCATCATGACATATTTAAACAACATTGATGCTGTTTCATCACACATTGATTTGGTGATGACAATCCAAAAAAACAGTTGAAATGACCTTCCGTCATGACGGTGCATCACACACCTTACACCAATACTATCTTTTTATCAATAACTTTAACAAAAAAATAATCACCATATGAACAGCTGCCAATACTGCACAATATAAACAAATCTGGGCATAATCTGCTATATTTTTTGGTACAATCCATAAACTTGTAACCAATGAACCAACAGCATCTCCTGCCAAAAAAGCAGTTTGGGTAAAGCCCAAAGCCATCGCCAAAGTTGCTTTATCAAGAAATTCATATTCTAATACTTCTTCAAAAGATGAAGATAATCCAGTAAATGCACTTCTCGCCAAAGTTGCTAACACCAGCACCCAAAGAGCCAAACCATAATACAAGCCAAAAGACATTAGCAAAAAAGACAAAATATAACCCATCATTGCAACAAAAAATCCAATAAAAGGCATATTTTTAAATTTGTTATTATATTTCAATAATAGCATATTTACCAAAATAGACATAACGGTCGTCATCAGATAAATAAATACCGACTTAGATTCGGAAACACCATACTCCACAAACATCAAAATCAAGTAAGGCTTAAATAAACCAACATAAAAACCAACAACAAAATTAGATAAAATAAACAAAATAGTAGATAAGGTTAAAATATTTTTTATGGATATTTTTTCTTTCGGCTTAATTGCTACCTTTTTCAATTTATCAAACTTAATATTCTGATAGGCAAACACACTTGACATAAAAACAAAACCGCCTGCCATTAACAATAACCAAAAATAAATAGAACCAAATACATACACCGCCAACGATACAAGACCCGTCCCAACCAACATAGCAATATTGACAATCATAGAACGCATTGCGGTTAATTTGGTGGTATTCTGGGTACTGTCTTCAGAAATTTGTAGAACCCAAGAGCGATTGGCGAGAATGGCAGTAGATGCACCAACACCTGCGATTATTGCCGTCATAACCGCAATGACTGGGTGCGTAAATACCCGCATAGATAAAGCAAGGGCGTATAATAATAAAGCAAATAACAAGGCTTTGGCAAAACCAATTTTATCTACAAATATTCCATAAACAAAAGAAAACGCCCCTGTTACCGCCATAACCGAATATGCCATTCCGTAGGCGGAGATGGCGTTTTCATTTTTAAAATAAATTGGCATAGAAGCCAGTGATATTGCCATACCCATCTGAAAAAAGAGCATAAAAAAAGCATACCGCTTTACATTTGGGTTAGCAAAAAAAATTTCTTTAATCATAAAAAACTCTTGACTTTTTAAAAAATATATTGTATATTAAGAAACGTCAGAAAAAATCTGACATTTTGAAAAATTTTAACTCACTTGAAAAGGAGACTGCTATGAAACTAGCAATTCAAGCGCCAGAAATGAAAAAAGTCAATCATGATCTACTTTATCATATGAAGTAAGCTTTAGCAAAAGATGTAGAAACACGTCTAAATCGACATTTAGCCGTGTTTTATTCAAAATATAAAGAACTTAAAAATTCATAGTTTTGTTTTAAAATGTTATTATTGGGAAATTTAACCAGTGCTAATGATAAATAATCAAGGGCTTGCTTCTGATTACCTTTACACAACTCTGTTTCCGCCAATAAACTAAAAGACTTTACAACCTCACTTTCATCAAAGCCAAATAATTCTTTATTTGTTACAAAATTCTTTAACACCGCTTCTAAATCAGGACAACAATCTTGTTCTTTGGATAAAATTTTTGAGTAGAGAGCATCATTTAGATACATTAAAGACTTTTTAGGATCAAGACACAATTTATAAGCATAATAATAGTTAAATGCTGAATCTAAATACAATGTTTTTTGTAATTGCCAATAAGCAAGGTTTGCCCAGTTTTGATGACTGTAAGGGTTGATTAATGTTGTCTGTCTGCAACTAAAAATCGCAGAATCTATATCATTTAAATAACCATAAACTCTTGCCAAATCCAAATAATAAGTATCCATTAACTTATCTTTATCCAAAAGTTTATTTAAAGAGATGATGGCATTATTATAATCGCCAAGCCTTTCATAACATTGAGCCAAATTGTACACCAAAACAGAACAATACAATTCTAATTTTTCTTCTCCATCAATGATCGATATATTGTCAATTTGAGCAATACAATCTATCATTAAATTTTTTGCCTCTTCTATTTTATTATTTCGAAATAAAATCAAAGCATACCCATTACGATTAAATAAAGCTGAAAAAATTGCATTTGGAACATTATTTAGATACTCATCAGAGCTTGTAATTTCATTATAGGCTTGATTCAATAAAGACTCTGACTTTTCTATACTTTGAAGTTCTTTACTGTGTACTCTAGCATATAGCATAGCCTTAGAATATCTAGAACCATTTTTGTATTTTTCAATATTATTGTTATTTAATATTAAATCTAAATAATATTCAGACATTATTGGATTTCTTAGCATTTGTTCAGATATAGAAAGAGTATTCCATAAATCAGAATCGCTATAAAAATTCTTAACAAAATTACAGATATTTTTTGCAGTCAAAGCATCGCCAGCATTTAAATATTCAAGTGAGATATTAATTAAATCATCATACAAACCCTTATCAAAATCACTTTTTCCATTGGATTTTAGTGTACTTAATTTATTATATAAATTTTCATCATTTTGATTTTTATCTGAATTTAAAGAGTAATTATGCTGAATTTTACAGGAAACCTCCCAACCGCCAAATTTTTGAGCCATCTCAAAAAACCTCTGGCTAAATTCATCCAAATAAGAGTTGCATACAACATAGACAGATAATTTTTCTCCATCAATGTTTTTGTTGATATAGTCAATAATCTTAGCGTATACCGAATCCAAAACATTTTTGGTTCTATAACGAATTCTTTGCTCCAAAGGAATTTTTTCTGTCAAACTAAGATTGCACTGATAAAAATTAGATTTTACAACCATATCAGTGGGATAAAACAGATATAGACTTTTAGATAGACTTGGATCAAAGTTTTGTTCATTCAGACCCAGTTTTCTAAACAAATCTTTTACAGAAGAGAAAGCAATGACATTTCTAGTATCGTGATGAACAACCAATTCCAATTTTTTAACTTCAACCATAAAAAACTCCATTAAGCTAAGAATGGTTCCAATACTTATATCATAACATAGTTATAAAGTCAACAAAAATTTATTGTATTGTATAAAAAATCCTGCAAGCCCTATTTTTGCAACAAAAACAAGACTTGCAGGAAAACAACAAATTTTTAATTACTTATCCTTTGCTAAAAATAACCAAGTATCAAGTACGCTATCAGGGTTTAGTGATACTGAGCTGATACCCTGCTCCATGAGCCATTTGGCAAGGTCTGGGTGGTCGGACGGTCCTTGACCGCAAATGCCGACATATTTGCCTTGCTTGCGACACGCTTCAATCGCCATGCCAAGCAGTTTTTTGACCGCAGGGTCTCGCTCATCAAACAAGTGCGACACGATGCCACTATCACGGTCAAGCCCTAGCGTAAGCTGAGTTAGGTCGTTTGAACCGATTGAAAAACCGTCAAAGTATTGTAAGAATTCATCGGCAAGCAAGGCATTGGTTGGCAGCTCGCACATCATGATGATCTCAAGAGAATTCTCGCCACGTTTTAGCCCATTTTTTTCAAGTAATTCAATGACTTGGCGGGCTTCGCCTGTGGTACGCACAAACGGAATCATGATTTTTACGTTGGTTAGCCCCATGTCATCACGGACGTATTTCAACGCACGGCATTCAAGCTCAAAGCAATCACGGAAATTGTCCGAAATATAACGGCTCGCCCCACGGAAACCGAGCATGGGGTTTTCTTCGTGTGGTTCGTACAACTTACCGCCGATTAGGTTGGCGTATTCGTTGGATTTAAAATCGCTCATACGCACGATGACAGGCTTGTCTTTAAATGCCACGGCAAGCGTTGAGATGCCTTCGATGAGTTTGTTGATATAAAACTCCACAGGCGAGTTGTACCCTGCGATACGCTCAAACACTTGGGCTTGGGTCTCTTGGGGCAAGGTGTCCACGTTAAGCAAGGCTTTTGGGTGTACGCCAATCATGCGGTTGATGATAAATTCTAAGCGAGCCAAGCCCACGCCTTCGTTCGGGATTTGGGCAAAGTCAAAGGCACGGTCGGGGTTGCCCACGTTCATCATGACCTTAAAGCCAAGCTTGGGCATACTGGCGACAGAATTTTTTTGTACCTCAAAATCCAAAACACCGTCATAAATAAAGCCTGTATCCCCTTCGGCACACGATACCGTTACCGCCTGTCCGTCCGTCAAAAGCTCGGTGGCATTACCACAACCGACAATGGCAGGTACGCCAAGCTCACGAGCGATAATCGCCGCATGGCAGGTACGTCCGCCACGGTTGGTGATAATCGCACTGGCACGCTTCATCACAGGTTCCCAATCGGGGTCGGTCATATCAGACACCAGTACATCGCCGTCTTGAACTTTGCTCATCTCGTTCAAATTCGTTACGATACGCACCTTGCCTGCACCGACACGCTGACCAATAGAACGCCCTTCGCATAGCACTTTTGCCCCCTTGCTATTGATGACGTAACGCTCCATGCTGGTTTTGTCTTGGCGAGATTTGACGGTCTCGGGGCGAGCTTGTACGATGAAAAGCTCGTTAGTATCGCCGTCTTTTGCCCACTCAATGTCCATAGGACAGCCGTAGTGTTTTTCAATGATAAGGGCTTGTTTGGCAAGGCGAGTTAGCTCATCGGTATTTAGGGCAAACTGCTGACGGTCGGCTTTTTCTACGTCCACGATTTTGGTTGAGCGTTTGGTCGTGCCTTCATCGCCATAGACCATTTTGATGTGTTTTGAGCCAAGATTTCGGCGAACCACGGCAGGGCGATTTTCTGCCAATAATTTTTTGGATAAATAAAACTCATCAGGGTTTACCGCCCCTTGCACCACCATTTCGCCCAAGCCATAGCTTGCCGTGATAAATACCACGTCATTAAATCCGCTTTCGGTGTCAAGCGTAAACATCACGCCAGACGTGCCCGTCTCCGAGCGTACCATACGCTGAACGCCTGCCGACAACGCCACGCCTGCGTGTTCAAAGCCTTTGTGTACACGATAGGCAATCGCACGGTCGTTATAAAGGCTTGCAAACACTTCTTTGATGGCAATCAGCACGTTGTCAATACCACGAATGTTCAAAAATGTCTCTTGCTGACCTGCAAAAGACGCATCGGGCAAATCCTCGGCAGTCGCTGACGAACGCACCGCCACCGCCACATCTTGACCGCCTGTAAGCGCATCAAATGCCGTGCGAATCTCGTCTTCTAAGTCTTTTGGCAATGCTTGGGCGATGACCCAACCACGCACTTTTGCCCCCACTTCGGCAAGTTTTTCGACATCATCAACGTCCAAGCCTTTTAGTTCGGCATTGATTTTGTCAAGCAAACCTGTTTCGTTCAAAAAGCGGTTAAACGCCTCTGCGGTCGTGGCAAAGCCGTTTGGCACAGACACACCAACATTGGCAAGATTGCTAATCATCTCGCCCAAAGACGCATTTTTACCACCGACAATCTCAACATCATCTTTACCAAGTTTGTTAAAAGGGATAACTTGTGCCATACGAACACCTTTTTTAATCTATGAAATTTGTCAAATTATAACGATAAATTGCTTAATACTCAATGATATTTAATATAAAAATAATCATATTTATTAAAATAATACTATCTAATAAAAATATAATTTTAAGGATGTTTAATTGATTTAAATTTATGGCATAACAATTTATTCAGCAGTCGCACGATGAGCGTATTTTATGATATACTTCTGTGTGATTTTATTAATTATATTCTTAAGGAGCTGACATGTACGTCCACACTCCCAATAATAACACACCCCCCCAAAATACCAAATTCGAACCCACACGAAGCGCGTTCTTTATCTCAGATGGTACTGCGATCACTGCCGAGACTTTGGGTCGCTCTCTACTAAGTCAGTTTGGCAATGTCAAATTTGACATCAAAATCATTCCCTATGTCGACAACGCTGAACTTGCCCAAGAAGCGGTGAAGCGTATCAATGAGGCGAATCACCTATCAGGACTCAAGCCTTTGGTGTTTGACACCATCGTCAGCGATGAGATTCGCACCATCATTAATGGCGCCGAAGCTACCAACCTAGACATCTATGAAGGCCTCATTAATCGCATCGCCAATGAGATCGGCGAGAAGCCCGACCCGCATTCAGGCATTGCACACGGCCATGTCGATAGTGACGACTATAAGGCACGTATTAATGCTGTTCACTTCGCCTTAGATAATGATGATGGCGCGCGCACGACGCACTATGATGGCGCTGACATTATCCTAGTGGGATTATCACGCTCAGGCAAGACGCCAACAAGTCTGTACCTAGCTTTACAGTTCGGCATTCGCGCCGCTAACTACCCTTTGACCGAAGATGACTTGGACAGTAGTAATCTGCCTAAAGTGCTACAGCCTTACCGTCATAAGCTATTTGGTCTAACCATTGACACCGAACGTCTGGTGCGTATCCGCCAAGAACGCAAAGCGGGCTCTCGCTATGCGTCTCTTGCTCAGTGCCAGGAAGAACAGCGCGCCATCCAAGCCATCTACACCGCCCAAAAAATACCAAATCTTAATGTCTCTGAGATGAGCGTGGAAGAAATCGCCACGCGCATCCTGCAGATGACTGGACTTGCGCGCCGTATTGGTTAATATAGCAATAAAAAATTCAAGGTAGTTTATGAAAAAATCAATCAAGCCACTTTATCTATTAACTTTATTGTCTGGCACCCTATTTATGAGCGCCTGCCAAAAATCACCGCCAGTACCCGAGCCACTTTATATCCCTAGCATCGCCCTTGGTGAAGCTTTGGTATTAGATGTACTGCCCAATCGCGCACCCTGCCAATCCACCACGCCAATGCAATGCCTGCTGGTAAAAAAAGAAGGCGCACCGACAAGTGAAGTGTTTGGCATCGGTTATAACGACATTCATGGATTTGAGCCGCGTCAAGGTGTCAGTTATAAGATTCGCGTATATGAACAAATCGATGAAAACACTGGTAAGCCAACTGTTGCTTGGCAGTTGAACGAAATTTTATCCCAACAAATCTCACGCTAAACATTACCAATAAATAAAGGAATAGGACATCATCCATGTCAAAAAAACCAATAGCAAATACAGAACAAAGCAGTGTAAAAACTGCTGAGAATAATGAAATGCCAATCTTAACCCCAGTGACTGATGTTGATCATGATCCAATCCATCAAAATCTCATCAGCCCGCTAGATGGTCAGCGCATTGAATTAAACAGCGAAAACAACACCAAATCACGAAAAAAACACGGCTATGAATATGATGCCATCGTACTGGGCGCAGGCCCTGCCGGGGAAGCTGCCGCGATGAAGCTTGCCAAGTCAGGCATGAAAGTTGCCGTGATCGACCCACGCGAACAGGTTGGTGGTAACTGTGCTCATGTGGGCACCATTCCAAGTAAGGCCTTGCGTCAGTCGGTGTTTAACATCATTGGCATGCGCCGCGATCCGATTTTTAGCTCATTTACAGACAACTTCCAGATTCCGCTAAATAAAGTACTCAGTAAAGCGCGCCGCGTTATTCTAAGTCAGGTAAATACCCATCGTCTGTTCTACGAGCGCAACCGCATTGAAGTCATTCACGGCTGGGGCAGCTTTCTAGATAAACACACCTTACAAATTGAAGAACCCACAGAAGAAGGCACCAAAAAAACCTTAACCTTCAACCAAGCAGTGATTGCAGTTGGTTCTCGCCCTTATCGTCCTGATTTTCTAGACTTCGATCATCCGCGCGTGTTCGATTCTGATAAAATCCTACAAATGGATTATGTCGCGCGCAAAATCATCATTTATGGCGCCGGCGTGATCGGCTGTGAATACGCATCCATCTTTACCGGCCTAGGCTATGTTGTTGATCTGATTAACAATAAAGATCAGCTACTTAGCTATCTGGACGATGAGATCTCGGACGCGCTATCCCACGACTTCCGTCAGTTCGGTGTACGCATTCGTAACAACGAAGAAATCGACCATCTAGAGACGCACGATGATTGTGTTGTTCTACACCTAAAAAGTGGTAAAAAAATTAAATCTGACGCCATTCTTTGGTGTAATGGCCGCTCGGGTAATACCGACAGCCTAAACCTTGAAGCGGTCGGTTTAACCGCCAACAATCGTGGTCAGCTTGAAGTTGACAAGACTTATCGTACTGCCGCACCGCACATCTATGCCGTCGGTGATGTGATTGGTTGGCCATCACTAGCATCAGCCGCCTACGATCAAGGTAGGAATGCCGCGGGCTTTATGGTGGGTGACAAGCACGCAGAATTCATCACAAGTGTACCAACAGGGATCTACACTATCCCTGAAATCTCAAGCATCGGCGCCACCGAAGAAGACCTAACTCGTGATCAGATTCCTTATGAAGTGGGTCAAGCATTCTTTAAACATCTAGCTCGCGCTCAAATCATCGGTGAACGCTCTGGCGTATTGAAGATTCTATTCCACCGTGAAACCCTTGAAATCCTAGGCATACACTGCTACGGCAACCATGCATCTGAGATTATCCACATCGGTCAAGCTGTGATGAAATGCGGGCATACCTTGGAGTATTTCGTTACTACGACATTTAACTATCCTACCATGGCTGAAGCCTACCGTGTGGCAGCCTTGAATGGATTAAACAGAATCTTTTAAGGTTCATCATAAAAAAGCCCTAATTTAAATTAGGGCTTTTTGTTAATTCTATATAATCAGCTATTTGATGCTGCACTTTTTTGTTCTTGTAATAGCTTAGACAGCCCTTCAACGCCTTGAATATGAACCGTACGGTTCGGAAATGGAATATCCACACCGGATTCATCAAAGGCATATTTCACTTTCTCAAGCAAATCGCACTGCACATCAAACCAATCACCATTCTCTGTCCATACATATAAGGTCAAATCAACCGAGCTTTCAGAAAGTGCCGTCACGCGCACATTTGGCGCCGGATGCTTTAAAATTTTATCATGGCGCGACGCCACCGACAGCATCACCTCGCGCGCCTTTTGGATATCGCTGTGATAGCCAATACCCACCAACACATCAACACGGCGCGTCGGCAATGAGGTGTAGTTAGTGCTTGAATTCGTCATGATGTCGCCATTTGGGATGATGATCTCATGATTGGCAGGCGTTCTGATGCGTGTATTAACCAGAGTAATGTCAATCACCGTACCCGTCTGACCTCCTACCTCTACATAATCTCCGCGTCCAAAAGGTCGAAAAATAACAATCATCACACCCGCTGCTAGGTTTGACAACTGATCCTTTAAGGACATACCAATCGCTACCGCTGCCGCACCCAATACCGCGACGAACGAGTTGGTATTAATACCGAGCTTATTCAGTGCCGCCAATAGCACCGCAACGATCATCACGCCATACAGAAGGTTATTAAGAAAATTCACCACCGTCTGATCAAGTCGGCTACGCTCCAGCATGCGGTTAATCACCGTCAGCACTCGCTTACCCACCCATTTACCCACAAAGAAGATAAGCAGCGCCAACAAGATATTAATGCCAAGCTCAACCCCATCATGAATCAATGTATGTATATCAATGGGCACACCCAAGAATTCAAGGGCGTGATTGGTGGTACCCTCCAATCCCTCAACCGTTGCAGCGGTAACTTCCTTGGCAACTTCTTTGGTGTTTTTGGTGGCTAGTTTTATCTCTTCTGCAGCCTTAATCACCGCCTCCGGTGTGACTGATTCTTTTGGTGTTGTCATGATTAATTATTGATCCAATACAGTTATTATCAAAAGTCGTATTTTACCCCAATCCACACAAAAAATCATCTCAATCATCGCCCACCCAATAAAAAAGCCACCTTCACTTTGGCAGCTTTGTATTAATCAGTTCCAAATAATCATGGTCTATATAATTTCACTACATTGCCCACGATAATGATGGCTGGCGCTGACAGTCCTGCCTGCTCGTTTTTGATGATAATGTCATCCAGCGTCCCCGTCAGAACTTGCTGTGTTGGTAGGCTTGCATTTGAGACGATGACAACGGGCGTATCAGCCGACAACCCTGAGACGAGCAGACTATCTACAATCTTACCCAGCGCATGCAGACCCATATAGAACACCAAGGTTTCATCACTTTGATAGGTGCTTTTTAGACCATCAAAAGACTCACTAGTCTGATAGCACCCCGTCAAGAATCTCACCGACGTCGCCACCCCTCGATGCGTGAGCGGGATGCCTGCATAGCTGCCCGCCGCCAACGCTGCCGTGATGCCACTCACCACCTGATACGGCACACCCGCTTCTTGACAAGCGATCATCTCTTCGCCTCCACGACCAAAAACAAAAGGATCGCCACCCTTTAGGCGCAGCACTCGCTTGCCTTGCTTGGCGTATTCTACGATTAGCTCATTGATTTGATCTTGAGTTTTGGCGTGGTCAGCGCGCTTTTTACCGACGAATATCTTATCACTGTCACGGCGACATAGATCCAAAATCTCATCAGACACCAATGCATCATACAGCACCACATCCGCCTGCTGCATGAGTCGTAGCGCCTTAAAGGTCAAAAGATCAGGATCGCCCGCACCTGCACCCACAATATACACCTCACCCGCTTTGTCGTTATTTTTGACAAAATCATCCAATTCATCAGCCAGATGACCGACAATCTTATCCGCCAAGGCTCTGTTAAACACCCCTTCCCAGAAATGACGGCGCTCGGTGATTGTTGGTAGTTTATCCTTAACCGCCTGACGAAAATCCCCAGCAAGCTTGGCGATTCTACCGATACTAGATGGTATCTGACTTTCTATCTTGGCGCGGATTAGTCTTGCCAAGACGGGTGCCTTACCATTACTAGACACGCCAATGACGATGGGATCTCTATCCACGATAGCTGGAAAAATAAAATCGCACAAATCCGGCACATCCACCACATTGATGGCGATGCCGCGTACCTTAGCATCTGCATGCACCTGCACATTCAGCGCATGATCATCAGTGGCGCAGATGATAAAGCTAGGCTTACCAATTCCATCCAAATCGCCACTCTCATAAGGCTTATGTATGATGGCATGATTATTATCCTGTAGGAATTTCAAAAACCCCTCATCAAAGCGCTTCGACAGCACCACAAGGCTCGCCCCTGCTTTATGCAAAAGACTGGCTTTTCTTTGGGCAACTTCACCGCCACCTATGATAAGAACTCTTTGATGGCTTAAATTAAAAAACAAAGGCAGTGTATTCATGACATTTCCACATTGATCATTGAATTATTGTAATTTTAGAAACAAAAATCCCCTCAAGGACGCCGATCATCATCAGCGCGCCTGTCTTTATTGAGGTTTGGATTATTAATTAACGGAACATTGGCAGCGCGTCAGCAGTCGTGCCTGCATGCGCGGTTTTTAGGTCGTGTAGTGTGGTTTTTAGGGTGGTTACAAGCTCTGGTCGCACCGCAAACGCATTTGCACCTGACTTATAAAAATATGACGCCTGATCAAGCCCGAACTCGCCTGCGATGATGATCTCAGCATGTTCTCTTAGCTGCCGAAGCTGACGCACCAGGCTGAAAACTCGTCCATCCTTAAAGTCCGCCACATGCACTACGAACAGGTTAATCAATGCCTCATCAAGTACAGATTCGATCTCTTTGATGGTATTGTCCGCTGTAACGAGCAGTCCACGCGTATCACGAAAGTCTGTTGGCGTACTCAGCAGCGTGCTATTGCCATCACCGCGCTCATTGATCTTCCCTAGATCAAGACCTGCATAGTTTGGCTCATCCGCACTGCTTGAAATCAAGAAAAACTCAGCCGTGCTTTCATGAACATTGGCATGGCTATCTACACTGATGATCGTTGTCAAGACACTCATTTCAATCTCCTTTTGGCTAAATTAAGCGTAAACTGCCGCCTTAAATGGCGCAATACCTACGCGCTCCACCACCTGAGCAAAGCTCTCTACATGTTCATCGGTGGTGATACGCTCATTTTGATACACCTTAGCAATGATGTCAATGGTATTCGCCACCTCATCTGCCGCCACCGCACGCCCAAGAATCTGACCAAGTTTGGCATCCTCTGATGAGCTACCCCCAAGGCTGATCTGATACCAGTGTTCGCCTTTTTTGTCCACGCCCAGAATGCCAATATCGCCCACATGATGGTGCGCACAGGCGTTCATGCAGCCTGACATGTTCAGGCGAATATCCCCAAGATCGTACAGATAGTCTAGGTCTTGGAATTGCTCTTCGATACTCTGAGCGATATTATGCGTGGTAGCATTTGCCAATGCGCAATAATCAAATCCTGGGCAGACCGTCATGTCAGTCAATGTACCGATATTGGCGCGGGCCAGATGCAGCTTGGATAACTCTTGCCAAAGCGCATACAAATCAGCAATCTTAACATCGCCCAGCACCAGATTCTGATGGTGTGTGGCACGAATCTCACCCAAACTATAAGCATCCGCCAGATCCGCCAGAGCAAACATCTGATCATCCGTCATGTCGCCTGATGGGACGTACTTGCCATTGATGATACCCGCCTTTAATGAGATCACCACCGCACGATAGCCAGCCACTTTATGAGCCACGGTATTATGCTCATACCAATTTTTAAAATTATCATCAACCAGATATTTTTGAAGCTGGTTTTGCGCTGCCAGTGGGTCGATTTTCTCATATGACGGTGCGGTAAAATAACTCTCAGCCTTAGTAAAGTGCGCATCCGTCAAGGTAAGATCGCCATCTTTTAGGTGCTGCCATTCATCAGCGACTTTTTGGGCGAACACCTCCTTACCTAGACTCTCCACCAAGATTTTGATGCGTGCTTTATATTTATTATCACGACGACCTTCTAAATTGTAGACTCTCAAGATCGCATCAAGATAGCTTAGCAGATGCTCGCGCGGCAAGAACTCATTAATCACTTTACCAATAATAGGTGTACGCCCAAGACCGCCGCCCACGATGACCTCAAAGCCAATTTGACCGTCTTTTTTGATGACGTGCAGACCAATGTCATGCACCTGCGTCGCAGCGCGGTCAGCCTTAGTGCCGATGACTGCAATTTTAAATTTGCGCGGCAAATAAGCAAACTCAGGGTGAAACGTACTCCACTGTCTAATGATCTCACAATAAGGCCTTGGATCGACCACTTCTTCGCTGTGAATGCCAGCGTACGGATCGGTCGTGGTATTGCGGATACAGTTGCCTGATGTTTGAATGGCATGCATCTGATGACTAGCAAGCTTCGCCAGAATGTCGGGCACTTCTTCAAGCTTTACCCAATTTAACTGCAAATTGGTACGCGTGGTAAAGTGCGCATACCCTCTGTCAAAGTCACGCGCAATCTCAGCCAAAACACGCAGCTGATGGCTTGCCATCAAGCCATAAGGGATGGCGATGCGCAGCATGGGCGCATGACGCTGAATATAAAGTCCGTTTTGCAAGCGCAAGGGTAGAAACTGCTCTTCTGGCAACTCCCCTGCCAAAAAACGCTGCGTCTGATCTCGAAACTGCTCAACTCGTTCATCAACGATTTTTTGATCGGTATAAGAATATTGATACATGATAATTTCCTTTGGCGGTCGGCTTAGGCGTCATGACGACTTTAGGATTGTCATGTTAAGCATTTCACGCCAAAATTTAAAATTCAAAAACGGCATATAGATAGCAAATATGAGCATAATCAACCATCCTTAGATCAAACTTTTCATTAAATCCAAGCATCAGCCATTCTATCACTCAAAAATAAAACCCAGAAAACAAACTTTTAAAGGAAATCAAAGAAAAAATCCATACTAATTATAGTCATTGTATGTAATTTTTATATACATCTCTAGCCTGTGTGAATACCTTACGAGCTTTAAAATAATTTTAAGTAATGACTTCATTCCACCTGACAAACCAAAAGTTAAGTAAAATTTTATTAGTATTCAAAATGATGGATAAACACATTATTTGATTTGTGGTTTTGTGAATTTGTGGTAGAATAAGCGCATTTCATCACGCCCAAAAATATTAGGGAAAATAAACGTTTTACATGTAAGAATGATCAGATTTGTTTTTCCATGAAAACCACTTTTTATCTACTTTCGATAAATCTGATATGACAATCGCACAAACCTCTGATAAAGCCCAAAAACTTACCTGGAAAGCCTTCGGGCCTGGCATTTTAATGGCATCTGCCGCCATTGGCGGTTCGCACCTTGTATCATCCACCCAAGCTGGGGCGTTGTATGGTTGGCAACTTGCCATTATGATCGTGCTTGCCAACTTTTTTAAATACCCTTTTTACCGCTTTGGCACAGAATACGCCTACAAAACAGGCGATAGTCTCGTGGCAGGTTACGCCAAAAAATCCAAAGCCTACCTTTGGGCATTTTTTGGCTTATCTGTCGTGTCAGGCGTGATTACCACAGGGGCAGTCGCCCTGCTCTGTGCGACCATTTTGGGCTTTATTCTGCCTTTTGAGCTAAATCCACTTATCCTGTCAATGATTGTAATGACCGTCTCATGGGGGCTACTCATTGCAGGGCATTATAAGGTTTTGGATAATATCTCAAAGTGGATTATTCTGGCATTGACGGTTGCCACCATTTTGGCGGTCATCATCGCAGGTATGTCGCCAAAAGAAGTCGCCCCTGATTTTGTGCCAATGTCGCCTTGGAACTTGGCGTCTTTGGGCTTTATCATCGCTCTTATGGGTTGGATGCCTGCTCCGCTTGAATTTTCGGTCATTACATCTGTGTGGACTGCCAAAAAAATCCGCACCGACCACACAAGCCATTTTCAAGGCGTGGTAGATTTTAACGTAGGCTATTTTACATCGGCGATTTTGGCGTTATTTTTCTTGACGCTTGGCGTGTTTGTACAGTACGGCACAGGCGAAGAGATTGCCACCAAAGGCGGCGCTTACATCGGTCAGCTTGTAGAGATGTACACAGAGACCATTGGCAATTGGTCAAAAATTCTCGTGGCATTCATCGCTTTTTTGTGTATGTTTGGCACGGTCATCACGAGTGCGGACGGCTATGGGCGTACCAATGCCGAGAGTCTGTCGCTCATCAAAACAGGCACAACCGAGCTTACCGAAAAATACGTCATGCGCTGGACGACCGCTATGATCATTGGTGGATTTATCTTGATTAATGTGTTTGCAGGACAAATGGCAAGCCTACTCAAATTTGCGATGATTAGCTCCTTTGTCTCCGCTCCGATTTTTGCCTACCTGAACTACTCGTTGGCAAAATCTGAAAACCTACTCACCCCAAAAATGAATATTTATGCCCTACTTGGCATTGCCTTTTTGGCAGGATTTGCAGGCTCGTTTTTATTGCAGTTTTTTGGGATTATTGGATAAAAACAAAAACATCAAAAAGGGCGACAGCAATCGCCCTTTGTTTTTAAAAGCACCCTGCCCTATTCTGTGCCAAATTCCTTACGCTTATTGGCAAAAAATCTATCCAGCCTATCCATCGCATCTTCCAAATCTATCAAATTGGGCAGAAATACGACCCTAAAATGGTCTGGCTTATCCCAATTAAAGCCCGTACCCTGCACCATTAAGACTTTTTCTTGAATCAATAAATCCATCATGAATTTCATGTCATTTTGGATGGGATAGACATCAAGGTCAATCTTGGCAAAACAGTAAAACGCCCCTTGCGGTTTGGTGCAGCTAATGCCCTTAATGGCATTTAAGCGAGAGACCGCCATCTCACGTTGTTTGTACAGTCGCCCTGTCGGTGCGGTCAACTCCTGCATGGACTGATAACCACCCATTGCCGTCTGTATGGCGTACTGAGCAGGCACATTGGCACACAGTCGCATACTGGCGAGCATGGTCAAGCCTTCTATAAAGTCGCCAGCATGGTCTTTTTTGCCCGACAACATGACCCAGCCTGAGCGATAGCCTGCAATGCGGTGTGATTTTGACAAGCCATTAAAGGTTAAAACCAGCGTCTTATCGGTAATCGTACACATGGGCGTATGCACAGCATCATCATACAAAATACGGTCATAAATCTCGTCTGCCATGATAACCAAGCCATGTTTTACCGCCAAATCAGCAACCTGCTCTAAGATTTCCTTGCTATATAATGCTCCTGTGGGGTTGTTGGGGTTGATGATGACAATGGCTTTGGTTTTGTCGGTGATTTTACTCTCAATATCCGCCAAATCAGGGTGCCAGTTGCCTTCTTCCACACAGCGATAATGCACCGCCCTGCCCCCTGCTAGGTTGGTGGACGCTGTCCACAGCGGATAATCAGGCATGGGAATAAGCACTTCATCGCCGTCATCAAGCAGGGCTTGCAAGGTCATGACGATAAGCTCCGACACGCCATTGCCGATATACACATCATTGACATCGGTCGCTGACAGCAGTCCTTTGGCTTGATAATATTGCAAGATTGCCTTGCGAGCTGAGAAAATCCCCTTAGAATCTGAGTAGCCAGACGCATTTTGCAAGTTCATCGCCACGTCTTGCACAATCTCATCGGGGGGCAACAGCCCAAACGGTTCAGGATTGCCGATGTTGAGTTTGATGATACGCTGACCTTCGGCTTCCATGCGGTTGGCGGTTTGCAAAAGTTCGCCCCGAATGTCATAGCAGACGTTGGCAAGTTTGGCAGATTTTTTTAAAGGTTTCATGAGGGATACCTTGTGAGAATGGTTGTGTGAATTTGGTAAATTATCTTGTAAATCAATCTCTTGACTGGCATTATTGACGATTGGATTTACCGATACATTACCTGTCAAAAGATAATTTTCAGTCGTGCCTAGCACTTGGGCGACTATGGGGAGCTTGCTACTTGTGATACCATTTTTATCGCATTCCCAATTGGCAATCGCTCCACGACTGACGGACGCACCGTGGGCGTTTAGCTTATCGGCTAGGGCTTGGGCGGATAATCCTAAGGATTTGCGGAGCTGTTTTAGGCGTTCGCCTTGCGTGGTGGGCGTATTTGGTGGGTGGGTGTCGTTGGTCATGGCGGTAATTGCAAGTAAAAGTTGCAATTATCATACAAGGCTTCGAATGGTTTTGCAAGAGAATTTTAAAGGCATGAATTTAACAAGCACTATTCTGATTGAACTTCACCCCACCCACACAAATTTAGATAAATTAGATTTGCCTCATGCTTGTATTTGTACCAAACCCACCCCATTCAATATCAAGATTAAAAACTCAAACTCTGACCTACTTATAAGGAAAATCCATGCCCTTACCCGACCATAGCCTTAGCCCCGATGAAATTGCCCAATTAACTGAACAAGATTGGCAAAATCGCCTAACCGCTGACGAATATTACGTCTTACGCCAAAAAGGCACCGAGCGACCTTTTGCCGGCTTATATACCGATGTGTTTGAAACTGGTGTGTATCGTTGTAAGGGCTGTAATGCCAAGCTCTTTGACAGCGATAGCAAATACCACTCAGGCTGTGGCTGGCCCAGCTTTGATAAGACAATTAATGACACCGTGCTGACTGAGACACTGGATTTATCTCACGGCATGAGACGTATTGAAGTTACTTGCAGCAACTGCGGCGGGCATTTGGGACACGTTTTTCCTGATGGTCCAAGAGAGACGACAGGCATGAGATATTGCATCAACTCAATCGCCATTGATTTTGAACCCAATTAACACCAATCACTTGCAATCAGCTTGGAGATTTTTATGTCTAGCATCTATGAATTTAGCGCCAATGATTTGACTGGTAATGTCGTACATTTTAAGGGTTTTGAAGGTAAGGTTTTGCTTATCGTCAATACTGCAAGCAAATGCGGCTTTACACCGCAATTTGCAGGCTTGCAAGAATTGCACACCAAATACCACGATAAGGGCTTAGTCGTGATCGGCTTTCCTTGCAATCAATTCGGCGCACAGGAGCCTCACGAAGGCGCAGAGATTGGCGAGTTCTGTCAAAAGAACTACGGCGTGGACTTTTTAATGATGGATAAAGTAGATGTGAACGGCGATCACGCCCATCCAATTTTTGATTTTCTAAAGCATGAGCAAGGTGGCATCTTAACCGATGCGATCAAGTGGAATTTTACCAAATTCTTGGTTGGTCGTGACGGTAAAGTGCTGGATCGTTACGCACCGACCACCAAGCCACAAGACTTAGAAAAAGACATCGAGGCAGCTTTGGCGTAGTTTTATTTTTTAAAATTATTTTAAAATCAATATTTTACATAAAATTTTAAAATTTTTTGAAAAAAGTATTTGACACCCTGTCAAAAATCTATATAATACGCACCACAACGAACGAACACGGTAGCGATAAGTTACTTAGTTCGAAAGTTAAAAGAACATGGGCGGTTAGCTCAGTTGGTAGAGCGTCTGCCTTACAAGCAGAGGGTCAGCGGTTCGAATCCGTTACCGCCCACCATGTTCGCAGCGGTAGTTCAGTTGGTTAGAATACCGGCCTGTCACGCCGGGGGTCGCGGGTTCGAGTCCCGTCCGCTGCGCCATTATTCAAGAAACTCCAAATCTTCGGATTTGGAGTTTTTTTATTATTTAACACCTCCTTTTGCTCGTTATTGAGCTTACTAATTATGCTATAATACCATTTTTTCAGCCATCTATTAAGACAGCTAACATGAGTGTTCAAACCTTTAATCCCAAAAACCCCAATCCCAATCTTAGTCCCAGTGAAGTTGGCTATCACCACAAAGCCAACCACAACCAAAACCGCACCCTAGAAGAGTCGGCAAGTCTGATGCAGATTACTGAGCCTAGTGGCGGTTTATCCAGTGAGATTGTCAAAACGCCCAAAGTCGGGTTTGTATCCTTAGGTTGTCCCAAGGCACTGGTGGACAGTGAGCGGATTATTACCGAACTTACTCGTGAGGGCTACCAAGTCGCCAAGGATTATGACGGGGCGGATCTTGTGGTGGTAAACACCTGCGGATTTATTGAATCTGCCGTCCAAGAAAGCCTTGATGCCATTGGCGAGGCAATCACCAAAAACGGCAAGGTCATCGTAACAGGCTGTTTGGGTAAAGATGCCGAAAAAATCCGCACCATGCACCCTGCCGTATTGACGGTAACAGGGGCTCATGCCTATGATGAAGTGGTCAAAGCGGTAACGCACCATGTGCCAAAACCTGCCAAATCAAAGACTTATGACCCCAAAATCGACCTTATCAATGACGCAGGCGTGAAGCTGACCCCTGCCCATTATGCGTATGTCAAAATCAGTGAAGGCTGTAATCATCGCTGTACTTTTTGTATCATTCCGTCCTTGCGTGGCGACTTGGTGTCTCGCACCATTGACAGCGTGATGAATGAAGCTGTTGCCCTAAAAAAAGCAGGGGTCAAAGAGCTACTTATCATCAGCCAAGACACGTCCGCTTATGGCGTGGATTTAAAATATAAAATGGCGTTTTGGCAAGGCGAACCGATAAAGACCAAGTTTTTTGATATGTGTCAAGCCTTAGCAAGGCTTGGCATTTGGGTGCGTTTGCATTATGTGTACCCTTATCCGCACGTGGATAATGTGGTACAAATCATGGCGGACAGCATGAAAGCCAGTGGTGGTAAGGGTGGGCTACTGCCATATCTTGACATTCCCTTTCAGCACGCAAGCCCCAGTGTATTAAAGGCGATGAAACGCCCTGCCATGAGCGAAAATACCTTGGAGCGACTTGCCAAATGGCGGAAGATTTGCCCCCAGATTGTCATTCGTTCTACCTTTGTGGTGGGCTTTCCAGGGGAGACCGAAGAAGATTTTGAGTACTTGCTTGACTGGTTAAAACAAGCACGCCTTGACCGTGTGGGCTGTTTTACTTATTCAGAGATTGACGGGGCGGTAGCGAATGATTTGCCAAACCCTGTGCCAGAGCCTGTTAAGCAAGAGCGTTACGAGCGGTTTATGGCGGTCGCCCAACAAATCAGCGAAGAAAAATTGCAAGAAAAAGTCGGGCAAACGTTGGTGGTATTGGTAGATGAAATTGATACAGAAGAGAACATCGCCATTTGCCGTAGCTATGCCGATGCCCCAGAGATTGACGGTCATGTCTATGTGGATAATATTGATGAGACAGTAAAAGTAGGGCAGTTTTTAACCGTTACCATTGATGAAGCCAGTGAGTATGATTTGTTTGCCAGTTTTAAATAATAAAATAAGCCCTAAATACTGTTTTAGGGCTTATTTTTATTGCTTGCATTTATCAAAATATGCAAAGCAAAGACTTTGGGTGCATCAACTCAATTTAAATCAAAAATCCTGCACTACATAAATAAAAAATGGTAAAATAATTCAATTTATCGATATATTAGCAAGGAACACTCTCATGGTACTCATGATTGATAATTTTTGCAGTTTTACTTATAACATCGTACAGTATTTTGGAGAATTACAACAAGACATCAAGGTATTTCGTAATAACGAAATTACCCTAGATGAGATTCGCGCACTGTCACCCAAGGCCATTATCTTAGGCCCTGGTCCTTGTAGCCCAACCGAGGCAGGTGTGACATTGCCGATTTTGGCTGAATTTAGCGGTCAGATCCCGATCCTAGGTGTCTGCCTAGGTCATCAAGCGATCGGGCAGGCTTTTGGTGGTGATGTGGTTCGCGCAGGTGAGGTCATGCATGGCAGATTATCACCTATTTATCATCATGATCAGGGAGTGTTTAGCGATCTACCAAGCCCATTTGATGCCACGCGCTACCACTCACTTGTCATCGACAGAAACACCCTGCCCGACTGCCTAGAGATCACCGCGTGGACTCAGAATTCTGATGGCTCAATGGAAGAGATCATGGGTGTTCGTCATAAGACATTAGATGTAGAGGGTGTTCAATTCCACCCAGAATCTATCCTAAGCGAGCACGGCTATCAGCTGTTTAATAATTTTTTGGTACGCTGCGGCCTTGCCAAGCTAAGCAACGACAACCTACCACAAGTCGCCTAAGCCATAGACAACGAATACAGTAAGGATGGATAATGATTAACTTAAATAATATTAATACGCTTAGCGATGATGAGATCGGTCAATTTTTAAGCCAAACGTTAAATACATTATTACAAGGCAAAAACCTAGACAGCGACACCATGCAGGGCGTAATGCTTGCCATCATGCATGGACGTTGCCCAGATGCACTGATGGGTGCCATCTTGGTGGCGCTACGCATCAAGGGCGAGAGCATTGATGAGATTACCGCCGCCGCCGCCGTGATGAGAAGACTGGCACATAACATCACATTAGATGATCTGACAAATGTGGTCGATATCGTGGGAACAGGTGGCGATGGCGCCAATCTATTTAACGTATCAACAGCAGCCACGTTCGTGGTATCCGCCAGTGGCGTTAAGGTCGCCAAGCACGGCAATCGCGGCGTCTCCACCAAGTCAGGCTCTTCAGACCTACTACAAACGCTTGGCGTACGTCTCGACTTGACCAATGACGAGATCATTCGCTGCATTCAAGAACAGCAATTAGGATTCTTATTCGCGCCCAACCATCATAAAGCCATGCGTCATGCCGTTGGTGTCCGCCAGCAGCTAAAAGCTCGTACGATCTTCAACGTCTTAGGCCCATTAACAAACCCTGCTGGTGTGGTTAATTCGGTCATCGGTGTATTTGATCAGTCTCTATGCGAACCGCTTGCCCACGCTCTAAAGAACCTTGGTTCAAAGCACGCAATTGTTGTGCATTCAGCCGATGGATTAGATGAATTTAGCTTGGCGGACGATAGTTTTGTGAGCGAACTAAAAGATGGCGTGGTTAGCAGTAACACCATCAGCCCTCGAGATGTCGGCATTGAACCACAAAGCCTTGACGGGCTAGATGTATCATCTTCCAAAGATAGCCTAGAGCTCATCACCGCCGCCCTATCAGGGGCAAGCGATGATCAGCGCATCAAAAAAGCCCAAGATATCATTGCACTAAATTCAGGCGCAGCCATCTATGTCTCAGGCAAGGCAGACACCCTACAATCAGGCGTACAGATTGCCAAAGATACCATCGGCAGTGGCGCAGCATTAACCAAAATGCGTGAATTTGCCAAGTTTACCCAATCTTTATAATCTTATAAAACCATACATCAGGAATAATCATGACAAGTTCGAGTACGCCAAGCATCCTCCAAAAAATCGTCACCACCAAGCATGAAGAAATCGCCGCCGCCAAGGCTTTGGTGAGCCAAGATGAACTCATCAGGCTTATTCGCCTTAATAACGACAAGCCAAGAGGCTTTGCCAATACCCTACGCGCTGTCAATACTACAGAAGGCAAGATTGGCGTCATCAGCGAAATCAAACAAGCCAGCCCATCAAAGGGCGTCATCTGTCAGAATTTCAATGCTGTCGATGCCGCCAAAGGCTATGAACAAGCAGGTGCAACATGCCTATCTGTACTGACCGATCGACAGTATTTTAAAGGTCATGATCACTACATGATCAAAGCCAGAAATGTCACAAACTTACCCGTCCTGCGTAAAGATTTTATGGTGGATGAATACCACATCTACGAAAGCCGCGCCTTAGGCGCTGACTGCATTCTGCTGATCATGGCATGCCTAGATGACGAGACGGTTGCTCATCTACACAAGATCGCCATTGATCTGGGTATGGATGTACTGATCGAGATTCACACCCAGCAAGAGCTAGAACGCGCACTTAAATTGCCCAAATCTACCCACAACATTTACGGTATCAACAACCGCGATCTGAATACTTTTAAGGTGGATTTGGCGCATAGCATTCGTCTGTGCGAGCAGCTTTTTGCTGCATTGGGTGATGATGCTCTCGTGGTCAGCGAAAGCGGCATCAATGATGCCAATGACATTCATCTGATGCAAAAGAACAACATCCATCATTTCTTGATTGGTGAACAGTTCATGAAGACAGATGATGCTGGTGCAGCATTGGCAGAGCTACTAAGAAGCATTTAACGCATTAATGATTTAACCCGCCCAACAAAAGCGAATGGCGAGCCATTCGCTTTTGTTGGGCGGGTTAATTTAATAAATCAGGAAAGATTGTTCTAAGTCCACTCACCAAGATCTCAACCGCCACTGCCGCAAGCAGCATACCCATGATACGACTTAGAATATTCAGTCCTGTATCACCCAAGAATCGACTGATACGCCCTGCAGCCATCAAAGACAGATAACAGAACATGCTAATGCACAGCCCTGCCACCAAGATCGTACCAATCTCAAAAGCGCTCTTGACTTGGCTGCTATAAATGATCACCGTCGAGATACCGCCAGGGCCAATCATCATGGGGATGGCCAAAGGTACGACCGCCGAGGCTGTCAGCGATGAATTCACCTCAACTTCATCCTCATTAGGTTTGACGGGATTGCCGCCGCCATTCATCATATTAATGGCAATCAAGAATACTAAGACACCGCCAGCTACTTGGAACGACCCCACCGAGATGCCTAATAACTTCAGCAAACTCTCGCCAAGCAATGTAAAAAAACAAATCGTAATCAATACGGTCAAGCAGGCGATCTGCGCAACTCGTTTGCGATCTTGCGTGGTGCAGCCATTCGTGATGCTTAAGAATAGCCCAAGTGCGCTAAATGGATTGATCAGCACCACGAATGCCAGAATAATTTTAATGAGTTCGGTGTCCATAATACCCTATTCGGTAATTATTTATGTCGCTATTTACATCATGAAAAAAACTAGATATTGTAGCACAATCACACCCAAAATCTTACCAAAATCCGTGTTTTTGTGCTAAAATTCTGCAAAATTTTTAATCACATATTCATCATTTTATCTTATGAACAGCGATTTCAAGAACCATCACGCCATCGTACTATTCTCAGGCGGTCTAGACTCCACCACCTGCCTATACTGGGCACAAGCTAATTTTAAAGACATCATCGCCATCAGCTTTCGTTATGGTCAGCGTCACTCCAGCGAACTGATCGCCGCCACCAAAATCACCAAACAGCTCGGCGTCTCACATCGCATCATCGACATCGATATCGCTCAACTTGGCGGATCAGCCCTGACCGATCAAAACATCGACGTGCCTAACTATGACGCTGCATCAGATGCCGTGCCTGTGACCTATGTTCCTGCGCGTAACACCATATTCTTATCATACGCATTGGCAGCCGCCGAGGTCATGCAGGCTAATTATATCGTGATCGGTGTGAGTTCTGTCGATTTCTCAGGTTATCCTGATTGCCGCCCTGACTTTATCGAAGCCTTTGAGAACCTTGCCAATCTGGCCACTGTTGCAGGGCGTGCAGGCAATCGCCTGTCTGTCGTCGCGCCGCTACAGAATCTATCCAAGGCCCAGACCTTAGAGCTTGGTCTATCTTTGGGTGTGGACTATGGCAAGACGGTGTCCTGCTATCAAGCAGACAGTGATGGGCGCGCTTGCGGTGTGTGTGATAGCTGTGCACTGCGTCGCCAGGGATTCATCGATGCAGGTGTACCTGACCCAACTCGTTATCAGAATGCATAACATCCCTTAGAACGACAAATCATCTCGATTTGTCATTTTTTATTTGCATTTTCTCATGCAGTGTAATAAAATACCGACCAGTTGGTTTTTTATTTGAGACATTTGCTATATGCAATTATCCACCGCTTACGCCCTGCTTGCTCTCGCCATCATCAGCGAAGTGACGGGTTCGACTTTTTTGGCAAAATCTGACGGATTTAGCAAACTCATCCCTACCAGCATTACGCTCGTTTGTTTTGCCATCGCTTTTTATCTACTTTCTCATGTCGTCAAGGTCATCCCTCTTGGCATGACTTATGCCATTTGGTCGGGTGTGGGTATTGTACTAACTGCTTTGATCGGTATGTTCGTATTGAAACAACCTCTAGACATCCCCGCCATGATAGGCATCGGCTTTATCATAGTCGGAGTGATCATCATGAACATCTTTTCAAGCTCTACCGCCCATTAATAAAATAAAGAAAACTCATGGAAAATCAATCACTTGAATTATTCAACGAAAGCCAAAGCAAGCCAAAACGCAAAAACAACCCCGAGCTTCTACGCCACAGCATCCTAATCGCCGCCAAAGACCTTATGCTGCAAGATGGTATCGCCAATCTGTCCATGCAAAAAGTCGCTGATGCGGCAGGCACGAGTAAAGGCGGGCTTTTTCATCACTTTAAAAACAAAGACGAGCTGATCTTATCGGTGCTTGAGCTGTTCATCGCACAGGTGAACACCGCCATAATGCAGCACATTAATGAGATGGGCGAAGCTAAAGGCGTGTTCACGCGCGCTTATGTAAGCGTGTTTTTTGAGAATACTGAGATTGGATTATCAAGTGACTGGTCAGGGTTGATTCGCGCGATGAATGCCGAGAGCAAACTTGCCGCGTTGTGGGATTCATGGCTTCATCATAAGGTGGGCAGCTTTAGTCACACCGACAGTGACATTCGACTAACCGCCATACGTTACGCGGTTGATGGCGCGTGGTTAAACAACATTGATATAAAGGAATTGCCCGCCATTCGCGATTATCTGATGACACTGATTGATGACATTGTGCGCTAACCAATAAAAAACACCACCTAATCAAGCGGTGTTTTTTATTGTAAATCGATGGTCTAATTAAATCGCATAACCCAGCGCATAGAACGCCACCAACGCCACAGCGATGATAACTGTACCGATGTTAAGCTGCTTAAACTCACCAGAGATCAGGCGACCTAATACCAACGCAGCAAAGCCCAACATGATGCCTGTTACGATGTTGGCAGTCAATATGATGAACACCGCACACACCAGACCACTCATCGCACCCACAAAGTCATCAAAATCAAGCTTTGAGACATTGCTTAGCATCAACAGACCCACATGCATCAAGGCAGGCGCGGTCGCATAACCAGGCACTAAGAACGCCAATGGCTGGAAGAACAACATGAGCAAGAATAACACACCCACCACGATCGCGGTCAGACCTGTCTTACCGCCAACCGCCGTGCCCGCCGCTGATTCGATATACACCGCTGCAGGCGCCGTACCGAACAGACCAGAGAATACGCTAGAGACTGAGTCAGCTGTCAATGCCTTGCCGCCGCCGATGATCTGACCGTCTTTATCGATCAGTCCAGCTTGCCCTGCTACTGCACGGATCGTACCAGTCGCATCGAACACCGCCGTCATCACCAGAGCAAATACCGCTGGCAATACCGCTGCATTTAACGCGCCCATGATGTCAAGGTTTAGGAACAGTGATTCGCCTGTAACAGTTGGTAGCTTAAAGACTGAACCGCCAAATTTCACATTCGGGTCAAAAATCAGACCAATCACCGTAATGGCAATGATCACCCATAGAATACTGCCTTTTACCTGCTTACGCTCAAGGCCGATGATCGCAGCCAATCCAACCAAAGACATTACCACAGGAAAAGAAGTAAATTCGCCCATTTTTACAGGCAGGCCAGCATCATTCTTGATGACCAGACCCACACCGTTGGCAGCGATCAGCAGTAGAAACAGACCAATACCAATACCTGCGCCATGCGCAATTGAAATTGGCAGGTTACGCAGAATCCACGCACGAATGCCCGTCACAGAGATAAGCGTGAACACCACACCCATCAAGAAAATCGCGCCCAGCGCCACAGGTACGCTGATGCCTTGACCTAATACAAGGCTAAACGCCGTAAACGCCGTCAAGCTAATCGCACAACCGATCGCCATCGGCACATTCGCCCACAGACCGATTAAGATTGAGCCTAAGCCCGCCACCAAACAAGTCGCAATAAAGACCGACTCGGCAGGAAATCCTGCGTCGCTTAACATGTTCGGCACGACGATCAACGAATACACCATCGCCAAAAATGTCGTCAAGCCAGCGATGACTTCTTGACGCACAGAAGAGCCACGCTCCTCAATTTTTAGATAAGAAAGCAAAGACATAAAACGCCTATCAAGTTGCTAAGAATAATTTTAGGGTGCTAATTTTACTTCATAGACACATTTTTTACAATTTTTAACGAATAAATTTACAAAATTTTATGGCTCATTTGGTCGAAATTTTGACAAATATTAGGTAAAATGGTCGTATTTTTAGATAATTTTAAAACAATATGAAAAACACTCAAGAAACCATCGCATTGCCTGACTTTGATGTGGCACTCGTGAAGAATGACATTCAAAGCTCTGTCAACCTTAGCACTCTCATCCAGGACAGCGGTCGCGGATTGGTGCTATACTTTTATCCCAAGGATAACACCCAAGGCTGCTCGGTGCAGGCGGTTGATTTTAGCCACCTAAAAGAACAATTTGAGAACAAAGGCTATCAAATCATCGGCGTGTCTCGCGATGGCGTCAAGTCACATCAGAGCTTCATCACCAAAAAATCCCTCGACATCCCGCTTATCAGCGACCCTGATGAGAAGCTTTGCCAGTATTTTGATGTCATTAAAGAAAAAATGATGTATGGCAAGACGCATCTTGGCGTGGTGCGCTCAACTTTCGTTTTTGATAACAGTGGACAAATGACGGCAAGCTATCGCAATGTAAAAGCCAAAGAACACGCCGAAAAGCTACTTGAGACCCTATAAAATCTCATGAAAGTTATGCACTTATCATCATCGCTAAAGCATGATGAAGCCGAACGTGGCATCTATGCCATCACCCACGCCCTCATGCGCGCAGGTCATGAATCGATCGTCATCGGTGCCGCTCACGAAGAAGAAGAGCTGGTGACGCGCCTTATGCGTGATGACACCGTATATTATCAATTGCCCATGCCAAAAAAATCTTGGTGGGCGCTAAAAAACATCCTAAAACTTCGCCGAATCATCCAAGCGCACGAGCCTGACATCATTCATGTGCATTCGCGCACGCCCGCATGGGTGCTACATTGGGCGCTGCATCGCACCCCAAAAGAAAAACGCCCAAAAATTGTCGCGACGATGTATGGTTTTTATCCGATGAATTCTTATGCGCGTGCGCTTTTTTATTCCGACGTGATCATCACCGCCTCCAGAAGCATCGACAAATATCTACGCGCCAAGCTCGCCCAAAAAAAAGAAGAGCTCGACATCGAAGAATATCCCTTTGACATCGTGTGTGTGCGACGCGGTGTGGACATTCGCACTTATCCGTATCGCCATCACACATCCGTGTATTGGCTGCATAGTATCTTTGCAGAACATCCAGAGCTTGAACACAAAAAATGGTTGCTATTCCCCACGCCTATCGGTGCAGAATACGGACAAGAATGGCTGGTTGATATCCTAGGCAACCTACAAGAAAAATTCCCCGACATTCACGCTATCATCGCAGAAGATAATGAGCCCAATTTATCCGACCAAGACGTCGCACACGAAGAATTCATCCAACGACTGCACGCCTTAGGTCTGAACGGCAAAGTGACATTCATCGGCCGCAGACCACCCGACATGAAAGAATGGCTATCGTCAGCGAATGTCGTGCTTGCGCTGGCTAATCGCCCAGAGAGTATTGGCATCACCGCCCTACAGGCCATTCACCTTGGTACGCCGGTCATCGGCTGGGCAAAAGGAGCATTTGCTGACATTCTAAGCGCATTGTATCCACAAGGTCTAGTTAAAGAAGAGACCGCCGTCACACTCTGCAAAGCCGTCAAATCACACCTTCAGAACGGCTTGCGCCCTGCCATGACCCACGAATATACCATCGATCAGATGATGGCGGAGACTTTGGCAGTCTATCAGTCGCTCACGCCTGACTGCAAGCTCGTCAAGACCGATCGCCATGATAACCTTGTGTGCGTTCGGGCAAATGAATAATACCGACTTAATCAAACGCGCGTCTCGATTACGCTTTAGATAGCGCAATGCACAATACACACTAACTTTGATTTCATCCCCAATCAAAAACACCGCTAAATTAGCGGTGTTATTACAAAAAAATACCCAGCTTGGGTAACTGGGTGTGTGGGTAAATAGCATCCATCGCCGATGACTCATCCTTTGGCAGCCATGCCTCATACCTCTATCCTAATGTGCGTATTATATTATCAAAAATTTGTCTATACCATCAGCCATTACCTCCACATCCTGTAAGCCATTTCTTACAAGGTTTAAACCGCTTTTAATAATTTAGACATTCAGCTATTTAATAACAAGTGCAGAAAAGCTTATTTTTTTGAGGATATTTACCCAAAAAAGCTTGATTTTTTATTCATAACAGTGCATAGTTATGCGTTTAATTTGAATGGCGCTTGTTTTGCGACATTCATCCGTTTTTATTCATTCTAAGGTGGACACAATGGCAGAAAAATTGGTCGTAGGCTTGGTTGGTTGGCGTGGCATGGTTGGCTCTGTGCTGATGGCTCGCATGGTTGAAGAAGGTGATTTTAATCACATCACGCCTGTTTTTTTCTCAACCAGCAATGCAGGTGGCAAAGCGCCTGACTTCGGCGTAGATGTAGGCACCCTAAAAGACGCATCTGACATCAACGAACTTGCCAAATGTGACGCCATCATCACCTGTCAAGGCGGCGACTATACCAAAGAAGTGCACGGCAAATTGCGCGCATCTGGCTGGAATGGCTACTGGATTGACGCAGCCAGCTCGCTTCGCATGGACGACAACGCCGTCATCATCCTAGATCCTGTTAACCGCAACGTCATCGACGACGCCATCGCTAATGGCAAAAAAGACTTCATCGGCGGCAACTGCACCGTTAGCCTAATGCTGATGGCGATTGGTGAACTATTCCGTCGCGGTTGGGTAGAATGGGTATCTGCCATGACTTATCAAGCCGCTTCTGGCGCGGGTGCTAACAACATGCGCGAGCTTATCTCTGGCATGGGTGTATTACGCGACAGCGTGGCAGACAAGCTTGCTGACCCTGCCTCTGCCATCCTTGAAATCGACAAAACCATCGCCGACACTCAGCGCTCTGACACTTTTCCAAAACAACACTTCGGTGCTGTATTGGCAGGCAGTCTCATTCCTTATATCGACAGCCAGCTTGACAACGGTCAATCTCGCGAAGAATGGAAAGGTCAAGCTGAGACCAATAAGATCCTAGGCAACACAGATTCTGACATCATTAACATCGATGGCATCTGTGTCCGCATCGGTGCAATGCGTTGTCACAGCCAAGCATTAACCATCAAGCTAACCAAAGATATCCCTCTTGCCGAGATTGAAGAAGCACTACGCCAAAGTGACAATCCTTGGCTAGATGTGGTTGAAAATGACAAACCTGCCAGCATGGAGCGACTCACGCCTGTGGCAGTAACGGGTACGCTGAATGTGGCTGTAGGTCGTCTTCGTAAGATGAACATGGGCGGCGAATACCTAACAGCCTTCACGGTGGGCGATCAGCTACTGTGGGGTGCTGCTGAGCCGCTACGTCGCATGCTTGCCATTATCCAAGGCCGCATCTAATCACTCAAGATGCCAAAAGCCATCAAAAAGCACGCAACATGAGCGTGCTTTTTGTGTTATGATACACCAAATTTTTATATTTACCACTCATGACAGACATCACCCACATCATCTATGCAGGCGGAACATTCGGTAGTCATGGTACGCCATTATCACCCTTACCTGCCTATGTTTTTTTACCGACATTAAAACTAACATTGGCAGAACGATTGCCAAACATCACAACTGATATTCTCCCTAATGCCCTTATTAAGGACAGCAGCACCCTAACTCCTGCCGACTTTGTGACCTTGTACGGTACGATTTTGAAGGCTTATGGAGCAGGCGCGAGGCGTTTTGTACTTATTACAGGAACTGACAGCTTAAGCTTTTTGGCGGCATTTTTGGCGAATGCCTTTGAAGGTAGTGACATCAGCCTTGTAATTACAGGCAGTATGCAGCCATTATTCATCGCTGAAAGTCCCAGTCATACCATCAATGATGACAGCGATGCATGGGTTAATCTTCGTGATGCCATCATTGCTACGACCGAACATAAAGGCGTGGCGGTGCAGTTTTATCACAAACTTATGAATGCCAAAGACACCCAAAAAATCAACAGCCAACATCATGATGCCTTCATGGGCGAGTTAGCATCAAAACAAAATACCGACCAGACGGAATGTTTTGATGCTAAAGACGCATTGGGTAATTTACCCATCCTGACGGACAACGCCAAAAACACTCAAATCACTGCCATTTATTGCCTACCTAATGATGTGGCGAACCTTGAACATCAGCTCAGTCAGTTAAGTGAGCATACTCGAGCGGTCATCTTAATTGGGTTTGGTGCGGGCAATGTACCATCATCTGACAAGCTCATCACCGAGCTTCAGCGACTACTAGCCAAGCAAATCCCCGTTATCTGCACTACCATGTGTACTTTTGGCGGTACCAGCGCAGATTATGCGGCAGGCGCTTGGCAGTACCAGTATGGCGTATGCTCAAGCTCGCTTGGGATCGCTGGCATCTACGGACAAACTCTTTGGCAAATCCTACAACCAAACTCATAAACCATGAACGACCTAAGCATACAAACCTACGCCATCGGTGTTGAATTTATTGGTACAAATTATCGAGGCTGGCAGCGACAGCAGGAAGTTGATAGCATTCAGGCACGCCTTGAGTCTGCGCTATCCACCATCGCTAACGAGCCCATCGAGGTGATCGCTGCAGGGCGCACTGATGCAGGGGTGCATGCGGGCAATATGATCGCGCATTTTACCACCGCCGCCAAGCGCACAGAATATAACTGGATGCGCGGCGCAAACACCCTGCTGCCAGACGACATTGCCCTGCGCTGGATTACGCCGATGCCCTCTGATTTTCATGCGCGCTTTGGGGCGATTGCGCGTCGTTATCGTTATGTCACACTAAATCAGCCCTATCGCCCTGCCATCCTACGCCATCAAGTAACGCATGTCTTTGAGCTACTCGATAACGATAAGATGATACGAGCAAGCTCCCTTTTGGTCGGTACACATGATTTTAGTAGCTTTCGTGCAGCGGCTTGCCAGTCTAATCAGCCTGTACGCAATGTCTCACACGCCAATCTGTTTCAGCATGGGGCGTATCTGGTGCTAGACATTCAGGCGGATGGTTTTTTGCATCACATGGTGCGTAACATCATGGGCACGCTGTTCGCCATCGGCAAAGGCGAGCTTGAGATTGATGACATCACAAGGCTTATCGAAGCCAAAGATCGCACATTAGCACCACCAACCGCGTCTGCAGACGGTCTATATTTTATTAACGCATATTATCCCGATCGGTTTCAGACTCTGCTGCCAAACGTACCTCTAACCCCGCTTTGGCTTGGGCTGCCCGATTAAACCAGCAAAAATCCCGCCAAATGACGGGATTTTTTAGATCTATATGATATGAAATTAATCATATTCGATGATAACTTTCACGGCTCCGGTTTGGTCAGCGTGCTTGAAGACATCATACGCTTTTTCCATCTCTGAGAATTTGAAATGAGGGTGGCTAATTTATCCATCGGTAGCCTACTGCATTCACATGATTTTAGTAGCATGCCTGTGGTATTGGCATTCACAAGACCTGTGGTGATTTTAAGGTTCTTAATCCACAGCTTCTCAAGCGCAAAGCTCACAGGCTGACCGTGCACGCCGACGTTGGCGATGTTACCACCTTCTTTGACAGACTGCTAGCAGATGTCCCAAGTCGCAGGAATACCCACCGATTCCATCGCACAGTCCAAACCGCGACCGTCAGTAATCTCAAGGATGCGAGCCACTGCGTCTTCTTTGCCTGAATTAATGGTGTGTCGCGCCCATTTCTTTTGCCATGCGCAGATTTGAAATTTTTGACCGCAGGGCCTACTTCCTCGACAATGCCAACACCTTCATGACCAAGGATTCGCCCATTCCAATCGCCTGTCTTGTCGCGAGCAGCCGCCTCAATCTCAGGGTTCTTGCCCTTCCAGATGCCAAATCCGTACCGCAAATGGTGGTCTTCGTCATGCGAATGATGGCATCAGTAGGGTCGATGATGGTTGGGACGGGACGATCTTCAAAACGAATGTCGTTCTCACCGTAGTAGGTCATGGCTTTCATGGTAGTCATAAGTTACTCCTTTGTAGGTCAAAAATTAACAACTTATGTCATTACCATAACAAAATATTAGGTCGCTGTAAATTTAAAGTTTTATGAAAATATCAATAAAATCATTATGTTATATCATAATTAATGTGTCAATCCACAACCTTGATTATTATCCCTATGCTTTTAAATAAGCCTACATTAAATCAGGAATGTCTTCGCACTTCATTTCAATACCCTTGCCTTCTAACAGCTCTTTTACCATCACTTTTCCACTTCATACATCGACAGACATCACCTCCATCGGGATAGTTGACCCAAAAGATATCACCACCTCAAACTGTTGCCTACTTGGACATGGCGACATACCTTTTCATTAATCAACCAAGAGCCACCAATCTGCCTGCCCTGCTCATCAATATAAAATCCTCTGCCATCTTTTGAGACTTCAGCTCGACCTTAATGAAAGAAAAATGGCTTATCATACAGCACGTCAATCATCGGCTCTCCTGAGCGGTTAAGCATTCCGTGCTTTTTATTAATTTCAATCCCAATGCCCTTACCGGCATCAAAATAAGACATAGAAATACCGTGATATTTCGGCGGTATGATCAGCTTGCCCGACTTATCAGTTACCCCATATAAAGCCATCTCATCGCCATTCGCATCCCGACCATACACGACAACTTCTGCTAGCCCATGATAAAATCCATGCCTAAGACTGTGGTTAAACTGCATCAGAAGCTTGCCATCTGTGTTGATGTAGCCATAACGATCATCTTTTTTAATCACCGCAACACCATCATTAAACCCAAAAATAAAATCATAGTCAAAATCTGCCACGATTTGATTATGGATATCCACCACTCCCCATCTACCATCTTGCTCTACAGGGAAAAGTCCTTCATCTCCTATGAAAATTTCATCATACATGAAAGCAATGATTTGCTTTCTGGATTTATCGATCACACCCCAACGACCACCTCTTTTAAATGGCAAATAGTCATGATAGGAACGGTCGGCATCCTCGAATTGATCAACAACCTGAAGATTAGCATCTAACAGTTGCACCTAATCACCCTTGCCAACCACAAAATACTCACCAAACCCGAAAATCTTATCATATTCAAAGGGAAGAATCTCACGATCATGATGGTCAATCAGCCCACAATTACCATACCTGCCTTCAGCGCGCCGCTCCATCGCGACAATCAGCCCATTGACATCACTTAGCAAACCATATTTAGGCTGAATAATCATCTATCCATGATGCATCATTCCATACTTGCCGTCTTTTATGATTTCATAATAAGAATCATCATGCGGCAATAGATGATCATACTCCATCGGCAAAATAACACGACCTAGACGATCTATCACACCCTCTTTCTCACCATTTGACACGCCAAACTCATCCTTGCCCAGCCGATGGATCTTACGATACTCTGGTGCGATCATCACATCACCTATGACATCTACCAAGCCATGTTTCACGCCTTGATAAGATATCGAAACACCATCTTCAATACAGCCCACCCAGTCATAATCCCCCAAGGGCGGTCTATCACAAACCCATGCCGACGTCACCAGCACACCAGACATCATCAACAAAGCCAAAAATCTTATACCATCCACCTATCGATAACTTTATGTCATATTAACACACCCTGTCGCAAAAACAGCAAAAAACATAGCTTTTGATAAAAATATCGGCTATAATATCGCTTTCATTTTTTAACTTATTTGACTTATGGCAAAAAAAGACGACATCATTGAATTTGAAGGCGAAGTCATTGACACGCTACCAAATACCCTATTTAAAGTCCGCCTTGACAACGGACATGAAATCATCGCACACATCTCGGGCAAAATGCGCAAGCATTACATCCGTATCCTAACAGGTGACAAAGTCAAGGTTGAGATGACCCCTTATGATTTGTCAAAAGGTCGCATCACCTACCGTGGCAAATAATCATCCAGAACCCAAGTTTTTCTTGGGTTTTATTCTATGAGTAAGCCATTCACCCTGCTGATTCACGGGCTGCACATGAGTGGTCTGTATATGTATCCGTTGGCAAAAAAACTCTCTCAAGCAGGCTATCAGACTCACGCGCCTAGCTATCACAGTCTAACCAAATCCATCTCTGACCACAGTCAGATACTGAACGACTGGCTAATACAAAACCACCCAAATGATCGACCACTGAATCTGGTCGGGCACAGTCTGGGTGGCTTGGTGATGCGTCATTTTTTGGCGAATTTTGGTGAGGATTGGCAGGTTCACCGCTGCGTCACACTAGGTACACCGCATCAAGGAAGCATCTGTGCCAATTATGCCAATCGACTCTTTCCGCCTTTGGTTCAAAAAGCCTACCCCTTGGCACTCGATGGCAGCTGTGCACCACTGCCTGATGACATCGAGCTAGGTGTTATCGCTGGCAACCGCCCGATCGGGCTTGGCATGCCAATTTTATCTTATCACAACAGAAGACATCGCCTAGATGCCAATGCCAGACAGCATGACGGTACTGTCTATTTGTCTGAGACCTACCTGCCATCTGCTAAGGATTATCTAATTCTACCTGTGTCGCACACAGGGCTGATCACAGACAGAGCGACCGCGAGCCAAGTGATACATTTTCTAGAATTTGGTAAATTCTTAAAAAAATCCATTTAAAAACCACCTTTTATGAAGGTGGTTTTGATTAATGCGGTTAGGGTTAGCTAAATATGCTTTTTATCCAAGCACCGATTGATTGAATCTGTGGCAGACACACTTGATGTGCCATAGGATATCTGTTAAATGTTGGCTTCAGTCCCAATTCCTCTAATTGCGCCTTGGCATTCACACCCAGAACCTTTGGCACCACATCATCATAATCTCCGTGGTCGATTTTCACACTGATATCGAGATTAGTCGAGACTTCCTGAATGCTATCTTTGCTGGCAAAATATGTCGATAATGCCAATAGTCCACCGAGCTTATGCTTGGACGTTAGCACAGTATGATACGCCACCGCGCCGCCTTGCGAGAATCCTGCGATGATGATGTTCTGACTTGGCATACCTGATGCGATCTCACGCTCGATGAGCTTCTCGATGGCGCGCGCCGATGCTTCGATCTGTGTCACATCCACCTTTCTATCTAGGCTCATCTCAAGAATATCATACCACGCAGGCATGACATAGCCGCCATTGACCGTGACAGGAATTCTAGGTGCGTGCGGAAACACAAAGCGCACCGCCAAATCTCCCAACCCAAGTTCAGGCACAATAGGCTCAAAATCATTTCCGCTCGCGCCAAGACCATGCAGCCAAATCACGGTATGATTGATCGGCAAATTCTTGGGATTATGCTCTACGATCACACAGTCAAGCAATGCATCATTATTAATCAATTCACTCATTGTTATCACCCTTAATTAAAATTGACTTATCATAACACAAACACCCAACGAGATAAATCATAAGCCACCTGCAAAATCATACACCTTTTACTTTTTCTTTGCCAAAATAAGCTCAAAAACCGTTATAATAAGTACATTTTTTGACTTTAATCAAATCATAGAGAGTATATCATGCAGTGGAAAGGTCGCAGGCAAAGTAACAACATCGAGGATCGCCGTGGCGGTGGTGGCGCACGTAAAGTGGGCGGTGTTAGTATTTTTAGCTTAATCTTGGCGCTTATCGTGTGGAAAGTTTTTGGCATCAGTCCTGAGACCACCCTTGGCGTCGCTGAACAAATCACCCAAAACAATCAAAGCGCCCAAGCCCCCGCCCAAGAGACCGCTGATCAAGCCGAGACTCGAGAGTTTGTGGCGACAGTATTGGCAGACACCGAAGATGTCTGGACGCCAATTTTCGCGCAGCTAGGTGGCACTTATCAGGCGCCCAAGCTTGTCATGTTCAGCGGCTCGGTGCAATCAGCCTGCGGTTCAGCGACATCAGCAAGCGGCCCCTTCTACTGCCCTGCCGATCAAAAAGTCTATCTTGACACCAGTTTCTTTAAGGCGATGCGCACACAGATGGGCATCTCTGGCGAGAAGAACAGCAGCGAGCTGACTCGCCAAGACCAAGCCGCAGACTTCGCACAGGCTTATGTGATCGCGCATGAAGTTGGTCACCATGTTCAGACTCTGCTAGGCATCTCAACAGAAGTGCGCCGCGCCCAAGCTAATGCCAGTGAAGCCGCCGCCAACAATCTATCCGTTCGCCAAGAACTACAAGCGGACTGCTTTGCTGGTCTGTGGGCAAGGCATAACCACGAACGCACTCAATTCCTAGAAAAAGGCGACATCGAAGAGGCGTTAGATGCCGCTGAGAAGATCGGTGATGACTATCTACAGCACAAATCGCACGGCCATACCGTCCCTGATAGCTTCACACACGGTACAAGTGCTCAGCGTCAGCGCTGGTTCTACCGCGGTTTTGAGACTGGCGACATCAAACAATGCGACACCTTCGCCACGCGCGAATTATAATTAACAATACCCCACTTTGGGGTATTTTATTATGGCTACTATCATGACAAACACATTCACCTTATCCGACGAATTAACCGAACTACTAACTCAATTCCTAAGACAACGTACCACCAGAGCGATACACATTGACCCTGATGTACTGGCCTATCGCTGGGTGGGCGGCGAATCTGGTCAATTAAGTCCGCTAGACGTGTCATTCCATCAAGATCTTGATGACCTGCTTGGCATCGACACCCAAAAACAAAAACTCATCGCCAACACACGTCAATTCCTATCAGGACTGCCTGCCAACCACGTACTCATGACGGGCTCAAGAGGTGCGGGCAAATCATCACTCATTCGCGCCCTACTAAAGCACTACCACACCCAAGGGCTTCGTATCATCGAGGTGGCGCGTGATGACCTATTGCATCTTGATAAAATTCGCACCGCCATTAAAGCTTCACAATCACAGGGCAACACCAACCGCTATATCGTGTACTGTGATGATTTGGCATTCAACGCCCAAGATGAGAATTATCGCACCCTAAAGAGCGTACTAGATGGTGCGCTTGATAGCGAGCAAGATCGCCTGCTCGTCTATGCCACCAGCAACCGCCGCCACCTACTGCCACAAATGATGAAGGACAACGTAAACATCTATAACGGTCAGACAGATGAGGTGAATCCTTATGAGACCATCGAGGAGACGGTATCATTATCAGATCGCTTTGGTCTGTGGCTGTCATTTTATCCGATGAATCAAGAGCTGTACCTTGATATCGTGGCAAGCTATCTCAATAAAGAAAACATCAACATGGACGATACGGCGCGCCAAGAAGCGCTAAAATGGGCGAGCACACGCGGCGGTCGTTCTGGGCGTATCGCTCATCAGTTTAGCCGTCATTGGATCGGTCAGCTAAAGCTTAATTCAAGCAGCTAGTTAAACACAAAAAATAAAGGCGATCATTGTCACCTTTATTTTTATTTCTGACAGTGTGATTATCGATACGCTAAGCATACGCATATCGCCAGCACATCACGATAAGTTCGAAGCCTGTACCAGTACACGCGTATAGTCTTCTTTTGGCGCGTTAAATATCTGCTCTGCCGTACCCATCTCAACCACCTCGCCATGACTCATGACGATGACTCGGTCGGATAATGCCTTCACTACCGATAGATCATGGCTGATGAATATGTAGCTTAGTCCATATTTACGCTGCAAGTCATTCAATAGCTCAACAACAGTAATCTGAGTTGAACGGTCAAGCGCAGAAGTCGGCTCATCTAGGAGCACAAACTTCGGTTCAAGAATAATCGCTCGCGCAATCGCGATACGCTGACGCTGACCGCCAGAGAATTCATGAGGATAGCGATTAATCATGTTCGGTGAGAGATTTACCTCTTTTAGCATCTGCATGACACGCTGGCGACGCTCATCCTTATTCATGTGCGGATAATGCACCGTCAGACCCTCACCGATGATCTCACCCACCGTCAGACGCGGTGATAGTGAATTAAATGGATCTTGGAACACCATTTGCATGTCTTTTTTGAGCAGCTTGCGCTCAGCATCACCCATCCGATTAATCTCTTTTCCATCAAAGCTGATCTTACCACGCGGCTCAATGATTTGCATGATGGCACGACCCAGTGTTGATTTGCCCGAGCCTGACTCACCAACGATACCCAGAGTCTCGCCTACTTTTAGGTTAAGTGAGATGCCTTTCACCGCGTTGAATACCTGGGTTGGCTTACCAAAGAAACTACGCTTAATTACATAATCAACCTCAACATCATCAGCTGTGATCAGATTAGGCACATCCTCGCCTGGTGATTGTTTTTGGCTTTCAGGAATCGGAGTAAGCAACTCCACAGTATAAGGATGCTGCGGATTATTAAAGACCTCTTCGGTATTACCACGTTCGATGATCACACCATGCTGCATGACGCACACGTCATCGCTGTATCGCTTAACCAAGCGTAGATCATGAGAGATGAGAATAATTGCCATGCCCATGTCCCGCTGTAGCTCACGCATCAAATCCAAGATCTCTGCCTGCGTGGTTACATCCAGCGCTGTGGTCGGCTCATCTGCAATCAGCAGATCAGGCTTATTAATAATTGCCATCGCAATCATGATGCGCTGCAGCTGACCGCCCGAGAATTCATGCGGATAGCTGTTTAATTTTTTATCTGCATTTGGAATTTTGACACGCTGTAGTGTCTCTAGTGCCATTTGGGCTGCCTGAGACTTGCTGATGCTTGGATTATGAATACTAATCGCTTCAGCGACTTGCTGCCCGATTTTCATGTATGGATTTAGCGATGTCATCGGCTCTTGGAAAATCATGCCAATACGCTTACCGCGAATCGTACGCATCTGCTGATCTGATAATGATAGAATCTCATGACCTTCAAAGACAATCGATGCATCATCGCCATATTTTACGATATTCTTTGGCAGCAGCTGCATGATCGCCATCGATGTGACCGATTTGCCAGAGCCTGACTCACCCACGATGGCAAGCGTACGCCCGCGTTCAACCGAGAACGATGATGATTTGACCGCATGCACGAGCTCTTCGTCTGTTTTTAAATAAACATCCAGATTCTTAACTTCTAATAATGTCATCGTTATGTCCTATTTATCCTTTGGATCCAATGCATCGCGCAGACCATCACCGATGAAGTTAAAACAAAACAAAGTAACCACCAAAAACACCGATGGAACCAGCAGCTGCCAAGGCGCTACCTGCATGTTTTGCGCACCTTCTTGAAGCAGTGCGCCCCAGCTGGTCATCGGCTCTTGTACACCCAAACCTAGAAAGCTTAAGAATGACTCAAACAAAATCATACCTGGCACGACCAAAGAAGCATAGACCACAACCACGCCAAGCACGTTCGGGACGATGTGACGCGTGATGATTTTCCAGTTTGATAAACCTGTCACGTGCGCCGCTTCGATGAATTCTTTGTTTTTTAGGCTTAGAGTTTGACCGCGCACCATACGAGCCACATCAAGCCATGACACCAATCCAATCGCCACAAAAATCAAAAAGATATTACGGCCAAATAATGTCACCAAAAGAATGACAAAAAACATGAATGGGAATGCACTTAATACTTCCAAAAAACGCATCATGAGCATATCGACCTTGCCGCCTGCATAGCCAGAGATAGCGCCATACACCGTACCGATCAGCACAGCAACAAAGGCACCCGCGATGCCCACCATCAACGAAATACGACCACCGATCGCAACACGCACAAGCAAGTCGCGACCCAATGTATCCGTGCCAAAGTAATGCCCTGTCGCCATCGATGGTGCTGATTGCATGTTCGCCCAGTCCGTATCAGCATAGCCAAATGGCATCAGCATCGGCGCAATGGTCACAAAAATAGCAATCAACACTAAGATAATAATGCTGGCAATCGCCGCCTTATTACGGCGAAAGCGTCGCCATGCGTCCTGCCATAGGCTGCGACCATTGATGTCAGTTGGTGCAGTTTGTATTGTGTTTGTAGTTACAGACATAAAACAACCTTATTAGTACTTGATTTTTGGATCAATCACGGTGTACAAGATATCCACGATCGCGTTGAACACAATCGTCAGTACACCCACCAAAATCGTCAAACTCAGCACCAAACTATAATCACGGTTCAATGCACCCTCCACAAACAACCGACCAATCCCCGGCAAGCCAAAAATCGTCTCAATCACGATCGAGCCTGTGATGATACCTACAAATGCAGGACCAAGGAATGAGATCACTGGCAACATCGCAGGACGAAGTGCGTGCTTGAACACGATGTGCGATGTCGGCAATCCTTTGGCGCGTGCGGTACGAATGAATGAGCTGTTCATCACCTCAATCATCGAGCCACGCGTCACACGAGCGATGCTGGACGCATACGAGAGCGCGAGTGTGCCAACAGGTAGGATGAGGTATTTTAATGCGCCATCATTCCAACCACCTGCAGGCAGCCATTTTAAGGTCACCGCAAAGATTAACACCAGTAGTGGCGCCTTCACAAAGCTTGGCATCACAACACCAGTCATCGCCACCGTCATGAGCGAATAATCAAAAAAGCTGTTCTGCTTCAAGGCAGCAATCACCCCAAGCGTCACACCAACCAACAGCGCAATAATAAACGCATATAGACCAATCTCAACAGATACCGGCAAAGAGTCAGCAAGCAGCGAATTGATGGTGTGGTCCTTATATTTAAAAGATGGACCAAAATCACCTTGAGCCAGCTGCTTTAGATAATTGCCATACTGTAGCCACATGGGGTCATTAAGATTGTATTTGGCTTCGATGTTCGCCAAAACCGCAGGAGGAAGGTTGCGTTCGCCCGTAAAAGGACTGCCCGGCGCCAATCTCATCATAAAAAACGAGATCGTAATCAGAGATAGCATGGTGGGGATCGCTTCAAGCGCACGTTTAAAAATCAACTTAAACATAAAAACCTCGTGTTTTGCACATCCGCATTAGACACTTGTCATCCAGACAAGAATTCCTTGGATACACTCCTTTGTGATAGATTGGGGAAATCCACCAAATCCTTAATAATAACGCACAATAAATAAGACAGCTGTGTTACTAATTTGTAAATTTTTGGTATTATACATGATTCCAATTAGTTTGTGTTAAGATTTGTCTGTATCAATTTATCAAGCAAAGCATTTATTCAAAATCTTAAGAAATCAATCACTTATTATGATCTGTACTACAAATAAAAAACACATACTAATTTAGTATGTGTTTTTGGTGCCAATCCTAAGCACTCAGTTTAAGATTGGTAAACTTTGATTAATGCTTCAAGATTTTTAGGTCTTTTACATGCCACTGACCTTGTGGGTCATTGGTCGCAAATCCTGATACGTAAGGCTTAACCAGACGCGGTGCAACGTATTGATAAACAAAGATGGTCGCCGCTTCTTTATCCAGTACTTCTTCAGCTTGACGGTACAATTCAGCACGCTGCTCAGGTGTCACATCTGCGCCCAATGTCTGCGCCATGATAGCATCAAATGCAGGACTGTTGTATTTACCATAGTTGCTAGAGTCTGTCGATAGGAACGTATTTAAGAAGGTAGACGCTTCGTTATAGTCAGCACACCAGCCACCACGAGACATTTGATGCTTCTGAGTTCTGCGTGTGTCTAGGTAAGTTTTCCATTCTTGGTTTGCCAGCGTCACATCCACGAATCCAAGCGCATCTTTCCAGAACGATGCTGCCGCCACCGCCAACGTCTTATGCTGCTCATTGGTGTTATACAGTAGTTCGAATTTTAGAGGATTTGATTCACTATAGCCTGCTTCATTTAGAAGCTTCTTCGCTTCTTCGATACGCTTGTCTTTGTCCCATGATTTCCACTCTGGCGTATGATTCTTGATGCCATTGGTGGCTTCAGGGGTGAATTGGTAGGCGACTTTTTGACCTTGACCTAGAATCTTATCCACGATGGTGTCACGATCTAGCACCAACGACAGCGCACGGCGGACGCGCACGTCGTCGAACGGTGCTTTGGTGTGGTTAAATTCATAATAGTAGGTACATAATTTTGGTGAAACTTTTACTTCATCACCAAGCTCGCTTTGTAGCTGCTTGAACTGCGTCGGTGGCAATGCATCATCCGTAATATCAACTTCACCCGCCTTATAGCGCTGTACGTCAGTCGTATCAGAACCGATCACCAATAGGGTAACTTTGTTGATGGTAGTATTGGCATCATCATAGTAGTTCGGGTTACGCTCAAGCACGATGCGCTCATTCACCTGCCACTCTTTTAGGGTGTACGGACCATTACCTACAAAGTTACCCACGCGTGTCCATTGATCACCCAGCGCTTCGACGACTTTTTGGTTCACAGGTTTTACTGAAGTGTGGAACAGCGCGTGTGGGAAATAAGGCACAGGCTCAGCCAAGGTGACTTCTAGCGTCTTATCATCGATCGCCTTTACGCCTAGTGTGTCAGGTTTTACTTTACCATCAACGATGTCTTGGGCGTTAACGACTTTTAGACCAGCCAGATAGGTTGCGTATGGAGACGCTGTGGCAGGATCCACCACACGGCGAAAACTATAAACAAAATCGTGCGCAGTCACAGGATCGCCATTTGACCATTTGGCATCACGAAGTTTAAATACCCATACTTTATTGTCCTCAGATAACCATTCTGTCGCCATGCCTGGCACGGTGTTACCTTCTGTATCGGTGGTGGTTAGACCAACCAACATCTGACGTAGAATATTCGACTCTGGAACGCCGCCTACCTTGTGCGGATCTAGAGATTCAGGTTCTGCGGTATTATTGATAACAATTTCCTGTTTCTCTGCTAGGTCGCCTGCAGCCGGCGCGGCAGCATCCTGTTTATTCGCTTCGGTGGTGGTCGCAGCCTTGTCATCACCGCCACATCCTACTAATGCAGCACCCAAAGCAAGCAGTAGCGCTGATGGCATAAATTTGGTATTCATAGAAATGTCCTTATGATGAGAAATAATTAAAAGCCATTGCCTTGGCAGATCGCCTAAATGACTAGACAATATATAACCGTAGAACCTGATAAAAGTCAAGAGTTTTGTTACAACTTTATGAAAATAAGTTGGGCTTTTACATTCATTTTGTTATGGTTTGATTGCCATACGTATTTTATTCATACCAATAAAAAAACACACCTTAAATAAGGTGTGTTTTTTTATGATTGATGATTACGCGTCGTACGGATCTCTAAGCACGATGGTCTCATCACGGTCAGGGCCGGTTGAGATGATGTCTACAGGGCAGCCCACCAATTCTTCGATGCGCTTGATGTAGATTTTGGCATTCTCTGGCAGATCTTCAAACTTAGTGATGCCAATGGTTGACTCGCTCCAACCCGCCAATGTTTCATAAGTTGGTTCTACTTTTTCATAGAATTCTGCATCGTATGCACCTGCGCACTCGCCTGCGGGTACTTTGTATTCGGTCGCAATCTTAATCTCATCGAGACCATCCAGTACGTCAAGCTTGGTCAAGCAGATGCCAGACATTGAGTTTAGCACCACCGCGCGACGCAGGCTAACAGCATCGAACCAGCCACAGCGACGGGCACGGCCCGTGGTTGCACCAAATTCATGACCCACTTTGGCCAGATGCTCACCCACTTCACAGAACAGCTCAGTTGGGAAAGGACCTGAACCCACGCGCGTGGTATACGCCTTAGTGATGCCCAGTACATAATCAAAGTACAATGGACCCAAGCCTGTGCCTGTCGCCACGCCACCTGCGGTCGTGTTCGAGCTGGTTACGAAGGGGTAGGTGCCGTGATCGATGTCAAGTAGCGTACCTTGAGCACCTTCGAACATTAGGTTCTCACCCGCTTGACGGCGAGTCTCTAGCTCTTCAGTCACATCGACAACCAAATCTCTTAGCTCTTTTGCCCATAGCTGGCATAGCTCAAGCGTCGCATCATAATCGATAGCATCAACCTTGTAGTATTGAGTCAGCGCAAAATTATGATATTCCAAAATCGCTTCTAACTTTTGTGGTAGGTCGCTACGGAATAGGTCGGCTACTTTCAGCGCACGGCGAGCCACTTTATCCTCATAGGCAGGACCAATACCACGACCTGTGGTGCCGATCTTAGCATTGCCGCGTTTGATTTCACGCGCCTGATCAAGTGCAGTGTGATAAGGCATGATCAGCGGACAAGCAGCAGAGATGCGCAGACGCTCGCGTACAGGTACACCTTTATCGATTAGGCCGTTCATTTCTTTTAATAATGCATCCGGTGCCAATACCACGCCATTACCGATGAAGCAAGTCACGCCCTCGCGCAAGATGCCAGATGGAATAAGATGCAATACCGTCTTCTCACCGCCCACGACCAATGTGTGACCTGCATTATGACCACCTTGGTAACGCGCTACTGCGGTTGCTTTTTCGGTCAGTAGATCGACGATTTTACCTTTGCCTTCATCACCCCATTGGCTGCCTAAGACAACGACATTCTTACCCATGATAATTCCTCATTTAACAATTAATTTTCAAATTAGCGACAAATCAAAATCAGTCATCACCGACCAATCGAACAGCCCAACCATCAGCATCATCAAGATGCAACACGCCATCAATCTGGGCAGGTCTGTCATCAGCGGATAGCGGCTTGATAACAACACACCCTTCATCTTGTAAGGTTTTGATCTGCGCAGTTAGATCTTCTTTTTGGGTCTCGGTGCTATTAGTCAGATCCTCAAAGTCCACCACGATGATGGTGTCTTCTTGGAGTTCAACGAATTCAAGCAAGCGGTTAATATCCATACTAAAGCCACTCGCCTGTCGTCCTACCGTCGCACAAAAACGCCCACCACGAACCAAAGGCTGCGTCTGCATGGTAGATGATTGATTCAGATAAACATTAAATACAATACCGGTATGATAGTGATAACCAGACAGCTCAGTCACATCAACACTCACCGTCATGCCAAGCGCTCTTATGTGCGCACCTAGTGTCGCCAGATCCTTAGTTGCATCTATGATGATCGGATCGTTCTGAGCTTTTTTGGAGAGTTTTACCAATAGATTATTGGCGTCTGGTGTCGCATCTTGAGCCAGATTATGCTTAGCAAGTACCAAAAAATCAGCGCCATCTGGCATGTCAGCACAGAACGCTTGAAGCGCTGGCAAGTCTTTTTTGTTATACAGCGCCATCAACTGATCACAAGCTGCCTCATCCAAGCCGTGCAGCTGCGTTAAGCTCTCAAAGATCGCCACATGACCCACATCCACATGAAGATCGCGGCGACTCATACCAATCTCATCTGTCAAGGCAGTGATAAGCTCCAACAAAGACAGCTCCACACCAACATCGCCCACCCCAAAAATCTCAGCGCCCAGCTGTAGCGGTGTACGCAGCCCAAACAATCCGTTCGGCAATGTCTTTAATACTTGTCCGATATAGCAGTAACGTGCCACACCTGTGCCATGCTGAGCATCGATGCGCGTGATCTGCGGTGTGATGTCCGCACGAACACCCATCGTACGTCCCGTCAGCTGATCAACGATCTTAAAGGTCTGGCGTTTTAGGTCTTCATCCGCCCCACCAAGCAACGTCTCGGTGTATTCAATCAAAGGAGGCGACACAAGGCGATAGCCATGCGCCGTCAATACGAACAATAACGCATCGCGCAGACTTTCTTGTTTTTGAGCATCTTTAAATAGAACATCTGCCACACCATCGGGCAGTAGCCAATTCTGAGCATGGGTTTGAAGACTGGTGGAAGCGGTGCAAGCAGGCACAAATCACCCCTAAAAGCATAAAAAATACAATAAAAATAGCAAGTCATCACTTGCCAAATTAAAATAGAGAAAAAACAAACGGTTTTATGTGGTTTTTTCGTGCTTAGTGTACCATTAAATCACGCCCACGGCTAGGCTAAATTGCAAATTATTTTAAAAAACCATGAAAACCACCCAGCAAGAACACAGTCATGAATTTATAATGAAAGTTAGCTAAAATGTTGCTATAATATGGCAATTTTATCCAGCATCTAAGTTTTGGCGTGGATAAGCTTCAAACATCAAGCACACAAGGGGGCGACATGCCGAACAAGCACGATACTGACGACATCCTAGCCCCAGCTGCACCCACAACCAGACCAGAACCGCATCGACCTGACACCATCGAAAGCTACCTAAAAGTTCAAACTAGCGAACACGACATTCGCCCCACCGATGGCGAGCTGGATTTTGGTGAAGAAGATGAAGACGAAGAAGAACTGGTCTTATCGGACAATCAAGACAGCTACATCTACGGCGATGCTGACGCCACAGACGAAGACACCATCGAGACGATGACGGTGTATGACCCTGACGCTGATAGATTTGAAGACCTTGAAGATTCTGGTGACAACGAAACCATCATCTGCTATTCGTATTCTAGAAAAACAGGCGAACCCATCGAACAGCTCGCCATTGATGACGTCAGTCGCGCACTCACCAACAACAACCAATTCATCTGGCTAGGTCTTTACGATCCTAGCATTGAGACCGTTCAGGAAGTCAAGGATGCCTTCGACCTACACGAACTTGCCCTAGAAGACGCCCTTGCCGACCATCAGCGTCCAAAGGTAGAAAGCTATGGCCATGACATGATCTTCGTGGTGGTACGTACCGCAAAGCTAGAAGACAATCAAATCCGCTACGGCACAACCGCGATATTCATGGGCAAGAACTTCATCATCAGCATTCGCCGTGGTGCATCCAACTCATACACCCCTGTGCGAGAGCATTATCATCGCCGCCCTGAACGTCTTCGCTTAGGCCCGATTTTCGTGCTGCACGCGATTTTGGACTTTATTGTCGATAACTATTTGCCGATTACTGACCGCTTGGGTAATTACCTACGTGAACAAGAACGAAACATTTTTTCATCAGAATTTAGCCGTGATACACTACGAAGCCTGTATGAATTAAAATCACAATTGGTTCACATGCGCGCGGTCATTCTGCCCGTACAAGACGTGTGTAATTTCTTTATTAACCACAAAAAAAATGAGCTGATCTCAGCCTTTCCTGCTGCTGCCCAACCCTATTTTAGAGACGTGAACGACCACCTGTTACGCTCGCTGGATGCGGTAAACGGACTTAACGAGATGCTGTCTGTCGCGATGAATACCTATACCACGATGGTTACCATGGGACAGAACGACGTGGTTAGAAAGCTGGCCGCATGGGCAGGTATCGCGGCTGTACCGACTGCCATGGCAGGCATCTATGGCATGAACTTTGAATTCATGCCTGAGCTGACATGGCGTTATGGTTACTTCGCTGTGATTGGGCTGATTTTGGCGATTTGTATGTTTTTATATTATAAATTTCGCAATGCAGGCTGGCTATAAGCATCAACACAAAGGGCGTCAAACGCCCTTTTTCTCGGTCAGATATTGCCAATACCGCCTTGGCAGCTGCGCGATGTGATGCTTAGGATTGATGCGCTCCTTGATGGTGACATGGCGAAAATACGCCTGCCATAGCCTTTGATATATCGGTTCGCGATCCGTGTGAATCACGGACGAATCTTCCAAGACCACTTCATCAATCTGCGCAATCTCACGCACGCCTGCCGTAGGTTCTGTATGGTTATAAAAAATCCCATAACCTCGCACCACATCAAAGATTAGCCAACTCTGATCGGCAAAGCGCTTGGCAAAAAAATCACCTAGCAGCGGCAGCACATTAAAATCAGGGTTCACCTTAGCCAGATACACCCCTTGGGTGGTATCTTCAAACCTGACGAACGCCTGCATGCGATGGCGTTCACGACCTACTTTTTTGATGGCGATTAGAACCGCTTGCACATCAGGATGTGCGAAATTTTGCATAACTTTCTTGTTGGGATTATCCAGCTGATACACCACAACACGAAACAGATGCGTATATATCTTGGCACCTTCTGACAAAAATGCCCACACCACGTCTCGCAGCGGCAAAATTTGCTTAATCTTAATGAGAACGCGCGCCGCCTGCTCTTCATTATTCTCAATCCAAATCTCATTCGCCAAGAAATTCGGCACATGATCAAAAGACGACACGATCGATAATGGCGATCTCGCCAATCGCTGCGCATACGCGTAGAACACTGCTGACAGCCAGCCCTCAAAGCTACCATCAAATATCAGCACCGTCTCATCAGCAGATTCCATCAATGATGGTTGGGAATAAGGTATCAATTGCATGGTTTGATGAGTTACTCAGAATAACGACAGCTGACCTGTGCGATGCTCGCTGAATTTGGTCTTGGTATTACCCATTAGCAGCTCACGGAAATTCTCACGCGTCAGATCATTGAGATAAGGATTAGGCACTGATAACGCCACAAAATACCGCGCTCGGTTCACTGCCGCACCCATCTGTTTAAGATGATCCAACGTCAGTGCAGTGAATTTGCGAGATTTGACGATTTTTTTGGCGGTACGCACACCAATGCCTGGCACACGAAGCACCATCTCATAAGGCGCGGTTTGAATATTGACAGGGAAATGCTCACGATGACGAATCGCCCAAGCCAATTTAGGATCGAATTGCAAATCCAAAAAAGGCGAATCTGCATCGACGATCTCATCAGCATGAAACCCATAAAAACGCATGAGCCAATCCGCCTGATATAGGCGATTTTCACGCACCAGTGGTACGGGCGTGCTGATGTCAGGCAGTCGTTTATCAGACAGCATGGGCACGTAGCCTGAATAATAGACACGTCTTAGCTCATATTTTTGATAAAAATGACTCGATAAGCGGATGATCTGATGGTCAGTCTCACCCGTCGCACCGATGATAAACTGAGTGGATTGCCCTGCTGGCGTGAATTTAGGAGCGTGTTTATGGACTTTTTTTGACTCTTTGAATTGCACGATTTGCTCTTGCACCGTTTGCATGGGCGCTTTCATGTCGTCGTGGTTCTTCTCAGGTGCTAAGAGCGCAAGCCCTGATTTGGTCGGGATTTCCATGTTTACCGAAAGGCGATCTGCATACAGCCCCGCTTCTTTCATCAGTTCATCGGACGCACCTGGAATGGTCTTTAGATGGATATAGCCTTGAAATCTGTGCTCAGTGCGCAAGGTCTTGGCAACCCGCACAAGCCGCTCCATGGTGTAATCCGCATTCTTAAAAATCCCCGAACTCAAAAACAGCCCTTCGATATAATTTCGCCGATAAAACTGCATGGTCAAATCCACCACTTCTTCAACGGTAAAAGCAGCGCGCGGCGTGTCATTACTGCGTCTAGACGTACAATAAGCGCAGTCATAGATGCAGTGATTGGTAAATAGGATCTTCAACAGCGACACACAGCGACCATCTTCGGTAAAACTGTGGCAAATCCCTGACTTAGAGGCATTGCCAAGACCGCCTGTGTTCTTGCGATTGCCACCGCTGGATGAGCAGGAGACATCATATTTAGCAGCATCCGCCAAGATAGAGAGCTTCTCTTCGATACGAGTAGGATTCATTAATCTTTCTTAGTTTTTTGTAGGTTTTGATAGATACGATTGGTATGAATTTATATTATTACTATAATATTTGCCGAACACGTCATTTAATACATCCTGACTACTTCACTGTATATTGGGATGTTGATGATATTTTAAATTAAAATTTTGTTAAAATTTGTACATTGCTTGGTTTTTAAATTTTAACGTCAAACGATAATTCCTGCACCGCTCCATCCAAAATCATGCACCACCTTACCAAAATCATCATCAATCGGAGCCATCACCGTGATACGCTTACCGCTCATGTCATCAAATGCCAAAGTATGAGCGTGCAAAAGTAGCCTTGATACGCCCGTAAACTCTGCCACCGCACGATTTTGGGCGGTGTCGCCATGCGTGGTGTCGCCGACAATGGGGTGAAATAGGTGCGTCATGTGTCGTCTTAGTTGGTGCTTTCGCCCTGTAATTGGGGTAAGTTTCACAAGACTATACCGAGATGTAGCGTATCTATCCACCGAGACAAAGGGCATTTCGCACGTTGCCAAATTCTCATAATCAGTCATGGCGGACTGTGGCTCTTTGTCGCTACTGGCAAATTTATCGGCGATTTTATCAAGTTTGATTTTTAACGGATAATCAATCCGCCCACTACCCAAAAGATAGCCACGCACCACCGCCAGATAGGATTTATCTACCGTATGATGTTCAAATTGCCCCGACAATGCCCGTGCCACGTCTGACGACTTAGCAAACAATAACACGCCCGATGTCGGGCGGTCTAGCCGATGAACAGGAAAAACGTGCTGCCCAAGCATATCACGCAAAACCGTCATCACAAATACCGTCTCATGCTTGTCAAGCCATGAGCGATGAACAAGCATACCAGCAGGTTTGTTTACCGCCACCATATCATCATCTTGATATAAAATTTGTAGCATTTTGCCATTTCCGATTTATTTCATTTATTAAATGTGTAAAATCATAAGAGCGTTGTGTTCGCCCCTACAATCGCAAACTAAGCGTTACAAATCTACCAACCGACAAAACAGCTCATCATACGCCATTTTGTCCTGCACGTTTTGCCCAACCGCCACCGCCATGTCATCAAGACTTGCTAAAAAATTTTCTACCCGATCAAGGCTTAGATTGTCCGCCCCATTTATCAGCCCTGCCACATCCATGTCGGTATGAATGCTATCAAGCCCAAGCCCCACTCGCACCACGTCCATAAGCATGAGCCTTGTCAAAACGGCAAAATCAGCAAAACTCATCACGCCCTGCCAGTAGTCGCTGGCACTCACCGCCGACCGCTCGCCGTGCCTTAGGGTAAGCCATGTTTTTAGCCACAATACACGCTTACCAAACCACACCGCCTTTGGCAAATCCACCGCCTTTAATACCGCCCCGTCGGTGAGTGTCAAGGCAAGTCTGGCAAGACTCTCATCACCCAACACTCCACCTACATAAGCCAACGCCACATCATGAGCAACAGCCCCAAGCGGCAGGGCTTGCGCACGGCTTTTTATGGTAGGCATGAGTTTGGCAGGGTTGTCGCTGATGAGTATCAAATGCACGCCTGCCCGTGGCTCTTCTAAGGTTTTTAGCAGGGCATTGCTCGCCCCAATCGTGAGACTGTCAGCATCATCTAGCACGATGAGCCGAACGCCATGCCCCTTGACGTGGCTATACTCCTGCAAGGCTCGCACATCATCAATCTTAATGGACGACCGCTCACTCTCATCAGACGTAGGCAGGCTCTCGGACGGTAGCACCATGACATCAGGGTGCGTCCCTGCCATGAGCCAATGACAGCTGTCGCACGCCCCACACGCCCCCTGTTCGCCCTTGTGTTGGCACAGTAGCCACGCCACAAACCGCCACACAAATTCACGCTTGCCAATGCCTGCCATGCCACACGCCAACAGCCCATGCGGTAATTTATCGTCATAAAACTGACCGACCACCTGCTCCCAAGCCTGTGCTTGCCAAGGCAATAATGGAGCAAAATAGGGCAACTGTTCTTGTTCGTTCATATCAGAATTTTAAAAACTCATCAATCGGCATGGCATTTAGCCTATCCAAGTCTTCCTGCGTGTCCACCCCAAGCGGTAAGGCGACTTTGGCGACATCTATGGCGATTTTTTGTCCATTTTCTAAAATGCGAAGCTGTTCTAGGCTCTCCAAACGTTCCAATACGCCCTGCTCCCATGTGCCAAATTCCTTTAATAATTTGACCCGATACGCATAAAGCCCCAAATGACGATAGGCGTTTTTTGGTACATCGCCAAGCTCGCCTGTCAAATGAGCATCCCTGTCGTACGGCATGGGGCTACGGCTAAAATACAAGGCATTCTGGCGAGCGTGGACGACTTTTACCACCGAATTTTTATAAAAATCATCATAATTATCAATCACTTCACACAAAGTCGCCATGACACAGTCAGAATTTTCCACCAAAAGATTTTTGGCTTGTTCTAGCAGTACAGGCGGTACAAGCGGTTCATCGCCTTGCATATTGATGACAATGTCATCATCCGCCAAACGCAAAATCTGTGCCACCTCGCCCAGTCTGTCCGTGCCTGATGCATACTCACCCGTCATCACCACAGGCACGCCCGCACACTCACACACCGCAAAAATCCGCTCATCGTCCGTTGCCACACACACGCTGTCGGCAAAAGTCGCTTGCAGGGCTTTTTGAGCTGTCCAGAGAATCATGGGCTTGCCATGCAAATCCAATAAAGGTTTGGCAGGTAGGCGAGTGGATTTGTAGCGGGCAGGGATAATGATGTGGGTTTTTGGTTGGGTTATCATGATTGTTCCATTGGGCTGTTTTGATGAATTAAACCTTTAAAATACGACATGAGCGATCAATAAAAAATTACAAAAACAAAATATTGCCAGTATTAGGCTCTTTTAGGATAATTGTGCCATTGATTAAACCAAGTGCATAATCAAGTTCAGGATTGTTTTCTTTGGGAATGGGGCGAGATTTACCATTCTCATCAATAGCAACAAAGGTAAACACCGCTTCGGTTACACATTCGTGATTACCTGAGCCGTCCTTAACTTGTTTTCGCCATACTTCCACTTTGACTTCCAAAGATGAATTGCCCACACGAGTGCATTGCCCATAACAACACACAACATCACCCACCGACACAGGGCGTAAAAATACCATTTTATCCACCGACACCGTTACCACTCGTCCTTTGGCAATTTCTTTGGCAAGAATCGCTCCGCCCAAATCCATCTGCGACATAATCCAACCACCAAAAATATCGCCATTAGCATTAGTGTCAGCAGGCATTGCCAAAGTTCGCATAACAAGACTACCTTGCGGAGCCTGTTTGATTTCATTTGTCATGAGATTACCTCTTAATCTATAAAATGTTGTTTGTGATTTTAAATGATGTACTTACAAAGATTTAATTAAGGATGTTTAGCCAAAGAAATCAAGCAACATTAACCAATCCTAAAAGCACCCTATCCATCTCCCCATAAACACTTTCCGATAACACCGCTTGTACAGGTAATACCCAAATGTTATCAAAAATTGTATGGTCTGGGTGCGTATTAGCAAGCTCACGCAATTTAACCGCGTCTTTACTGGTTGTGATGATTGGCAAATCGGTCAAATCCACCAAATCATCAAGGCTAAAATCATGATGATCGCCAAAGGATCTCTCCACCACATCAAAGCCCAAATCAGTCAGCGTTTTAAAAAAGCGGGCAGGATAGCCAATACCGCTTACCGCATAGACCTTTTGGGGTGGTAAAGTTTTATCATTTACCGATTTGTCATTTCCCAAAATTGGCATGGGATTGTTTGGGGCTAAGTGCATTAAAAGGGCATTATTATCATATTTCTCGGCTCGGCTATCATGATAAATTACGGTTGCACCATTTAGGCGGTCAAGCGGTTCACGCAAAAAGCCTTGTGGGAATAACTTCTCATTACCAAACCCACGCACACCGTCCACAACTATCCATTCTACATCTCGGTGTAGGGCGTAGTGTTGCAGTCCATCATCACTGATGATGAGTTGTAGGTTTGGGTAATTTTCAAGCAAAATCTCAATCGCCCCACCACGATTTGCCCCCACCGCCATTGGCACGTTTGTACTTTGGACGATAAGGCACGGCTCATCGCCGACTTCTTTGGGGGTACTACCTTCACGAACCAACGCAGGGCGACTGTCCACCCGCCCATAGCCCCGACTTATCACGCCCACGTTTACGCCTTTGCCTTGTAAATATTTGACAAGGGCGATGATAAGTGGCGTTTTTCCACTACCGCCCACCGTAATGTTGCCCACCACCATCACAGGAATGGGGGCGTGGTATTTGGCAAGTTTATCATTATCATACAAGGACTTACGCACACGCCCCACCACGCCATACAGAGCGGACAACGGGGCGAGCGTGGCAAGCATAGGGGAGTTGTCCTGCCATGCCTTTGTGATGAGAAGTTCTAGGTTTTTCATGCCTTACCCTGCTCGCTTTGCTCATCAAAGGTGCGTTCGTACATGGTGCAATACATACCGCCTTTGGCAAACAGCTCGTCATGCGTGCCGATTTCCACGATTTGCCCTTTATCCATGACGATGATACGGTCGGCGTTTTGAATGGTAGATAAACGATGAGCGATGACAAGCGTGGTACGACCGTGCATGACGGACTCCAACGCCTTTTGGATATAATACTCGCTTTCGTTGTCTAGGGCAGATGTGGCTTCGTCCAATATCAAAATTGGCGCATCTTTTAATAACGCCCGTGCGATAGACAGCCGTTGGCGTTGTCCGCCTGACAGCTGCAAACCGTCCGAACCGATAAAGCTGTCATAGCCATTTGGCAAATCCATAATAAAATCATGAGCATAAGCCGATTTGCTTGCTTGTATGATGTCATCACGGGATTTGGCGGATAATGCCCCATAAGCGATGTTATGAGCGACCGTATCCAAAAACAGCGTCACCTGCTGATTGACCATGGCAATCTGTTCACGCAAAGATGACAATTTAATCTCATCAATGGGCGTGCCGTCTATCAATATCTGCCCTGATGTCGGCGTGAGTGAACGAGTAAGTAAGTTCACCAGCGTGGTCTTGCCTGAGCCTGACCGCCCAACCACCGCCACAGTCTCGCCTGCCTTAATGTCAAGGTTAAAGCCCTTTATCGCCTGCGTGCCGCTTTCATAGGTTAGACTCACATTCTCAAATCGAATATCGCCACGCAGCGCCGGGGTCAGCACGCCTATGTCACGCTCCTCTGGCATGTCAATCAGCTCAAAAATAGACACACCTGCGGCAATGCCTCTTTGTAGCTTTTGATTGACATCAGTCAGTGCCTTAACAGGGCGAGCAAGCAAACCTGCCGCCACCAAATAAGAGGCGAACTCCCCTGCGCTGGTATCGCCAAGCACCTCTGGGCGCAGCGACAACCAAATCACAAAACACATCCCTGTCGCCATCAGCAGCTGAATGACGGGCGAGTTAATGGCGGCAAGCACGGTGATTTTTAGCCCTTTATTTAGGTTCTCTTTTGACGCCTTGTCAAATCGTTGCGATTCATAGACTTGTCCGCCATAGTTCTTCACCACTTGATAGCCCGTGATCGCCTCGTTAGTGATGTGACTGACCGCACTCATGGTGTCTTGAATGTCCATGGACAGCATGGCAAATCGCTTCGATACTTTTTTAATGATCCAAAAAATCGGCGGTACAATAATCATCAACACCAAAGTCAATCGCCAATTGGTATAAAACAAAAACCCAAACAACGCAATGACAGTCAAGCCATCTTTCAATAATGTCGTGATGGATTCGGTGGTCGCTGCCGTCACCTGCTCCACGTCAAAGATCAGCTTCGATGAAATCGTACCAGCAGGGTTATTCAAATAAAATTCAGAAGGCAGTTTTAATAGCTTATTAAACACCTCCACGCGCAGCAGATATACCAAGCTACGCGCCATCAATGCTGCATAATAACCCCCCAAGAATGCACCAACACCACGCAAAAAGAACAGTAAAATCACCAAAAACGGGAACCAAAATTTGCGCACATTGTCGTTATTATTGATCGCTTCGATGATGTACTCAAGCAGCTTGGCACTCGCAACCTCGCCGCCTGCACTGATGGCAAAGCCAATCATCACCAAGATGAACGCCCACCAGTAAGGCTTAAGATACGACATCAGTCGTTTAAATACGGCAAATTTATCGGCGCGTTCAAAGACTTGCTTGCAATTAGAAGTTGCTTGAGTTGTGTGCATGATGGTCGTTTTTATGAATGTATTTGATGGATTTTGTTAATTTTAACAAAAAATAAAGGGGATTCGCCAAACTTCCTTGTTTGGCTTTTGTGATTTTTAGTTTAGTCCGAATTGTGATAACAGCCCTTGCAGCTCGTCATCATCATGGAAGAATATCTCAACACTACCTTTGCCGTCTTTACCTTGTTTTAGCTTGACGGTAGCACCTAATAGGTCGGACAGTTTTTGATTCATGGCTTTAATCTCATGACTGTCGGAGTTGATTTTTTTGGCAGGTTCGGGATTTAGGATGGATTTTACCAGCTTTTCGGCATCACGAACGGTCATCTTGCCGTCGATAATTTTTTTGGCGATGATGGGTTGTTGCTTGTCCGATAAGGACAGTAGCGTACGCGCGTGCCCCATGTCCAATAACCCTTCGGTCATGTAGCCCTTGACAGTATCATGTAGGTTATTTAGGCGTAATAGGTTGGAGACGGTGGCGCGCGCTTTACCTACCACATCAGCGATCATCGCATGGCTCATGCCAAATTCGGTGTGGAATCTTTGGAGGGCGGCCGCCTGCTCAAGTACATTCAAATCCTCACGCTGAATATTCTCAATCAGCGCCAACGCGATGGCGATCTCATCTGACAGAACACGCTCAATGGCAGGAATCTCGGTCAGCCCTGCGATCTTAGCTGCGCGCCAACGACGTTCGCCCGCGATGATCTCGTGTGTGACGGCGTCGCTCGTCTTATCTTCATTAGACAACAGCGGACGGATGACGATCGGCTGCATCACGCCATGCTGGCGGATCGAATTGGCAAGCTCATTGAGCGCCTCTTCGTTCATGTCGCGACGTGGTTGATATTTGCCTGACTGTAGACGATCTGGGTGAATTTGTACGAGCGTGATTTGCTCGCCATCATTATCGTCCTGAGCGGGCTTGTCTTTTGATTTTTTATTGGGCTTTTTCTTGGTGATACCGACAGATTTGATGTCTTGCTCATCATCCAATAAGCTAAAATCCGCCTTGGTATCTACAGGCGCAGCCGTCTCTTCAGCTGCCATCAAGGCGCCAGCATCTGTGGCAATTCGCCTTTCTTTTTTTATGTTGCCCATCAGCGCATCTAAGCCACGCTTATCGCCAAGTCCACGTTTTTTCATGATGTTTCCCAAATCAAACCAAGAACCGCCCGCCATGAGTCAGTATATATAAAAGTCAAACGCCCTATTTTAGCATAATTTGCCCGATATTGTCAGTTACCAATCGAACTGCGCACGCACTTTTGCCTTAAACAACTCAGGCTTCTCTGCCTGATCGATGACTTCATTCATTAAGGCATGATAAGCGATTGCACCTTTGGATGATTTTTCATAACCAAAAATCGACTGGCCAAAGCTCGGTGCTTCAGCCAGACGTACGCTGCGCGGAATGACAGTCTTGTACAATAATTCACCAAAATACCCTTCAAGTTCGGCAGACACGTCTTGTGCTAGAGTGTTGCGTCCATCGAACATCGTACGCACCACACCGCGCACATGCAGGTCAGGATTGATATCTTTTAGGCGCTTGATGGTATCGATCAGATCAACCACACCCTCTAGTGCATAGTATTCGCATTGCATCGGGATGATGACATTCTTAGCGACGGCAAACGCATTCACAGTCAGCATGCTTAGGCTGGGTGCGCAGTCCATGATGACATAATCGTAGCCGAATTTTCCGCTCTTTTTAGCGGCTTTGATGGCTTTTTTTAATAAAAATGGTGCATCTTCCACATCTGCCAAAGACACGTCAATCCCTGCCAAATCTCGGTTAGCACCAACCATGTCAAACCCTGCAGGCGCGTCTTTTTGAATGACTTTATGGATTTTTGTGTTATCAAGCAGCACATCGACGATGCTTTTGTCCAGATCATTCTTATCCAGTCCCGTGCCCGTTGTGGCGTTACCTTGTGAATCTAGATCAATGAGCAGTACCCTTTTTTTGCCGATGGTGGATAAAGCCGCCGCAAGGTTCACCGCAGTCGTTGTCTTGCCCACACCGCCTTTTTGGTTGGCGATTGCGATAATTTCCATAAAATACCTTTTAAATCAATATATTAACTATTATTTGGCTATCAAATACACCACACACCGCTCATCGCTCATTTGTGGCACAAAAATGGGCTTCACATCAATTTGCCAATCTGCCAAATTTACCACATCATCGCTTGTTGGAGCTTTGCCTTTCATGGCATATAACACGCCGTCCGCCTTTAAATAGGGCTTGGCAAGATTGACAAAATCATCAAGACTGGCAAACGCCCGAGACGTAATGACATCAAACACCCCATCAAAATCCTCAATGCGACTTGCCACAGGATTGACGTTGGCAAGCCCCAATTCGCCCACCATTTGACGGATAAATCGCACCTTTTTGCCATTGCTATCTAAGGCGGTAACGTGCCAATCAGGTCTCATAATGGCGATAATCACAGAAGGCAAACCTGCCCCTGTGCCAATGTCAAGCACGCTTACGCCTGATTTATCAGCAAACGGTAAATCCGCCACGATTGCCAAACAGTCTAGAATATGCTTAATAAACGCCTCTTTTGGGGCGGTAATGGCAGTGAGATTATACGCCTTTGTCCAAAGCAAAAGATTATCCAAATAGCCGAGCAGTTGCTTTATTTGCACTTCACTAAATGTTAAATTTAGCTTATCAGAAACTCGCTCTAATTCATGAGCAAATTCGTCGGCATGGGCGGATATTTTATGATAAGTCATTGTTATAAAGTCAAGTTAATTTCAAATCCCCTATTTTATCACGTTTTAATCTGTTAAAATATCCCTTTTTCATATTTTAATAACAACAATGACCGACCAATTCGCCCCTTACCGCCTGCCCCACACCGCCCTAAAACGCTACACCGACATCCACACCCTACCGCCCGACAGCACGCACGCACGCCCTGCACTGCATAACTTTGGGCAACGCCGAGCCGTCAATGCCATACAGACCGCCCTTGACATCAAGGCAAACGGCTACCACGTCTTTGCCGTGGGCGAAAACGGGCTTGGTAAACGCACGCTCATCACGCGTCTGCTTGCCGAGCGTGCCAAACACGAGCCGACCCCGCCCGACTTGGTCTATGTGCATAATTTTGACGCACCCCGCCACCCCATTGCACTTACCCTGCCAAGCGGTCAAGGGGCGATTTTTGCCAAGGACATGCACAAACTTTGGCATGACCTGTATAAAAAAATCATCGCCAAATTTAATAGCATCAGCTACCAAAACAGCATTACCACCATTAAGCAATCCGCTCAAAAACAAGAAAGAAATTTGCTTGATGAAATCAATGCCACCGCCAAAAGTCATAATTTGACCTTATTACATTCTGCCGACCAAAAAGCGGTATTTACCCCCATTGATGACAAAAAACCCATTAACAACACCGCCCTTGATAAACTACAAAAAAAACTCACCAAAATAAATATAGAATTGGATAATTTAGATGATGAAGTCAATCAAAAAATAGACGAACTTCACGAAACACTTTTGATTAAAATCATCAAGCCATTATTTGCCCCAATTTTAAAAAAATATGTTACAAAATCTGATAAAAAAATCAGCCAATATTTAACCGACTATCAAAAAGATATTATAGAAAATATCCTATTTATCGTAGAGTATGATGAAGACTTTATGGTAAAAACGGCAAATATCCCCAATCGCTATTATGTCAATGTGGCGGTAAGCCATACGCCAAATAGCGGTTCGCCCATTGTCTTTGAAGATATGCCGACCCACCCCAATCTGTTGGGGCATATTGAATACATCACTCAGCTTGGCACGATTTTAACGGACGCAAGCATGATACGGGCAGGGGCATTGCATAAAGCCAATGGCGGATATTTATTATTAGAAGCGTCATCGCTATTAGAGCACCCCTATGCGTGGCAAGGGTTAAAGCGAGCCTTACAATCAAAATCGCTAAGCATATCAAGCCTAGAACAAATGCTAACCCTAACAGGCTCAGTATCTTTATCGCCTGACAGCACGCCATTATCGGTAAAAGTGATATTATTGGGCGAGCCTGATTTATATTATGAATTATTAGAATTTGAACCTGAATTTAATAACCTATTTAAAATCCGAGCCGATTTTAATGACACCTTACCACGCAATCACGACAGCGAATTATTTATCACCCATAAAATCGCTGACATGATAAAAAAACAAGCATTGCCCACATTTGATAATACTGCCTTTGGGGCGATATTGGACGAATTGTCCGTCTATGCTGATGATAAAGACAAATTGGATTTGCACAGCGACAGATTATTACAACTTGTGGTAGAATCAGCAAGGCAGTTTTATTTAAATCATTCTTATGACATTGATAATAAAAACAATGATAAAAATATTGCCAAAACTGTTAATAAAACCCACGTCCAAAATGCCTTAGATGACATTAAAGAACGTAAAGGCTATTTAAAAGAATTATATTGGCAAGAGATTCAAAACGGACAACAGCTTATCAATACCACAGGAAAAGTAGTCGGGCAAATCAACGCCTTGACCGTGATTGCCTATGCCGACAGCGAATTTGGCTTGCCTGCTCGCTTGACCGCACTCATCGCTCCTAAGTTTGGCACGGGCGAAATCTTAGACATAGAGCGAGACGTGGAGCTTGGCGGAAGTCTGCACGCCAAGGGAATGCTGATTATGACGAGCTTTTTACGCTCATTATTTAGCCAATTTGCCGAGCTTAATTTCTCAGCAAGCCTTGCCTTTGAGCAAAGTTACGCCCACATTGACGGCGACAGTGCCACCCTTGCCGAATGTGCCGTGCTACTGTCCGCCCTTGCAAATGTGCCGATAAATCAATCACTTGCAATCACAGGCTCCATGAATCAGCTTGGGGACGCTCAGGCGATTGGCGGTGTGAACGAAAAAATCATTGGCTTTTTTGACGCTTGTGCTGAGCGTGGGCTTAACGGCGAGCAAGGCGTGATTATCCCAAAAACCAACATCGGACAGCTCATGCTCCCTGATAATGTCGTGGAGGCGGTAGAGCGTGGCGAGTTTCATGTTTATGCGGTGAGTAGCATTTATGAAGCGTTGTTTATTTTGACCGATATGCCGATTCATGATAAAAATAAAAAAGGCGATTATAAAAAGCATACGTTGTTTGGCAAAATCGTAAGACGGCTTATACAATGGGAAGATGATGATAATGAAGCCAAGAAATGAATAATAAAATAAAAGAATATAAAAGCATGATGTTTTGGCGAAATGTCTATGTATATAGCCCATTTATTGTCATGCCAACCGTTGTTTATTTTATTCAAAGCGGTTTTGCAATCATGGTTATTTTGTGGCTAGTCGAAAGGCGAGAATATTGATAAATTAAATCATCAATGATGAAATGAAAAATACCCTCTTGCAAAAGTAACAAGTTTAGATATTTAAAACACCAACTACATTTATCTAAGGTGGTTTTTTTATTTATAAGAGAAAGGTGTGATTTATGATGCGCTGATGTATGTTAAGGATGAACTCAAATACCAACAATAATACCAACAAAATCATGGATAGCAATAGATTATGACGGACTGCCAAAGACAAAAAAGGGCTTAAAGCCTAGAAAAATCAAGGGCTGTCGTACGATGACGGACAGCCCTTGATTGTTTAATGGTCGGAGTGGCGGGATTCGAACTCGCGACCCCTTGCACCCCATGCAAGTGCGCTACCAAGCTGCGCTACACCCCGAATAGGATTGCCATTTTATCAAATTTCTGAGATTTTGCAAGTGTTTTTACATGGCTTATGGCGCAAACTTATTCGCCTGACGATCAATAAAAGACGCGCTTCTATCATTAAATGGTTTTATTTTTGTTATTACATGCAAAATCCTTTATAATTAGCCATTTTCTCGCAGCAGCTTAGGCTGGCTGATGGCAGAACTTTTAGGCTATTTTCAAAACTGGGTGGAAATATCCACCCAAATAATATTAGGTTTAATTTTGTTAAATCAAATATTAGGTTGATTATGCGCAAGCTTCAAGCGCTATTTTTGCAGCGGTTGGTTGAATCATCTAACCTCATCTTGAGTTGTCACCCATCCAATGTAACAATATTAAAACACACTCAAAAGCAAGAACTGAATGCGTTTTAGCACACGGCGGATTTTATTTGCAGTAATGCTTTGAGGTTGTATGACTAAACAATATCAGTTTGTTAGCCCGAATTCCCACATGTGCATTTTACCAACCCCAGTACTACTACTTTGATTCTTTTGCATAAAATCATACACAATAGCAACATCTTTTTGATTTTTGGACTTAGCATTAATTGCAAACCAAATCATACCAAGTGTTTGAGGTTTACTACCCATTGGGAATAGCACTATAGTTATGTCATCATCCAAGGGATCGATTTTTTCTTAATATGTTCATAGGTTTGTATTGGATCGTCTGAAGGAATCGGATGGATTCGTTGCTCTATTTTTTCCATTGAAGCTAGAAGCGTGAAATTTACGTCTACACTTCGCTTTTCCCAGCCAATATTAAATGGAGGTACGCCTATTATGAAATATTTATCGTGCTCATTTTCCACTTCATCAGAATTTAAAAACCCAGCAAGCCGGAAAGCTTCATACCCCAGGCTAACAAAATAAGCTTTGCTACCTAGCTTCTTGGGCTCAAAGTATTGTAGGTAATCCATACCGGCACCATTTCCAGAAAGGGCATAATTATACGCCCCTTTTAAATGAGGAAATTTTGAAAAAGCATTGGATGAATTGCAATATTTTTGAGGTTCTATATAGCAAACAGTAAACTTCAAAAGGTTTTTAAATAACCCATCTAATAAATGTGTAAGATCTGGCACATCAAAAGTGGTTATATCAACAAGAATATTTTGATTTTGAAACTCAGATAATTTTTCTGCAAAAGCACTGATGTGAACTTTTTGCCCCTCCATCGAAATAAGGACATTGTCTGATTGGTAGGTGCATCCAATTTCAACAACTTTAGGTTTTTTAATAAGAGTAGTGTCACCCATCATGCATTTCCAGAATTTTGTCCGATCATCGGTATCAATGTTCTGTCCAGAGAATACGACATCAAAATTCTTAACCCAAGGATGCTCTTTGCTTGGTTGGTATATGAAGTAGTTAATACACTCAATCATACTCATTAAAAATATCTCCTTGAATCTTCTTTTTATTTGAATTCTTAAACTTAAGTTTAAGTTCTTCAAATTGATTGCTATCTCCATTGCATATAATATTCAAATCATGCACCTCCAAAGTAATTTTGTGCATCTTTCTATAGCTTATTCCAAAAGCGGGGCTGTACATGGGTTTAATTGATAATCTAGATACGTTTCCTTAAACTGTTTTTTTCTTTGGTATTGGGATGATCGATGAGTACGTTCCAGCACAATGCCTGATTAAGCAGACGCTCCAAACCACCTTCAAACGCATTACTATCTAGCGAAAAATGGTTAATTTCAGGCTCTGACAGCCTATCCTGATGCAAGATGTAAAAAATCTCCGCCAGTCTTACAGTCAAGACATTCAAAGCCTGCCCCAGAGGAGCGTACGAACCAATATCTTTTACAAGCTTCTGACTTACAGCTTTTGCGGCATCATGCATACGGGTAGGTGGTATGCTATTCATGTTGGCAATATCAATGAAGCCGTCATGTATTGCATTGACTGAATCAAAGTACAATGCCAAAGATTGATAACATAATTCCAAAAAATGGCGTATATTGTCTGCGCTTAAATATATAAACCTATCAAATCCAGAGTATATAGGTATATTGTTATACATTGAATCCAAATTCAGTTTAAATATTCCCGCATGCAAATAATGATCAATTTTTTCATTGAAGGATTTAAGTTCTGGGTCGGTCAGCTTGTTATTTAAACAACGGGTTAAAATATCAGGATCAAATGTTTTATGTTTTGATATTGCAGCAAGAGCAACAATCAAAACAGCATCCTCCTTTAGAAGCTTTATTGATTCTTCATTGAGGTGTTCTATATATTTTTGGTTTTTTATAGCTCTATCAACAAACTTGGGGTTTTGTTTTACATACTCAGAGACTAGATGTTTTGCAGAGTACTCCCTAAATATACCACTTGCAAAACTTAGACAGCATTCATCAGGAGTTTTTTGATAGTTGTCTGGATCCATGGTTGCAAGCAGTACTTTAGCAAAAAAAGACGCTTTTCAGATCTAGCTAAATTATTTATAATTTTGTCAAGATTGATTTCTTCATAATCATGGTTCTTTTGCAGCTGCTCGCCCTGACTACCATCAAATAATTCCTCACCAGGTTCACTAACTTCGTTTGAAACCTGAGCATGTGCTTTATATGCAACATTCCAAGATAGTAGGTCATGTGAATGTTTGCACAGCCCATTAATGAATGATTGTTGTCCAGCGCTTAGATTTTCAAACTCATCAATAAAAACCTTAAAACATATATATTTTTTAATATATTTGGTGGATATACAAAAAAAGGTTCTCCCTGCAATGCTTGAGAATAGAGCCTCGATTTCTGAATGTCTAAATTATTTTTTAAATCTTCCAAGGCACATCCTTTTTCAGAAAAAGTATTTTGGAGCAATTGTAATATTTTGCTATCAGATAGAAACCTGTCTATAGAAAGACCTTGATGCTCGCAAGCATTAATCATGAAAGAAATCAGCTCTTGTGTCACTTCAAGTGTCACCATGGATGAAAATAGATTTCCAGCAATTTTTCCATCCAACTTTCTGGATATGGAGCGATAAAATGTAGTATCAGGCTTCCAATAGAAAATCACACTTTCAAGAGAATTAACATCTGTAGCGATTTTTTTATTTAGCTGCATCCAGTGGGAGAAATACTTTAAATATATTGTTTTCCCTGAGCCTCTACCCCCACCAAAGCCACTGATTGTTTTTTGCAAGAGATTAATTTGTTGCCCAAATGGTGGGCGAACAAATTTTTTTGCAAGTCTTTCGTGTGTATCATTTTCAGTTCGTTTGGCTGAAAGATTGGTTAATACTTGCTGCACTTCTATCATTTTTCAAATTCCTTTTCGGCGAATGAATGGTGGTATCATCACATGAACATAATTTTGACTTAAAAAGGAAGTTGTATTTATCAAGTATGCACTTCTCCTTATCACGCAGTTTGTTTCTTAGTTCTGTATCTCTTAATAATGACTCATAATCAGCCATACAACATTCTCCCATTGCAAGGTATCTTGTTTTCAAATATCCATACTACTGCTTACTATATCATAAACAGCCAACAAGAGCAGTTTGTTGCTAGCTGCAGATAAATTTTGAATATAATCAACTGTATGACCCTTTAGCATTTCTGGATCGATATCGCAGTTATTTAATGCAAATTTGCATAATATGCTAAAGTTTTTAGATCTAATCTTTGCCTTATTATTTAGAATTTTGCTTATTTGAGATTGGTCTATGCCTGCGCTTTTTACAATTCTCCTGGTTTTTTAGGCGACATTCCCAAGAATACAACCTTGTTCTTGAGCAACCCGCCTTTTCATCGAGCAAAAAGTGGATATACTTTTAGTTTTTTTGAAAATATTGGAATCTATCATCAATTGGATATTGCCTTTTTAGATAAAGCGATCTCCCTGTCTTGCCAAACTTCATCTTTGCTATTTATTGTTTCAGCTCCTTTTATTAGTTTTTCTAGCTTTAAGCAGCATAGAAAAAAATTTCTTCAGAAATTTAATGAAGTCAGTGTTATTGCTCTGCCTGATAATATATACACTGGCGCCGAAGTTGATTCTTATGCGATTATCGCCAAAAATACAGACAAAAAAATATTCTCACTGTAGCCTACTAAGCATGGGGGTAGATGGAGGGATTCAAGATGCACCAGTGGTGAATGAAGAAGAGGCGTGTGAAAGCTTATGCTTCAATTTTCACACCAAAAAGAAAATCTTATTATCAAAAGTTGGTAAAAATCATGTCACAATTGCTAAAATTATCAAGGAGATACGACGTGGTAGTAAAACTAAAAAACAATTTAGTGAACTAAATATTGATGCGGTACACATCACAGATTTAATTGACAAAGATCTTGTGTTAAAGCAAAGACAATATCATCATACCCCTCATGCGTTCAATTTTGCGAAAGAGGGAGATATCTTAATCCCTAGGGTTGGCAAGAGATCTATAATGCGCGAATCTTTGGTTGCATCCGGTGCAGATTACTATACTGACTCGATATTTAAATTAACCGCCTCCACAGAAAATGAAACCGAAATCCTATGGGGTGCAATATCAAGTGATTTTGGAAAGGAATGGAGGGGTATTTATTCACAAGGGAAATGTGCGAAATATTTAACATGTGAAGCCTTAATGTCGATGCCCCTTTTGAATTAATTCCATAAAATACCCAGTTTCAAATCACCCTCAAAATCACTTGCTTTTGAGGGTGATTTGATGTCAACCTGCTTTTAAAACCCCACCCCCAAACTCATCCCACCAACCCAATCTTGATCACCAAAGTATTTAGGCTGTCTGATAGGATGTCCTGCAAAGAAGTCGTAGTTTAGGCGTAGTGGCTTAATTTGTCCTTTGATGCCGATTGCACCACCGACCAGAGTATGCCCAAGCAGCAGGTTGTCTTGTTCTTTGTTTTGCATGGCGATACTGCCAGCATCTAGAGCCAGATATAAACTGTGATTTGACTGCTTGATGGGAAAGCTGACATCTTGGCGCAGGATTGCTCCGATGTCACCTGACAGTGTCCGCTCACCATCAAAGCCACGCACGCTATATCGCCCACCAATGCTCATTCGCTCACTGGGGACTAGAGCTTCTTGGGTGTATTGGGCTTTTAGATTTGCCTGATAGCCTGCTTGGTAGTTATCATTAATTTTGATGGGCGTGGCAAAGTTGAGATTAAGTTTATAAATCGGTGTGCGTGCCGTGCCTTCGTTAAACAGACTCTCAGGTGGTGTCAAGGCATTAAATGCCCCTGTACCTCGTTGTATGCTGACATCTGTATTTAGCTGACTTTGCCCCAAGCGTATATCATGACGAATGCCTGCCGTCCAACCTGAGATTTTGCGGCGTTGTACATCGATTTGGGTATCATCAATATGGCTTTTTTGTGATTTGGTAAAGCTGCCCAAATTAAGCCATGTTTTGCTCTTGGCATCTCGATGTACCAAGTGGCTGGCGTTTAGACTGATGTTATCCGAATCACCACTGTAGAGATAATCTTGATTTACCCCTGCCACGGTTTGATGATAGGTGTAATGACTGGCATTGGCATGAAAGACGGTATTTTTAATCGGTAATACATAGCCTAGTCCATAGTTTTTACTGCCGCCTTTGTCGGTCTTATTGGTATATTCGTTTTTATTGATGCGATTGCCCAAATCACGGCTGTAGGTTAAGTAAAGTAAGTCATTATGCCAAGTGGGGTTATCAAAGCTTAGGGTAGCACTGCCTTGGTATTTACCTGTGGTTTTTGAGCCTGAATCATCAAGGCTAAAACTGCCTCGCACTTTTTTGGATGCAGCGTATTTGATGAGTACATCACTTGCTCCCACCTTACCAGTCTCACTTGGCATGATGGCAAAGGTAGCATCAGAGCTTGGCACTCGTTTTAGGTTTTCAAGGGCGGTTTCAAGCTGTCTGATGTTTAGCACATCGTAAGCTTTAAAAGGCAAAGCGGTCTTAAAATTGGCGGGCAGTCCTGTAGGGTCTGTATAAACTGTATAAATAGGTTTGGGGCTACTTAAAGTATCCGCCTTAATCTGTCCGATGATGCCTGGTACGAGGGTTAAGACCAGCTGTCCGCCAGATAAGTTTTGATCACCGATAAAGACTCTGGTGGTGGCAAAGCCACGCTCAATGAGGTGGTTTTGTACATCACGGACAATGCGATGAATGTCATTGATGTTGAGACATTGACCCAATACACTACGCTTGCCATGGGTTAAGGGTGTGAGAGCAAAAGAAAATTGTCTTAGGTCTGTTTTATCTTTGACATCCAGTGGTGCATAAGCAATTTGGTTGATGGTAAAACAAGGCAAATCATCGTGGCTGTCTTGACTGTTAGTATGAATAGAATCCATCTTGGCAACAGGTTCAAAGGCAGCTACATCAACTTGCACGCTAGGGCTTGTCATCAATGATTGATTAAGCACAGCCTGTCTTTGCTCATTAAGCAAGATTTGCTGATGGGTAATCTGTTCAGGGGTATTGGCATAAGCTGAACAGCATAAGGTCAAAGAGACGGCCAATGCCAGTCGTTTTGGTAAGGATAGTGTATGGTAAGATGAGTGGTTGATGTGAGTCATGGGTTTGGGGTTTTTGGGGTTGTGGGTTGTGGGTTGTGGTCTTTAAGGGTTATGCTTGGGCAAAGCGAAGGCCAAACAAAATCAATAGGTTAAGCCACAAATGTTAGGTTTCACATTCGTTCAACTCAATCTACTGTTCTTATTGATTTATTGGATATATACAAAATCCTTTATGCAAACCCTACCATCCGTTACAATCTCGGTAAAATATTTTGATGCCGATGTTAAACTCATTAAAGGAAAAATTGCTAGTAGATTATACTCTCCTTTTTCAAATGCAGAGATAGCAATACAATTATCCAAAGAGTCTAGGCAGTAGTAGAGATTATTTGGGTTGTTTATTTTCTCTCCAAAAATTTCACAAGGTTCCCCTTGTAGATTATGTATTATACTCTTTTTCATCATGATTTTATATTGATCATAAGGAAATAGAGTTTCGTTTTTTTGAAAAAAATCTCCCTTATGATATTTTTCATTTATATTGATGTCAATCATTTTACCACCTTTTCTATATACTTAAGCTCTTCTAATTGCTTGATTGTAAAACCTGTTGCTTCTTTTGTTTCATACTGAATACCCATACCTTCTTTTCCAAACCAAGGCATAACCTTACTTTGTATTACAGGCAAGGGTTTAAGTACAATGTACTCATCTCTAATTAGTAGATTGGTATCTGGCGATAAAGCTCTGGCATCAACAGGAACATCTACTGGGGCCAAATATGAGGAGCGATCGCCTGTGCCGCCATACCTATCTAGTCTCGACCCTACTGGAATTGTGGTATTAAATGACGAGTGTGGTACAATACCATTGTTAGGAGGCCAAATAATACTGCCGTCTGGACTTTTCCAGCCAGTACTTTCAGCTTTTTTCATTAAATCCGAAATGTGAGTAAAACTATCATTATCGGCATTTACATTATTCTCAATTCTTACACTATTCTCTTGAGTGGAGGCAGGCTTATTAGTATGCCTAATATTCCTCCCCTGCAAAACCTTTTTAGCTGCAAGTGCTGACACCTCAGCTACTGGCATTGTCATCCATATTTTTTGAGAGTTTTCTATCTCTTGAGATGTTTTTAAGTATCCGTAGTCATAATAATTACCTTGCAACTGCAACAGCCTTTCATAATCAGCCACCCCTCGAACACTGTCTATAGGTCCAATATCTGAGCTTTGTGCAGATTTGATAATATTGGGAATTAAATTAATAAAGTCATCCAGTATGAGTTTTGTAGTTTTAATAGGGTTGGTGTTTGCTGTGTTATAAGCATTGCCAACACCTTTATTATACTCATAAGCTGCCAATGCAGGATCTTTATTAACCCATATTAATTCTATATACTCCCTGACAGTCTGATCATGAGCTGCAGCCCGCATTAACTCATCTAGATTTTTAAAAGAATCCTCACGAACCTTATCCCTTAAATCGTCTTTAAACAACTTCATGCCGCTATTGGTTTCGTTGGGAACACGCCAATAGTCTTGAACAACTTCATCGTAGTATAAAAAATCAAAAGCTCTATCTTGATCCCCATGCAACACATTTAATTTATTACCATCTTTTTCAAATGCCTCCGCCCATTCTAAATCATGGTAAGCTGTAACAACAATTGCCAGCTCTTTTTTAGCCTCCTCAATACTCAAACCATATTTATCAGCAAATCTTTTTACTCTATCCTCATTTAAGATAAAACGAATCTCATCAGGATGCAACTGCCGATTAAACGCATCCACATTCACTGCTGTGGCAGTGCTTGAAGTATCTACACCTGCTGATTGGGTAGCGGTTGCAACGGCAAGACTTGTGATTAGACTTGTGGCATTTTGTGCAGTATCTTCTGAAATGCCAGCTTTTACCAGTTGTTCAGTTATTTGTTCTGACAGTTTGTTGATTGTTGGTGCAGCTGCTGCAACAGAGCCTGTGGTGACAGCACCTTCAATAGTACCTGTCCCCAAAGCACCCACAACCGTATGCAACGCCACACGATAAACACCACCCTCTGCCCATTTTTTGGCTTCTTGGGTGTTGCCTTGGGCAAGTAGTTTAAGTTCTTTGTCTTGGGCATAATCCCCAATTTGTTTTGGAGCCTCTTCACCAAACTCTGTGGTAATGACTGTCTGAGCCCCAAGCTCTTTAAGTGCTTGCTCTTTATTAAACTCATTGGTGATGATTTCATTAAGCTGGTTTTGAACTTCTGCTTGTTTGAAGTTTTCTGTGTTGATGTGGGAGAGGCCTGCTTGGTCGGTGATGGCAGAATGGGTGGTGGAAGTTTTGTGGGTTGGGGTTATTTTACCATAGCCTAAGCCTTGTAGGGTAGGTTTGGCTTTGCCATTTGGATTGCTGGTGTCTGCACCAATACCAATGCCGACACTGATGGCATCGCCTCCATAACTTAGCTGATTTTGTATGCCTTGGGTTTGGATGCCTTGGGCAAATTGGGTTTGGTTTTTACCTGCATCGGTGATGAGATGGCCACCTGTGAAGCTGCCTTGTCCTTGTACGATTAGAGTGGACTCTTTGGCTGTGATGCCTGATTGGTGGGTGACTTGGGCGTAGGTGGCATCTACATCGGTTTTACCGCCATTGATACTAAAGCTTTGGGGTTTGCCATTAAAGCCAACATCGGCACTAAATCCTGCTTGTTTTTGATCATGAGTGTATTGGTAGGTATCTTGACGGCTTTTGACGATCAGATCACCGCCTACTGTGCCTGTTAGATATGTGGTATCAAGATTGGCTCCATCTAGGATAAGACTGCCACCAATGTCATTGACGGTTGTACCGCCAACAGTGACTTGGGTATTGGTGTGGGTTGTGGTTGTTTCACTGCTACTGCCTTTTGCTTTGTTGGCATTGATGGTAAAGCCAGCAGAGTTTGAGGTCAGCCCATCGGTGCTAAGATTGGCAGAGGCATAGACACCTGCACCCCAACCTTTGCTGCTGTTTTGACTGTCTTGGGTGTTGGTCTGGGTTGAGGCTTGATAAGTAACATCGCCTTCGACCAGATTGTATAAATTTTTTCCAACACTGATGTTTGAACCTGTGACGGTGAGTGTGCTGTTTTCACCTTTGCCTTTGACATCAAAGATGAGATTACCCTCAGCATAAACATTGGCAGCGTCATTCATTTCTTGACGGCTGTGGCTATCACTTTTGGTGCTTTGACTGCCGATGGTAGCTTGGGCTCTGATGTTACCGAGCTTACCGTCTTGTAGATTTTGAGTGAGGGTGCGTGCTTTAGACACAGCAGCCAAGCTGCCCATCAGTTTGGCACGGCGAGAGTTGGTGTCATTGATAGATTCTTTTAGAGTTTCTAGGCTTTGAACCTCGCCAACAAGACTGCTTGAAACACTGGCGGTAATGCCTGTGGTTTTTTGTAAGAAGTGTGATTCATTGCTGGATTGGATATTTTGGCTTGTGATGTCTACAGCTTGGGCTTTAAATAAAATATTACCTGTATTGGCATCAATCGCATCTTTTTGAGCGATGATGTCGCTATTGATGATATTGATGTCATCACCAGCTTCAAGGCGGATGTTACCCCCTGTGGTACCCACCAATGAGCCTGTGTAGGTGGTGTGCTCATAGGCATCGTTCTGACGAGTTTGCTGTTTGCCTAGTGTAACAGAAGTTGGCGAAGTGGCAAATAAGCCTTTTTTTGTGACCTCGTGGCTACTATGACCGCTCACATTATCTTTGGCAGAACCAATAAGCAGTTGGTTGTCGGCTTTGATAAGAATGTCCTTATCTGCCAAGACTTCGGTTGAGATTAGACTGGTGTTTACGCCTTGAATGACAACTTGATTGCCACCAACTTGACTTACTAGACTCTTGTCACTGTACTGTCCAAAGCCAGACTGCTCAGTTTTACTGCCTGTTAAGCGGCGGTTAGTGTGTAAACTTGCACTCTCTGCACGCTCGGTTTGTCTACCTTCGCTAATGCTAACATCCCCTGTTGCCACAACAGCAGTTGTACCACCCGACTGCATACTTGAGCCTTGGATGTTAATGTCTGCATACTCACCTGTGGTTCTGATGATGGTGTTGCCATGACTTGTGATGTTTGAACCCACATCAGTTGTTTGGCTGTAGTTAAAGTAATTATTCTCATCTGCCACAGCACTGATGTGATTGCTTACGGTAACAGTGCCAATGTCGATGCCATTTTCGGCGGTCATGTGGGTACTGCCGCCTGTGTTGTCTGATGTGGCACCTTGATAGATGATCTGATTGCCACGCAGACTTAGGGTGATTAATGGATTACCCTGTTCATCTGTTTGGTCTTTTAATCCATCTCCCACACGGATGGTGGCGATGCGTGTGATGGCGGTATTGGATGAAGTGCTTTGCCCTTGTTTGTTGTGATGAGTGGTTGTTTGGCTTTGGTTGATGATTTGATTGCCAGCATCTAGACTCATGGCACTGTTTGCATACATGGTGCCATGATTGGCAATGGTATTATCTGCTGTGACAGCGACAAAGTTACCATAAATACCGCCGTCATTGGTGACATTGTTTGCTTTGATGCTCATGGTGCCTTTGGCAATGACATTACCATTGTTATCCAAATTGCCAGTCAGCTGCATATCAATGCTTCTGGCAGAGACGGTACTGTATCTACCATCAGGACTAAGCGTGCCTGTCGCGATGTTGGCAGATCTTAGATACAGCTTGGGTACTAAGGCGTCTTGGGTTTTGGTGATGCTATTACCATCTTTGTCTTTGGTGACGACCGTAATTGGTTGTTTGACCAGCCAAACGATGTCAGTGGTTAAGTTTGCCATCTGATCAGGCGTGAGTGCGGTGCCAAGCGTGTAGCCGAACTGCTTGGCTGCCGTGATGCCATTATCCATTAAAGCTTTAAAAGCTTCTTCATTACTGTGATAATCGGTGTTGATGTGTCTGCCTGTCAGTAGATAGTACTGATCTTTAATACGCTCTTGTTCACCATAACCATCAGATAGGCGTTTATGGATGTGATTTGGGTCTGATTGTAGTGCTTTTAGCATGTAGTCAGATGACAACCACTGTTTGTAATCGGTGAACACAGGGTCAGTTTGAACCAGTGGCAGATTGGGGTCGTCAGCGTTGATGATGTAAAGGGCTGAACTTGGGATGGTCAGCTGTGAGAAGTCTGCACTTATCACAGAGGCTGGTTTAGTATTGACGCTTTGAGACAATACCTTGGTCAACTCTGGTAAGATTGCTTCATCAACAGCTTGTCCTTGTGCTTTGGCAGCAAGCAGCTTTGATAGCTGTTGCTTAGCATCAAGGGATAAGGCAGATTGATTGGCTTTTAGAGCAGCAAGCACCGTCTCCACATCACCACTGGTCAAGGCTGATTGGTCAAATGTTATGGCCGATGGGGTTTTGTTGATGGCAGCGTTTAAGATGGGGAGCCCATATGTTGCTAGTGGCGCAAAGGATTGCGTAAAGCTACCACCACCATTAGGTACACGTTTATGACGACGACCACCAGCTGATGAGCGTACAGTATATCTTGTAAAGCGACCATTTTCGGTGACTTTGGTTTTTTCACCATACAAGCCATTGTCAGGTGTTTGAATGACAGTATCGCCAATCACTGAAAAGCCTGCGCCTGCATTCATTTGGCTTTTATCATTAATCAGAGTGTCGCCATGTATAACAAGATTTTGTCCTGCCACCATGCGAGCAGGGTCAGAAGATAAGGTTTTATCTTCATAGACGACAAAGTCAGTAGTAATGACATCCACCTCTTCGGTAACAAAGTGGAAATTGCCACTGGCATCTTTGACATACAAAGCGCCATCTGGTGCGCCTTTTTTGCTGGTTGGTCCAAGTTTTGCTTCATCGGTGGTGTAGATGTTTAGGGCTAAATCAACATCGCTTTTATTTGTGGCAAATTGGCGATTATATTCCCTGATAGCCAGTTCTAACGCTTCAATGGAGGCAGCATTATCCTCTTGCCATTTTAATAAAGGACCCATGACCTTGGTATAATTGGCCAATGCTTCATTATACTGTGTGCAAGCTTGGTTGCTTGCTTCTGCCAACGCACAACTTTCAGCGGTTTCATTCTTTGGTAGCTTAGGCTCATCCAATAAATCTTTGGCTTTGATGTCTGGAATGGGCTGTTTGGGTGCATCAATCTTAAAGTATGACCAGATGGGGGAGTTGTGATCATAATTGACAATACACTCACTGCCTTTAGGGCAGTCAAATAAACCTGCCATGGGCTTTTTACCCAAATCAGCAACATCAGTGCTTTTTTGAGCGGTGGGGATGGCGGCAGCTTGTTCGTGAGCGCGGTAAAGCGTTTGTCCATAAACAGATTCTGCGTCTACCTTAACCGTATGCTTTTTAAAATCAGCATTGGTGTTTAGCAGGGTTTTGGTGTCAACCTGCATCTGTCCTGCCGATTCAATCGTCGCACCTTTATTGACAACTGTCTGTGCTTTGCCTGTGGCATGATGGTCGTCATCTAGGCTGCCACCAATGTGTAGTCCGCCTAGGCTTGTGATTAAAGCTTGATTGTCGAAATCTTCGTTGAATTTGCCTACTCTGTCAGGGTTGGGGTTGTTGTTTAAGTGATTAACACCAATGTCCAGACGCTCTCTTGCGGCAATCACAGGGCTTGTATGATGATCATTTTCTTGATTGGTTTGTTGGTTGGTAGCTTTTGCTGGTGTATTATTCAGCGTATCAGCCTGTATCGCAAGCTGTGTGCCATAGATGCGACCAAAAGCTTGGTTGTTGATGGTGTTTGCGGCTTTAACAATGGTCGTATCGCCATTGATTAAGCCTTGGTTTGTGATGTTTGTTTGGCTAGTAATCTGTGTGTGATTGCCGCTATTGATAATACCTGCTTGCGTGTTATCAATGTAATTGGCATTCAGTGTTAATGTTTGATCCGCGGTTAATTGGCTTTGGTTAATCAGCTTGCCACTTGTTGTAAACGCTAAGCGATTGGCAACAAGCTTATCTTGATCGGTATGGGTATAGTCCACTTGTTGCGTAATGGCAATTGCATCAGCCGTGATGGTGCCACCGTTTTGTAACTCTTTGGCAGTGATATCTGCTTGTTTGACTGCGGTAATGGTGCCGTCTTGATTGATAATACTGTCTTTGGCGATGAGTGTCATATCACCGCCACTTGCTAAGCTGCCACTTGTGTTGATGATGACAGAACCACTGTCAATCACCATGCCATCTCTGGCAGTGATGCTGCCTTTGCTGTTGTCAAAGCGAGTTAATTGCCAATTAATATCCTCTAAGGCGATTTTACTGTTGGTGTTGGTAAGAGTCTTGGTGTTTAAGGTTTGTGCGTCAATGGATGCTTGATTGGTGTTGCTGGTCTGATTAGCGGTGATACTAATGTCGCCTGTGGCTGTGATGAGTGCTTGATTGCCGGTGTTGTGAATGCTGGTGGTAGCAGTGATATGACCGCGAGCAGTTGGGACGGGTTTGGTTTGAGTGTTTACACCAGAGCCACTTAAAGCAGGTGGTTGTGGGTTGGTTCCCAAATTACCTGTACCGCCTGATGTATTTGTATTATCTGCTGGCTCACTGCTGATACTGCCAGCACTTTGATCACTGCTTGGGGTAGAAGGTGTGGGGATACTGGTTTGTCCATACAGGCTTTGACCGATTACAGCTTTATCAGTGTTGATGAGTGTATCGGTGGTGATACCAAGCTTGCCTGTACCAGTTTGGATCAGCTGACCGGTGTTATTAAGCTTATCCGTATGAACTTGCAAAACACCGCCGTAGACACTACCAAGGTTTTTAATGCTATTTTGAGCATCAATCTTGGCAGTCTGTGTGCTGGTGATGGTACCGGCGTTATTAAGACTTGCGGTATTGATGGCGATATCAGCTTGTTCACTTAACAAGGTGCCGTTGTTTTGAGTGGTGCTACCATGTGTGTTGATGGTGACAGCGTCTTTGGCTAGGATTTTACCAGTATTGACAAGATTGCCTTGGCTATCCAAGGTGAGTGTACCTGTGCCAAACTGCCTTCCATTGCCGGTTGCTGTGATAACCCCTTGATTATTAACCCCAAAGCCTTTGTCTGTGCCGACAAGATGAATCTTACCAGCGTACATACCACCAAGCGCTGAAATGTCCAATGCCAAGATTGGCGTAGTGCCTTGTTGCTCCTTATTGGTGGTTTGACTGGCGGATGATGTGCTAGTTTGTTTATTGATGGCAGTTAATTGTGTGAAATCGCCATCTTGAATATTCACACTGTTTTCACCCAAGATAACATCCAGCTGTTTGCCTGCATAAATCTCATCATGGATTTGGGCGGTTTTGGCGATGAGAGTGGCATAATCGGTGCCTTGTAGGTTTAATTTGCCATGGGCGGCAATATGACCTGTGCCAACTTCATAACCTGTCACTTGCCCGTGATTAACTTGGCTGTTTGCTGCTGCCAGATGGACATTACCAGCATTGATAAAGCCAGCACCATTGATGACAAGCCCTGATGGATTGGCAATGATGACATCGGCTTTTTTACCTGCAATTTCAATAAAACCACCTAAGTGACTTGGGTGGTTTGAATTGACTTGGTTTAAGATGGTATTAGCTTCCCCACGAGCCATAAAGGGGTTAGCTTGTACATATCCTGCGATTTGGGTATTGACTGCTTTACGGTTGTTATTTAATACAGCACCTGTGCTACCGACATCAAACTGGCTGTAATGGTTATTGGATAAGCCGTTGGCATTAGGCGTGGCGATATTGACAGAAGTGATGCCACTGGCGGTAGGCAGGATGATGGGCTGCAAGGCTTTATCGGCAGATGGGTCAGCGGTGATGGTGGTGGGTGTGTTGGCGTGCACGGTTAGACCTAAACCAAACAGAAGTGATAGTGCAAGGGTCTTTAAACCAAAGCCAACACCAAAACCAAGCGATGTTGACGAAACTGGCGTACTACCACCCACGCTAGGGTTGTCAGATTTGCCTTCTGATCTTGTCTTTTCAGAAACCACCACAAATCTGCCTAGGCTTTTACTGAAAATGATGCGATAACAAAAGCGGTTCATAACACCCCTAACTTACACTACCAAATTATCATCTTAATTTGCCAAAACACCTGCCAGTTTGCCTATTTTAGTAACAAAGCAGTAATATTGTGTGGATATTAGCACAGGTATTCTTAAAAATAAAGTCTTATCTATTTAAGAATTTAATTTTTGTTTTTTAACTTTATTTAAAAGTTACTCTGCATACTCGAATCACTTCTTGTTTTATGATACTAATCAGCATCTATGGTTATTATGCAACTCTATTTATAATCACAATATTTAAAAAATGATTTAATTTTTTTAAGATAAATCAAATGATGATAAAATCTAAATAAAGCATCTTGCAATCATCAAATCCATCAGTTACAATCAGGTAACTTTAATTGCTGATTAGATGGTCATTAGGCGATCTTGACCATTTGCCTGACCTTTGCTGTCACGACTTGAATCAATCATAATAAGCTCTCAATCTAGCATCCTCATTGATATATGTCTGCACCCTAAAGCACAAATCTCGATAACCTTGCCAGTAGTAATTAGCATCTTGTTTTTCATACATATACCGATCCCAAATATCATCCATCCATGAAATAAAGGTGGTGCGCGCCATCAGATTGAGTGGATGCTGCATGCCTTGTTTTAATTGTTCGCACCGATCTGTGTCAAATACATAACTCATGGCTCGATGTTTGTATTCACTACTTTTGCAAATAAATCTTAATGCCAGTACAAATAAAGCTTGCATTCTGGCACCCGTGGCACCGACAACATCGCTTAGATGGATATTGGTGATATAGACCTGAGCGTGCTTTTGATCAAATTGCTTGATGATCAGCACCTCGCCTGTGTGAGTGTCATTTCGGATGAATGAAACCTTTTGAACCTCATCAAATCCCGCCTCTGGCTCAAAACAAAACTCAACCACCGCCTCGACGGTATTTAAATTGCTAAAGTCTTTGTTTTTAGTAGGGTATGGACAGCCCTCATCAAACATCAACCAAGCGGCGTCACAGCCTAAATAACCTGCCAGCTGTTCAAGCTGGGTAAAGGTAGGTTCAAAATCCCCTTCAAACCAGCGAACCACTTCATCGGCACGCTCATAACCCAATTCATAAGCAATGCGTGCAGGGGTAAGCTGTCTGACTATCGGAACTTTACACAATTCCAATAAAGCGATATTTAATCGCTCTTTAATGGCGCTTAATCGCTTGGTTTTATGATGACGAGCGACAATCTCATCCATCTTCTGGATGATGTCTGCATAGCTGTCATTAGGGGTAGAGAATGAATTGACCAAGCGATAATTCATTTCAAGATTAAGCGAGCGTCCGTTAAACTCTGCTTGTTCTAAGAGTTTTTGTTTCAGGTCAGGTGGGATGCGTAGATTCACCTGAATATCACCAGCCATAAGAACAGCTCCTTTGGATTTAAATGAATTTATTATACTAAAAAGTGAGTGAAAATTAATATACTTTTGCTACATTGTATACCGTTATTTTATATTTATGGTACAATATGGTATATATAAATAAAATAAAAAATATATATTGGTACAAAATTATTTGACAATAACCAATCGATCATTTATGATGAGACAATCGGTTGACATACCTACATAAGGAGCATCATATGACTGTTCGAAATAATCGCCAGATTGCTCAGAGCAACATAAAACTACCAATATACTTGAAAGATTGGGCGAAAGAGCAAGCTGACAATGACTTTCAATCATTATCAGGCTTTATTGCCAAGCTTATTAATGAAGAAAAGAGTCGTCATGAATCTGCAGTCACTACCTGCAACTTGCAAATAAGCAGATCAATACATTCTACATCTGCATAGGACTAGGCACGCTTTTTGCGTGTCTTTTTAATGACTAATAGAAAGAATGAGTAACGGGAGATAGCTTATGCACTGGCCATAAATTTTTGTGGATAATAAAGCAAAAACGCCACCAACGGCAATTGGTAGCGCTTTTATAATGAAATTGTCTTAATCGGGACAGTCTCATTATCCCAAACGGAGTTTGACTTGTCAAGCCCTGTAGAGGGCTTTGTTATCCTTAAATTAAGTTTTTTGTAAAATTTTCTTTTTATTTTTAAATTTATTTACAGGGAAACAAAAATGATTGACTTATTAAGCTTAGCTGATGTTGAAAGTGTCCGCATTGAAAATCATGATGAAGCAGTAACTATCTATGCCAAAACAACTTATCATTTAGTCAACTGCCTCAATTGTGGTGGCGGTTTATACAAGCATGGTAGCCGAGAATATTGTTATACAGACACGCCACTGTACATGAAACCCACCACATTACAGATTAGTGCACGTCGCTATCGTTGTAAAGTATGCAAGTAAGTGTTCAGTGACAGCATTGTTTGTGTTGATGAAAACCGTAGGTGTGCCCACAGGCTAGTGCAGCACATCCAAAACCACTGCTTTAGGCTTGCTTTTAGCGAACTATTGAGGCAGATCGGCCTATCGGTCAATACTATTCGCAATATTGCACAAGACTATTTAAGTTACTTGGAACAAAGTTATCCAAGACCTACCCCAAGTATTTTGGGTATTGATGAAGTGATGATTGCTGGTGAGTATCGCTATGTGCTTACAGACCTTGAGCATCATAGATTGTTCAATATCCTATCAACCAGAAAACAATCCTATCTTGAAAGTTATTTTGAGCAGCTACCCAATAAAGAGAGTATTCATACGGTTTGTAGTGATATGTGGCAGCCTTTTAAAATGTTTGTGCCAAATGCTTACCCTCTGCCAACTTGGTTTTGGATAGATTTCATGTTGTTAAACTCGCCAACGAAGCCCTGGAGAGCATTAGAAAGTCCCATCAAAATAAATTGGACACCAAAGGACGCAAGCAATTAAAAAAGCATCTACGCTGGCTGTTGGTTAAGCGATTAGCACAGCTGTCTTCTGACGACCTAAAAATCTTAGAAGTACTTGCCAAAGAATATCCAAAGCTTGTGATTGCCTATTATTTAAAAGAGAAGTTCTTTGATATTTATGAAGCTAAAGATAAAAATGCGGCAATGTTGGCATTTTTTGAATGGACTGACAGTATTGATGAGCAGGTAACAGGGGTGCATCTGCCTGAGTTTTATCATCTTAAACAAATCGTCAAACGACATTTTACCCAGACCTTCAGCTATTGGGACAGCACCACTAAAGTGAGCAATGGCTACACGGAATGTGCCAATGGTTTAATTAAGCTTGCCAACCGATTGGGCAGAGGTTATGGTTTTGAAATGATCAGAGCTAGAGCCTTGTATGGGCAGATAGGCTTAGATAAAGCCAACAAAAAACCTCAGAAGAGTAACTAGGTAAAAATCTTAAGTGAAAGCATCCAGAAAGATGATTGGTATTCAAAACAAGCCAGTGAATCAGTAAGTCACTGGCTTGTTTTACATCAAGCAATCAAATTATTTATCAAAAATTCAATCCAAAATTATTCTTGTACGCACAATCAAGTTCTTATGTTTTTTCACATTCAACCAAGTTTTGCAAAAGTCAGAGATTTTCAGACATTCAACTTCCACCAGATTTTGCAAGAATCAGAACTTATGCTAGGATAGGTGGCATTGGAGTTCCAACTCGGTTTTGAACATAGCCAAAATTCATTGAAAAACTTCATAAAAGCCAATGGCACATTAATTTTATTGAAGCCCAAAATTACCTAAAACAATTATTTTTATAACTCTTGATTTGATATGATACACATCCAATAAACTTTTTTAATTTTACGAATTAAGGTGCATTCATAAACCTCATTAAAACTCGTGCTGCGGTCGCGTAGGCGCCCAACGAACCTCTAAAAATCGAAGAACTTGACCTCATGCCACCCCCAAAAAGGCGAAGTCTTAGTGCGCATCGTGGCCACAGGTGTCTGCCATACTGATGCTCACACCTTGAGCAGTCAGGATTCTGAAGACATATTCCCTTGCGTGCTTGGGCATGAAGGCGCAGGCATCGTCGAAGCGATTGGTGAAGGCGTGACTGAATTTGCTGTTGGTGATCACGTCATCCCTCTATACACTGCCGAATGCCGAGAATGCAAATTCTGCAAATCCAACAAAACCAACCTATGCTCATCAGTGCGCGCCACACAGGGCAAAGGACTCATGCCAGATGGTACGGTCAGATTCTTTAAGGATGGTCAGCCTATTTATCATTATATGGGCACATCCACCTTCTCAGAATACACAGTCGTCTCTCAATACTCGCTTGCCAAGATCCAAAAAGAAGCACCTCTAGAAGAAGTCTGCCTATTGGGCTGTGGCGTAACGACAGGCATCGGTGCTGTTACCAAGACCGCCAAAGTCAAGCAAGGCGACACCGTAGCAGTGTTTGGTCTTGGTGGTATCGGCCTAGCAGCGATCATCGGCGCGAGAATGGCAGGTGCAAGTCGCATTATTGGCATTGATATTAATGCGGATAAATTTGATAAAGCTTTGGAATTGGGCGCAACTGACTGCATCAACCCCAATGACTTTGACAAGCCGATCCAAGAAGTCATCATTGACATGACAGACGGTGGTGTGGACTTCTCATTCGAATGCATCGGCAATGTCAATGTCATGCGCTCAGCGCTAGAATGCTGCCATAAAGGCTGGGGCGAGAGCATCATTATCGGTGTCGCGCCTGCAGGTGCTGAGATCAGCACGCGACCATTCCAGCTGGTGACAGGACGTGTATGGCGTGGTTCGGCGTTCGGCGGCGTGAAGGGTCGCACTGAGCTGCCTGCGATGATCGACCAATACATGAAAGGCGAGTTTAAACTGACGGACTTCATCACGCACACCATGCCACTTGATGAGATTAATACCGCATTTGATCTGATGCATGAAGGCAAGTCAATCCGTTCAGTGATACATTTCTAATTCATTCAAATACCCCGCCCTTAGACACTCTAAGGGCTACCACAATATTGATAGGATAATCATGGATAAACTCACCCAAATCAACCACTACAAGATGTTCGATGGGCATCATAAGCGTTATCAGCATTTCTCTGATACCAACCAATGCACGATGACCTTTGCCATCTATCTGCCACCTATAGCCCTTCACGGCAAAAAAGTGCCGGTGCTATATTGGCTGTCTGGTCTTACCTGCACCGATGAGAATTTCGCCACGAAGGCGCACGCCCAGCAGTTCGCCAGTCAGCATGGCATTGCACTGGTAATGCCTGATACATCGCCTAGGGGTGATGGCGCGGCTGATGATGATGCGTATGATTTGGGGCAAGGCGCAGGGTTTTATGTCAATGCCACTCAAGAACCATGGGCTAAGCACTACCAAATGTATGACTATGTGGTGCATGAGCTACCAAAGATCATCGAAAGTCATTTTCCTGTGACTGACGAGCGCGCCATCTTCGGGCACAGCATGGGTGGGCATGGCGCACTGCAGATTGCTCTGAAGAACTCACAAAGATACAAGAGCGTCTCTGCCTTCGCACCCATCGTCAACCCAGGCGACATCCCTTGGGGTAAAAAAGCCTTTAGTGCTTACCTAGGCAATGATGCGGCAGCATGGTCAGAATATGATAGCTTGCAGTTACTGGATAAATGCACCCGCAAAGACCTACCCATCCTGATAGATCAGGGCCTGGCGGATAGCTTCTACCCTGAGCAGCTACAACCTGAGAAATTCATCCAAAAAGCTAACGAGCTTGGCTTTAATGCGACGCTTCATCTGCGCAGCGGATATGATCATAGCTACTATTTTATCGCAAGCTTCATTCGTGAACATATTGAATTTCATGCCAAAATCCTAAAGGGATAACCCTTGCATAATATAAAGACCACCGATTTGGTGGTCTTTATATTATTGCTCCATGGTATGAATAGAAATAATCATTGTAAACTTTGGCAGTCTTGCAGAACTTCTTTGATCTCATCTAATTTTAGATATCTGGCGCCTCGATACATCTCTTTTCCCAATAAGAACACCAACACAGCAGGCGCGGTCAACACATGGAAACGCCCTGCAATACTTGGCACATCCGCGATGTTCGTCTGCATGAACTGCACATCATCAAAATCCGCCTCCATACCCCTCACCCGCTCCAAGAACACCTTGCACACACCACAGTTCGGCGCTTGCACGTACAGCAGAACGATGCCATGCTCTGTGATGGTCTGCTCTATCTGACCCAAATCCTCTACAATTCTCATCACTTATTCCATTCGATTAATTCTGTATAAAATAAAAAACCACCCATAAAGGCGGTTCGTTATCTGATTTAGATTTTACAAGCACCGCCTGCGCAGTCATCCTCAGCACTGTCTGCATCAAAACCGCCTTCAACGGTTGCATCAGCGAAGTCGCCAAGCATGGCATCGAAGTCTAGATTATCGATGTCCAGACTGTCAAAGGATGTGTTATTTGTATCTGTTGTATTAAGATTGGGATTGCTCATGGCTTGCTCCGCGTTAGTGCTGGTTAATGTCATCTTTATGCTGTCTGTCTTGATATTTTCAAGTCCACAAATCAAATATCCAAAGGCTGCCACTGTTTGCCCTTTAAAGGCGGCAAGTAGGCAAGTCCTTTTTGTTGGTATGCCCACAACTGGCTTGGGATTTTGTAGATGTGGTTGCACTCAGGATCGATGGCAGTGTTGATCTTATCGTATTCGTCAGTTTTCATCAATGTGGCGAAATTGGGATTAATCATCACTGCCTTACCAACCGCAATGAATTCAGCCCACCCTGTCGCATAAGCACGATTCACATCATCAGCGGACAGCAGACAGCCCACCCCAATCAGTGGCAGACGTCCAGCGATGCACTCGTGAATGAGAGACATTCTAGTAAGGTTCGCGTCTGCACCGCGGCGAGCTTTCTTATAAAAGCCCCACAGCGAGACATACAGATATTGCAATGGTTGCTGAACCAGATAATCAATCAAATCAAAACAGTCCGCCATCGTCAGTCCCTGCTCGCCCGCTTCCTCGGGGGATAAACGATAACCGACAATAAAGTCAGGCTTGACGTGCTTGGTTCTCACCTCATCTACCATCTGTATGACAGCATCCACGAAGCGAAGGCGGTTCTCGAGGCTGCCACCCCATTCATCATCACGCTGATTCGACTAGGGTGAGAAGAACTGCTGGATAAGATAATTATTCGCGCCGTGAATCTCTACACCATCAAAGCCCGCTCGTATCGCAAGGTCAGTCGCCACGCCAAAGCCGTTAATAAGAGCGCGTATCTCATCCACCGTCATCGCACGAGCGATCTGCTTGCCGTTATCCATGGCAGACGGCGCAATCACTTCGCCAAATTCAGCTCAAGACTGATGGCCACCGTGATGAATCTGCAAGATTGCCTTCGCACCACCCTTCTTAATGATGTCTGCAATCTGAGTCAGGCTCGGCAAATACTGCTCATCATAGGCGCACGGCTGACCAACGAACGCCTTGCCACTTGGGTGAACTAAGGTCGCTGCTGTGATGAATAACCCAAAATCATCCGAGCGACCCACCAAAAAATCACGCTCTTCATCAGATAATGTACCATCAGGATTCGATGCATAATGCGTCATCGGAGCGACAACGAGACGGTTGGGTACTTTGACGCCGTTATTTAAGACAAACGGGGTTAATATATTATTTGTATTATTCATAAGATTCTCTATTATCGGATTTAATTGTGGCTAATTGTAGCAGTGACATTATATCAAATCGCACCCACATGCACCGTCATCGCTGTGTAATATCATCTTACCATCATCGTTCAAGCGGTAATATATTGGCTTAATAGACTGCATTTATCATCGCATTTGGATTATCCATCCGCGCTCTTTAACGCCTTAACACCCAATTGAAACCAACGCACAAGCTCATCACGATCATCAATCACTTCACTTGGCACGCTCATGTAATGCATGACCCGCTGCTTGCCCTGAGCAACATAAGTATATGAATGACCACCCGCCTGCGCAAACTCATGACGCGTCTGTCCATCCACTTTCACAAAGATCTCATCATCGTCAGTAATGATCGCAATAATCTTATCGCCATAGAACAGACAATGCTCGCCGAAAATCTTTTTGTAAGTTAATTTATAATAATCACTCAGCTCATCTTGAATAAACCTGACAAAATCATTAGACATATCCCCCTTAATTTTACACATTACGGCATATCGCCAAGCGCAGTCGTTGAAAAATTAAAAACACCACCCAGTGATGGGTAGTGTTTTGATTATAGCATTACTTAGGTAGTTTTGGTGGCTTGTCAGGCTTGGGTAGTGGCGTGGTATTTTGATCTTCTCTCACCTCTATTGTCTCAATCTCCTCATCATCGCTATGATGTTCAGCGATCGCCTCGCGAATGCCTTTATTCTCATCACCTGACTTATCTTTTTCCTGCTCTTTGTCTTTGTCCTTAGGTTTACGACCTAGGCGACGCACGACATAGTTATCAGGCAGCACACGCGTGGTGGGTTCTTTTTCATCTGACACCTCTTCATAGATCACACGCCCTTCACTATCAATCTGGGCATATTTCACCGACTCACTTCTAGGAAAGAAAAAGTCCCAAGGATTGACCAAGAAGTGCTTCCATATCAAGCTATTTAGCTTCTTCCACTCGAAGAATTCCACTTCTTTTGAGCGCAGTGCCACGAACAACGCCAAGGAGAAGCTCACCATCAGGTTCACCATACCGATAAGCAGCACGCCACCGAAGGACAGTAGCGCAAGCCCCCACGTCAAATCCTGTGGCGATAGGTAGAACAGCCCATGCACGAAGTTCGCTGACGCAAAAGCAATGTGGCGAATATCCAGCGGCAACCCAAGCATGTAGCCGATCGTCGCTGTACTACCTAGGAAGCAACCAAAGATAAAGTTACCCATGATCGCGCCCAGATTCGCCTCAATAAAACCACCGAGCTTATCTTGCCATTTGCTAGGCATGATGTGTGACAACAAGCGATGTCTGCGAATGCGTTCACCGATTTTATTATAGGCGGCCAGATTATCATAATAACCTGCGATCAGCCCCGATAAGAACAAGAACACGCCTGCGATCGCCGCATGCGGCAGTGACAATGAACGAATCGGATCAAGCTCATGCAGCAGATGCGCCGCCTTCGAGCCATCGATCATCGGCGCACCCGTGAAATATAGCCAAGCATAGGCAATCATCAGCGCAATCGGCATCGCAATCGAAATATTACCCATAATAGCCACGAACTGCGTACGCAAGATATCAACAATCAATTCAGAAAGCTTGGTGAGCTGCTGGTTTTTTTTGTTGCCAGCACCATGCGAGATGGTCGAGGCAATGGCGGCAGCCGTCATCGCAGGCTGCTTAGTGGCAACCGTACCGCCTGCAATGTGGATCGTCACAAAGCCCAAGCCATAGATCATGCTGTTAATGAATGCCTTGCCAATCGGTGCCAGCACCAATGACGAGCCTAGGATTTTCATCGTCGCCATGAAAGCAATAAAAAAGCCACCGATCGCCGCTTTTTTGAACATCTTGTGATAGCCTATGCGATCAGTACTGATGTAATGCTCGCCGACACGACTGGCATTCTCGGTAACCTTGCGCGACAGCAGCTTGGTATTATTCTCAATCAGATAACCAAAGCTATAACGTGTCTTGGCGGTGCGCACAATCTGAGCAGTTAGCTCCACGATGGCTTTGTCGCGTTTTTTGTCGATGTCTGATACCAGCTCAATCAATACCTGCATGCGATGCAAGCTCTGCTCTAGTCGCACAAGCATGTTCGTCAGGCGAATAGAAATGCCCGTCTTATAGATACGCTTACGTACGCTGGTGGCAATCTCCTCGCACTGCTCCAACATAACAAGCAGCGGTGCAGGACTGATGTCCTCATCAGGCATGATGTCCGTCATTAGGTCAAGCTCATGCGCTTTACGGTATTGATTCACGAATAAAACTGCTTCTTGGTTCTGAGCGACGAAGGCGGCAGAGTGGTTAAGCATCTGCGGATAAGCAGACATCAAATCAGGATGCAGACCCATGCCACTGATGCGATAAGATAAGATAACGATGGCGTTTAGGATATTATTCTTAGCAGTCGCCACCAGTGCTAGATCCGATTCATCGACATGCACAAGCTCGACCAGCTTGTCCCACTTGTCTTCATCAATCATGCGCACCCAACGCAAGTCGCTGCGTTCATTAAATAGGTAACTTGCCAGCTCCACCACCGAATCCTCATCGGGCAATAGTGGCAAGAATCGATGTCCTATCAGACGATTAACACTATAAGAAAAACTATGATCTGAGGCGATGCCCGTATCGGTATATAGAGTGACTTGGTTGTATTTATTGGTTAGCCTTAGGATAAATGCAGCAAGCGATGCGCCATATTCGGGTTTTTGTTCGATGAATTCGATCAGCTCATCCATCTTATCATTGGCGATCTCTTCGTCGCCATCATTCACGCGCAAGAGATCCACCAGCTCCTTGAGCGCCTGTGGTTCAGGCAGCTCTTTTAGGGCGGTGATGCGCTGTAAGGCATGTTCCAATTCAGAATGGTCAACACTTTGCACCAATTCTCTCCAAATTCTTTTTATAATTAGTTTTTAAGTCGCAGTCATTTTAGCACAGTTTTTATTTCAGTTATGTCTTTATATGATTGCGACTTTTGTTATTAGCCGCCGCGCTTGGCTGCAAGCATGGCTTGAATGTTCGACAGGTAGTCTTGGGCGACCAGTTTTGGGTCTTTTTTGACGCCTGATCTGCCTGGGTAATCCATGTGGTCGGTTGGCAGCTCTTCTAAGAATCGTGACGGGGTCGTCTGCTTAAAATCACGTCCTGCGCGGCGTTTTTGGGCAAGTGTTAAAGTCAGCTCCAATCTGGCACGCGTGATGCCCACATACATGAGACGACGCTCTTCTTCGGTGTTCTCTTCGATGAGCGAATTACGGTGTGGCAGAATCTCTTCTTCGACGCCGATGATATACACATAATCGAACTCAAGCCCCTTAGCGGCGTGGAGCGTCATTAGGTTCACCTTATTGGTGTTATCTTCTTCTTGTTGCTGCTCAAGCATGTCAAGCAGCATCATCTTACGAATCACCGCTTCGATGGTCTTATCCTCATCCTCTTCAGCGCGGTCGATGAGTGTCGCGATGCTCTGGTAGAGGGATTCGATGTTGTCAAGGCGGTTTTTTTCTTGTTGTGGGGTTTTGCTGTCTTCTTTGATGTAATCAATATAACCCGTCTCGATGATCATCTGACGTACCAATGGCATGGGATCAGCATTATCATACAGCTCACGCGTGTAACGCTCAATAAAATCAGCAAATGCATACAAAGTATTACTCGCCTTAGCACCAACAGCCGCCTTGAGACCCGCATGAGAACACGCAGACAGCAGCGAGATGCCATATTCTTGGGCGAGCAGACCCAGCTTCTCAAGCGTCGCCGAGCCCATACCGCGCTTCGGCGTATTAATAATCCTTAAAAACGCCGCGTCATCATCAGGATTTAGGATGATGCGCAGATAGCTCATCACATCCTTAATCTCAGTACGCGCAAAGAATGACGTACCGCCCGAGAGCTTATAAGGCACATTCAGCTGACGCAGCTCGGTCTCTAGCACACGTGCTTGGAAATTCGAGCGATACAGCACCGCATACTGATCCCATGTGTTGCCGTTACGCAGGCGGTGTGCGACGATTTCTTTGGCGACGCGTTCCGCCTCATCAAAATCCGACGGGCAAGTAATCACTCGAATGCGCTCACCCTCACCCTTGTCCGACCACAGCGCCTTATCAAAAATATGCTCATTATTGGCGATGACCGTATTCGCCGCGCTTAGAATGCGGTTGGTGGAGCGATAGTTTTGTTCGAGTTTGACGACATGCAGATTGGGGAAGTCTTGCTTAAGCAGCGCCATGTTCTCAGGCTTAGCACCGCGCCATGTGTAGATGGATTGGTCATCATCACCGACCACCGTAAATCTCGCTGATGATCCGACCAGCAGCTTAACCAGCTCATACTGTGCGGTGTTGGTATCTTGATATTCGTCCACGAGTAGATAGCGAATGCGGCGCTGCCATTTGTCACGCACCATCTCATTATCTTTTAGAATCTTGGCAGGCAGCACAATCAAGTCATCAAAATCCACTGCGTTGTACGCGCGCAGATTACGCTCATACAGCCCATACAGATGGGCGAACATCAGATCTTCTGGGTCGGACAGCGTTTGCGCAGCATCTTCAGGAGATACCAAGTCATTCTTCCAATCAGAGATGAATTTCATCGCCTTACCAGCCAGCTCGCGACTCTCGGCGCCGCTCATGTTGTCTCGCATCATCAGCTCCATCAGCAGCCGCTTAGAATCGTCCGAATCCATGATGCTAAAGTTCGCCTTCAGCGGTGTGTGCATGAGCTCATAACGCAAAAACTGCAAGCCAAACTGGTGAAAAGTAGACACTGTCAATCCGCGAGTTTTTTCACTAGGCAAGAGCTTAGAGACACGCGCTTTCATCTCGCGAGCCGCCTTGTTGGTGAAAGTCATCGCCGTGATACGCTCGGCAGGCGTGTTGCAGTTTTGGATAAGATGAGCGATTTTTTGGGTAATCACAGACGTTTTGCCCGACCCTGCCCCTGCCAGAACGAGCAAAGGGCCTGAAACATGGGCTAGGGCTTCTTGTTGGCGGGGGTTTAGTTGGCTCATAATCTAAATTCTTCGGGCAAATGGTTGGCTATTATAATGGATTTTGGCAAATTGGGCAAAAGTTTGTGGTAAAATACACTCATCATTTTAGGAAAAATACTCATGAAAAAACGCCCCACCCTTTTTACCAAATCCCTTTTAACCGCCGTACTGGTTTTGGTAAATATCTCCCATGCCAACACTCCATCAAATAACCTACCAAAAACCCCAAGCCAATTGGAAGCACAAATGCAAGCAGCAGAGAGAGCGAGGCAACGGGCAGAAGAAACAGCAAGACAACGAGCACTGCAACTTGCCAAAAGCCAACTTAGACTCAACCCCATACAAGACCCCATCACACACAAGTACGGCTATACAGACGCACAGGGTAATGTTATCATCAAGCTCATTTATGATGAGATTGAAAAATTTGCTGGCACTGACATGATTGCTGTCAAATCAGGCTTATATGGCGTGATTGATAGAGACGGCAAAGTCATCATTGATATGGTTTATGATGACATAATAAGACAAGATTCGCATTATATCGTCAAAAAACAAGGACTTTATGGCGTGCTTGATAAAAACGGCAAAGTCGTTATTGACCTGACAAATGATGAATTACATGATGTAAAGGTTATTAAAGCATATAAAAGCAAATCTGCTTATTTTGCCAAAAAACAAGGTAAATATGGCATATATGATGACAAAGGCGAAGTTATCTTGCCTTTTGAATATGATAAACACGGCAAAATAGAGCAAGGCATTTTACCTGTCTCCAAAAATGGCAAATGGGGCATGATAAAATTTGCTACCGACCAATATCATGGCGTTGATTTTGACAAGCCATATCATGTCATGGTTGATTTTGGTTTAGATTATGATTTTATTTATTGATTTACCGATGAGCTGTCTTTGGCGGTCAAAGATGACAAATACGGCTTTATTGATAAAACGGGCAAATTGGTGGTTGGGCTAGATTATGATTTAGCTTTGCCATTTTATGCACCCATTTTAAAAATCAAAGCCATAACAAACCCCAGCATCAATAACGAACCCATTACCTTTGTTGCCAAAAAGTCCGGCGATAAAATACATCTTGGTGCAATTGATAAAACAGGCAAAACTGTCATCCCTCTCATCTATGATAACATACAATCAGACCTCTTTACCCATCTGATTATCATCTCAAAGGACGGTAAATTTGGTGTTGTTGGGCGTACAGGCTCATCTGTATTGCCTATGGTGTATGACAACGTTAAAATCTCGCCAATGTGCTTTATGCCTTTTGACTTATTTCCAAAAAATAACAATCAACCACGCCAATGCACAATATATACCCTTAAAGACGGGATAGAAGGCGAAGTTAGTATTGACTATTAAGCCAATCCAATAAAAACGCCAATCATCAGGTTGGCGTTTTTTGTTTTTAGTGATGCTTACGATAAAAGTCCCATTCTTCAACGGTTGGCCCATTGGGTAATTGACACACACTGTATTGGCTGCCGTCTTTGGCGGTCTTAATGACCGACTTACCGCCACGCTCCACGCAGAACACACTGGCAGGATTGGAAGCATCAGCTTTAGGTTCTTTTTTTAGTGGATTATAGTCCTTAATGGTCTGACAACCTGCCAATACCAGACACGTTGCCATCATCGACAGTGCTACTTTTTTCATCTTATGCTCCCAGGTAGGTTTAAAATTTAATTACACCACAAATCGAATGTAAATCGCCAAATATTTTGTACAAGAAACGTTATCAATGGTTGCTTGAACCACCATGGTATTATTCACTATCTTAGATAGAACAGACACCACACCGCCAGCACACCTAATAGAATACCTAGCCCGTTGATTTTTGAGATTTTTCTCTAAATATCACCAGACCAACCACCGCACCGAGGCAGATAACGCCAATATTCATGCCAGCAAATACCAATGTCGGGTCATCTTTATAGACTTGATGCGCCTTGATATAAAATAAAATATTAGCAAAATTGAGCGCGCCCAACAGCACGCCGCTAGCCAGGCTTGTTAGTTGCCATTCGGTTCTGTTCATCACAAGATAAACAAAGAGCAGCACAAACGCCAACACAAAGCTTGCAAACAGCGTATCAGGAAACGCATTGCCAAGCTTTGCCATCTGCTTGAACAGAACATCAATCACACCATAGCCCAGCCACACCCCGCCCAGAATGGCGGCGGCGCGCTTAAAGTCAGTCATATCGGATACTTTAACATCTGTATGATGGACTGGCTTGTAGGTCAAAGCGATGAGCGATGAGAATGCTAAAATAAGACCTACGCCCTTCGCCAGCGTCAAATCCTCCCCAAAGATCGTAAATGACGCCAATATCGGCAAAAATAACGCCAAACGCTGCGCCACGTCTGACTTGGCGATACCGACCATCTGCACCGCTTTTGCCATGATGATGAATACGCTAGGCAGCAGCACACCCAAGGCAACAAAAATAAATGCGCCATTTGCCATTATTTGGCTAACATCAAAGCTCGGCTTTAATAGATAAATACATAAAATAATGGCGGTGATGTAGTTAATTAAGATCGCCTGAACGACATCGATGCCACGGCTGCGCGCCATTTTTAGGAATATAGACACCAGTACGCTGGCACTGATGGCAAGAACCAGATAACTCATAACAGCCGGGCGCTCGCAAGCTCCGTCAGCTGATACAGCGCATGGCGGTATTTATTATCAGGGAGCTTGGCAAGTGCCTCTTGAGAGAGCTTCGTCTCTTCTAATGCGCGCGCCTTACAGTAGTCTAGCGCCCCAGATGATCTGACCAGATCAATTAGCTCGTCAGCATTATCTACCTTGCCTGTTTGGACAGCGATTCTTAGCTTGTCATAGTCAGGAGATTTGGTTGCTTTTAGAATTTCTAAGGTTTTGATAATCGGCAAGGTCGGCTTACCTTCGGCTAGGTCATCGCCCAGATTTTTGCCCATCGTTCGACTGTCGCCCATAAAGTCCAGCACATCATCAATCATCTGAAAGGCATTGCCAAAATGTTGCCCAAAACCAGACAAATTAGCAAGAAGCTCTTTATCATCATGCTTACCATGAAGGAGAGCCGCCCCCACGCACGCCATCATAAAAAGCCGTGAAGTCTTGCCGTCAATGATTTGTAGGTAGTCGCTTTCGGTCGTCTCAATGTTGTGTTGGTGTTGCAGTTGCAAGACTTCGCCTTCGGCAATGTCGCACGTCCCGTCCGAGAACAGTTTTAATAATGTCATGTCGCCAAACCCCGTCAAAAGGTTGAACGAGCGTGCGATGAGATAGTCGCCCACCAGTACAGCCGTGGCGTTGTTCCAAGTGGCGTTGGCGGTCGGTCGCCCCCGTCTCATGCCAGACTGATCAATCACGTCATCATGCACGAGCGTGGCGGTATGGAGCATCTCGGTAATCGCCCCAAGTTCTAGGCTTGGCTGATACTGCTCATCCTTTATCATGCGTGAGATGAGCAGGGTCATCAAGGGTCGCATACGCTTACCGCCTGCGTTGATGACGTGGTCAGACACTTTCATGATGAGCTGAACTTTGGAATTTAGCGAGCCAAAAACCTGCTTGTCCATGACGGCAAAATCATCAGCAACAACGGATAAAATCTCAGAATAAGTGGGCGTGGTCATGTTATTTTTCTCAAAAAATCAACAGTAAACAAAATCCATTTATCATACCACAGCCAACGCATTTACTCAAAGACAAATCAATCCTAGCAACGAAACCGATCAGTTTTATTATTTAGATATCATTAACTGATATTTATATTTTTTGAATTAATTCGATCATAATTAGATTTTTGATGCGATGTTCGTGAATAATTTAAATTTTTTGGGAGCTTTCGCGAGTTTTTGCCCTGCTAAGGCTTGTAAAATGGGTTCATTGTGTGCATAATGGTTGCATTTTTATTTGAGTGTATTTGTGTGCCGCAATAAGCACTGCCAACCACAAGGTACCCCTATGTCATTTTTAACTCATCATACCGAAATCGACGACGTGAACATCGAGAAAATCACACCGCTCATCACCCCTGCAGAACTAAAACGCACCTATCCACTGACCAGCCAAGCCTTTAACACCGTACTTCATGGCCGAAAAGTCATCGAAAACATCCTAGACGGCGAAGATAAGCGCATCCTAGTCGTGATAGGTCCTTGCTCTATTCATGACGTGGAAGCTGCTCATGAGTATGCGGACAAATTGAAAGTATTGGCGGATGAGCTGAAAGACGAGCTATTCATCGTGATGCGCGTGTACTTTGAGAAACCACGCACCACCACCGGCTGGAAGGGTCTGATTAACGACCCTGACATGAATGACAGCTTCGACATCGAAAAAGGGCTTGGCATGGCTCGCAAGCTTCTGCTTGAATTAAACGAAAAAGGCCTACCTTGCGCCACCGAAGCCCTCGACCCTAACACACCGCAATACATGCAAGATCTTATCAGCTGGTCTGCCATCGGCGCACGCACCACCGAATCACAGACTCACCGCGAGATGTCAAGCGGCCTGTCTTGCCCTGTCGGCTTCAAGAACGGTACGGACGGCTCAATGACCGTGGCTGTGAACGCCATGCAAGCCGTTAAGTCAGGGCATAGTTTCCTAGGTTTGTCATCAGACGGTCAAGTGTCTATCATTAAATCCAAAGGCAACAAATACGCCCATGTCGTACTGCGTGGTGGCAACGACCAACCAAACTATGATGAGACTGCCATTGCTGCCGCCGAAAATGAGCTTGCCCGTGGCAAAACCAACGGCAAAATCATGGTAGATGCCAGCCACGCCAACTCTGGCAAAGACCCATACCTTCAGCCAATGGTTATCCAAAACATCGCAGGTCAAATCCAAAATGGCAACAAATCCATCATGGGTCTGATGATCGAAAGCCACCTAAAAGGCGGTCGCCAAAACATTCCTGCCGACCTAAGCCAGCTAGAATATGGCAAATCAGTAACAGACGGCTGCTTAGATTGGGACGCAACGGTTGACGTGCTACGCCAATTCGCCAAAGATGTGAAAGATCATCTACCAAATCGCTAATCGCGACATGCATTGATACATCAAATAGAGGCGGAGCAATTCGCCTTTATTGTTTTTTAGGCTAACAATCAAATTCATCATGTCAAACCCCACTCCCACCAACCCCAATCAAGGCTCATTCTTCGGCTCATTTTACATGGTGCTAGCTAGCCTTGCCTTTGCCTTGATGCTTGTATTTATCAAGCTGTCTGGGCAGAAATTTGGCATGAACACCTATGAGATTACATTTTGGCGAGTGTCGTTCGCCTTGGTGTTATTGGGCGGATTTTCATGGATGAAAGGACGAGATTTTCGCACTAATCATCCAAAAGATCATTTTTGGCGGTCACTGGCTGGCTCGGTCGCTCTACTGATGAACTTTTATGTAGTGCTACACCTACCCTTAGCAACCGCAAGCACCCTGCAGAACACTTCAGCGATATTCCTTGGACTACTCTCCATCATCATCCTAAAACAAAAACCATCACCCATGGCGTGGCTGTCTTTGATTTTAGGTTTCATTGGTGTGGTGATTCTACTAAAACCCACCACAGGCGGTGATACATTCGCCATGCTCGTGGGGCTAGGTAGTGGGGCGATTAGCGGTTATGCGTATCTGCAAGTGCGAGAGCTGTCTTTGCTTGGCGAACCTGCTTGGCGGATTGTGTTTTATTTTTCGTTATTATCCACGCTGACATCAGGCGTTTTGGCGTGGTATTTTGGCTTTACGCCTGTGAGCCTAGCAAGTCTGCCTTATATTGTTGGCATTGGCGTTACCGCCCTAGCAGGGCAACTTTTAATGACTTATGCTTATCAAGTCGGGCAAAAATTTGTCGTGGCGACACTGTCCTATCTTGGCGTGGTATTTGCCATTGTCTTTGGGGCATGGCTGTTTGGCGAGCGATTAGACGCATTAAGCCTTGTTGGTATTGGTATGATTGTGACAAGTGGGGTGCTGAGTGGGAAGAGGTAGCCAATACCAATAAATTCAATGAGAATATTTTCTAAATCAATTTTTATGTTATAATACATATTAAAGTTATGCATCAGTTAATTCAATACATGATTTTTGGTCAAAATTCATCTTAAATGGGTTTTTGACACCAAAAAACCATGTCATCATCATGGTTTTATCACAATAAAACAATAAGGTAACACATGAAAACAACTATGATACCAATGCTGATTATTGGTGGGCTGATGACCGCTCAAACAGCATTTGCTACTGCACCACTTGATGTAAGTTTGGGTCTTGAAACTCACGAAGAAACCTACCGAGAGTATGAAGATGGTCGGCGTGTTATGCAGCAAAAAGGTCGTCTATACGGCTTAAATGCTGCCGCCCAATACCACTTTAATGACGCTCACAGTGTCAAGCTAGAAGGTAGGTACGCCAAAGGCAAGATTGATTATACAGGCGGGGAAAACCCCAGCAAAGAAAACCCAGAGGGTACACCTTATGGCTCGGCACACCAAAAAGACGTTCCCCGCCGTGCTTATGATGTGCGTGCTGTCTATGGCTACCAAAAACCTGTTCGCTCCAATGTTACACTCATTGGCGAGGCAGGTATCGGACATCGAGCGCTTAGAGATTTAAACTCTCGGATTGACCCTGAGGACTATGACCGCAAGAACGAGACCACTTATGCTCAAATTGGTGTTGAAGCAAAAGTTGCCTTGGCAAATGGCTTGGAGATTTCCCCAAAAATCTCTTATAATCACGGCATTCGTGGTCGCCAATACTCCTATTTTGGCGATGATACCATCACCCTAAAACAGCACCATGCCAAAGGTGTGGAAGTTGAACTGCCCATCAGTCGCACCAGAGGTAATCAGCACAAAATCAGCTACACACCCTATTATCGTGGCTGGCGTGTGCCCGTCTCCGATACGGCATATCGCATCGAAAAGGACGAGGATGGCGATGATGTCATCGCAGCATACAGCGAGCCTAAAAATTACACCCATGAATTTGGTGTCAAACTTCAATACACTTTCTAAAACAAGCTCACTTTTATCATAAATACAGCCACAGGCAGTCGCCAGATTGCTTGTGGTTACAATTTATCATCATTCAAATAATAACAAACAACCATTTTTTAATTTCCATGAACAAATCCAACAAAACCACCCTAACCTACACCGACTTTATTATCCTATCTGTCATCTTTTTTGGTTATTTTAGCTATGTTGCCATCACAGGCTATCTGTATGCCACACCCGAACAAACAATCACCGCCACCACCTTTGATGACACCGCCAATTATCTGAGCATCGCCACCGAGCTTATCCTGCTGGCGATTGCAGGGGCATATCTAGCGTGGCGACGCTTTGATTTTTCATTATTGGCTTTTTGCTGGGATAGATACACCCTGCCTTTGACCCTACTGCTCATCATCATTGGGGCGATGACTACCGATGCCGTGCTGTACGGCTGGCATTATCTCTTGACAGGCTACCACCCCTTTGCCGACATCAGCACCGCTCATCTGTCCATCTCTGGTATTTTTGGTCAGCTTACGCTTAGTCTGGTGCTGTTTTCACTACTAAACGGCTTTTTTGAAGAGCTGCTTTTTATGGGACTTGCCTTCGCTGTCAAACCTGAGCATCGCACGCTTGCGATAGCCACCAGCCTATTTGTCCGCTTTATTTTTCATGTCTATCAAGGCATACCATCTGCCATCGCCATCACGATGACAGGACTAATGTTCATTCTTGTCCGCCGTAAGGTACAAAATCTGGTGCCGTTCATGCTGGCTCATGCGGTGTTTGATGTATTTGGGGCGGGGATTTTATCATTCTTTTTGCCAAGCGAAGTGTGATGGTAAAAAAGAGCAAGATAAACATAGGGCGTACCCAACTTTTGTATTTACAATTAAAATCAAGATTTAGCCCCAGCTTTTGACAAACAGTTCATGCAAAAACAATTCATTTATTTCTAAAATATTTCTATTTTATAAATAGTGTTATAAAGGTTGGGCATACCCCATATAAAATCACTTAAAATCCGTCATTTTCTGTTATAATTTGCACCCATTTATCACAACTTGACCGCCATGGACATTATTCTGCAACTTTTTGATTTTATTTTACATATTGATGAGCATTTAGCTGTATTTTTGGCGGATTATGGCTTGTGGATTCATGGCATTTTGTTCTTGATTATCTTTGTGGAGACAGGCTTGGTGGTCATGCCGTTTTTACCAGGGGATAGTTTACTGTTTGCGATGGGGGCATTGGCGGCATTTACAGGCGAGCTAAATCCTGCCTTACTTATCGCTCTGCTGTTTGTGGCGGCGGTACTTGGCGATACGCTCAATTATCACATTGGCAAATACATCGGTCCAAAAGTTTTTGAAAAAAATTACCGCTTTATTAACAAAGACTACCTGTTCAAAACCCAAGCATTTTTTGAAAAACACGGTGGCAAAACTGTGATTTTCGCCCGCTTTTTGCCTTTTGCTCGCACCTTTACCCCCTTTGTGGCAGGAGCAGGGAGCATGAATTATAAGCGGTTTATCAGTTATAACGTCATTGGCGGGTTTTTGTGAATTACATCCTTTGTGCTACTCGGCTATTTTTTGGCAATCAGCCCGTCATCAAGGATAACTTTACTTATGTGATTTTTGGCATTATCGGGTTTAGTGTGTTGCCGATTGTCGTTAGCTTTATCAAGCAAAAAATCAAACCCATGGCTTAATCACTCATCTATTTTTAATCACTCATCTATGTAACGACAGTTATCATCATGACTACATTTAAAGACTTACTCTCCAAAGACGCCCAAACCCAGCTCAAAGAAATGGGTGGCAAATCCTCCACCAAACCAGAGATGGATGCCAAAAGCAAGCCAACCACCGCTGCCGTGATGGGCAAAAAAGAAGCAGCCAGCCAAGTAAAACGCTTTAATCACGAAAGCATCGATGAGGACAAAGTGCTGTTCATGCAAGCAATGAGCGGCGTTCGCCCTTTAAAGCACGAAAAATCAATCGACCACCGCACCAAGACCAACCCCAAGGACCCCACCGCCATCTTTCGCCGTGCCAATGCCGAAGGAAGCGAGGAGTTGGCGAGTGCCAATCTTTCTGATATGCAGGCACTGCTCAATCCTGTGGCAGGCGAGGCGTTTTTAAGCCACAAGAATCCAACCCTACAAAACAGAGTCTTTGAACAGCTAAAACAAGGCAGGCTTCGCTGGTATGATGCCGTTGACCTACACGGTACCAGCATTGATGAGGCTCGCACAGCGGTTCAAACCATCATCTCAAATGCCCTAAAAAACGGTGAGACGGTCATAAAAATCGTTCATGGCAAAGGTTCAGACGCCATCATCAAAACCTGTGTCAACGGCTGGCTTCGCCAAATCAGCGAGGTGATGGCGTTCGTCTCCGCCCCAGTCAATGACGGTGGCACAGGGGCGGTGCTGGTGCTACTCAAACGCAATCAGGTCACAAAATAAATAACAATAGCCAATGACATAACAATCCCAGCGAATGACCACAGACCGATGGTCAGACGATGCGTTCTGGCACATCACAAAACGGCGGTGCGATGAAATTGCATGGTCAGTTTTCAAGCTTTAAGGAGAGATGCACAATGTGTTTATTGACAAGATCAACGACCACCAAGGAGTTGTCATGAACTCGTGTTTGACCATCGGCATCGTCGCTGGCGAGGTTTCAGGCGATGCATTAGGGGCAGATTTCATACACCAAATGCACGCCATTTGCCCAAATGTGTGCTGGGTGGGAGTTGGCGGCGAAAGAATGCAAAAGGCAGGTCTTGTCTGTGTCGCTAACATGGCAAGGCTGTCGGTCATGGGCATCTTTGAGGTTGTCAAGCATCTGCCAGACCTACTGTCCGCCAAGCGTGAGATTTTATCGGCATTTGAGCATCACGAAATTGACATTTTTGTCGGTATTGATGCCCCAGATTTCAATCTAAGACTTGGCAAAGTCTTAAAGCCCAAAGGCATATTTTGTGTCCAGATGGTCAGTCCGAGCATCTGGGCATGGCGTGAAAATCGCATTCATGGCATCAAAGCGGCAACCGACTTGGTTCCCTTTTGAGCTACCCATTTATGCCAAGCACCAGCACCCCGCAGTTTGCATCGGGCACCCACTAATCAAATCACTACGCCCCAAAGGGCTTATTCGCCGTGCTGACACGCTATGTCTGATGGCAGGGTCTAGAATGAGTGAGATTCACGCCATATTGCCCGTTTTGCTTGCAAGTTTCGGCAGATTGTATCAGCTCAATCCGTCCTTAAAAGCGATACTGCCACTTGCCAAGACTGAGCATCATGCCGCCGTCGATGCCATCATCAAGCTGCACGCACCCCACCTGACCTCTGCACTACAAACCCTCACTCCCAAAGACTGGCAGGCATCGACCGACTTTGACGCAAACTACACCGCCAGTCAATACGCCATGCAAATCAGCACTTTGACCATCTTAGCCAGTGGCACAGCAACACTTGAAGCCTTGATGCTACAATCACCGATGATTGTGGTTTATAAAATCAATGCCTTAACCTACTTCATCGCCAAACGACTGGTGAAGACACCTTATGTCGCCCTACCCAACATTTTGGCGGCACAGTCTGGCCCTGCCATCGTGCCAGAGCTGATTCAAAAGCAAGCGACCCCCCACGACATCGTAACCACCGCTTTGGGCATTTTAAATCAACCAGAGCGTCAGCAACAGCAGCTTCGTCATGTTCTAACCCAGCTGCAACAAAACCAGTCAGACGCCGCCCATGCCATTTTGACCCATTTTCAATCAAGCACCAAGAGGTATTCATGACAGCTCACACCAAAGACACCCACCGCCATGATTGCGTGTGCTTTTTGCACAAAAATTACCCAGCAGAATCAACCATTCTCACCATCAGCGTCGATGAGGTCGGTCGTGGCTCGCTGTTTGGTCAGATGACGGTCGCTGCGGTGATACTAGATGATGAGATGACTGGCGAATTTGATGTCGTCGACCTAACTGGCACGCCGATTGCCAGCATCAACGACAGCAAAAAACTCTCTGCCAAAAAACGCACTACTGCTCATGATGCCATCAAGCAGACTTGTCAAAGCTACGCCATCGTTGACATTCCAGCCCATGTCATCGATGAGATTGACATTGATCAAGCAACTTTGCTTGGTATGCGTCTTGCCATCGAAAGCCTTATACAGCTCAATGACATCATGCCTTATGATGCAGTTGTCATCATCGATGGCAACACCGTACCAATCTTATCCAATGATTTCGTTCATCATCAAGACAACCTACGAGCCCTCGTCAAAGGCGACGGCATTCATACCAGTGTTGCTTGTGCCAGCATCTTGGCAAAGGTGCATCGAGATGCCGCCATGGACCGCTTTGCCCAAAAATATCTCCACTATCTTTTGGACAAGAACAAAGGCTACCCCAGCAAAGCTCACACCCAAGCCATCTTTGAACACGGCATCTTACCAGAGCATCGCAAAAGCTTCAATCCGATTCGCACTTTACTGATGACAAAGCGACAACAAGAAGCACACGCACCGCATGGTCTCACCCACACGGCAAACCCGTTCACACACCTCTGACACAGCCCTAACATGGACGAAAGATTTTTTCATCCATTCATGATGTTCATGGTGCATCGGGTTTGGCTTTTTTGTCTTGTCTTTTGACACACTCATAAAAATCAGCCCACCAAAACACATCAGATGAATGTTGACAACACAACCAAACTCTCGATGACAAAGCCGTGCATCAAGGCTTGATTCAAATCTGCCAAAAGGCAGATAAAATTCGTCCCATCTGTTTAGAACCGTCGCCTACTTTTTTGTGATATAATACAAATGCACCATCTCATCACTGCCTTGCTCATTTGCCTTGCATGAGCAATCAGCAGTTTTTCATTAAAATGAAGCATAGAGATGACATACTCAACAAACCAAACAGTTATCATTTTATGCCAATTCAGTTCATAAGCCCTTGCTTTTGATGAATGCAATTCATTCATGGTGCAGGTACGAACGATTGAGCATGACTTATGACAAATGTGCAGCACCGCACGGACATCACAATACAGGCAATCTCATGGTAGAACACATCTTTCATAAAAGTCGCTTTTTGGTATGGCTCATCGTCATTGCCAGCTTGATTTTTTCTATATTGCTGTATTTGTCATCTTTTAAGGTGATGGGACACATCATTGCCGACTTTTCGTCAAATATGCCCACCAAGGTTACCGATTTGCAGTATCAGGCGGTTTATATGCTCAAAGCACTGGACAACCTGTTCATCGCTTTGACTTTCCAAATCATCAGCATTTCACATTATGGTTTGTTTTTATCAAACACGCCGCCATCAGAATCAAAATTTTTGCAAGCTTTGCACATCAGCAGCTATCATGATGTCAAAATCAACATCTTGCAAGTCTCCTTGTTGATTTTGGTAATCATATTTTTAGAACAGTTGGTTGCACGGGGAGCGGTCATTGAGACGCTCTATTTGTCCTTATCTATCGCCACGATGATGGGTGCAATCATCTTTGCGGTCAAGAGTATGCGGCATTAGCCGATGTGCTGTTTGGTCGATGACAAAACCTAAGACAACAGGTCATAGGTCAAAAGACGAGTCAGTCAAATCGTGGTCAAATCAAGAATAGGAGTTTTTTATGAGCATTCAACATCTGACCGTTCTCGGTTCTGGCGTGCTTGGAGCACAAATCGCCTTTCAAGCTGCCTTTCATGGGGTCAAGGTTGTCAGCTATGACATCAATGATGAAGCATTGACAGCTGCCAAGACACGCTTTGAAGCATTGTCCCATCATTAGCGTCGTGATTTGGGGACTGATGATGCTGCAATCGAGCAAGCCTTTGAGCGTTTGAGTCAGTCCAGCGATTTGCAGCAAGCGGTTAAAAATGCCGACATCATCATTGAGGCTGTGCCAGAGAAACTGTCCTTAAAGCAACAAGTTTGGCAGAGTGTGGGGCAGCTTGCCAAAAAAGACTGCATCTTTGCCACCAACACCTTCACCATCTTGCCCAGCAAGTTCAGTCAAAGCTCTGGCGATGTTTCTCGTTTTTTGGCGATGCATTTTGGCAGTGACATCTGGAAACAAAATGTTGTTGAGATTATGGGTACTAAGGACACCCATCAGGCAATCATCGACCAAACCATCGCTTTTGGTGAACAGATGGGCATGGTGCCTGTGTTGGTCAAAAAAGAGCAATCGACTTGGCGAATAAAGCAAACACATAAAAACCAGTCATTACGACTGGTTTTTTGATGAGTAAGATTACTAATCTGATATTTTCTCACCATGGATGGCCAGATCAAGACCTTGATATTCCTCTTCGGCATTCACGCGCAGACCCATGGTCTTCTTAATAATAATACCAATCACGAATGTCATCACACCGCCATACACTAAGGTAGCAATCACACCCTCAACCTGTAGCCAAAGCTGCTTTAATAACGACACATCGGCAATCTCGGGATATAGCGCAGGACTCACAAACACCCCTGTCAATACCGCACCAATGATGCCGCCCACACCGTGCAGCCCAAACGCATCCAGTGCATCATCCACACGCAGGCGTTTTTTGGCATAATAAATCATCACAAAACACCCCAAAGAAGTCAATACACCAATCGCCATCGCACCAGACACATCCACAAAGCCTGCTGCAGGTGTAATCCCCACCAAGCCTGCCACAGCGCCAGACGCTCCTCCTAGTGCGGACGCTTTACCGCGCTTGGCGTATTCTGCCATCAGCCAAGCTATCGCACCCACTGCCGCAGCTGCTTGAGTGGTGATGAGTGCCATCACCGCATTACCGTTAGCGCCGAGCGCAGAACCACCATTAAAGCCGAACCAGCCCACCCAAATCAGACCTGTACCGATGAGTGTTAATGCCAAGTTCGCAGGCGCAAGATTGCCCTTACCATAATCACGGCGACTGCCCAACAGATAAGCCAGCACCAGACCGCCCACACCCGCATTAATATGAACCACCGTACCGCCGGCAAAGTCTAGCGCATCGCCAGTCAGCCAGCCGCCACCCCACACCCAGTGGCATACAGGCACATACACCAGTAGCGTCCAAGCCGCAGCGAACACCATGAATGAGCTAAATTTGATTCGCTCAGCCAAAGAACCCGCTAAGATCGCCATGGCAATAACCGCAAATGTCAGCTGAAAAATTACGGTTAATAGCTTGGGAATGCTGCCATCCAATTCATCCAGCCCAATATTATGCAGCATCACATGATCAAGACCACCCACGAATGTATTCATGGCACCTTCTGAAAATGCCAACGAATAACCAGCCGCAACCCACACAATCGAAACAACAGCCGCAGCACCCAGACTATGCATCATGGTAGATAGGATATTTTTCTTACGCACCATACCAGCATAGAACAGTGCAAGCCCCGGAATGGTCATCATTAAGACCAACGCCGTCGCTGTCAACACCCAGGCTGTATCACCGGTATCTAATACCGACTCATTCGCCATCGCCAAGGCAGGTAACAACCCCACCCCCACCAAACCAAATCGACCTACTGAATTTCTCATTGCTTTTACCCCTTATTAGTTTTATAAAGCATTTTCACCCATTTCGCCTGTACGAATACGAACAATCTCATCTAGTGGCTGTACAAAAATCTTACCATCGCCAATCTTACCTGTATTGGCAGCGTTTGTGATGGTGTGAACCACTTCATCAGCCAAATCATCGCTAACAGCCACTTCAATTTTTAGCTTGGGCAAAAAATCCACCACATACTCAGCACCACGATAAATCTCAGCATGACCCTTTTGACGGCCAAAGCCCTTAACCTCTGTGATCGTCATGCCATGTATGTCTATCGATGTCAGCGACTCGCGAACATCGTCTAATTTGAACGGCTTAATAATAGCGGTGATTAATTTCATAACTAACTCCTATTAATACATAAGTAAAACTGATTAATTAAGTCATAGTATGCCAAAGATTATATAAAATAAAAAATGATTTATCTTAATAAAAAATTGGTTATTTATTAATTTAACTTATTACTATATAAAATTTAATAATATGTAAAATTTTCACGAATTTGTTTGCAAGCATTCCTAGAAATTCGTAAAATATGGCATTTATTTATAATAATTGGGTGACTTATGACAGACATGCTTACCATCGGCATCGTGGCAGGTGAAGTCTCAGGCGATGCGCTGGGTGCGGATTTTATGCATCAGATGAACGCCATTCACCCAAACATTTGCTGGGTAGGCGTGGGCGGTCAAAGCATGCAAAAATTAGGGCTGCGCTCCATCATAGACATGAAGCGGCTCTCTGTGATGGGTCTGACCGAGGTCGTCAAGCATTTGCCTGATTTATTGCGAGCCAGGCGTGAAATATTAGAAGAATTTGATCGTCAGAGCATTGATATTTTCGTTGGCATTGATGCGCCTGATTTTAATTTAAGACTGGGCAAAGTTCTTAAGCCAAAAGGTGTGTTCTGCGTGCAGATGGTCAGCCCGAGCGTGTGGGCATGGCGAGAGAGTCGAATTCACACCATCAAAGCCGCCACCAACCTGGTGCTGTGCCTCTTTCCTTTTGAGCTTGATGTATATGCCAAGCATAATCACCCTGCTGTCTGCGTCGGTCATCCACTGCTGGACAAGCTACAAGCCGATGAACGAGCACTCGATGAGACTAAGGCGGAATTTATCAGTCATCATCGTGGCAGTTTTCCATCACTTAAGAAGCTTAATAACCAGACCATTCTATGCATGATGGCAGGTTCGCGCGTCTCTGAGATTCACGCCATTTTGCCACTGCTTATCGATAGCATGGATGAGCTTGCTGATGATCGCGTGGGTTTTGTGCTGCCCGTAGTGAATGCAGAACACGCGCGGCTGATAGAGTTGATGTTGTTTGAGCGTGCGCCTCATCTGCTGCCCCATGCCCACATCGTTTATGGCGAGGATACACCGATCAGTCATGATGTGATGATGGCATCTGATGTGGTGGTGTTGGCATCGGGCACCGCCACGCTTGAGACATTGCTGCTGCACCGCCCCATGGTCGTGGTATATAAGCTTAGCAATCTCACCTACACCATCGCCAAGTATCTGGTAAAAATCCCCTATGTATCTCTGCCAAATATCCTATCCTACGGGCAGACAGGAAAACCAATCGTACCTGAGTTAATCCAGCATGACGCAACTGCAGCCAATATCGCAAGAGAAGTCAAGCTAATTTTAGGCGACCCTAACGCTCAAATCATAAAATTACAACAAACAACCGCCACACTACGTAAGGACAGTCATCATAACGCCGCCGAAGCCGTATTGACTCATTATCAACATTCATGAAAGCCCATACTCTAAACACGCACACTCACGCCTGCACCATTACCACCCACAAAAATCACGAACCTACATCACGCACTTTTGTCATCGGCATTGATGAAGTGGGGCGGGGTTCACTGTTTGGGCAAATGACGGTTGGGGCGGTGATTTTGGATAATGATTTGACGGACGAATTTGGGCAAATTGACCTGACAAATACGCCCCTTGCTCTTATCAACGACAGCAAAAAATTGTCCGAAAAAAAGCGGAATTTGGTCTTTGACCCGATTAAGCAAACCTGCCAAAGCTATGTCATTATTGACATTCCTGCTTGTGTGATTGATACGATTGACATTTATCAAGCGACTTTACTTGGCATGAGATTGGCGATTGAACACTTGATAACGTTAAATGACGTTAGCAAAAATGACAATCTTATCATCATGATAGACGGCAACGCTGCGCCCACCCTGTCCGATGACTTTACCGATTTTCAGCCGTGCATTCACACGCTCATCAAGGGCGACAGCCTTCACACGTCTATCGCTTGCGCCAGTATCCTTGCCAAGGTTCATCGTGATACCGTCATAAGCGACTATGCCAAGATTTATCCTGATTATGGATTAGACAAGCACAAAGGCTATGCCAGTAAAGCCCATACCACCGCCATTTATGAGCATGGGATATTGACCGAACATCGCAAAAGTTTTAATCCCATGCGGACGATGTTGGCAAATCAACTTTTTTAATCGCTTTAAAACAAATCACCCCTTTAAATTCTTATGCTTTTTTATCATCTCTTTTAACACCCGATTATTATCATCAAACCTACGACAGGTAGGACACATCAAAAGATGAAACTTTACCGTCATTTTTTGGGATAAAGTCAATGGCTCTTCTTGTGATAGACTCATAAGTTCAGTCATTTTTTGGCAATTCTTTAATTGTTTCATTGTATCCCCCTCTAAACAAACCATTTTACCGACAAACACATTTGCAATCTTAATCTAGCTCTGTGCAATAACACATATAAATTCTGTCGAGTAATATTTAGATTCTTACAAATCTCATCACTATCCAATTCTATATATTCTTTCATCAAAAAAACTTGTGCCTGCTCTTTGGGCAGATTCTCCAAACAAAGTTCCAATACTTGCCAAAATTCATCATTTTCAGCTGTTTCATGCGGACTTGCCCAGCGATTATCAAAGGCATTTGGCGATGAACCGTTTTGCCAATGCCCAATATCATCAAACAGCATTGCCAAAAATTCTTCATCGCTATTTTCACTCATGTCGCTCATGACTTCATAATGTTTGTTTTGGCGGATAAAGTCGGCAATTTTATTTTTTAAAATGGCAAATACCCATGTTTTAAAGGCGGACTTTCCTTGAAAACTATCGGCATATTTTAGGGCATTTAAGAGAGCATCTTGCACCACATCTTTGGCGTGCTGTTCGTGATTTAATTGGTTATACGCAAAAGCAAACATGGACTGATATATCTCGTCCATGCTTTTTTTATCAAATTGGCGTAATTGTATTTGGTGCATTTTTAAGTCAAAAAAATTTGAAATAAGACAAGGAAAACGGGCGAAGCTGTACAAATAGGGCGTGTTGAACTTTTATATTTGCAATGAAAAATGAGAAAAATCGCACGTTTTTCAAGGAAAAAACTTAAGGCTGATAGTCACTCTATCAGACCAGTTTTTGACGCAGAAAAACAAGATTTAGCCATTTTTCATGCAAAAACATCATTTCATTTTCACAAGATTTCTAAATTTTAAATTGTGTTATAAAGGTTCGGCACGCCCTCACTGTGAACGAGTTTGACACAGTACTATTTCAAAGTTGGCAGACTTTTATTTATCCAAAAATCCATGCTTATATAACGCCCTGCCCCATAAATAATTAGCACAAGTAACATGATAAAATAAGTCATGCCAAATTCTATGCCATTATTTAAGACCACAAAATTACCCGTTTCGGTCAGCCAATCATAATTGCCATGCGTTTGTAAGATTTCACGGGCTTTATTTAATCGCTCGCCTGCTTGTATGGAATTATCCAAACTTGCCTGTCCCAATCCGCCAAATAATTGGGCGATATTGGTCGCAGGGTCGGTTGGGGTAATGGCGTGCCAGCCGTTTTTTAAATGCACAAGGAGCATGGCAACCGCCATTGTGATTGCCAATAACACGCCAAAAAAACGAGTCGCCACGCCGAGTAATAACGCCACACCACCAATCAATTCAGCAACAATCACCATTGCCACCCAAAAGGATGCAAATGGCAAACCAAGCCCCCAATCGGCATTACCAAACCACTGTGCCGTATCATCAAACGAACGGTATTTGGTTAGCCCTGCCATAATAAACACAGGGGCAAGATAAAGACGAATGGCGAATAATGGCAAAAAGTCCAATTTATTTAAATTTACAACAAATTTATTGTAATAAGCGCTGTATTTTTTTATCATAATTTACCTTATTTTTATTAAAAAGATTGGTTATAAAAAATTTGATTATCAATCATTGTATTGACCAAATCATCAAACGAAGTTTTGATATTATCAAAAATCTCATCATTTAATTCAAAGGTGCGTTGTAGCTCTGCCAATAACTCATTTGTATTTTGATAACATACCTCTTCATTTTGCTTTTCTTGCATAAAGGTTAGTATGATAAAACTAAGCTGGCTTATGGTCATAAATGCCGTTTTAAATGTACCGTCCACCACTTTACGATACACCACCAAAAAAGTGGGGCTTTTTTGACTGGGAGAAAATGCCACGCTAATATCCTGCACCGCCCATTCGTAATATAAAATCTGGGCGGTATGATTGATAAAAATAGACGCATTTTGATACATTAAAATAGGCTTGGGAGTATTGTTCGGTAGATTATCTACAAACAATTCCACCCATTCATAATGAGCAAATTCTGACAAATAAATGGGCAAATCAAATTTTGTCAAAACATCATCGGTCAAATAGCCGACAAATTGCTCGGTAATTTCACTAAAATACGGACTTGCCATATCGCCATGTTTTAAAAAATCTTTAATCAGATTTTGCCAAACCAATATGCCAAAATGCGTCTCAATAATACTGCGAGTAATGGGAAAGCATTGATTGACAAAGCCAGAGACATTATTATAAATCAGATTTTGATATAATTGCCCCACACGAGCAGGCACGGTATCGGTATTATCGTGTTTTTGTTTGCGGATATAATCGCCAAATTCACGCTGAAAGATGCGTAACTTGGGTGCTTTATCAATCATCATTGTTATGCCACTTTATTAAATCATCATTAAAATAATTAGGCCAATTTAAATGTAGAATTATTTTTATGGCGTTCTTGAATTTCCCGAATGAATTTAACTTCACGGGTAAGCTCGCTAAGTTCTGGGAAATTAAAATCACGCTCCAAACAAGTCGGAATCTTATCTGCCGTTTTACCTGTTTTGGCAAATATCAAACCATAAGCGTCATTTAATAACGCCCAAACACGCTCCACCACACTATCGCCATGCGTATCCACAATCAAGCCGTCATCATCCACATAATGCCCAGCAACGTGCAAATAACACGTCCGCTCGAGCGGCAATTCACGCAAATATTGGTGTGGGTCAAAACCAAAGTTTTGGCTATTGACAAAAATATTATTCACATCTAAATGCAATAAACAATCAGCTTCTTTTACCACCGCAGAAATAAATTCACTGTCGGACATTTGGCTTTGGGGTGGTAGATAATAATATGAGGCGTTTTCAATGCCAATTTGAGAGCCTAAAATATCTTGTACTTTTTTAATACGCTCGGCAACCCAAAATACCGCTTCTTCGGTGCAAGGAATGGGTAATAAATCATACAAATGCCCTTTGTCATCACTACACCAAGACAAATGCTCGGTAAATAAATTGATGTTATGCGACTTCATAAAATGCTTAATATTATTTACATGAGCCACGTCCAATTCTTTTGAACTGCCAATAGATAAAGAAAGTCCATGACAAATAAAAGAAAACCGCTCGCTATAAGCACGCAAGATATTTTCAAAACGTCCGCCCATAATTCCGTGGGAGTTTATCCAATTTTCAGGCGACACTTCAAAAAAATCAATCTGGCTTAATTGATGAATGGCATTGGCATCATCAAGAGACATTTGTGGCAATAACTCACGGCGAAAGCCAAGCCCTGCCCCGTGTAATGGTCTTTTACTTGTCATTTTATTTTCCTAATTATTAGGGTTTGTTATCAACATGGCATTTGCAAGTGCTGATGCCCAAAATATGATAAATGGGGCAAAAATTCATAAAGCCTGTCAATAATGGCACAAGCCCAACAATTCCCCCACTACGAACCAAAATAAGTACCCAAGCCAATAATGACAACACCCAAAATAATTCGTACGATTTTATCAGGTTTACCAACATTGATTTTCATAAAATACCTCTTAACGATAGCCCTGTTGTTTTAGGTCTTCATAACCACCGTGATTGGTAACATTGGTATAGCCCAATTTTAAGAGTTCTGTACGAGCGGCTTCGGCACGTCTACCACTACGGCAATACAGATTGATAGGGTTGTCTTTATTAGGCTCAATGGCAGAAATCTTTGATGCAATATCGCCAACAGGGATATTGACGCTATTTGACAAATGCCCTGCTTGATACTCTTCTGGGCTACGCACATCAATCCAAACGCCTTTTGCTTTTGGTTTGATTTGTGATTGAGTTTGGGTTTGAGATTTGGCATTGTTTTGTTTTGATGAGGTATTGGCAAAACTGTTACACGCAGTTAATCCCAAAACGCTAATTGCAATGGCAAGAGTGAGTTTTTTCATAAGACATCTTCTAAATTACACCAATTAAATTTATTTAAAAACAATTAAAATTCAGCAAATAAATCATTTAATGATTCGCTAATGGTTGGGTGCGTAAAAATTTGCCCTTTAAAATAATCCGCTTTAACGCCATTATCCATTGCCAATTTAAATAAATTGATAATCTCATGGCTATTTTCACAAAACAACGTAACGCCCAAAATCTCGTTATTGTCTTTATCCACAATCGCTTTTAATAAGCCTTTGGTATTGCCTGTGATTTTGGCTTTGACAATGGTTTGGGCGGGCAAGGTTGCCACTTGGTAATTTTTGCCACTGTCTTTGGCTTGTTTTTCGCTCAGGCCAATTTGTGATAAAGGCGGTGTGATAAAAACACTCGTTGGGAAGGTGTGGCGGTCGGCTCTGTGGCGTGTGCCGTTCCCAAACAAATCATCCGCCACAATGCGATAATCATCAAGCGAGATGTAGGTAAACTGCGGTGAACCTGCGACATCGCCCATCGCCCAAATGTGGTCGGTGGCTTTTAGTTTGTCATCGCACACAACATAGCCACGCTCGCTTAGCTGTACGCTTGTGTTTTGTAGGTTTAGACCACCTGTGTTAGGTCGTCTACCAATGGCGACAAGCACAGCATCAGCGTCAAGGGTCATCTTATCGGTGATGACTTGGGTATACTCTGTTAGGTGTTTAAACTCTTGGACATCTTGCCCTAAATGCACCGTAATGCCACGCTCATTTAATAGGTCAAGCACAATCGCACGCACATCATCATCGACGTTTGGCAAAAAGCTGTCAAATTTTTCAACAATGCTCACTTGACTGCCAAAAGCGTGATACATAAAGGCAAATTCAAGGGCGATAAAGCCTGCACCCACGATAACCAGTCGCTTGGGGGCAGTCGCTTGGCTGTCGCCTAAGTTTAAAAGCCCCGTGCTGTCATAAACACGCTCGCCGTCCACGCCTGCAATCGGTGGCATAATGGGGGTCGTGCCTGTGTTGATAAAAATCCGCTCGGCACGCACCGTCTCGCCTGTGGATAGGGCAACAGTGTTATCATCAACAAAGCTCGCTTGTGCATTAATGACGGTTACATTTGGCAAATCATTGATTTTGTTAAAATTAGCTTCACGCAAGGCAGAGATGAGCTTGTCCTTGTCCTGCATGGCAACAGCAAAACTGTCTGTTTTGGCTTCATGAATCAGTTTTTTTGACGGAATACAGCCCACGTTAATACACGTTCCGCCATACATTTTGTCCGATTGCTCAACCAAAATGGTACGCTCTCCCTGTTTGTCAAACAGCCCTGCCAGCGTTTTGCCTGCTTTACCAAAGCCGATGATTAAGTTTTTAGTTTGTATCATAAAAAACTCTTATGACGACCAACGTCCAAGCGTCCGTTCAGTCAAACGCACAACCAAAGGACGCAAAGATAAAATGCACATAAAGGTAATAGGCATGGTTTTGATGTATGCCCAAAATACTCTTATTAGGTAATTATCATCTATCCCTGTATTCATGGCGACAGATACCAGCGACATGATGAATGCCATTATCACCGCCATGTAAAGGGCAAAAATCACAGATGAAAATTTGTTAGACACCATGATGACATGGGATTATTTGTTACCGCCACAACTGGCATTAGCATTTTTGTCGGTGCTTGCTCCACAACTGGCAGTTGCTGATTTGTCGGCGGTAGCAGTAGCAGTGTTCGCTCCACAACCTGCATTAGCACTTTTATCGCCTGCTTTTGCTTCGGCTCCGCATTTGCCTTCGCCACATTTGCCCTCACCGCATTTGCCTTCGGCTGATTTGTCGGTCATGGTGGCACTGCACCCTGCTTCGCCACATTTGCCCTCACCGCATTTGCCTTCGGCAGTTTTGGTAGCGGTAGCGGTGTTAGGCTCGGCAGTAGCAGGCTGAGCTGGCTCGGCATTTTGGTAGCCTTGCTCCATGGGCTGGGCTTCTACCTTTTCTTCTTTACAAGCAGTAAGTCCTGTGGCAAGCAGGGTTGCTACGGCAAGACCTGTGATTTTACGGTTAAGATTTGACATGATAAACTCCAATTAAACATCATAAACCATTTTATGATATACCTTAGACGGACGTGGGGCAAATATCTTACAAAAAATTTGAAAAATTTTTAAAAATTGTTGTCATACCCCTTATGTTTTAGGTGCAAACGTATTTTGGCACGCTCTTTTTTATGGCGTGTTTTGGGGTTGTCTTTATCATGAACACCACCCTTCTTCAACAAAGGATTTAGTGCAGTTTGATTGCGCGTTTTAATTACACTTGGACAAATTAGGCGGTTTGGCAATTTCTTGCCAAGCTTGATGAGTTGTTTTTATGTTTTTATATTTTTATTCTCAAATTCATTCGATTCATAGTTTTTGTTGTAAATTTACAATAAAAAAGTGCAAAACCAAAGAAGGTTTGTACCGCATTGAAATCAGGTCAGGCCAGATCACATCACGCAGTCATCATCCAGACAGTCAAAACGGTCAGTTTTATAAATCTACAAGTATTGCAATACATAGACATTGTTTTACTCCCGTTATTATCTGAATGGATGAAATGCGCCAAAGCGCCCGATTGCCTCTATAATGAGTGCCAAAGATACAAATTCAAGTGAATCGAGGCGCTTTTAATCAGCTACTCTATTATTCGCTGACAGTTTTAATGATTAATTTCTCAGCACCCACCAAAGTGTTCTCCACCTGAGTATAATTAATATTCGTCTGCGCAATCATCGCCTTAGTGTCGTTAAAGCTCACCAAAACTTCATCATCCACCTGTGTCACCAACACCTTTAATGGTAGCTGCAGCGCAAAGGTGGGTTCTTGGATCATTAATGGCGTGCCCGCTTTTGGATTGCCAAACACAATAACGGTCGCAGGCTGCATATCAAGACCCGCTTCCTTAGCGGCTTGTTGATGGTCGATGGTCGCAAATACCGCCATACCTTTGCTTTGGATGGCAGCAGTTAATCTCTCAACCGTCTGTTCAAAGCTGTATTTGCTTTTGATGGTTTGCTGTTTCATGATTTTATTCTCCGCATGAATGACAGGTGTTTTTGGGGGGTTGTCAGGCAGACTAGTACACGCACCCAAAAGCATGGTAGCAACAATTAATACAGGTAAAGTTTTCATTATAATACACCCTCAAAAATTAATTCTACTAACTAGATGGAAAATCTAGCGCTTCTTATCGCGTTTCTTAAATTCTGCAATGCGTTTACGTTCACGCATGACTTTCGCCTTATTTTTAATTTTAGGGTTTTTCTTACCTTCGTATGGGTTGGCGTTCTGCTTAAATTCCACATGCAAAGGCGTACCCTCTAGTTTGAACACATCGCGATAAATGTTCTCAAGATAACGCTGATAGCTCTTTGGTAAGGCGGAAGTCTGGTTGCCATGGATGACAATCACTGGCGGATTATGCCCGCCCAAGTGCGCATATCTTAACTTGATGCGGCGACCACCGACCATTGGTGGCTGGTGATTTTGCACGGCATCTTGTAGAATCTGCGTCAGACGAGACGTGGACACCTTGAACATCGACGCATCATACGCCTTATGAATTGACGGATAAAGCTCGCCCACGCCATTACCATACAGCGCTGAGATTAGATGAATCTTCACCCACGGCACGAAGTTAAAGCGGCGATCAATCTCAAGCTTCACATAGTCTTTTTGGTCTTGGGACAGGCCATCCCATTTATTAATGGCAATCACTATCGCGCGACCTGCATCGAGTGCATAGCCTAACATGTGCAGATCCTGATCGACGATACCCTCTTTGGCATCGACCACAACGACAACGACATTCGCATCCTTAATGGCCTGCAAGGTCTTAACAACAGAGAACTTCTCAACCTTCTCATCAATACGACCGCGACGACGCACACCCGCCGTATCGATCAGCGTATATTTGCGGCCTTCGCGCTCAAAAGGAATGTAAATACTGTCTCTGGTCGTGCCCGGCATATCAAAGACGACCACACGCTCCTCGCCCAGTAGGCGATTGACCAGTGTTGATTTACCAACGTTCGGGCGTCCGATAATAGCAAGCTTTAGGCTGTCATCATCATTATCATCAACCTCATCCTCTGGCATGTCAGCCGTTAAGACTTCTAGAAGGTTAGTAACACCCTTACCATGACTGGCAGCGGTCGGAAATGGCTCACCAAAACCCAATTCAAAAAACTCTACCGACGAGGCTTCATGTACGCCATCCATCTTGTTCGCCACAAGATATACCGGCTTGCCCAGAGTATGCAAGAATCTGGCGATCTCGCTATCCGCACCGATCAAGCCAGAACGCGCATCAACCACAAAGACAACGATATCTGCCTCATGAATGGCGGTATAAGACTGAGTCGCCATGTAGTCGTCGATGTTGCCCGTACCATCATCCGCTTCACCGATACCGCCTGTATCCACGACGATGAATGACTTATTTCCAAAATGCGCATCGCCATATTGACGATCGCGCGTCAGACCAGCCATGTCCGCAACCAGTGCTTGACGAGACTTGGTCAGCTGATTAAATAGGGTTGATTTTCCGACATTTGGGCGACCAATCAAGGCAACCACAGGTTTAATACTCATAATCTCTCAAAATTATCTAAAAAATAAATTTACAATCAAATAAAAACACCAAATCCTTTGCCATCATTTGACAGCAAAGGAAAAGTATCAATTAAAAACTTAAAACTGCCAAACGCTCACTACGCCTGATGCACTCTGGGCATAGAGACGATTACCATTGACTTGCAGGCTGGTTAATTGACCTTTGGTATCAACACGGCTTACGATATTGCCATTGACATCGAACAGGTGAATCACTCCATCATAGTCACCAACCGCAATATAATTACCCACAGTAACAGGATTAGTAAGCTTACGGTGTTTTAGGTTTTCATTTAGCCATAATGTCTCGCCTGTCAAGCGGTTAAAAGCCTTAACATCACCATTAACCCCTGTGGCTACAAGCACCTCACCAAGAACGGTCGGTGATTTCGTGCTTGGAATCTCGCCTACGAACATCGGGCGACCTGTTGACATGTTAAAAGCCGCCAATTGACCACTAAAGCTTGTCACATATAAGTGCTGACCTACCACCAATGGCATACCATCCACATCACTCATGCGCTCAACCGCACTGCCACCAGTCGCCATACCCACACGGCGCGTCCATAATGGCGTACCCGAAGCAGGGTTAATCGCATGGATACGACCATCCGCTGTACCAAATAGCGCTGTCTGCTCATCCAAATGTAGCGGCTTAGCGGCGCCGCGTACACTCACATCGACATTCTGCGTGCTAAACTGCCACATGGCTGTACCTGTCTGCAGGTCTAGACCATAAAGCGTTCCATTATTGCCCGACAGTAGGACACGATTGTTAGTAATGAGTGCTGGGGTTGGGCTAGATGTTGGTAGTGCCTTCTCCCACACGATCGCACCTGTCTGAGCATTGATGGCAACCACTTTACCTGAGCGCGTACCAACGATGGCAACACTGCCTGATTGATTGGATGATACGCCGCTGGTGATGGCTTCTTTAAGATCTACCGACCAGACGGTTTGCTTGCCATTCAATAAGGCAACGATGCCATCACGGCTGGCAGCAATCAGACCCTCGCCTGTTTGGGCAACTTGTAGATCAACCACGTCTTTTTTGCTGGCGCGGATGCCTTTCATCATGCTACGACCTTGATCTAGCGATGCACTAAACACAGGTGATAGCACTGCAACAGGTGCGCTGATTTTGATTAATTTGGCAGGTTTTTTGCTTTCTGCCTTAATACCTTTACCACAACCAACCAAAGCCACCGCACTTAATGCGCAGACCAGAGCAGTTTGTACAAAACGAGTGTGCATATTTTATCCTTATACTGTATAGCTGCCAACTGTGCGCTGCAGCAATTTTTTGAGGTGATTGTTCGCTCATCATTATAAAGCTGATTTAATAACGACTAATTACCCATTTGTGTGTTTTGTGTTTCTAAGTTTTGAGCAGGTGCTTCAGCTTCATCACCACCCTCTTGGGTAGCTTGAGCACTCTCAGGCTGACTGACCTGCACAGGCGCTGCGACCACAGGTGTTCTTGGGGTGATCGGTGTTACTTCAACGCCCAACGACTGCAATTTCAGGCTTAATACAGCGCGCTGTTCTTGGCGTTCGCGTAGCGCCTCCCATGCTGCCACATAAGCTTTCTTGGCATTCTCGGTATCATTTTTGGCGATGTGAATATCACCCAACAACTCTTGACGTGACGCCTCAAACGCTGACGGCAGTTCTTTATTTGCCAATTCAAGCGCTTTATCAGCTTCATTGTTGTCAAGCAGCACACGACCTAGGCGCAAATCTGTCATCGCTGCCAAGCCTTGATCATCAAGTTTTAGCGTTTGTGCCTGCTCAAGCGTTGTCATAGCCTCAGTCAGCTTGCCTGCATCCGCTTGATGGCGCGCCTTTAACATCAGGCCTTGCCATGCATATGCAGTATTTGGATGTTCTGCGACCAACTTATCAATGTCAGCGAATAACGCCGCTTCGTCCTTAGCGGTGCTCTCCTGCGCTGCAGCGTCTAGGTCGGGATTTTGCTTGGCAAGCTTAATCACCTCATTACGCTCATTGATGTTAGTATACATATCCGCAGCGACAGTATCAACTTTGGCGTAGTTCTTTTGATAATACTCCCACCCAAAATAACCTGCAAGCACAGCAACGATCACCCATATGATGGTACTGCCGTGTTTTTTGAGTGCGCTCATAGCCTGTTTGTCTGTCATGTTTGACGAATCTTTTGTCATGCCATTATCCCATCAGTTGGCAAATTTGCCATAAATATTAATCAATAATCGACCAGCAATCAATTAATTTAAAAACCAGTTTCTATCTTGGGTGCTCTGCTCGCCAGTCGTCATGTCTTTGACGCTGATCACACCGCGATCAATCTCATCTTGACCGAGCACGACGGTGTATTTAGCGCCTGACTTGTCTGCTTTTTTGAATTGAGATTTTAGACTTGAGCCATTTGCCATTTTTACGCGAAGATCGCTTCGTTCATTGCGAAGACTCTCAGCGAATAGCAATGCCTCTTTATACACCTCGGGCTGCGCTACCACAAACACATCGCAGTCAGCTTCTAGCATAAAAGGATTAACCGCCTCAATCAATAGCAGCAAACGCTCAAGACCCATACCAAAGCCCACCGCAGGCTCAGACTGCTCAGGCTTGCCTTTTAGCACACCGACCAATCCATCATAGCGACCACCACCACATACGGTTGCCTGAGAGCCCAATTTATCCGTCACCCATTCAAAAACCGTCTTATTGTAGTAATCAAGCCCGCGCACCAATTTATCATTGAGTTCAAAATCAATGCCAAGCGCGGTCAAATATATCTTCACCTGCTCAAAGTGCGCTCGAGTATCATCGCCCAAGAAATCATCAAGCTTTGGCGCATTTTGTAAGATGGATTGGGTTTTTTCATCTTTAGAATCCAAGATGCGCAGCGGATTGGTGGTGAGTCGGCGCTGACTGTCTTCATCAAGTTCATCTTTGCGCACCGTTAGGTAATCAACCAGCGCCGTCTTATACGCCAAGCGTTCGCTTTCCTCGCCCAGGGTATTCAATTGCAATTTAACGTGCTCTGACACGCCAAGCTTTTGCCAAAAACGATAAGTCATGGCGATCAATTCCACCTCGCCATCAGGCAGATCATTGCCAAACACCTCGGCGCCAAGCTGATGGAATTGACGATAGCGGCCTTTTTGTGGGCGTTCATAACGGAACATCGGCCCAATGTACCAAAGCTTTGGCGCATCGCCACGAAGCATGTTATGCTCAATCACCGCGCGCACACAGCCTGCCGTACCCTCGGGGCGCAGCGTAAATGACGTACTTTCACCTTCAGATTTGCCGCCATGAATCACGCTGAACATCTCTTTTTCGACGATGTCAGTTGCCTCACCAACACCACGGGCAAACAATTGAGTCTCCTCAACCAAAGGCAGGCGAATTTGGCTAAATCCATAACCATCAAGCACATCACCCAAGATGGCTTCTAGCTTGCGCCATTTTTGTGCATCGCTCGGTAGCACATCGTTGAATCCACGAATGGCGGTAATTTTACTCATGTTTTTTCCTTATTAATATCGTCGGTTTATGTATTAAAATCAATCAAAGCTCAAATCATTCGGTCAAAAATACCTGCTGCAAGGTCGATTCTAATTCGCCATGTGACAAGATCTTATCAAATTCATTCAAAAATCTGTTGGAGTTCGATAAATCAAAATCCGTTACTGTTTTTAGAAATTGGGCAAAGTTCGGGCTTTTTCTTGCCAGCTCATCAATCACCGAATAATCCATTTTTTCTTTGAATTTGGCAGGTGATAAAATCTTAGATTGACCGATATTATTTAAATTCAGCTCAATAATACCAATCCCAAAGCTTTGGCTTAATTTTTGTAAGGCTTCGATAAACTGACCATCTTGCTTGATGTTAAGTGCCACCAAATAACCTTCATTTGCCCAACTTGAATTACTTACCGCCTGAAAGAAGCTTTCTTTATAATTTGAAAAGTTCAGTTCTTTTTTAATTTCAAAAGAAAAAATTTTAACGGGCAAAATATCAAATTTTTTGATAAAACTTAATACATTATTCTTTTGATAATTGGCGTATTCAAAATTAACTGCCACCATATCGGGATACAGCCATTTATCTTCGCCTCTTACGCCTTTTGAACCCTCTTCATGAAAGATGGTTTTGGAATATGCTTTGAAATAGTCATTTTCTTTCAAAAAATAACTCAATAAAGCATGCAGCTCCCTTTCATGACAAGCGGCTTTAGGTGGTCTTGACATCACAGAATTAACTTCTTGAGATACAGTGTCGCTATTTTTTAAGATGTATTGCTTTGGTTTGGTATTTGGTACTGCCTCAAAAATATCACCAGATGTGCAAATTCCAGCGCTAAATGTCGCTTCGGGTGTTTTACCCTTAAAAGATTGCGTCTAAACATCGAAAGTCTTTAGTTGGTGATGCAAATCATTTTGCAAAACAAATTGCCATAAATCTGATGCAGTCATGGGTTTATCAACCATTTGCATAGCTAATTTTGCCAATTCAACAAATCCCAATCTATCGGTTTGCAAAGAATGATTCATCATCCAACCCGAATAATCTCTTTTTGCTTGGCAATGGCTCTTGCCTCAGCAAGCTCTTTGGCTTTGGCGCGCACCATTTGCTCAATTTCATCTGCAAGCGTCTTGGTATCGATCAGATGGCTTTTTTGACCACCCAGATACACGAGCGAATTTGGGCTTGCACCCACGACACCGATGTCCACTTCTTTTGCCTCGCCAGGTCCATTAACCTTGCAGCCAATGACCGAAAGATCAATAGGCTCACGGATGTCTTCCAAGCGAGATTCCAATTCATTCATGACTTTAATGACGTCAAATTCTTGGCGGCTGCAACTAGGGCAAGCGATGAAGTTCACGCCATTTGAACGGATGTTAAGCGATTTCAAAATATCAAAGCCGATTTTGATCTCTTCTTCTGGTTGGCTTGCCAGTGAGATACGCATGGTGTCGCCAATACCCTCTAGCAATAATCCACCCAATGCAATGGCAGATTTGACGGTGCCCGTGCGATACACGCCTGCCTCAGTCACACCAAGATGCAGAGGGTTTTCCACCTGCGCCGAGATAAGTCGATAAGCATCCAAAGTCAAAAATACGTTCGACGCCTTAACTGAGATTTTAAATTGATCAAAGTTATTGCGGTCTAGAATATCAATGTGGCGCAGCGCGGACTCAAGCATTGCCTCGCCTGTCGGTTCGCCGTATTTTTTTTGTAGATCCTTTTCAAGAGAACCGGCATTGACACCGATGCGCATGCTCACGCCATGATGGCGCGCTGCCGCGATGACTTCACGTACTTTTTGTTCGTTGCCGATATTGCCTGGGTTGATGCGCAAGCAATCAGCACCTGCATCTGCCACCGCCAGAGCAATTTTGTAGTCAAAATGAATATCCGCCACCAGTGGCACGCTAACACGTTTTTTGATCTCGGCGAATGCCGCCACCGACTCCATCGTCGGGGTTGAGACTCGCATAAAATCAGCACCCGCATCGACGCAGCGCTGAATCTGCGCAACCGTCGCCTCAACATCACAGGTGTTGGTATTGGTCATGCTCTGCACACTGATTGGTGCATCGCCGCCCACCGCCACAGAACCAACGTGAATCTTCTTGGTGGGGCGGCGCTTGATAGGACTGTGATGTGACATGGAAACTCTCTTTTAATTTTTGGGTAAATCTGGCATCTGTAATTGAGTGCCTTTATATGATAATGCTGACGATCGACCGAAGGCAGCTACGGCTCTTTGATATATATTTCGGGCATCATTCATATTTGACTGCATCACATGTAGATCAATCAGCTGCACATAACTTCGCTCAGTAGCACTGCCCGAATCAATGGCACGTTGATAAGCACCAATCGCATCATCATGCCGACCGATGCGCTGATAAGCCGCAGCCAGATTCTCTAATGACTGCACACGGCCTTCATAGCCTAGGTTGGTCGATGCAATCTTAAAATGATGAATCGCCTGATCATAATGTCCGACCTGCATCAGATACACCGCATAGTTGTTATGCGCACGCATCAGATTGTTATCAAGCTTAAGCGCTTGACAAAAATAACCATCCGCACGCGCAAGGTTCGCCTCACTGCCTTCACTCTGAAGCAGCACACCCATCATGTCATAAGCTGGCGCAAAGCCTGCATCAACTGTCAGCGCCATGTCAAGTTGGCGCTTGGCATCATCTAGCCTACCTGCCGCGATGTATTGCCCTGCCATGGCGGTACGAATCTTAGCAAGTTCGGTCTTATTCTGATGAATGTTACGATCAACGCCCTGACATGCGGTCATCACAAGAGCGATGCTCGCAATCGCCATAGTACGGTAAACTTTCAACCTAAAAACCATCAGACATCCCATTCTATCAAGTCTCAAAAATTTTGCCAACTTATTTCAAATATACCGATTAGGCGTGGTCTTGGCGCTTTTGGATGCTTTCTTGCCATTTTTTGGCACGTCGGGTACGGTCAGCAACTTGCCCAACCAACTGTCCACACGCCGCATCGATGTCATCGCCGCGAGTCTGACGAATCGTACACACAAAGCCTGCATTATTAAGAATGTTGCTAAACGCATGGATTCGGTTATTGCTTGAGCGGTCATAAGGCGCATGTGGGAACGGGTTGAATGGAATTAGGTTCACCTTACTTGGCAAATCTTTTAATAGTGCCACAAGCTGACGCGCGTGCTCATCGCTGTCATTCACGCCGGCGAGCATCACATATTCAATGGTGACGTGTTTTTTGTGGCGTGGATTTTCTTCATAGACGTATGCTTTGGCGGCGGCGATGAGATCTACCAGTGGGTATTTTTTGTTAATTGGCACCAGCTCATCTCGAAGCTCATCATTCGGTGCGTGCAGGCTGATGGCGAGTGCCACATCAATGTCCTTGGCCAGATCATACATCTTTGGCACCACGCCTGATGTTGATAGAGTCACACGGCGTTTTGATAATCCAAACGCATGATCATCAAGCATCAAAGACATGCTGGCAACTACAGGGTTATAGTTCAACAGGGGCTCGCCCATGCCCATCATGACGACATTGGTCACGCGATTCTCACGCTCGGTCGGAGCAACATCTTCCATATATGACTGATTCGCCACCCACAACTGCCCGATGATTTCACTGGCGTCCAAGTCACGCTCAAAGCCCTGTTTACCCGTACTACAAAACGAACAATCCAGCGCGCAGCCAACCTGAGATGAGATACACAAGGTCTTACGCCCAAACTGCTTGCCATCTTCGGCAGGGATAAGCACCGCCTCAACGAGCGAACCGCCCGACACCTCAAAGACCCATTTACGCGTCCCATCTTCGCTAAACTGCTTAAATTTCACCTTCGGCGGTAGTACGCAAGCGACTTCATCAAGCTTTTGTTGAAGTTTTTTTGAGATGTTTGTCATCTCAAAAAAGTCCGTCACGCCAAACTGATAAATCCACTTCATCACCTGCGTCGCTCGAAACGGCTTCTCGCCAAGCGACACAAAAAACTCACCCAAATCCACCTTGGACATACCAAGCAAATTAACCTTATTGGATGAATCAGTGAATTCTGGCGTGTGGATTACGGGGATTTTTGTCATGACAATCGGGCTGCTACAATAAACATAAAAACAGCATATTATACTAAAAATTTCGTTCAAAGTCATGATTTTTTGGTATTGGCGCACTTGTTTGATTTTGCGCAAAATAAAAAACAGCCCACTAAAAAAGCAAGCTGTTTACGATTAATCAGATGATAATATCTGGCAATCAATTAACGAGTGCGTGGGAAGATTTCGTCTGCACCGAAGAAGTAAGCGATTTCGCGCTCAGCTGAAGTGGTAGAGTCAGAACCGTGAGCTGCATTCTCGTCGATGCTTACTGCAAAGTCAGCACGGATGGTGCCAGCAGCAGCTTCAGCTGGGTTGGTTGCGCCTAGGATATCGCGGTGTGCTAGTACAGCGTTCTCGCCTTCTAGTACAGATACAACCACAGGACCTGAAGTCATGAATGCTACTAGGTCAGCGAAGAAGCCACGCTCTTTGTGCTCTGCGTAGAAACCTTCTGCTTCTGCTTGAGTTAGGTGTTTGTATTTGATAGCAACTGGCTTAAGGCCTGCTTTTTCGAAGCGAGCGATGATGTCGCCGATGTGGTTTTTGCCAACTGCGTCTGGCTTGATGATAGATAGAGTACGTTCGATAGCCATGATATTTCCTTAACAATATAAAGGGTTTAAAAGGATAAAAAATTCTACAAGATCGTGCAGAATTACCCACATTATACCAATCTTTTGGGGGATTTGTCATGTGGTTTTTATGTCAAAAATATCAAAAAATATCACCTAAGTCACGCCATCACATTTCGTTTTTTTGCCAAAAATCTCACAGCTTAATGATAATTTTTGGTATAATGGTTTGTTTATGATTTTTAATGCTTTAAGCAACTTTAATTTAACAGCGAGACAACTCATGGGCTTTAACTGTGGTATCGTAGGCTTGCCAAACGTTGGCAAATCCACCCTATTTAACGCACTCACCAAGGCAGGCATTGCCGCCGAAAACTTCCCCTTTTGTACCAAAGACCCAAACACGGGCATCGTGCCTGTGCCAGATCCACGCTTAAAGGCATTGGCAGAAATCGTCAAGCCTGAACGTGTGCTACCGACCAGCATGGAATTTGTGGACATCGCAGGGCTTGTGGCAGGGGCGAGCAAGGGCGAAGGCATGGGCAACCAATTCCTTGCCAATATCCGTGAGACGGACGCGATTGCCCATGTGGTACGCTGTTTTGATGATGACAACGTCATTCATGTGGACGGACGAGTAAACCCCCTATCCGACATTGAGACCATTAATACCGAGCTTGCCCTTGCCGACCTTGAAGCGGTAGGACGTGCGATAACTAACGCCACCAAAAAAGCAAAAGGCGGAGACAAAGACGCTCAGGCGATTTTGGCGGTATTTCAAAAAATTGAGCCATTTTTGGCGGACGGCAAACCTGCACGCATGGCAAATCTTGACAATGATGAGAAAAAACTCATCAAATCCTACGGGCTTATCACTCTAAAACCTGTCATGTACATCGCCAACGTGGCAGAAGACGGTTTTGAAAATAACCCCCACCTAGATGCGGTGCGTGAATTTGCCCAAAGCGAAAACGCCATTGTCGTGGCATTGTGCAACCAAATTGAAGCCGAAATCGCCCAGCTTGACGAAGAAGAAAAGGCGGAGTTCTTAGAAGGTATGGGCATGAGTGAAGCAGGGCTTGACCGTGTGATTCGTGCAGGGTATGAGCTACTAAACCTACAAACCTACTTCACCGCAGGGGTCAAAGAAGTGCGTGCGTGGACGGTGCCTGTGGGTGCGACCGCTCCTGAGGCGGCAGGTGTTATTCACACCGACTTTGAGCGTGGCTTTATCCGTGCCGAAGTGATCGCTTATGATGATTTCATCGAACATGGCGGAGAAAAAGGCGCAGCGGCAGCAGGTAAGTCTCGCCTAGAAGGCAAAACCTATATCGTCCAAGACGGCGATGTGATGCATTTTAGATTTAATGTGTGATTGCGCATTAACCTCAAAAAGCCGATAGTTATCGGCTTTTTTGTTATCAAGTTAAAAGGCTTGAGTCATGATTGTAAATTTTGTTATAATATATCTTGATGATCGCATCTAATATTTAAATATTCCACCATATTAACACATCAAATTAAGGTTTTATCATGAAAAAAATCATCCTAACTTCACTGGTTGCTACTTTGGCTTTAACCGCTTGCGATAAAAAACAAGCCGAAGCACCTGCCGAAACCACAACCACTGAGGCGGCCGCCCTTGCTACCGAAACAGCAAATACTTCTGAAAATACAGCCGATACACAGCATAATCACGATCACAGCCACGAACATGATGATCATGCAGAACACGACCACAATCATGATGGTGACAAATTTCAATGCGGCGACAAGAGTATAAATATTGCTGTACACAATCACGAAGGTGAAATCGAAGCACATCTTACTGCCGATGCTATCACTTACGATCTAAACCAAGACCTAAATGACAAAAAACGCTTCACCACTGATGAAGGTATTGAAGGCGATGGCAAGCCAATGACTCTGATCCTAGATGGCAATAATGCCCAAGTACTGGGCGCAAACAATGCCACCCTTCTAGATTGCACCAAATCTTAATCATCAAGGTGGCAAAGCCAAGCGGTTCACGCTTGGCTTTTTTGATATAAAAAATCATATTAATAAAAATGCAACAAGTTTATGAATTTAATTGAAAATTTCTAGATTTTTATTCATAATACACAGTTATTCACTCAATTTTATGTGCTTTAATGGGCGCGTTTAGGCACACTGACTTCATCGGATTGATTCATGACAGAAACAAAAACCACCACTCGAGAACAAAAAAAACGCCAAACACGTCAAGCTTTCTTTAATGCTGTTCTAGATCTATGCATGACCGGGCAAGGATACAGCTCCATCAGTCTGCGCCAAGTCACTCGCGAGGTTGGGGTTGTGCCGACGGCCTTTTATCGTCATTTTGATGACATGGAATGCCTTGGCAAAGCGTTGGTTGAAGATGAATTGGGTGGTGCACTATCCATCTTACGCGAGCACATGCAGCTGGGCAAAAAACGCAGTTTTGAACGTCAAATCGCCAAGAGCGTACAGCTATTTTTCAAGGCCGTAGATGCGCAACCTAGATATTGGCAATTCATCGCATCGGAGCGCTTTGGTGGCTCCGAGGCGGTACGTAACGCGATCAGTCAACAGATTCACTATTTCGCCAAGATCATGGGCGAGGACTTGGCGCTACAGCCTGCCTTTGAACACATTGGCAGCGAAGACCGCTACCTATTGGCTGAGATTGGTGTCAATCTATCATTCTCCTGGATCATCGACTGGCTAGAGCTGACTTATACACCAAACCTTGATGATGAAGATGCTGAAGACATCACCGACAAACAAGACCCTATTGATGTTGAGCAGCACAAACAAGAAATGCTCCGCCGCTGCACACGCCAGATGCAGATTCTCATGTACGGTGCTTATAACTGGAAATCAAGCGAAGAGACTGTGGTTGAGGATTGATAACACAATCCGTATCAGCCCTACCCTTATCTTTTGGCGGCATTTATGTTAGAATGCCGCCTTTTTTAAATTGCAATTTATCTCATGCCTTATCTACACCGACCAAAATCACATCACACCCTAAACGCCAATGAACGCCTACTGCGCGTCATCTCCATTAATGTCAACGGACTGCGCGCCGCTGAGAAAAAGGGTTTGCTTGATTGGCTGAATGAATCTGAAGCGGATGTCGTCTGCATGCAAGAGACGCGCATCAACCATGATCAATGGACGGATAAATTTAAACCAGAAGGTTGGCAAACCCATCTATTTCCCGCTGAACGTGCAGGCTATGCAGGCACGGCGATTTATAGTCGATTGCCAATCGTATCGGTGAGCCGTGGTCTTGGTTTTGAGCTTGCTGACAGTCAGGGTCGATTCATCACCGCAGAGCTTGACTTAGGTCTTGACAAGCCTGTATTTATCTCATCTCTATACCTACCATCTGGCTCATCAGGCGATGAAGCCCAAGCACGCAAAGACATCTTCCTAGATGAATACAAACAAATCCTAAAACGCTGGCGCGATGAAGATAAATCCGTTATCATATGCGGCGACTACAACATCGTGCATAAGCGCATCGACATCAAAAACTGGTCAGGCAACCAAAAAGCATCTGGCTGCCTACCTCATGAACGCGCATGGCTAGATCATATTTATGATGAATTGGGTTATGTTGATACGTTTCGCGTTGTCCGCAAGGAATCTGAGGTGTATTCTTGGTGGTCAAACCGCGGACAAGCGCGCGCCAAGAACGTGGGCTGGCGCATTGATTATCAAGCCTGCTCGCCCGACTGGAAAGAGCGCACCGTAGGCGCATGGGTTTATAAGGATAATTGGTTTTCAGATCATGCGCCTGTCGTTATTGATTATCTCATTAAGACAGACGTATAAAGACACAAAAAGAGCATCACGCCCTTTTTGTTATTTTAGCTTTAAAATCTTAATATTATCAAAACCCTTACCCTTACTCTTTAATGCCATTGCCTGCAAACCCTCATCACACCACGCTGACAATACAACAAGTGGGTTTTTGATTGATCAAACTCACTAAAGTTCGCACCCAAGCGATAAAAAGGCATCTCGATCACATCCGCTTCCATATCCAGTGGTGAATCCTCGATCTCATCAGGTATGCGAATATTGATGACAACCTCATCTGCCAATACAGTATCAACCGACTGGACGGTTTGATTATCATGTTCTTCGTTTGCAATATCTTGGATATCCATGCATACGGCGGTGTCGATGGCATGTTGCAGAATACCAAAGTCAAAATTCGCTTCCGTATCAACAATCTTATGCTCAATGGCCTTAACCGTTGGGTTTTTTGAGATGACACCGCAGAACTCAGGCATGGATTTGGCAATATCGGCCGTACCAATGCGCTCGGCCATGTTGATAATGTTTTGCTTATCATGAGTGATGAGCGGTCTTAATATGAGTGCATCGCTTGCCTTATCGATCACGCGTAAGTTGGTTAGCGTCTGACTGGCCACCTGCCCCAGCGCCTCACCCGTGACGATTGCTTCAATACGATAATCCCTGGCGATGCTACTGGCAGCACGCACCATCATGCGCTTTAGCACGACGCCCATTTGACCATCATCGATCTTCTGAAGAATCTTAGCCACCACAGGTTCAAAATCCACGGTGATAAATTTCACACGGTGTGAACTGCCGTATTTTTGCTACAGATGGTATGCCATCTGCTTGGTGCCAATCTCATGCTCACGCCCACCCAGATTAAAGAACACATAATGCACTCGACTGCCGCGACGTGTAAACATGTGGCTTGCCACGCCAGAATCAAAACCACCTGAGATCAAAGACAACACATCTTCTTGGGTGCTGATCGGGAATCCCTCAATCCCTTCATGACGCGCCTGCACGAACATCAAGCGATCATGCTCAATCTCAATCTTGATGACGACCTCAGGGTCTTTTAGCTGAACTTTGGCGCTTGGGGTATGCTGATTTAGCCCACCGCCCACATAACGCATGACATCCATGGAATCAAAATCATGTTTGCCGCGACGCTTAACACGCACACAAAAAGTCCTGCCCTCAATCTCGTCTTTAACTCTCGCCATAGTCTGCTCAAAAATATCATGCATGCCTACAAAAGGTGAATCCTCAACCTCCAGCACATGATGAATCCCTAGAATACAAGTCAATGCCGCACGAAGTTGGGCGCGCTTTGATTCATCTTGAACGCACCTCAAGAAAATTCCAATGACGGATGGCCTTAACCGTCTTATCGTGCTGCATGAGTACGTTTTGGATATTGCCCCACAGCACCTTAATAAAGCGTTTCTTGATGGATTCGCTTTTCATGATGATCTCGGGGAAGACTTTGACAATAAATTTCATAATTTTAATGAGCAAATAAAAAAGGTGCTGATTATACGCCTTTTTTGATACAAACATGGACAAGTCAAACAAATCACATCATAAGAACTTACCGCAGCACGCTTTAAATTTATCGCCGCTACCGCATAAGCACGGCTGCTTGTTGGTGAGCGCATTTGGCACAGTAGGGTCTAAAAAGTACCAAACATCATCAACTTTAACAAAGCTTGAATGCTCGTCATGGCAAGATTCGCCCTGCCCGTTATCATAATAAGCTCTAAAATGCACTTGGGCGTGGCGTTTGCCGATCTTGGCGACATGGCTAATCACATCAAGACGCGTCCAATTCATTTCATCCATCCACGATTGTAGCGCATTCTTATCCAATAAACCCTGCTGACTTGGCACGGTCGTCTCGACAATATAGTCGATATTTTTAAGATAAAAAGCACTAAACCGTGAACGCATGAGTGCCTCAGCCGTAGCAGCAGGCACACCTTCATGCAACAACTGACAGCAGTCTTGGCAGGATGGGCTTCCACAAGGACATTGCATCAGCAAATCTTCTCCAGTAGGATGCTCTGGGCATCATGGATGTCAAGGCTATGATGCACCTGATTCCACTCACCACGCCCATCAAGCTCCCAAGCCTGAACGTTATCTTGAAGGTAATTAATCAAGCCGTCTTCGTAGATTTGCTTGAATAGTTTTTTGTCCAAGATAGGAAACGCAGTCTCAACGCGGTGCAATAAGTTACGATCCATCAAATCAGCACTTGAGCAGTACAGCTTCTCATCGCCATCATTATAAAAATAATACACGCGCGTATGTTCTAGGAATCGACCGACGATGGAGCGCACACGGATGTTCTCTGATAGATTCTTTACTTGTGGGCGCAGACAGCAGATAGAACGAACAATCAAATCAATCTGCACACCTGCCTGACTTGCCTCGTATAGCTTGTCAATGATTTGACGCTCGGTGACCGCATTACATTTCATGATGATTCGCGCTTTTTTGCCGTTTTTGGCGTGATGAATCTCATCATCAATCATCTGCACCAACCCATCATGCAAAGTAAAAGGCGCGTGCAGAATCTGATGCGATGGCATCGGACGACCCATGCCTGTTAGCTGCACGAATACGCCGTGCACATCTTCACAGATCTGCTTATCCGCGGTGAATAGACCATAGTCAGTATATGCCTTAGCATTACCCGCGTGATAGTTACCCGTGCCTAAGTGTGTATAACGGCGAATTTTGCCTTTTTCGCGGCGGACGATGAGCATAAGCTTAGCATGAGTCTTATAACCCACCACGCCATACACCACAACCGCCCCAGCCTCTTGAAGCATGTTCGCCACCGCGATGTTGCTCGCTTCATCAAAACGCGCACGCAGCTCAATCACTGCCGTGACCTCTTTGCCATTACGAGCGGCAGCAGCTAGCGCTTGTACGATTTCAGAATTCGTACCAGATCGATAGATGGTCTGCTTGATGGCTAACACATCAGGATCATTCGCCGCTTGCCACAGTAGATTCACCACCGGTTTAAAGGCGTGAAAAGGATGATGCACAAGCACGTCTTCTTTTTTGATGATATCAAACATCGACGTGCCTTCTTTGGCGACTCGCACACTCTCCATGCCGCGAAATGCCTTAGGGATAGCATGGGTAAATGGCGCAAATTTAAGCTCTGGCTTATCAAAGCTCGTCAGCATGCGCGTCAGATTCACAGGACCATTCACGCGATACAGCTGACTCTCGTCGAGCTCAAATTCTTGCAGTAGGAACTCGTAAGTTTCTTTTGGGCAGTTTGTTGTGACCTCTAGGCGAACTTTATGACCAAAGCGACGATTATCCAGCTCACCCTCAAGTGCCTTAGCCAGATCCTCAACATCATCGGACAGCGCAAGGTCGGCATTACGCGTTAATCTAAACTGATGGCAACCTGTAACCTTCATTCCCAAGAACAGCTCGCCCACATGCTCATGAATCACCGCAGACAGCATGATGTGATGATCCTTGCCACCTGTCAGCTCATCAGGCAGGCGAATTACACGCGGCAATGAACGCGGCGCAGGCACTATGGCACGATTAATGTCACGCCCAAAGGCATCCTTACCCTCTAGGCTTACGATGAAGTTTAATGACTTATTCACAAGGCGCGGAAATGGATGCGCAGGATCAATGCTAATCGGTGTCAATACAGGCAGCACCTGATTAAAAAAATACCCTCTCATCCATGCCTTTTGGGCATCTGTAAGCTCATGACGCTTAAGATAACGAATGTCAGATTTGGCAAGCTGTGGCAAAATCTCTTCGTTCAAGATGCGATACTGCTCTTCGACCGCACGATGCGCCACCTGACTGATCTCTGCAAGTAGCTCTGATGGCTTACGACCGTCTAGACTGCTGGACTTGTCGCCAATTTTCATCTTTTGGAGCAATCCTGCCACACGAATCTCAAAAAACTCATCCATATTAGACGAAAAAATCGTCAAAAAAAACATTTGTTCAAGCAAAGGGTTGCGCGGGTTCACCGCCTGAGCAAGCACACGCAACTGAAATCTTAACGTTGATAGATCACGGTTGATGTAACACTCTGGCGTAAAGCCGCCCACCTCATTCATGATGTGCTGAATCTCATGCAGATCTGCTGCTGGTGGTGGTGCCGTGCCTAGCACACTTTGCATGGCGACTTGCTCAATGCTTGGTAAATTGTTCGCTTCGGACAGCACGCTTGATACTTTTGAAGTGGCGCACTTGGCTGCAGGTCTTGAATTGGTGGCTCTTTGGGTCACGGCATTCTCCTTGTATTTTGTTGATTATATTGGCTTATTGCTGGCTTTTTTACCATTCTAGCTTGGCAATACTGCGCTGTTCATGCGACGCAGTATGATTCGTTGTTTGTTTCTAAGTCGTTTGGCGTTTTTATTTTTTTGATAGTATTTTGGGTTTGGTAACATGCTGATAAGCAGCGCGGCTTGTTCGCGATTGAGATTTTTGGCGGATTTGCCATAATAGTGGCGTGCCGCTGACTCAATACCATAAATCCCATCGCCAAACTCCACCACGTTCAAGTACACCTCCAAGATGCGCTTCTTATCCCAAATCCCTTCCATTATCAGGACGATGATCGCCTCTTCGCCCTTTCGGATGTATGAGCGATGGGAAGTCAAAAATAAATTCTTGGCAAGCTGCTGACTGATGGTTGAGCCACCTCTTGCGATCGCGCCTTCAGCTTCATTTTTTTTAATGGCACTCTCAATGCTATCAAAGTCAAACCCGTGATGTTGGGTAAATTTGGCATCCTCGCTCACGATCGCGGCCTGCTTGACACTTTTGGCGATATTGTCATAATCCACCCACGTCTGAGTGACCGTACCGCCGCCGAATCTGTGCGCCATCATGAACGCCGACTCGGTCACTGGTGTAAATTTGCCCACGCCCAAAAGTGCCGCTACCATCAAGTTAAACCCCAAAAAGACAGCAACAACACACAGAACAATCCAACGAAAAAATTTTTTAAGCACTATACCAGCCTTATTTTACGTTATAATGACAATCATCCTATTTTACACTATTTTAGATGTTTATCGATATGAATAATCCAATATTTATCAATCAGTTAACTGATTTATCAAAAAACCGTTTCGCGCTAGACACACTCAGCAATGAACAATTTTTTGAATTTTATCAGACATTATTATCCAATTTTAACATTAATTTGGGCAATGACTGGTATCTGATCGGCACAGACGGCTGCCATCTGTGTGATGAGGTGTACGCCCTGCTCGGTCAAATCGGACGCATCAGACCACTGCCTTTTGTCCATCGTGTAGATGTGATGAATGCAGATGAGCTGGTGATTGAGACTTTGGGAGTTGTGATTCCGATATTGGTGACGCCAGCACGACTGCTGTGCTACCCTTTTGGTGCGATGGACATCATGACATTGACCGACCCAAAAAGCACGATGCCTGTTTAGACAGTCATAATCAAAGCGGTCATTTAATAAACGAACAAAAATTAATTGAGAGCTATTCCTTTTTGGCAAAAAAATCAGTACAATAATGATGAATTTGAGCAACTGTTTTGCAGTTGCTCTACTTTTGACATGGATTTAAACACAACACAAATCGACTCAATGAATCAAACCCAGGCTTTTATGGACTGATTTTATGGGTCGAACTGACCAATCGGCGTGCCTTTACGGTCGCATGGAGCATTGTTATGCTTACCTTTTTGGCGATGTTGCCAATTCTCATTGTTTTTATATTACTCGTTGTGATGCGTCTGCCTGCCAAGACGGCGATGGCGGTCGCTTATCTTGCCACAGCTTTATTGTCTTACTTTTTTTGGCATACCAGTGGCAACCAAATCGCCGCCGCCACCATTCATGGCGTGCTGACTGCTGCCAATGTACTGCTCATCGTGTTTTCTGCCATTTTGCTGCTAAACACCATCAAAACCTCTGGTGCCATTGTCGCCATTCGTCAAGGCTTTATGGGTATCTCTGCTGACCGCCGTGTACAGATGATTATCGTAGCGTGGCTTTTTGGCTCACTCATCGAAGGCTCGACAGGCTGGGGTACGCCATCGGCGGTGGGTGCTCCGCTGCTCTTGGCGTTGGGTTTTCCTGCGATGGCGTGCGTCATGGCGATTCTCATCATTCAGTCCACGCCAGTTTCTTATGGAGCGGTGGGCACACCCATTTTGATTGGTGTGAATTCTGGTCTTGAAAATAAAGATGATGTGAGTGCTGCTATCGCTGAACAAGGCATTGCCTTTGGTGATTACATCGTACAAATCGGTGCTAATGTCGGCTTCATTCATGCTGTTGTTGGATTCTTGATTCCGCTGATTTTGTGCGGATTTTTGACACGATTTTTTGGCGAAAAGCGTTCGTTCGTTGAGGGTTTAAAGGCAGCACCTTTCGCCATTTTTGCAGGGCTTGCTTTTACCATTCCTTACTATCTGACCGCCAAATTCATCGGACCTGAACTGCCTTCATTGGTCGGCTCCATCGTCGGCATGGCAATCGTCATTCCTGCGGCAAAATACGGCTTTTTGACCCCAAAGGACACATTCGACTTTGCCAGCCGTGACCACTGGGAAGAAGACTGGAAAGGCACGATGGCAGCAACCGACATTGACATCAACGAAAAATCCAAACACCCTGTATGGCTTGCATTCATGCCTTATCTGCTGGTCATTGGCATCTTAATTGCCACACGCACCATCAAACCCCTAAAAGCATGGCTGAATGAAAATGCCGTCATCACTTTTAGCAATATCCTAGATACCACCATCACCAACAAAACACAGCTTTTATATTCACCAGCGGCGGTACTGCTCTCGGTGTCGATTGTGTGTATCTTTTTGTTTGGCATGAAAGGCAATGAGGTCAAAAAAAGCTGGGCAGCGTCTGGCAAAACGATGCTTGCTGCTGCACCTGCCCTACTGTTCTCCATTCCGATGGTGCAGGTGTTCATCAATTCAGGGACGCCTGCTGATGTCGCCGAGCCGATACTCGCCATGCCAAGAGTACTGGCGGCAGGTGCTGCTGATGTCTTTGCAAATATGTGGCCACTCGTGTCGCCTTGGATTGGCGCTTTGGGGGCGTTCATTGCAGGCTCTAATACTATCTCAAACATGATGTTTGCTCACTTTCAATGGAGTACTGCCGCTCAGATCGACTTGAACGCCATCGAAGCTGCCAAAGTCGTCGCGCTACAAGCGGTGGGCGGTGCATCTGGCAACATGATCAGCGTGCATAATGTCGTCGCTGCTTGTGCGGTGGTGGGCATGGTCAACCGTGAAGGTCTCATCATTCGTAAGACCTTGGTTGCCATGATTTATTATGCCGCCCAAGCTGGTCTTGTCGGCATGGCAATCGTTGTCAACCCTTTATGGTGGGTTGGGGCGATCATCTGGCCTGTCGTGTTCTTTGGTGTGATGGTAAGAACATCTGCTCGTGCTTGATGACTTTGACGGACAAAACAGCCTGCTGGCTTGTTTTGTCCTGTTTTGTTCGTCAAGCTGGCGGTCTTTCAAGGTCTTGATTGGTTTGGGTCAGATTGATGTGTCTGAAAGTTTTGTATTTTTTAAGACGATTAGGCAGACATTTGTTACAATAAACCATCATGACCAACCAAAGTCGGTCAGTCAGGTGCATGAAAGCCAACCAGCCATGCCCATGATTTAAAAATACTGGGATTGGCACTTTTATTGTTCATGTCCTAGGCCAGTTCTGTGCTTAGGGCGTGCTCATATTCGCCCAGTGCGTCATCGACGGCTCGTTACCAAAAGAACTGGCATCGATTCATTCAACCAAAATAAGGTCATCTTATGGCAGATTTAAGTAAAATTACCGAAATTGAAGATCTCAGACGCGTCGCTGAACGCAAAGTACCAAGAATGTTTTATGACTATGTGGACAGTGGCTCTTGGACACAGACCACCTATCGCAACAACGAGACCGACTTTGATCGCATCAAGCTGCGTCAGCGTGTGCTCGTGGACATGGAAGGTCGTACGCTGGCGACCAAGATGATTGGGCAAGAGGTGCATATGCCGGTGGCAATCGCCCCGACAGGCTTTACAGGCATGATGTGGGCAGACGGTGAGATTCACGCCGCCCGTGCTGCCGAGAAATTTGGCATACCTTTTTCGCTCTCCACCATGAGCATCTGCTCGATTGAAGATGTGGCAGAAAATACCACCAAGCCGTTTTGGTTTCAGTTGTATGTCATGCGTGATAAAAAATTCATGGAAAATCTCATTCGCCGTGCCAAAGAAGCCAAATGCTCCGCCCTCATCTTGACAGCCGACCTGCAAGTCTTAGGGCAACGCCACAAAGACATCAAGAACGGTCTGTCTGCACCCCCCAAGCCTACCCTAAAAAACATCATCAATCTGATGACCAAACCTGAATGGTGCTTTAATATGCTTGGCACCAAACGTCACACTTTTCGCAACATTGTCGGTCATGCCGAAGGGGTGGGTGACTTGTCTAGCTTATCGTCTTGGACGGCAGAGCAGTTTGACCCAAGCCTTAATTGGGACGATGTCGCTCGTATCAAAGAGTTATGGGGCGGCCCGCTCATCATCAAAGGTATCATGGAGCCTGAGGACGCTATTTTGGCTGCCAAATCAGGGGCGGACGCCATGGTCATCTCCAACCACGGCGGTCGTCAGTTAGACGGAGCTCCAAGCTCTATCGCCAGTCTTGCCGACTGCGTACAAGCGGTACAAGCAGAAAACTCAAAATGCGAAATCTGGCTAGACAGCGGTATCCGCTCAGGTCAAGACGTGCTAAAAGCCATCGCACTGGGGGCAAAAGGCACGATGATAGGTCGTTCGTTTTTGTATGGTTTGGGAGCCTATGGGGAGGACGGTGTACGCCGAGCCCTAGAAATCATCTACAAAGAGTGCGACATCACGATGGCTTTTTGTGGACATACCGACATTAGCACCGTCAATGAAGACATCTTTGTCAAAGGCACTTACGAGAATCTCAAAGCCAGCAACCCACACGTTACGCCAATTCGTTGGTAAATAAGCAAACAAACCTTGTAAACAATAAAAAACCACGTTAATCATCACGTGGTTTTTTTATTGTTCGGCAGTTAGTGACCTAATGCATCACGATTCACAGTCAGCTCTGTGGTGTCTTTTAGATACTGTAGATAATCGGACAGCTGGTCTTGACCAATATTATCACGAATCATCATCGCAGCCTGAGCACGCTCGACAGGTGAGATCTGGGCTGTGGCTTGTTCAGCCACAGGACCGCCCACGATCACGCTTGCCCCTGCATCAGTCTCCACTGCCCAAATGTCATTAACGCCTGACTTATGCAGGAATAAACTTGAACGCTCTTGACTGCTTAATTGCGGATTTTGGCGTGTGGTGATGCCAAAATTAGCATTTGGCGTCATCAGCGACTGTCCACCATTGACCTTGGCATCGTCAGCGATCTGAGTTGCTGTCTGTAATGCTAGCTTGGTCGCTTTTTGTTTGGTGATGCGCGCCTTGATCTCTTCTGTCGCTTCAGCCAACGTTAAGCTTTTGGCTTCTTGATAGTTGGTTGGCTGCACCCATACCGTTTTATCTTCAAGTGTTACGTTTGGGCTGACTGATTGATCTTGGATGGCAAAATCATCAAATGCCGCCGCCACAACCGCAGGCTGAGACAGCTCTGTGATGTTATTCTCTTTTTGGTACGACTTGATCAACTTGGCAGGAAGATTCACTTCAGCAGCAATGTCTGCAATCCCCATGCCATCAACCGCCATCGTATTGATCTTAGCGATAAGATCGTTATAAGCCGCTTGGCGCTTCTCATCGATCGCAGATTGAATCAGTTCGTCACGTACATCACTGGCACTAAGATCGCCCGCCTTGGTTAACTTAAAGATCTGATAACCAAAGCCGGTCTTCACAGGCTGACTTACTTCGCCTACTTTTAGGTTGCCAAGCGCCGCATTCACCACACCAGCATCATTACCAAATACCGAAGGGTTGTATTTACCGATATTACCACCTTCAGCACCACTTGGATCCTCAGAATATTGCTTGGCCAATGCCTCGAATGATTCACCATTATCTAGTTTGGCTTTCACCTCGTTGGCTTTATCGGCGTCCGCCACCAGAATTTGAGCCAATTCGCGACCATCACTAAGACCGTTCTTCTGCAAGTATCTGCTAAACTGTGCATTGATCTCATCTTCGGTTGGTGCTTCCACCTTGACATCTAACGGCGTCAATTCAATATATGCCAAATCCACGGTTTGCGGTCGAATTAGCGCATCTTTATTGGCATTATAGTATTCATCAATCTCTGCTTGTGACACGCTGACTGCACCAGCATAGTCCTGCCATTTTAGGCGATGAACCCATACTTCACGGGCTTCAAGCTGTAGATCAAGCAGTCGGCTAACTTGCGCTGCTGGATAGATCGCCGTACCTAAGATACTGGCCGTCAGCTGACGCACGCTAAGCTCGGTGCGAAATCTAGCGAACAGTTCATCTTTTGTTAGATTGTTGTGCTGTAAAAAACTGGCAAACACCTCGTTAGAGAACTCTCCATTTTGATGAAAAGCTTCATCCTGAGCGATCAGGCGAGTGATCTCATCATCCGAGACCGTCATGCCAAGCACATGGGCTTGATTTTGAAGTAGCGCGCGATTAATTAGACTCTCTAGCACCTCATCTGCCATCGCACCTTCATTAATCAGACTGGCGTCATTATTCTGAAGGAGCTGGGTACGATAACGATTCAGCTCTAATTGATACACACTCAAGTCGATGGTGCTATCTCCAGCCTTAATCAGATCATGACCGCTCATCGAGCCGCCACCAATGCCCTGCACGCCTAAGAAAGCCATCGGCACCATGATTAAACCTAAGGTAATGCGACCAGGCCAACTCTGTAAAAAATCGCGCAACTTGTCCATAAAACTTCACTTCTTTTAAATCAAAACTAAAACCTTACTATAATACGCTAAATCTTAAAAATACACAAAGTTTTTTACAATATTTTGGATTTTTTTGGATAAAAAAACACCCTTCATGAACATTGCATGAAGGGCGTGGTCTAATCCAACGTTAATACGTAAATTGTAGGATTAGTTTACCGCGTCTTTTAGACCTTTACCAGCTTTGAAGCCAGGCACTTTGCTTGCAGCGATTTCTAGTGGCTCGCCAGTTTTTGGGTTGCGACCGGTACGTGCTGCGCGCTCTTTTACGCTAAAAGTACCAAAACCAACTAGCACAACGTCATCACCACGCTCTAGAGCGCCTTGTACGCTTGAAGTGAATGCATTTAGCGCTTTAGTGGCTTGGTCTTTTGTTAGACCTGCTTCGCTTGCGATCGCGTCTACCAATTCTGACTTATTCATGTGATGTTCCTCATGTTTTTGAGTTAAATAAAAATCTAGACAGGTCTAATCACCTGCCTTTGTGTGCATTGTATGATTATCATTAAGCATTTACAAGTGGATAAATGCAAAAATCTTGTAAAATTTACAAATTTTTTGTAAAAAATCGAATAAAACCTTACAAATTACAGGCAATGCACGTACCATTCCATTGTTTGTTATAACAAACTTGCTTACCATTTATAGCAAGGGTTTTGGCAATATGCAAGTAAAATTATATAATTTTATGTAACTTTAACAAAAAATTTGTATTTTTTTGAAAAAATCTGTAATTTTTAACCATGCATTTTGTTTTTTGACTTATTTTAAGATACAATCAACTGCATATTTTTGAGTTATTTACCTTTATTACTTTAATGGCTTAGGATTAACATGACGGACAACATACACACACCAAAAAATACCCCTAACGACAACCCAAAACCGCAAAATCAACGCAGTTATAGTAAGTCAGCCCAAAAGGATGCGGGCGTCATTTCTGGCAGCTTTGTGAACGTGCTTTTGGTATTTTTAGAATCTGCCATCACGCTCATGCTGCGTTTTAATCCAAAGCTGCGTCAACTGGCCTACCCGCTCGCCCAAGAAAGCGTGGTGGTAAGTATTCGCACCTATCTGCCACACATTCAGATTTTTGCAACATTCAGCCACCACGGCGTATTGCTTGATCAAGAATTACCCGCTGATAAGCCGGTTGCTGACATCATGGTCAATGCTTACAGCTTTCAGATTGTCAGCACACTAACCAATCACAGCTTCGAAGCGGTTGAGAAGCTTCAGATTCGCGGCACTGCCGAACAAGTGGCTGATTTTAAGGCATTCTTGGTCCAGCTGGGTGTGGGTGGTGTGATTGATCAATTCCTACGCAAAGTCAAAAAAACCGAAAACAAGCCAACCCCTGAAGAACGCGCTGAGAAATTAAGCGAATTAAAGGCTAAGCTGTCCGAACAATCACTTCAAATCGATGGACTAACAACCCAAAACGCACGCCTAAACACACAGCTTGCCGAGGCTAAGACTAAACAAAAAAGTACCTTTACAGGCTTTATTATTGCTTCTTTGGTTGCGATTGCGTCCTTGGTATCACACTTCTTTATTTAAAATTATTAAAGATTAAATGTTATTTTATATCAATAAAAGCAAGGTTTATGGGCCTTGCTTTTGTTTATAAACGATTGATTTAAATCAATAAATTCTAATATTTGCGATGATTGGTTTTATCAAATCTATCTTTTAATAAAAATAACAGCAAAGTTCAATAAATAATCTTGACCTATTTACTAGGAATTATTATAATGAGCCTAAATTAATTCACCGATGTTCGAATCAGAACTAGGCATTTTTGGGTATTTTCTTATGCGCTTAACCACTCGCGGCAGATATGCAGTCACCGCCCTGCTTGATTTGGCGGTACAAGAGAATCGCCATCAAGGTGCGGTCTCACTCTCCGACATCGCAAAACGCCAATCCATCTCAATCTCTTATCTTGAGCAACTATTTTCTAAACTTCGTAAAAAAGGCCTCGTAAATAGCACACGCGGCGCATCAGGTGGCTACCACCTAGCCAAGCCATTAGATGAGATTGATATCATGAGCATTATTACAGCAGTCGATGAGAGTGTCAATGCCATGCAATGCGGCGGTAAAGGCGACTGCCAAGATGGCGCGATGTGTCTGACGCATGATTTATGGCATAATCTGTCTGCACATATCGAAGCATATCTTAGCAATGTCACACTTGATGAGCTTCTTAATTCCAATAACAGACAAAGCATCGCCGAACGCCAAGAGTACAAAGCTCTAAGCAATAAAGGCGATAGAAAAGATCACATTAATACCATTAACTTACTTGGGGTAAATCCAGCATGAGCCAGAATTCCTTAATTTATCTAGATTACGCAGCCACCACACCCGTCGCGAAGGAAGTCGCCGACAAGATGGTTCAATACATGACTTTCGATGGCATCTTTGGCAACCCTGCCAGCCGCTCACATGGCTTTGGCTGGCAAGCAGAAGAAGCAGTTGAAAATGCTCGCCTTCAAATCGCCGAAACCGTTGGCGCTGACCCACGCGAGATCGTGTTTACCAGTGGTGCGACCGAATCAGACAACCTAGCCCTAAAAGGCGTGGCGCACTTTTATCACACTAAAGGCAAGCACATCATCACAAGCCAAATCGAGCACAAGGCAATTCTTGATACCTGCCGTCAGCTTGAACAAGAAGGTTTTGAGATTACTTATCTAACCCCTCAAGAAAGCACAGGCATCATCACGCCAGAGCAGGTAGCTGATGCGATTCGTGAAGACACCATTTTGGTGAGCTTGATGGCAGTAAACAACGAGCTTGGCACTGTGACAGACATTAAAGCCATCGGCGAGATCACTCGCGTCAAAGGCATTATTTTCCATGTGGATGCCGCTCAAGCGGTTGGTAAAATCAAAATCAACCTTGAAGAGCTAAAAGTTGACCTAATGAGCTTCAGCGGTCACAAGATCTACGGTCCTAAAGGTATCGGCGCGCTATACGTTGGACGTAAGCCACGCGTTCGCCTAAAAGCAGAGCAACACGGCGGCGGTCACGAACGTGGCATGCGCTCAGGCACACTGGCTACCCATCAGATCGTTGGTATGGGCGAAGCTTTTGCTCTATCAGTACAGCGTTTTGATGAAGATCATGCACACATCTCTCGTCTGCGTGACAAGCTATGGAACGGCCTACAAGGCATCGAAGAGATCTACCTTAACGGCAGCTTTGAACACGGCATCCCCAACATCCTAAACGTGAGCTTCAACTTCATCGAAGGCGAAAGCTTGATGATGTCGCTAAAAGACCTAGCGGTATCTTCTGGTTCGGCTTGTACTTCAGCGACGCTTGAGCCATCTTATGTGCTGCGTGCGATTGGTCGCCCTGACGAATTGGCTCACTCATCAATTCGCTTTAGTATCGGTCGCTATACCACTGACGAAGACATCGATCGGGTTCTAGCGCAGATCAAAGACGCTGTTGAAAAGCTTCGCGACCTATCTCCGCTATGGGACATGTTCAAAGATGGCGTTGACTTTAGCAAAGTTGAATGGCAAGAGCATTAATTTTTTAAATCACAAAATCCCTAAAATTGAATAGGCAATCGGCTTGATAATCCAATGATCGACAGCATTAAAAGAGTATCAAGCCTAACCCAAAATAGGAAAATATCATGGCATATTCAGATAAAGTTATCGACCATTACGAAAACCCACGTAACGTAGGCAACCTAGACAAAAACTCAAAAAATGTCGGTACTGGCATGGTGGGCGCACCTGCTTGTGGTGACGTGATGCGCCTACAAATCCAAGTTGGCGATGATGGCATCATCCAAGACGCCAAATTTAAAACCTACGGCTGTGGCTCAGCGATTGCCTCTAGCTCACTGGTTACCGAATGGCTAAAAGGCAAAACGCTAGACCAAGCTGCTGCGATTAAGAACAAAGACATCGCTGAAGAGCTTGCCCTACCACCGGTAAAAGTTCACTGCTCAGTATTGGCAGAAGACGCCATCAAGGCAGCGATTGAAGATTATCAAGCCAAAGCACACGCTTAATTTTGTAGTACATAGGAGACAAGTTATGATCACACTAACCGAACGAGCTGCCAAACACGTTAAAGACTTTCTAGATAGCCGTGGTAGCGGAGAAGGGATTCGTGTGGGCGTGCGAACGGCAGGCTGTTCAGGACTTGCCTATGTGCTAGAATTTGTCGATGCGCCAAATGACACTGATGAACGTTTTGAGAGTGATGGCGTGAGCGTGTTTGTCGATCCTAAGAGCTTAGTTTATCTGAACGGCTTACAGATGGATTACGTCACCGAAGGTCTTAACTCTGGCTTTAAATTCACCAACCCCAATCAGACAGGCGAATGCGGCTGCGGTGAATCCTTTACAGTGTGATGGTGCGACATGACGAGTCATAATAATTTCTTCGCACTGTTTGATTTACCTGTGGTATTTGATATTGATAAAGATGCACTAAAAAAATCTTTGTTAGCCTTACAGAAAATTCATCATCCCGATCAAGCTCAAAGCGCGCCCACACAAATAGCATCGCTCATCAACCATGCCTATGACAGCTTATATCATGATGATAAACGAGCAGCTCACTTGCTTGAGCTGGCTGGTGTACAGTGCGATTTGAATGCATCGATCAATGATTGGGATTTTTTGGATGAGATGATGGAATTTCGTATGGCGCTAGACGGTCTAGATAGCCAAGACGAACTGACCGAGCTTCTTCGCGCCATTAATAACCAAAAATCAGGCTACAACATCGCTTTCAACAACAGCTATCAAGCCAAAGATTGGCAAAATGCTGAAGTTAACGCCCAAAAAATACAATTTCTAGAAAAACTCGCCATCGATGTTCAGCATAAGCTTACCAACAGCCTAAGCACCAATGGCGATGATGACGATCTTTATGTATAGATGATAACAGCTAACGATCGTCATTTATGTTTTGATTAGATTAATTAAAATTAGAAGTCAGCCATTTATTTATTTGCGTAATTTTTCGCATTAGCCAGCTTTTAAGAGATACCATGTCTTTATTGCAAATTAGCGAACCCAACCAATCCAAAAACCCCCACCAGCATCGTTTTGCGCTTGGGATCGATTTGGGCACAACCCATTCCTTGATTGGCGTGGTGCGCTCTGGGCGTGCCGATGTCTTGAATTTTGGCGATACACCACTCATGCCATCGGTCGTGTATTATGGTGGTCAGTCCGACCGCCCATTGATTGGTAAAGCCGCGCTGACTTATGCTGATGACACTAAGAACACCATCATCTCCGCCAAGAGATTCATGGGTCGCAGTAAGGCAGACATCAAGTTTTCACACCCTTATACTTTAGTTGGCGATAAGCATACTATGCCCGCCTTCGTAACCGCTCAAGGTGACAAATCTCCCGTTGAGACTTCGGCGCACATCCTGTCACACCTGAAGCGTCATGCTGAAGCTGCATTGCCGCCTGACAGTATCGCTGGTGCTGTCATTACTGTACCTGCGTATTTCGATGAAGCGCAGCGCGCCGCCACCAAAGACGCTGCTACTGCTGCAGGCTTAACGGTGCTTAGACTATTAAACGAACCAACGGCAGCTGCCATCGCTTACGGACTGGATAAGAATACTTCAGAAGGTATTTATCTTGTCTATGACTTGGGTGGTGGTACATTTGACGTGTCCATCTTGAGATTATCAGATGGCGTGTTTGAAGTTCTGGCAACAGGTGGTAATAGCGCACTTGGTGGCGATGACATTGATCGCTTAATTGCCAACTATTTTATCAAAAGCGCAAATCTAAACCCTGCCGACATTGACAATGCAGAAAAGTCACGACTTGCCAAGCTTGCCAAACAATATAAGCAAGCCCTAAGCAGCAGCCATGCTGTGATGATTGACATCACAGTATCAGGCACGCCTGTTCATACGATGTTCAATAGCGCAATGTTAGCCGACATCATCGAGCCTGTCACCAGACGCACTCTACAAATCTGCCAACAAGTCTTACAAGATGCTAAAATCAACAAGGATGACGTTCGAGAAGTCGTGTTGGTCGGTGGTTCAACTCGCATGCCCATCATTCAGCAAGCAGTTCATCAATTTTTTGATAAAGAGCCGCTGTGCACACTAAATCCCGATGAGGTCGTAGCTCTAGGTGCGGCACGCGCTGCCGATCAGCTCATCAATAAGCGCGATGACAATTTACTACTGTTAGATGTGACGCCATTATCGCTTGGGCTTGAGACGATGGGCGGCCTAACTGAAGTCATCATCCCAAGAAACACGCCAATACCTGTTGCACGTCGTCAGGTGTTCACCACCCATCAAGATGGCCAGACTGGCATGGTCGTTCATGTCGTGCAAGGTGAGCGTGAAGCGGTGGCAGATTGTCGTACTTTGGCACGCTTTGAATTGCATGGTATTCCGCCGATGAAGGCTGGTCATGCACGCATCGAGGTGAGCTTTAATATTGATGCGAATGGCCAGCTTACCGTATCCGCCCAAGAGACCACTACTGGCGCGCGCAGTCAGATTCAAGTCAGCCCAAGCTATGGATTAAGCCCTGAACAGCAAGAGCAACTTCTTCAAGCTGGCTTTTTGCATGCTAACGAAGACAAGCGTTTACGCGCACTTATCGAGACCAAAGTCGAAGCAGAACGCGAGCTCATCGCACTAGATTCAGCATTGAATGAATTTGACAATTTATTATCCCAATCTGATAAGACAGCCCTGCTTGCCGCCATGCAGGCACTAAAAGATGCGATACAAGGCGACGACAAAAAATCCATCGATGCAGCCAATACCAAGCTTAAACCATTAAGCGATCATTTTGCCTCGATCATCATGGATCAAAATGTCAAGTCCGCGTTAAAAGGCACAAGCACTGCCGAGTGGCACACGAACTAAGTATTTTAAATCAATCAGAGAAATAACGAGAAAGATCATGGTAACCGTAACTGTCCTACCCCATCACGAAATCTGCCCTGAAGGCTCAACAGTAGAGCTAAATGAAGGTGAAAATCTATGCGAAGGCCTGCTTGAGCGTGGCATTAAGATTGAGCATGCTTGCGACATGTCAAAAGCATGTACTACCTGCCACGTCGTCGTTCGTGAAGGTTTTGATAGCTTAGAAGAGATGGATGACATCGAAGGCGACCTTCTAGATCGCGCTTGGGGGTTAGAGCCTGATTCTAGATTGTCTTGTCAGTGTATCGTATCAAATGAGAATCTTACCATCGAAATTCCTAAATACACCCTAAACCACGCCAAAGAAAACCACTAATTTAATATTAAAAACCCCAAGTAATCACCTGGGGTTTTTCTTAATCATTCAAACCACAGTCGATATGGCAAAGCCAAATTATCAGAAATCACATCTTTATCTAATGATAGAACATCTTTTGCGATCAACTCTAGCGTGAACGGCACCAGCTGATGCTCAAGCTTCTGCACGCGCAATCTTAGTGACTCTGGTAGTTCATTCTGCTTAACCGCCAATACAGCCTGAGTCAATACCTGACCTGCGTCAAGCTCAGCTGTGACCACATGCACGCTGCATCCATGCAGTTTATCGCCAGATTGCAACACACGCTCATGTGTATTTAGCCCTTTATAATTAGGCAGGATCGATGGATGCAGATTAATCATGGCGCAAGGCACAGCAGAGATGAATTCCGCCGACAGCACACGCATGAACCCAGCTAAAACGACCAAATCAGGCATCCACTCATTTAAGAGTTCTAGCGTATGCTTCTCGAAGGTCTTGATGCCCATTTTCTTGCCGTTAGGCACATGCGAAAGCACCACCGTGCGAATGCCTGCATTATTGGCGCGTGTCACCGCATAGGCATCGGCGACATTACTAACCACACCAACAATCTCAATTGGCAGTCGCCCTGCCTGCATAGCATCAATCATCACTTGAAGATTAGAACCACTACCAGAAACCAACACGGCGATTTTTAATTTTTTCATAGATTTGCAATCAATCAAATTATCAGTCATTTAAAAAATAAACCGTCAAAGTGACGGTTTATTAATGTCTTATTGGTAAATAACCGCATCCGTATCACGCGCAGCGATACCGCCAATCACCCAAGAATCCTCGCCTTGATCTTTTAGGAAGCTTAGTGCAGCATCAGCATGCTCTTTTGGGATAACCAGAATAAATCCAACACCACAGTTGAAGGTGCGATACATCTCCAGCGTGTCGATGTTGCCGCCCTTTTGAAGCCATTGGAAGACCTCAGGCAGATTCCAGCTTGAAGTGTCGATTTGAGCTGCTAGGTTCTCAGGCAGTACACGTGGCAAGTTCTCAGTCAGGCCACCACCTGTGATGTGTGCCATGGCGTGGATATTGGCATTGCCCAGGTGCTTTTGAAGTGCATTAACAGACTTAACATAGATGCGCGTTGGTTTCATCAGTGCATCCGCCAGCGACTCTTCACCAAGCTTCGCGGTAGCGACATCGGTGCCAGTTACCTTGATCACCTTGCGCACCAAAGAATAGCCATTAGAATGCACACCACTAGAAGCAAGTGCAATCAGAACATCACCGTCTTGAACGTTCTTGCCAGTGATAACCTCTTCTTCTTCAACCACACCAACACAAAAGCCCGCCAAGTCATAATCTTCGTCTTGATACATGCCTGGCATCTCGGCAGTCTCACCACCAATCAATGCACAATTTGACAATTTACAACCATCGCCAATGCCCTTGATGACAGCTTCTGCGGTATCAACATCCAATTTACCAGTAGCGTAGTAATCCAAGAAGAATAAAGGCTCAGCGCCACAGACCAACAGATCATTCGCACACATCGCCACCAAATCCTGACCGATGGTGTCATGGCGATTTAGGTCTAATGCCAACTTTAGCTTAGTGCCAACGCCGTCAGCACCCGACACCAACAAAGGCGATTTATAGCCCTGTGGGATACGGCAAAGCGCACCAAAACCGCCCAATCCGCCCAACACCTCAGGGCGAGAAGTTGCTTTAGCGACTGATTTGATACGCTGTACTAGCGCTTCGCCTGCGTCAATGTCTACGCCTGCATCTTTATAGCTAAGTGAAGTTTGCTCTGTCATGGCAATTGCAATCCTGTCAAAATCAAAATTGGTTAAAAACTTGTTAATTATACCAAAAATTTAACCCAAAAACTTACTAAAATCACCATTCGCTTTAAATTGTATAATTTTTTTGAAATTGGTGTATATTTATGCAAATTTTTTATTTATCATATAGCCATTATCATCATTTACACCATTTTTTATGAACCAATATCACATTGATCCATTTTTTCGCCGCTTATTTATTACAGTTGGGCTGTGTTTATTTCTCTACCTGCTGTATCTGATGCGGATTGTCATCATGCCTTTTGCTGCGGCGTTTATTTTGGCGTATTTTTTGAATCCGCTGGTGGCGATTTTTGATCGGTTTTTACCCAGAGGTTTGGCGATTGTTGCGGTTTATCTGATTATTACCTTACTCATCTCGGCGCTATTAGTGTGGCTACTTCCCATGCTTTGGGTGCAGCTACAATTGGCTTGGGAATCGTTGCCCGAGTTATTAAAATGGTATAATGACGTGGCGCGGCCTTGGCTGGGTCAATTCACCAAAAACAATCTGCTGAAGCTTGACTTAGACATAATCTCTAACGAGCTGACGACATACATTCAAACCAATTATCAGGTCTCTGATGCTCAGACATTCATCAAGCGCGTACTTACCTCAGGAATGACCGCTGCCAACAGCATCGGTTTGATTGTCATGATTCCGATTTTGACTTTTTATTTTTTGTTGAATTGGCGCGGACGTCTTAGAACTTGGCAAAACGCCCTACCACGCGACCAAGTTAACACAATAAGCCTAATCGCCAAAGATTGCGATGCAGCGCTGATGAACTTCATCAAAGGTCAATTCATGGTGATGATTCTATTAGGTGTGATCTACGCCGTTCAACTTCAGCTCATCGGGTTAAAACTTGGGCTGATCATCGGCATCAGCGCTGGCATCGCAAGCTTTGTGCCTTATCTGGGCTTCGCGGTTGGTATCATTGCAGCACTTGTGGCGGGGTTTTTTCAGTTCGGATTTGATTGGAAATACATGCTGCTGATCATCGGTGCTTTTGGCGTAGGTCAGGTGATGGAAGGCTACGTGCTACAGCCTTTATTGTTGGGTGACAAGATTGGATTGTCTGCGCTGTGGGTGATTTTTGCGGTATTGGCAGGTGCGGCGCTACTTGGGTTCATGGGTATGTTGATCGCCCTGCCTGTCTCAGCGGTGATCAATGTGCTGTTTCGCCATGCTTATGCCGCCTACCTTAGAAGCGATTGGTATCTGGGGTATAAGCAGCTAAAATTATGGTAGTGGCTTAAATGATTTTTTATAAATCCACAAAATCACTTGCCAACATTTCCCAAAATGTGCTATATATAGGCAACTTTAAAATGTATAAAATGACTTGATGGATTCATCAGAATATACCAGCATAATGTTAATAATAAAAATCCATCAAGCCCATGTAGGTAATTGTAATTAATGAGTGATTTTATTCAGCCATCGCTTAATCTTGATCTAAAGCAGGATGCCAGCCTTAGTGACTTTCGTGGGGATGGATTCTTGCCCGTATTAAATGCGATACGTGAGCTAGGTCTTGGTAATCTGAGAGAGTTGTTCATCATTGGCGCCTATGGCTACGGCAAGACGCATCTGGCAGCAGCAATATATAGACACTATACCCAAACCTACAAAAAAAGCGCAATCAGCCTATCGCTTGGCGATATGATCGATAATGACAGTGATGCCAGTGCCTTAGTTGGGCTTGAGATGTTTGACTTGATCATCATTGATGACTTGCATTTAATTCATCGCAGTCGCGAATGGCAAGAAGGCTTATTTCATCTCATCAACCGAGTGCGCGAACAGAACAAGCAGATAGTATTTTTGGCGAATAATCCTGCGCGCGAGCTTGAGATTGGACTGCTGGACTTGGTTACACGGTTATCTCTTGCGCCCACTTTCCGCCTACCGACTAACGAAGACATTGATGATAGAAAGACACTACTTAATTCAATCCTAAAACGTAAAAACTGGCGACTGCCTGAACCGATTTTTGAATTTATGCTAGATAGCGGTCCACGCAATGCTGGTGACATGATTCAAGTATTAGATCAAATCTCGCCCCTACTGACACATCTATCTCGCGTGCAAGTCCCCAAAAAAACCATCGATGAAGCCAAGAGCATCATCGAAAGAGAGACGTTTTTACTCGAAATCTCTGAACATAAAATTGACAATTAATTCAACCAATTAAGCAATAACCCAAATCTCGCCCTAAAGGAAAAACTCATGAAAATGATCACCAAAGCCCTCATCGCCTCGCTTGCACTAAGCGCAGCATATGCTCACGCAGAAGTACGCCTACTGGTCGATGATAACATCAAAGTAACCGCCATTAACGGTCAAGAAGTTCGTCACGGTGCACTACAACCACTACAAAGAGAATTCAAACTAGAAGCAGGTCGTCATGTCGTCACTGCGCGTTATGATCGTATCTTTGACCTGACTCGCGGCGATCATGATTACCTAAAATCTGGTAACATCACAGTGACAGCAGACCTTCAGGACAACCAAACCTATCAACTGGTCATGCCAAACCAACCGAATAACTACAGCGCTGCCAAAGAATACGTAAAATCACCAACCCTAGCCGTTGCTCAAAATGGTCAAATCATCGCTCAAGAGAGCATCGTTGAAGACCGCACAGGCGTACTAAGTTCAATCACCCAGAGCATCGGCGGTATGTTTGGTCGTGATAATGCAGTAACTTCTAACCAAAAAACCATTGCTGCCTTGAACCAAGCACCTACCACTACAGTAACTGCACCAAGCGCACCAACCCAAGCTCCAGTCGCTCGTGATAACCTGGATGGCTTTATGCAGCTTTGGCTTAACTCTAGTGAAGAAGAGCGCGAGAAGATCCGTCAATGGATTGGTAAATAATCCTATCAGATCTTGCAAATAAGGCTCTTAATGAGCCTTATTTTATATCCAAAAAATAAACTCAAATAAAAAAACCATCACAATATTTTGTGATGGTTTTTTATTTGGGATAATCTTAGCTAAGATTATTTTACCAATACAGATACATAACGGCGGTTGAATTGACCTTTAGTCTCGAACTTCACTACGCCTTCAGTTAGAGCGAATAGTGTGTGGTCGCGACCCATGCCTACGCCTTCGCCTGCGTGGAATTCAGTGCCACGTTGACGAACAATGATGTTACCTGCAACAACGTCTTGACCGCCGAATACTTTTACGCCAAGCATTTTTGGGTTAGAGTCACGACCGTTACGAGTAGAACCTGCGGCTTTTTTATGTGCCATGAGAATGTCTCCTATGTGGATGCTTTATCAGATAAAGGCATCAAATAAATGGTAATTAAGCGTTGATTGCTTTGATTTTTAGCTCAGTGAACCATTGACGGTGACCTTGCTCTTTGTGATAGTGCTTACGACGACGGTGCTTAACAATGCGCACTTTTTTGCCGCGACCATGTTCTACCACTTCTGCTTCAACGCTAGCGCCAGCAACAACTGGTTGACCAATTTTGATGTCAGCACCATTTACAACCATTAGCACGTCTTCAATCTTCAGCGTTTCACCTTTTTCAGCTTTTAGTAGCTCAACTTTTAGAGTCTCGCCAACGCTAACACGGTGTTGTTTACCGCCACTTTTGATTACTGCGTACATCTACGTTCTCCGTAAAAAACCTGTGTGTCGTGGCTACCCCTTGATAGCTCTTGATAACGAACACGACTAGGACATAAAATAAGTCGGTATTTTATCAAAAAAATAAAGCACTTACAAGGATAATTTTTAGTTATTTTTTAAATTGTTGAAGCTTTGCGACTAATTCTGACAGCTCTTTGGTACGATAGCGCTGTTTTAGGCTAAATATCATCACGTCGTCAAGTTTTCTGGTGGTATTGACAGCTTTATCATCTAGAATGACAAAAGCGTGAATGGAGCCGTCTTTTGATACAATAATACGATCTTGCTTTATGGTGTAATCAAAATAAGGCTCACGCTGAATCAGCTCAGCTTGTAATCGCTCTATCGGCGCTATGTGGCGCATTGGGTTGTTTAACTTCTTAGGTAAAAAACGGGCTATAAAATACAAAACAATCCCCGCGCCAATAAGTAATATCAGCCAAGTCAACGGGCTATTCATCACTTTAAGAACACCACATCATTATTAAGCTCATTGCCCGAGACATCCCCTGGGTAGTGAATGCGCATCAGATTACCAATCTCGGTAATCAGCGTGGTCAGCCCTGCGCCAAAATTGCCTTGTTTGCATGCATTTAGCGCATTCCGGGTTAGCTTTAACCATTCTTCATCATCGACCAAATCATCAATGCCACGATCAGCAATAACCTCCAAATCATGCTCACAAACATTCACATAAATCAACACACCTGTATTCTCAGCAGTATCCCAAACGCGGTGCAGCCCAAACAAAGCTAAGGCGCGCTCACGACAATCCATCTCATACGCCTCACCGATGGGTAGATGATTCTCAATGACAAGATAAATCTCACCGCGATGACCTCGCTCAGCATCTGTAATACTCTGGGTTAGCGATGACTTTAAGTCATCGGTTAGCCAGCGATTGTGAAGCATCGGAATAAAAAAGAGCTGTCGCCACAGTCGAGCAAGGCTTTTGGTTGATTGGATAGTTTGCATAATTAAATCAAGGTTAAAATCATAAAAAATGAAAGGTGTAAAATAGCAACATCGCTAGAGGTGTTACGGGGCTTAATTACCAAGAGCCGCCCGCACCGCCACCGCCGAATCCGCCACCGCCACCGCCGAATCCACCTGAACCAAAGCCGCCACCGCCGAATCCGCCACCACCTGGCGGTAATACAACAAAGCCGCCGCCACCGCGTCCACCTCTACCACCGCGACCGCCGCCAGACCCGCCTTTGAAGAACAATAGGATCAGCCAAAGCACAATGGCAATCAGTATAACCATAAAGCCAGCACCCGCCATCATACCTATGAAGCCAACACCGCCAGCTGCGATGGTCGCCCCAAGGACCCTACCGAATATCGATGTCAAAAAGGTACCAAAAATAAAGCCAATAATCAGCAGACCGAACAGCGATACGCTCTCTTCACCAAAATTCTCTTCTTCTTGGATTGCGGTATCAGCGCGTTGCAGCGTCTCAGGGTCAGCGCGCAGACGCTCGCTAATACTGGCGATACCAGCAGACAAACCCTGCGCATACTGCCCGCTCTTAAAGGCAGGTGTGATGTCTTGGCGAATGATGCGCTTTAGGGCTGCATCAGGTAGCACACCTTCCAGCCCATAGCCTGTCAAGATGTACAAATCTCGATCATTAATCGCAACGACGATTAAAAGACCTTCGTCGGTGTCTTTTCTACCCAGCTGCCAGCGATCAGCAACCGCCATCGCATAGTCAAAGATCGGCATGCCCTCGGTGCTTGGGATAATAACAAGCGCTGCCTGAGCGAGTTTATCATTATATAGTGTGCGCAGCTGGTCGGAGAGATGGGCTTTTTCGCTTGCACTCAAGATACGCGCCGCATCCACAACAGGCTCATTTAGAATGAGCTTATCATGGGTGATGCTTGGTGAGCTTGAAGTGGTCGGTGTCTGGGCTGTAGCAACTGCGCCGTCATCCGTAGCATCGTCACTCATCTCATCGGTGAAATCACGCACCGATTCAATCAATGGCGATAACGGCTCGCCTGCCGTTCTTAGTGTGTCGTTAATCGCGCCATTACGCGCGACAACGACAGCTGCAAGATCGTCTTCGCTAGCAGCCTGAGCGGTGGCAGTTACTGTTGCAGTATTCGCCGTGGCTGCCGATGACAGGCAGACACCTAGTAAAGCGGTTGCACTTAGACGAACCACTCTATCTAATAGGCTAAATTTAAATTTACCGCTGTTATTTGGCACATCCGCCATTTTATTGTCCTGACGTTGCTGTACCTGTGTTCGTGCCTGTCGCTGTGCCCGATGCGGCAGGTGCTGCACCATTATCAAAATTCACAGTCGGTGCGGTTGAGATTTGGCGCTCATTCTCAACGGTGAAGTTGGCTTTTGGATCCATACCGAACACCATGGCTGTTAGGTTCGTTGGGAACTGGCGCACGGTAGTATTATAACCTTGGACGTCTTGAATATAACGCTGACGAGCCACTGTAATACGGTTCTCAGTGCCTTCTAGCTGAGCTTGTAGATCTTGGAACATCGCGTCGGCTTTAAGATCAGGGTAACGCTCAGAGATTGCCATCAGACGAGATAATGCACCCGTCATTTGCACTTGGGCTTCCTGGTATTGCTTCATCGCATTCGGGTCATTTAGTGTCTCAGGCGTGATCTGGACACTGCCAGCGGCTGCACGCGCCGATGCTACTTCAGTGAATACCTCTCTTTCGTGCTCAGCATAGCGCTGTACGACAGCAACCAGGTTCGGCACTAGGTCAGCACGGCGCTGATACTGGTTCACCACCTCAGACCATGATGCGGTTACTTGCTCATCTTGGGCTTGCAGGGTGTTATAACCACAACCAGACAGGCTTAGCGAGCTTGCCAATAATGCAGCAAAGGTAAGTTTTTTGAAATTTTTCATGTTTTTTCCTTATAATATAAATAGAAACAAAGTCACTCTTGGCGTTCAACTTAAGCAGGCTTATGTCAAAAATCGCCAAACTTAGCAGTATAATGACAAGCTTAACCCAAAAATACAAGCAAAACCGTCCAAATCTTACACAAGCACAACACAATCGTTAAACTTGTAAAAACTTTATTGACAAACCTCAATAAATCGCGCCAAGATTCCTCAAATTCAAGCCAATTAGTATAAATCTCATCCAAGAATTAAGCTTTTTTGTAAAAAATAGCCCATAATTGAAAATTTTACTGGCAATTGTTGCGAAATTATGGCAAATTGCAACATTAAGTTCACGTCACATCTGTTTAGTCAATGCTTTATTCTTCATTGATAGTCGTGAATGTCGCTTTTATTTTATATTTTCCAATGGGCTGAGGAATAGTGATGGAAAATTTTATTAATACGTTAAATGGTATTATCTGGAGTCCTGCACTGGTATATCTATGCTTGGGTGCAGGCTTATTTTATTCAATCATGACTCGCTTCGTGCAAATTCGCATGATCCGAGAAATGGTTAATCTGATGTTCAGCAAGACTAAATCAGCTGACGGTATCTCATCTTTTCAAGCATTCGTGGTAGCGCTTGCCAACCGTGTCGGTGTGGGTAACATCGCAGGTGTGGCAGCGGCGATTGGCTTTGGTGGCCCTTCAGCGGTATTTTGGATGTGGGTTGTGGCATTCTTGGGCGCTTCTACTGCATACGCAGAAAGTACCCTAGCACAGATCTATAAAGAGCGCGACCCGATCACAGGTCAATACCGTGGTGGCCCTGCTTATTATTTTGAAAAAGGCTTGGGTCAAAAATGGTATGCCATCCTATTCGCCATCGCAGCCATCATCTCTTGTGGCATCTTCTTGCCTGGCGTACAGGCGAACGGTGTTGTTAGTGCGGTTACTCGTATCACAGGCGATGGTGCGATGATGAACTTCGCTGGCATTGATGTCGGTACTAACCGTGTTATCGTGATGGCGGTAGTTGTTGCTCTATTAGCAGTGATCATCATGGGTGGTATTAAGCGTATCGCGCGCGTGGCAGAGCTGGTTGTGCCTTTCATGGCATTGGGCTACATCATTCTAGCGCTCATCATCATGGTAACGAACCTTGACAAGATCCCTGCGGTATTTGGGCTTATCATGAGTGACATCCTTAACCCGATGGCAGGCCTAGGCGCAGCGATTGGCTGGGGTGTTAAGCGTGGTGTGTATTCTAACGAAGCTGGTCAAGGTACAGGTCCTCACCACGCAGGTGCCGCAGAAGTTCAGCACCCTGCTCAGCAAGGTCTGGTACAAGCATTCTCAGTATATGTAGATACCCTACTGGTGTGTTCAGCGACCGCCTTTATGATTTTGACCATGGGTACCTACAACATCCAAAATGAGACAACCAAAGAATTCATCGTTCAAAACGTCGATCCTAGCATCGCTGAAATCGGAACGCCTGCCTTTACTCAGATGGCGCTAGAGACTACTTTTGGTTCATTTGGTAACCACTTCATCGCCGTTGCGATTTTCTTCTTTGCCTTCACTACAATCTTGGCGTACTACTACATCGCTGAAGTGAACGTAGCCTATCTAACGCGTCGCATGAAAGCAAGCACTCAGAAGCTAGGCGTATGGATTCCAAAGATCAGTGTATTGCTGGTTGTGGCTTATGGCAGCTTGAACAGTGCAGGTTATATCTGGAACATGGGCGACATCGGTGTTGGTATGACTGCGTGGCTAAACATCGTGGGCATCCTACTAATGTTCGCATTCCTAACCAAGCCTACACTTAATGCCCTTCGCGACTATGAAGAGCAAAAGAAAGCAGGCGTTACGAACTATACCTTCGACCCTGTTAAGCTTGGCATCAAAGGCGCAACCTTCTGGGAAGATCGTCTAAAAAATAAATAATCGTTGATTGTCCATTAAGCCCTGTTCATACAGGGCTTAATTTTTGCGCAGAGATTAAGAGATTAAGAGATTAAGAGATTAAGAGATTAAGAGATTAAGAGATTAAGAGATTAAAAAACCACCATAATTGCTATGGTGGTTTTTAATTATTAGAAATTCGCTAAGGCAGTTTCAAATTCATCTCGCTTCGTCTGCCCCAACATGATGTTGTGCAGATTGCCTTTTTGGTAGAATATCAACGCAGGTGGGCCGATGAGCTGATAGCGATCCAGTAGCGCTCGACCATCATCGGTGACCTCCGTGATGTCAAATTTAACCACTTGAACGTCATTCAATGCCTCTGGACGATCCGTGAATAGTTCACGCTCCATGATGCGACATTCCACACACCAGTCTGCCGTCAGATCAATCAGCACCTTATCATGGCTCGCTAGAATCGCATCAAGCTCGTCAATCTTGGTGATGTGCTTGTCAGTATGGACTACCGTTGATGCCTTCATCACAGACAACGGTCGCCACGCATCCTTAGCACCCATCGATGCACCTGCCATCAGACACGCCGCCCAAATAAGGCCAGCGACAGCCAACACACGCGCAGGCATCCTAGCCAATCGCCACAGCCATACCGACACGATGATAAACCATACTGCCCACAGCAACAGAACAACAGGCGAGACAAACACACGCTCAATCAATAATAGCGAAACCGCAAGCAACAGCAGGCCACAGAACTCCTTCACGCGCACCATCCACGCACCCACCTTAGGCATCCATTTGCCCTGAGCTGCACCCATCAACATGAGCGGCAGCGACAGACCAATGCCAAGCATGAACAGTGCAAAGAATCCAAACAGCACACTACCACTGACTGACACCGCTGCAAGCGCACCCGCCATCGGTGCTGACACACAAGGCGATACCACCAAAGCTGACAACCCGCCTGCCAAGAAGCTACCGCCAATGCTGCCAAGCTTGTCATCAGCAGCTTGGGATTTGGCTTGTAGCTTATCTCGAATGGCACTCGGCAGGCTAATCTTTAGCATATCAAACATATACAATGCCAACAACGCGAACAACACAGCAAAGGCGATGAGCACAACGGGATTCTGTAGATAGCCCAAGATATTCACCGTACGACCTAGCCACGCAATGAGAGCGCCCAGCAGACCATAAGCAGTCGCGACGCCCACGCCATAGGCGGCAGACAGCGCGAAGGCTTTTTTGCTGTCAATGGTTTTTTGGCGGGCGACGATGTTCGCGACAATAGGAATCATCGGATACACACAAGGCGTAAATGCCAACAAAAGCCCCGCCAAGAACAATAATCCTAACGCCAATACAGGATTCTTATGAATACCAAACGGATCGCTCAGTGTTAGCGTGTGATTAAGCTCGTACTGTCCGTCCTGAGGCATGGTTTGGACGACATCATTAGCTGGCGTGCTTGATTCATCTATCACATCATTCTGAACATTAGCATCAGGAGCTATCGCTTCATCGGCAGCAGGTTCATTCTGTTTATCTGCATTGATTGCTTCGTCTTGTTGGTCTTGAGATTCTTTGGCATTATTGTCAGCTACATCTTCAGATGACGTAGCATCTTCTGGCTGATTGGAGGTGATCGGTGCTGCGATGTTTGAGACAGCTTTCTGTTCTGGTTGTGCTTTAGGCTTGGTATCCGCTGCGGCTTTATCAGTCTTTGAATTTGGTATATTGTCTTTAGCAGAGCTTCCTTTAATATTTGCTTGAAGCTTCACCGTCTCAGGCGGATAGCATAGCCCTGCCTTGGCACAGCCCTGCCAGCGCAATGTCAGGGACTCACTCACATCCTTAGCCGAACTCAATTTGGCACGAGCAGTCACATCTTCTTCAAATACCGCCACATTGCCAAATGTCGGGTCATCGATCATGGTGGCAGTCTTGTCAAATTGCCACTTACCAACACTGACACCATCAGGTGCTCTCACGCTGATCTTGTCGCGATAGACATAATGCTTGGGCGTGACTTTGAACATCGCCACTACCTCATCACCTTCCATGCGCACGGCCACATTGAACGCTTCATGCACGGGTAGGAATTTTTGGGCTTTTTGTCCAAATAAAGCAGCAACCCCGCTATCTTGGGCAGTACTGGGCGCTGATACCGTTAATGGCAACACCGCCAACGTGGCGATTATTAAGGAGTTTTTTAGATTGAATGATCGCATAAAACAGTAAAACACAGCAAAAAATCGCATTATACCACCAATATCTATACAAATCACTAAAAATACCAATATGAAAAAACCGCGCAACAAAAGCGTTACGCGGCTCTCTTAATCAATGATGGATCAATCAACATCGACATCTTTGTAGAATGCATCGTGGCGCGATTCTTCAAATTCCACCCAGACCGCACTGACCACCGCCAGTAATACCGCAAAGCCTAAGCCTAATATCCATGCAAAATACCACATAATTCCCCCTAGTCATTAATATAACGTATGTTCGTTTTCTTTGATGTATGCCTTGGTCACTTTGCCACGCATGATGGCGTAAGCCCAGCTCGTATATGCCACGACCACAGGCAGGATCAGCGCAACCACATACACCATCACCATAAGCGTGAACTGACTAGAAGTGCTGTCCCACACGGTCAGGCTAGAACGCGGATCGGACGATGACGGCATATAGAACGGGAATAATGCCACGCCTGCCGTCATGATTACACCAAGCACAGACAGGCTCGATGCGATAAAGGCCAGCAGTGTTTTATTCTCTCTCAATAACACCACCGCAACGAGCGCCATCACGATGCCTAATGCAGGGAATGCCCACAGAATAGGCTGTTCGTGATAGTTGCTCAACCAAGCGCCTGACTCAAGCGTTACAGACTTTGAGATCGGATCAATCAGCGCACTCTTATCAATACTGCTCGTGATGACATAGCCATCCATATTCGCCACAAAGAATCCCGCGATGACAAACAATACCGCCATCAGCACCGATACAATGCCAGTGTAGCGTATCGTTCTGGCTTGGATGTCGCCTACGGTGCGATGCGCCAAGTACGTACCGCCCTGCATGATGAGCATCGTCGCACTGACCAATCCGCAAAGTAGCGCAAATGGATTTAACAGCTCAAAGAACGACCCCGTATAAGTCGATGCCAAGCTATTATCAAAGCCAAAAGGTACACCTAAGAATAAGTTACCAAATGCCACGCCAAAGATCAAAGCAGGGGTAAACGAACCAACAAACAACCCCCAGTCCCATGCCGTGCGCCAGCGATCATCCTTAACCAGACTGCGATACTTAAAGCCAACAGGGCGAAAGAACAACGCCCACAGCGCCGCCATAAGCGCCCAATAAAATCCGCTAAATGCTGTGGCATACACCAATGGTAATGCCGCAAATATCGCACCCCCTGCTGTAATGAACCATACCTGATTCCCCTCCCAGTGCGGACCGATGGTGTTGACGATCACCCGGCGTTCTTCATCGCTCTTACCCACGAAAGGTAATAAGCTACACACCCCCATGTCATGCCCATCCATAATGGCAAAGCCAATCAGCAGCACGCCGATGAGCAGCCACCAGATGAGTTTTAGAGTTTCATAATCAAATAACATGGCTACACCTCTTTATGCTCGCTCAGATTGATGATGTTCGGACTTGTCTTCTCGCCATAATAGCGACCCGTGCCTAGACTGGCAGGACCCAGACGCACGTATTTTTGCATGAGATAAATCTCTACAATGAATAACGCCGTATAGAACACCACGAAGCCCGTCAATGACCAAATCACATTCAACACATCGATGTTCGACACAGACAGATGGGTTGGTAAGATGCCATACACCGTCCACGGCTGACGACCATATTCCGCCACGAACCACCCTGCTTCTGCCGCGATCCAAGGCGCAGGCAACATGATGACAGCGAACTTGAGCAGCCAAGGCTTCTGCGTGAACGTGCCTTTGATCGTGTAAAATAGGCTTAATGCGAATAGAACTAACATCAAGAAGCCAAGCCCCACCATCACACGGAACGACCAAAACATCGGCGTCACTCTAGGAATGGTATCATCTGTCGCCTGTGCGATCATCTCTGGCGTCGCCTGCGTGACATCGCTTGTGTATTTCTTAAGCAGTAACCCAAAACCCAGATCGTTCTTGTTCTTCTCAAAGCTCTCCAGCAGCGCCGGATCAATCGCACGCCCTGCACTCTTATCCTCGCGCATTTGATCAAGAGAGCTTACGGCGATGATGCCATTTTTGATGCGCTCTTCGTTGATGACCTTGATGTCGTGAATACCCAGAATCTGCTTATCAAGCGAGCGCGTGCCGATGATACCCATCGCATATGGCACATGCACCGCCCAGTTATTCTTCTCTTCATCTTCATTGATGCTGGCGATGAGATTGAAGTTGGCAGGCGCTGGCTCAGTCTCCCACATCGCCTCCATGGTGGCAAGTTTGGTCTGCTGAGCCAATCCGATCGAATAACCCGACTCATCACCTAGCACGATCGTACTACAGATCGATGCAAAGCCAAACGCTGCCGCCACATGGAAGCTACGCTTGGCAAATTCGACATCGCGTTTTTTGAGCAGGTACAACGCCGAGATGGCAAGCACGAACACCGCACCCACCACATAACCTGCTGACACCGTATGCACGAACTTATTCTGTGCATCGGGGTTTAGCAGAATCTGCGTGAAGCTCGTCATCTCCATGCGCATCGTTTCATAATTAAACTCTGCACCGACAGGGTTCTGCATCCAGCCATTCGCCACCAGAATCCACAGCGCAGACAGGTTCGTCCCCAACGCCATCATGATGGTCGTCATCAGATGCTGAACACGGCTCATGCGCGCCCAACCAAAGAAAAACAGCCCCACCATCGTCGATTCAAGAAAAAACGCCATCAAGCCTTCAATGGCAAGCGGCGCCCCAAAAATATCCCCCACATAGTGAGAGTAATAAGCCCAGTTCGTACCAAACTGAAATTCCATCGTAATCCCAGTCGTCACCCCAAGCGCGAAGTTAATCCCAAATAACTTCCCCCAGAACTTCGTCATGTCTTTCCAGATCTTTTTACCTGTGATGACATACACACTCTCCATGATGACCAGTAGCCATGTCATGCCCAGCGTCAAGGGAATAAATAGAAAATGAAACAGCGCCGTCACTGCAAACTGTAGCCGTGATATATCCACCAAATGCTCAGTAATCATATCGCACCCATTTTATTAACACAAATACAACATAATTATACAGTATATAATAACCATATTGAATATCTTAGTCAAATTTGGCAAATAGCTCAATCATCACACACTAAAGCAAAAAGCCCATCCCGTAGGATGAGCTTTTTTGATATCTAAATTCTAAATCAGATTAGAATTTGTATTCGATACCACCGCCGATGCCGTATGCATTGGCTTTACCTTCTGTTAGACCAGTTTTTAGGTTGGTGTTTTCAGAACGTTGGTATGCACCGTAGATGTGACCAGTGGTTGCTTTGTTGAATACATATTTACCACCAACAACGGTACGGAATACTTCAGCGTCTTTCTTGCCTTTAGTGTTGTCAACGAAGTCTAGCTGACCATAAGTAGTCCAAGGAGTTTGTGCCACTTTGTAGTTAGCAGAAACGGTGAATGCGTTTTCAGTTTCAGCATTTTCACGTTTAGTGTTTTGATATAGACCACCTAGAGTCAATACTGGGCTAGCTGCATAAGCACCACTTACACGAATCGCTTCTAGCTTACCTGAAACAACTGGAGTTGTTCTTGTTTCGTTTACTTTGATGTAATCACCAGTTGCAGCGCCGTTAGCATCCAAAACTGAAGTTTTTACTGCAACGGTATATTCATCACCACCAACTACATAGCCATTGGCTGCTCTGATGTATGTTGCACCAACTTTAAATGGTTGGTTTGCTGGCTCATACTTAACACCAACACCAAATGCGTCACCGTTTAGGTTGTCAGTAGATTTGTTCTCATCTAGCGCATACATACCCATGAATTGTAGGCCGTTACGCTCTGGTGAGAAGTAAGCGAATGCGTTGTTTGCACGTTCTGCACTGAATGAAGCTAGAACGTTGTTACCGCCAACTGGACGACCAGCTGTTACGTTAGCGTAGTCAACATAGTCATCAATAGTAGTTAGACGACCAGCTACTAGTGTACCGTATTGCTTGTTAGCAAGACCTAGATAAGTGTCACGGCTTTCCCAGTTACGAGCAGCGTCAGAGTCAATATCAACACGATATTCTAGTTGGTAAACTAGATCAGTGTTTTGAGTTAGTGCTTCAGAACCTTTAAGACCGATACGAGAAGCGTTAGAGTTTAGTTGAGTTCGTGAATCTTTAGCGGCACTGTTGCTGTTACCGTCTTGAACGTCAAGAGTAAGGAATGCTTTACCATATACAGTTGGGGCAGCTTGTGCAGCTGTGATAGATAGAGCAGCGACGGCTGATGCTAAAAGTAGTTTTTTCATGGGTTTCTCCACATTACATTTTTTAGTTTGGGTCGCTAAAGCTGCGCCCAATGCAGAACTTGATTATTTAAAATTTAAAACAAGCCTGCGAGGTTACTTTACGAAATAAAGAATCTAGTTCGTGACTTTTTGAATTGTAACAACTCAGAAAAGACCTTTACCAAATCCACATTTCATTTATAGAATACCAACTTTGTCATATTTTGCAACACCTTTTACCAAAAAATTTTTAAATTTTTTTGATGTTTTTTAATTTTTTATTATTTTTCATATAGTTATGTATTTATCAAGCCTTCAAAATTTTGTAAATAACAAGATATATTATTATTATCATTAGTAAATTAGTGTCATTATTGTGCAATAATGTACATTTTTTGAGCAATATTCACACTTTTTTCACCCAAAAAATATGTTAAAATGGTCATCACGCTGTAACATTATTAAGCTAGCTTAAGCCAATATTTACACAGCGAACACAAATGTTTACACAAATATTCATTGATAGATTGATTAATTTTTTTGAACATTGAGACGATCATGACCGACACACCAATGAACGACATCCCGAACCCAGATGCGACCATCGCCCCTGAAGACGATTTACAGAACATTACCACGCGCACCAAAGCCACCACCGACATCAGTCACATTCATGAGTTCCTAGGTGCGCGCACATCGGATAAATGGCTGAGCGCCGCCAAGGACAACCTACCCCTACTCATGCAAGACCACGCCAACTGCGAGAAGAAGGCAGCAGGAACGGCGATGAATTTGATCTTTCGTTATGAGTTTCATCGTGAGCTACAGGAGAGATTAGCTCAGCTGGTTCGTGAAGAGATGCTGCATTATGAACAAGTGCTGACATTAATGAAAGAGCGCGGCATTGAATGGTCATATCTGTCAGCAGGTCGCTACGCCAAGGGTCTACTTAAGCATAAGCGCACGTGGGAGCCTGCTGCGATGGTTGATGTACTGATCATCGGTGCGTTCATTGAGGCGCGTTCGTGTGAGCGGTTCTCGGCGCTGGCGGACGTGATTGACGATGAGAAATTGGCACGTTATTATAAGTATTTACTAAAGTCAGAAAGTCGCCACTACGAAGACTATCTGCGCCTAGCACAGTCCATCACCGATGAGAGCATCGATGAGCGAGTGGCGTTTTTTCGTAAAGTGGAGGCTGAGTTGATTGACAGCCCTGATGGCGAGCTAAGATTTCACAGTGGCGTGCCCGACTTTATATAATAAGTATGACTGGTTGGCTTCATGCGCAATCACACCACCCACCAAAGGATAAATACCATGAGACAGCCTATCTATACTGCAGAAGATGTGCGCCTGTGGGAACAGCGATGGTTCGATCAGGATAATTCATCCTTTGGGCTGATGTGTCAAGCCGCCCTGCTGATGGCGCACCACATCATAGACATCGCCCATGATACAGACAGCATCTGTGTGTGGTGCGGCACGGGTAATAATGGCGGTGATGGGCTAATGATTGCTAGATATTTGCATGATTTTGGCTTTGGCGTGACGGTCGTCCTGCCTAACCCGCCCACCACACCAGACGCCAATCGCGCCCTAGCACAGACGCAAATGACGAGCATTCTTATCAGCGATGATATTAACAACGCCCCGCCTGCCGACATTCAGATAGATGCCATATTCGGCATTGGACTGTCTCGTGCGCTCGATGAAGATTATCAGGCACTCATTCATCGCTTCAATGACAGCCAAGGGCTAAAAATCTCTGTCGATGTACCCAGCGGACTGCATGCCAATACAGGCATCGCCCTACCCGTCTGCGTGCGTGCTGATGCGACACTCTGCCTGATCGGTCTTAAGAGCGGTCTGTTTGGGTCCACCAGTAAGGATGCAGTAGGTAGGGTCATCACTGTGCCACTTATCCCGAATGATGGTGCGATTCACCCCATCGCTCATCTCGTTGACACTCCGCCGACATTACCTCCGCGCAAGCATACTGCCCATAAGGGCGACTTCGGTTCTGTGATGGTCGTCGGCGGCCATCCACACATGGGCGGTGCGGTCATCATGTCAGCAGAATCAGCAATGGCGACGGGCGCAGGACGTACCACCGTCTTGACACACGTTAATCATCATTCAGCGATCCTATCACGCTCGCCCAATCTCATGCTTGGCGATATTGATGATGCCGATGCTTTGGACAGCTTAGCTAAGATGGATGCGGTGTGTTTCGGGATGGGATTGGGTCGCGATGGATGGGCAAAGCAGACCTTCAAGCGTATTTTTGACCATCTACTTGCCAATATGGCAAATAAAGCCGTCATATTAGACGCAGATGCACTGTGGCATTTAGCGACCTATCCAATGCAATGCAAACTACCCCAAAAATGGGTATTAACCCCACACAGTATCGAAGCCGCCAGACTGCTAGACACCGCCGCGCAGGCCATCGAAGATGATCGATTCGCCGCCATTCACGCCCTGCAGCACACCTATGGCGGTCAGTGGGTACTTAAAGGCACGAATAGCCTAATGCTAGACCACACAGGCGCACTTGAGATCTGCACACTGGGCAACGCTGGCATGGCGACAGCAGGTATGGGCGATGTGCTAAGTGGCATGATGGCAGGCATTCTGGCGCAGTATGACACCAGCCCGATGACAGCTGTCACTCTGCACGCCCACGCAGGCGACCTACTCGCCAAAGATGGCGCTCGCGGACTCTCCGCCCATCAGATGCCACACGCCATTAGGCAAGCGGTTAATCTGAAATAAAAAACCGCTTATCATCTAAGCGGTTCTTGGCTATATCAGATTAAACACATTAGTTCATCAGCGCGGCAAATCAAACAACAAAAATTCTGCAAATTCATCACTTTGGGTGATAATTTGGCTCTCATCAATTATCGCTGCCGCATCGCCTGCTTGATACCGCTCTCCATTTATCACAACAGACCCTTTGGCAACTTGTAGCCAGTAGGCTCTGCCTTTGTCAAGGCTTACGATTTGCTTGTCGTCCAACTGATACCGCCATAGCTTCATGTCTTGATATACCACAAACGACCCACTCTCCCCTGTGGGCGACAGAATGAGCGTACCGCCCACGTACTCATCAAACCTTGCCTGCTCATAGCGTGGGGTTACGCCCATGCGGTTGGGCATTATCCAGATTTGGTACAAATGTAGCTCGTCCGTGTCGCTCGGGTTGAACTCCGAATGACGCACGCCCGTCCCTGCCGACATGAGTTGAAACTCGCCTGCCGACACGGTCTCGCTGTTGCCCATGCTGTCCTTGTGAGCGACTGCTCCTGATAGCACATAGGTCAAAATCTCCATGTCCTTGTGTGGGTGCATACCAAAGCCCATGCTCGGGGCTATCCAGTCTTCGTTGATGACTCTGAGGGCAGAAAAGCCCATAAAATTGGGGTCATAATAATCAGCAAACGAAAAGCTATGGCGAGAAGTCAGCCAGCCATGCTCGGCAAAACCACGTTCATGCGATAATCTGGGGATAATCATAAAAATACCTGATGTTTGTTAAAATTTATCCCATTATAAATTTTTAAAAATAAGAAATAAATAGCAGTTTTGTTGATGTATATTTTCTTAATAGGAAAAATAAAACACGCTTGTTAATCTCACTTAAATTAATTATGACAACACCACGCTTTTTAGGAAATTATCATGGATATCAAACCCCTTATTTTTACCCCATTCCTTTTGCCTTTATCTGCTTTAGCATGTGAAAAACCAAAGGTAACAGGGTATGATGATGTTGGTTGCCTGCACGGCGGTTTGGCAAAGGTAGAACAAAATGAGAAATACGGGTTTATAGATAAGACAGGCAAAGTGGTTATTCCTGTTCAATATGATGAAGCTGGTAGTTTTTCAGAAGGTTTGGCAAGAGTAGGTCAAAACAATAAACACGGCTTTATCGATAAAACAGGTGAGGTTGTAATTCCTTATCGATATGATGATGTTCAGGGGTTTGAGAATGGTATGGCAAAAGTATCACTAAATGGTGAAATCATTTTTGGTGAACCCTTTTATATAGACAAAACAGGCAAACGCATTGATTAAAATAAAGCATCCAGGTGGGTGCTTTTTAAGTCACTTCAACAGCCACAGTATCGCCATCGGTAGCCAAACCGCCGTTACCAAGCCGTTGATGGCAAGCCCGAAGGCAGCATATCGCCCTGCGGTGGGGCTGATTGTCCATGCCTCGACCGTACCAATGGCGTGAGCAACCAAGCCAAGCGCCAAGCCTTTTGCTCTATCATCCGTGATGTTTTTGAACAAAATTCGGCACACCCCCGCCCCCAAAATCCCTGATACGATGATGATAAGATTCGCCATGACAAGTGGCGCATCGATGATCTGAGCGACCGACAAGCCCACAGGCGTGGTCACCGAACGCGTGGCGAATGACAGGATCGTATCCATATTTAGCGCGAACAGATAGGCAAGCAGCATCGGCAAGATCGCCCCAACTAAGCTTGCCATGATGACGATGATAGACAGCTTTTTGACAGGCAAGCCCTTAAAATCCATACCTGCCAAAGGCACAGCAAGCAGTACGGTGCTATACCCAAGCAAGCGGTCAAACACAGGTTTGGCATGGGCGTAATAAGTATTGTAGGGCAGTTGAATGACGGCAATGATGATGAGTGTCAGCACAATGGCGATGATAATCATCGGTATGCCACGAAAATAACGGCTGATATAGTGCAAGACATACTTCGCCCCGATGTGGGCGATGAGCGTAACGATAAAGGCGATAAAAATCGTGGTGCTATCAAGAGTTGGCATGGCTATCCCCTTGATTATCTGTACTTTTTAGCCAGTTTTGGGACAATTTGGCGAACGCCCACAGCGGTATCACGGTGCTAAGCACGATGACCGCCGACACGGCAAGCAAATCCGACCCCAGTCCAAACAACAAAATCCCCGCCCCTGCCGACACAGGTAAAAAGGCAAACCCACTATCCACAAGTAGCACGCTTGCCGATGACGATAGCCAATTTGGCAAACCACCCTTAATGAGCCGCACGCCTATCAGCACGGCAAAGAGCGACACCAAGCCGACAATGTTGGTGGCGGTCGGCATACCAAAAGCAGTGCAAACGACCAATGCAAGCTCGCGCACACCAATAACGATAACAACGGTAGCAAGCATGCCCAGCCAGAAAGTGGGCGACTTGGTCAAATATGGGGATTTCATGGTCGTCCTTGTAACAAATTAACTTTTATTAAAGCATTATCTATTCACAAGGTCAAGCCGTGATCGGTACACTTTATAGAAATGTTCGGTATTTTCTGAGAGAATGAAATATCATTAATGGTTTAAAATGAGTGCGAAGATTTCATAATCCGTGAGAAAAGTGTAGATTTAGCAGTCGATGGTGTACTTATGGCCTAAAAATAATATTGGATTTTGTTTAAGAGCCCAATCTAAGATTTGCTTTGTGGAGCAATATCTGCCAAAATACAAATCGCTACATACACCCTTTTTAAAAGCACGATTCTTATAGCCCTTTTTCAACATACAAATTTGAGATTCAACATATTTGTTATCAGGCATGTTTACAAATCCAATATTTTCAAATCCGCACTCTTCCATATCACTTTTAATTAATTCATAATTAACATTCTTTTTGTTTGGTTTGTAAAAATATGACCGGCTTTCTGGTGGTGGTTGCATTGACCTAGCTAGGCAACCTGTTAAAATACAAAGGCTTAAAATACATAAACAAAACTTTTTCATTGCTTGCGCTTTTGTTGTTTTGTTTATCTTAGCAAATCACAGAGTGCGTATTACTTACCACTTATCAAAACCCCGTCCTACAAACAAAACGGATCTAAATCATCATTGTTATCTTTATCATCATTCGCCTTAACTTCCACCTTTTCAAACTCTTCCAATTCTGGCAAAAATTGGCTTGCCTCGTGTGGCGGCAATACGTCAAAGGCATTAAAATGATATTTACCAAGCAATTCTTTTAATTTAGCTTTGGCAAGGCGAACGGTGAGCATCTCATGCCCTGTATCGTCAAATTCGCTATGGGTGATGACCCCAAGCTCGTGCAAGGTATTTTTAAATTGCCCTGCGTGATAGGGTAAGGTGAGCGTAAAGTCGGACAGTCCGCCCACCAATAGCTCTTGCACAGCTTGAGTGAGTTTGTCCATGCCTAAGTTTTCACGAGCAGACACATAGACACGGTGTGGCACGCCTTGTTCTTTGTAGTGAATGGTTGGCATCTCATCGGTGCGGTCGATTTTGTTATGCACCAGTAGCACAGGAGCAGTCACACCAATCTCATCAAGCACCGCATTCACCGCATCAATCTGCTCGTGCATGTCGGGACTACTGCTGTCAATGACATGAAGCAGTAGGTCGGCCTCTAGAGTCTCTTCTAGCGTGGCATGAAAGCTCTCCACCAGCTCATGGGGCAGATGACGCACAAAGCCCACCGTATCAGCAAGCACGACATTGCCCACGCCCACCCATTTAACCTTGCGAAGTGTCGGGTCTAGCGTGGCGAACAGTTGGTCGGCGGCGTAGATATTGTCATCAGCAAGGCGGTTAAAGAGTGTAGATTTGCCTGCGTTGGTGTAACCGACAAGCGACACGGTCGGCACGTCTGATTTTTGGCGTTTGGCGCGTCCTTGCGAGCGGGTTTGTTTGACTTTATCGAGCTTGTTTTTGAGCTGATTTACTCGAATTTGCAAAAGTCGTCTGTCCGTCTCCAACTGCGTCTCCCCCGGCCCTCGAAGTCCGATACCACCCTTTTGGCGCTCTAGGTGCGTCCACCCACGCACAAGGCGAGTGGCAAGGTGCGACAGCTGGGCAAGCTCCACTTGCAATTTACCTTCATACGTTCTGGCACGCTGGGCAAAAATATCCAAAATCAGCCCCGTGCGGTCTAGCACACGGCACTTAATCAAGGCTTCTAGATTTCTCTCTTGGCTTGGGGTTAGGTCGTGGTTAAAGATCACGATGTCCGCTTCATGGCGCGCCACCGCTTGGGCAATCTCGTCTGCCTTGCCCGTGCCGACAAAGTATTTGGCGTGCGGCTTGTTCCGTCCGCCCGTAATGATGTCAAGCTCATTCGCTCCTGCCGAATGCACCAGCAGGCGAAACTCTTCTAAATCATCAGGGTCAATCATCTCACGTATGTCAAGATGTACCAAAATGGCGTTCTCTCCGCCGTCATGTCGGTCAAAATATTGCAAAAGCTATCCTTTGTGATTTCAATGTTATCTGTGGTAGATTGTGGTATGATAGCCAAATTTCAAGGTAGGATCATACGATGAGTATACTGCATTTTAATCATAAAACCCTTGATCTATCCACACCTAGAATCATGGGCGTGCTAAACGTAACGCCCGATTCATTTTCAGACGGCGGACGTTTTAACAGCATAGACACTGCCCTACGCCATGCCGATAAGATGATACGCTGGGGCGTGAACATTATTGACATTGGCGGAGAGTCCACTCGCCCCAACGCCCCAAGCGTAGCAACCGAGACCGAGCTTGATAGGGTTATCCCTGTGGCACAAGCCTTACAAGCGGAGTTTGGCAAAGATGTGTGGCTATCGCTTGACACGAGCAATCCTGTCGTCATGGAACAAGGCATTCATGCAGGGGCGGACATGGTTAATGATGTACGTGGACTTCACCGAGATGGGGCATGCGATGTGGTTGCTCGCCTTGATTGCCCTGTGGTTATCATGCACTCACGGGGCGAACCTGATACAATGACCCAAACCATGAACAGCCTTGCCAATTATGATGATGTGGTGCGTGAAGTCATAAGCGAACTAGATAGAGACATTCAGAACGCCCTAAACGCAGGGGTCAGACGTGAAAACATCGTGATAGATGTGGGCATGGGTTTTGCCAAAAATCACGCTCATCATATCACGCTTATGCAAAACTTGGATACTATCATCGCTCATTTTGGCTTGCCCATGCTCTTTGGTGTATCCCGTAAGCGATTCTTAGGCGAGGTTTTAAGTACATTTGCCCCCGCTCAAGACCACGTCCCAACCGACAGAGACGTGATAGGCACGGTTGCTCACCTGCTTGCCATTCAAAAGGGGGCAAGTATTGTCAGAGTGCATGATGTCGCTCACATGGCACAGGCGATAAAGATGTGGCAGATGGTCAGCTGATTATGTTTAAGTTAACTTTTTTGGGTACGTCCAGCGGCATCCCCACCAAAAGACGTAACGTCTCTGCCCTTGCCGTCGAACTACCCACCAGTGAGCAAGAAAGCACCAATCATCGTGCGCCTTGGCTACTGATCGACTGCGGCGAAGGCACACAGCATCAGCTCATGTACACCAAGCTACGCCTTAGTAACTTGCGCACCATCTGCATCACTCATGTGCATGGCGATCATTGCTATGGCTTGGCGGGCTTATTGGCAAGCCTTGCCATGCATGGGCGCACCACTCCGCTAACCATCATCGCACCTACAGGTGTTTTTGGGTTATTAGACGCTTATGTCGCCCATACCGAGCTTAGATTAAGTTTCGCCATCGAGCGTATCATCATTGAACATGATCAGCCGATCACCCTGTCATTGAACAATCAAACCCTCAATATCAAGACCACCGCCCTATCACACCATTGTCCTAGTTATGCGTTTATCATTAAGCAAGCCATACATCAACATAAGCTGAACATTGACAGACTCGTTAGCGATAACATCCCCAAGCACTTTTGGAATCAGATATTCAAGACCAATCTACCGCACCGGCCCATACATATCAATAATGAATCCATCATCCCAAATGAATACATTGAGCAGATGGACATCAAATCCAAGATCGTCATCGCTGGCGATAATGACACACCAGAACTTCTGACTGATGTGATCCATGATGCTGATGCTCTGGTTCATGAAGCGACCTACACACAGGCGATACTGGATAAGGTGCTGTCTCGGACAGGCGAAGGCAGCTTCGACCCACAGCACAGCAGCGCCAAGATGGTGGCGCAATTCGCCCAGCGTGTAAAACTTCCTAATCTTATCCTGACGCATTTTAGTGCCAGATTTGCGCCTTTTTATGAGCCAAATAACCCTGCCCCTAACATGGGTCATGTCGCACAGGAAGTCAGTCAGCACTATCAAGGGTACTGTGTATGCGCCGAAGACTTTATATCCATACTCATTAATGACAAAAACATGAAAATCATGAAAAAATAAAATAATATAAATCAATATCTTATGTTATTTTTATAAAAATTTTATAAAAAATACTTGTCAACTTCCAAAAAATGTATATAATACGCCCATCAAAACGACATCGACAGATGGTCTAGATAGACAACTTGGGGACGTGGCGGAATTGGTAGACGCACTGGATTTAGGTTCCAGCGCCGCGAGGTGTGAGAGTTCGAGTCTCTCCGTCCCCACCATATTTTAAAAACCGATGATGATTCATCGGTTTTTTATTTTAATAAAATACTTGAAAAATCATAAAATCTTAGTATAATAAACGCTCATTTCGGGCCTATAGCTCAGTCGGTTAGAGCAGAGGACTCATAATCCTTTGGTCCACAGTTCGAGTCTGTGTGGGCCCACCAAATTAAACCCTTTAAAGTCGATGCTTTAAAGGGTTTTTATTTATCTATCATTGCCATAACCATGCTTACACAAAGATGGTATTACTGAGGTGTATTTTGCTGTTCAATGTATTGGTGAATAATCTTAATTGGAGCGCCACCACAACTACCTGCAAAATAGCTAGGCGACCACAACACATCACCTCATAACTGCCCTTTGCATGTTGTTTACAATCTGCATGTGCATTTATTGGTGGTTTATCCGCCTAAGTGGCCATTTCTAGTTTGGTGGATGGTTTAAAAGGTGTGTCTAGTCGGACATTGCGTAAGAAAGAATATCCGTCCATAAAACCACATCGTAAATCGTTTGACATACAATTAGACCGACTGTAAAATATAAAAATCTAATGATACTTAAACCTATGAAAACACTCAAGCTACGCATACGAGATAAACACATAGACCAACTAAACCGCCTAAGCGGTTCGGTCAATTTCGTGTGGAATTATGTTAATGATTTAAGTGATAAATATCTACAAAGAACAGGTAAATTCTTGAGTGCCTACGACCTAAACGAATATACCAAAGGTAGCGGTGAATACTTAGGCTTGCACTCTCAAACCATTCAAGCCATCAATGAAACTTACGCCAAATCAAGAAAGCAATTTAAAAAAGCAAAACTTAACTGGCGTACTAATAACCCAAAGTCTAAACGAATATCGTTAGGTTGGCTACCTTTTAAACAATCTGTCATTAAACACATTGCTCTCACCAAACAGGCAAAAAGGGCTTAAAATCAACCCTGCAACTAAGTCTGACCAAAGGACAAAAGCCAGTCATTGACCTATGGGATGGCTACAATCTATCACTATGCCAATTGATTTAATTAGCTATAATTATAATATTGATCAGCACTGATCGCATCAGGAATGGGGTTATTCAGTAGCGCCAAGGTTTCACGCTCCATCAGTCTTACCATGGTATCTAGCGGCAGGTCATTATCCGCCATGCCAAACGGCTCTTCTAGCTGATAACTAAGCTCATCAAGCCCAAGCAAAAGATAGGATAAGAATCCCACCAAAAATGGCGTCCAAATCCCCATAACCGACTCCAGCCCAAATGGCAACATCCAACAAAAGCAAAATACCGCCCGATGCAGCAGCACCGAATACGGAAAAGGCAGTGGTGTACTGGCGATGCGGTCGCAGCCCGCTTGAATGCTGCCCATCTCCACCACATGACGCTGAACGCTGGTATAGATAATATCTGTCATGCTGCCTGACTTCACTGCATCTATCAGACGCAGCTGCATCCGCTCAAGCACCAGCTGCGGTGCATTGACATGCTGATTAAATCGATCTATCTCATCTTGGTCGATCGGATGATAATGCGTGAACTGCTCAATACTCGCCGACTGTCCGCGCAGACGATTGCGCAGCAGACCAATAAATATCAACATGTCCGTTAGCAGCTTATCTCTCTGATAAGGTTCGAGAAAATGACTGTCGCGGGTTAGATGTCGCGTATTAGCAATCATCGCGCCCCATAGCTTTCGCCCTTCCCACCATCTGTCATAGCAGGCGGTGTTGCGAAACCCCAAGAATATCGACAACACCACCCCAAATACAGTAAAACCCACCGCAGGCACGCCCGTGACGGTATACACCTTATAGTGGGTGAGCATCCATGCCACCATAGACACTGCCATTAAGATGAGCACCATGGGTAGCACTTTTGGCAGTATCGTGCCACGCCAGACGAACAATAGCTTTAGGCTGTTACTTTTATCGCGTACTATCATGGATTATTTTAGGACAGAAAGCGGATCGATGTAGCTGGAATTACGAGAAATACGAAATTCAAGCAATGCCGCACCATCAGGCTGAGCACGCATGCTTGCGATCTTTTGACCTGCTTGCACGGTTTGACCTGACTTAACTTCTGCATTTTGGATGTGGAAATAGTTACTCATAAAGCCATCTGTATGAGCAATTGCGATCATCGCGCCATCGATGTTACCATCAGCATGAATTACCGTACCTGAGCGGCTCGCCAGTACTGCATCACCACCACGACCCGAGAACCACATGCCTTGACTGGTGACACTTTGACCATTAATAGTGGTCGTACCATAACGACGAACCACAGGGTTGCTACTACCCACAGGATAGCGAAACTGCATCAGACCCGCACTACCCACTGATAGTGGTGCATTAGCAGCAGGTGGTGGTGTGTAGCTTGGCGCAGGTGGTGGTGTGTAGCTTGGCGCAGGTGGTGGTGGCAGTGTGGTCGCACGAGGTGGCGTACTTGCCACAGGTGTAGGCGCTCTGGCTGTGGTAGGTGCTGGTGTTCTTTGGACAGATAGCGTTGGGGTTCTACCAGCTGTATCGCCTTTACCCTGCCATAGGGTTAAGTATTGCCCTGTATAGATGGTGTACTTAGAATCCAATCCATTCATTCGCCCAAGCTCACGCCAGTCAAGCCCATAACGCTCTGCAATCTTACTAACAGTATCGCCCTGCTTTACCATGTAGCGATTTGGTACACCGCGGCTATTGGTCACGATTTTTTGATTGCTCGCACCACCATTGTAAGTTGGCTTGCTTGCACAGCCTACCAATGTCAAAGCACCACACGCACCGATCAATAGCGCGGTAGCTTTTAAGGGTGCCATGAGTGAGTTTGTTGTTTCTTTGTGGGCGACATCCATCACAATAACCTCTTATATACAGCTTGATGATTTATTTTGGCAAAATTATAAACAAAATCTAGATAAACATAACCGCCCAATTTGGGCGGAGTTTATTGTAACACAACCATAAAAAACATGAAAACCCATCACAGGACAGGTTTTCATGTTTTTGTTAAAAAAGATTAATTAAAACAATTATTTACAATTTAGCAAAACTAATCATTTAACCTTGAGCGAGATTCGGCCGTTCGCTACGCTTAATGAATGCATAGATCACGCCCGTTACGACAGAGCCCACCGCAATCGCCACCAGATACATCAAGGGCTGCGACACAAAAGGAATCACGAACAATCCACCATGAGGCGCCTGCAAAGCAATGCCAAGCCCCATCGAGATCGCGCCTGTGATCGCACCACCGATGAGTGAGGCAATGATCACGCGTGCAGGGTCTGCCGCAACGAACGGAAGCGCGCCTTCAGAGATGAAGCACAGACCCAGTACAAATGAGGCCTTACCCGCATTGCGCTGGTTTTCATTGAATTTACGGCGAGCGATCCAAGTTGCGATCGCCATGCCAATCGGTGGCACCATACCAGCTGCCATGGCGGCAGCGATTGGGGTATAGACACCTGAAGCAATCATACCCACAGAGAAAGTATAAGCTGCTTTATTAACAGGACCGCCCATATCCGCACACATCATCAAGCCTAGGATGATGCCTAGAATGATGGCGTTGATTTCACCCATGGATTTTAGCCAATTGGTCAGCATCTCCATCAGTGCCGCCACAGGCGGGTTAATGGCATAGATCATCAACAGCCCCACGATGAGCGAACCCAGTAAAGGCAAAATCAGAATGGGCTTGAGCGCAGAGAGGCTTGGCGGCAGCTTAATGGCGTTATTTAGGAATTTCACCGTATAGCCCGCTAAGAAACCAGCAACGATACCGCCCAAGATGCCCGCGCCGGCTGTCGTAGCCAGCATACCACCAATTAGACCCACTGCCAAACCAGGGCGATCCGCGATTGAGAATGCCACATAACCTGCAAAGATAGCAATCATCAAATGAAATGCCGCGCCGCCACCGATGTCCATCAATGCTTTTGGCAGACCAAAGGCGATTGCTTGATCCTTAAATGCTTCCACACCGAACATGAACGACATGGCGATCATCAGACCGCCCGCCACCACAAGTGGTAGCATGTGCGACACACCGGTCATCAGATGCTTATAGATGCCTTTTTTCTCATCAGCATCTGCCGCCTGTGCAGCGTTCGCCGCACCGCCTTGATAGACCGTCGCTTGACTTAATGCCTTATCAAATTCCTGCGCTGTCTTCTTTAGGGCAAGCCCCGTTGAAGTGCGGTACATTCTCTTGCCTTGGAATTTTGACAGATCAACATCGATGTCTGCCGCCACGAACACCAGATCAGCAGCAGCCACTTCATCAGCGGTGATGGCATTACCAGCACCCACCTGCCCGCGAGTCTCAACCTTGACATTCCAGCCTTGTGACTTGGCATGGTTCTCGATCGCTTCTGCTGACATGAAGGTATGCGCCACCCCTGTCGGACAAGCTGTTACCGCCACGACATTAAGCGGCTTATTAGATGGCGATACAGCACCTACAGCACTCGTAGATTCTTGAACTGATACAGGCAGTAGTTGATTCAGATAATCATCTTGGTCAAATTGCGCTTCATCTAAGGCATCTTGATTCAGATAAATGGTCTTACCTTCGACAGCCCGACGATCACCAATGACAATCTTGTGCGCATGTGTTGCCTTGTCATCAAGACTTACAGTGGTAGGAACCGCTCTGTCTTGTAGCGCCTTTGCCAGTTTCTTGGCAAGCAGCAGCGAATATGCTGATCCCTGCTTTGGGACAATCACATAAGAAGTGGATAAAAATTGCATGAAATTTTCCTACATTAGGATAACAATAACAATATCAGTCTCAAGGCAGCGGTTTAACTCAAAACCACCCAGAAACCATTAAATAAATCTAATCATCAGCGACCTGACGAACTTGAACCTGTGGCAGCAGTCGGGACAATTCTTCATCATTCGCCGCGCGAAAGCCAACAATGCTCACCGCATAAGCTGATAAGGCGGTCGCACGCGCCAAAGCACTCAAGGCATCTAAGCCTTGTAATAGCCCGGCCATCATACCTGCCACCAAGGTATCGCCTGCACCTACCGTGCTAACAACGGTCATTTTTGGTGGTATCGCCTGATACACCTTATCACCAGCGAACCAGTTCACGCCTTGGCTGCCCATTGATACGATGACGTTATCAATGTTCATGCGACCGATCAGCGCGCGCTGTTCTTGAAGGGTCTTTGCAGGCTTATGAAATACTTCAAACAGCTCATCATGATTAGGCTTAATAAGCCAAAGCTTATGCTTAAAGGCAACTTTTAAAGCGTCGCCACTTACATCGACCGCCACTTTATCACAGACTGCCGTTAGAGTGCTGAGTAATTTATCAAAGTCACCAATATCAAAGCCTTGCGGTAGGCTACCTGCCACCAAGACAGCTTGGCAATCTTTGGCTAGATCACTAAGCTGCTTGAATAGCATTTGCTTGTCAGCATCATTCACCAAAAAGCCTTTGCCGTTAATGTCGGTCGTCGTACTGTTATCAGCGATCTTAATATTCGTACGGGTCTCGCCTGCCACACGCACAAAACCATCTTGAACCAACCCGCCCTGCATTGCTTGGCGATCTGCAAATAACTGCTCAAATATGGCAGCATTATCCACCCCCAAAAAGCCCGATGCAATGGTATCAGTACCAAGATCAGCAAGAATCTGAGCGGCATTTAGCCCTTTACCAGCAGCATCAGATTGGGATGATAAAGCGCGATTCACCTCACCCACTCGTAGCCCATCCACCGATACCGTCATGTCGATGGCGGGATTCAATGTGATACATAATACTGACATCAGTTGCGATCCTTATAAGTTAAGGTGCGCACATCGCTGGCAGTTTGGCATGCCAAAGCTCGCTTGGCAAGGTACTGACAATCCACCAGATTCAGTCCGCGAATCTGATCTTTAACCAAAGCAATGCTCGATACCGACATACTAAGCTCATCAACGCCAAGTCCCACTAGGATAGGCACTGCTTTTTCGTCGCCTGCAAGCTCACCACACACGCCCACCCATTTGCCATAAGCATGCGCTGCCTTGACCGTATGGTCGATGAGCGTCAAGATACTTGGGTGCAGACCATCCGCATCTTTTGATAAAACCGGATGACCGCGGTCAATCGCCAAGGCGTACTGGGTCAAATCATTTGTGCCGATACTAAAGAAATCCACTTCCTTGGCGAATGCATTCGCCATGATCGCCGCGCTTGGCACCTCAATCATGATGCCCACTTGTAGATTATCATGCGGATATTCTGCCAGCACCTCATCTAAGATCGATCGAGCTTGCGTCCACTCTTCAAGCTGCCCCACCATCGGGAACATGATTCGAAGATCTCGACCCTTGGATGCACGGATGAGCGCAATAAGTTGATTCTTAAGAAGTTCTGGCTGCTTTAATGTTAGACGAATGCCACGCACCCCCAAAAAAGGATTATCCTCGCTCGGCATCGGCAGGTATGGCAAAGGCTTATCCCCGCCAACATCTAAGGTGCGCACCACCAAAGGCTTGCCTTCTAGCGCATCAAAAACTTTCTCATAATCACGAATCTGCGTGTCAATATCTGGCACTTGTCTGTGAGCCATGAATACAAGCTCAGTACGAAGTAGTCCCACCGCCTCAGCGCCACTATCCACAGCAGGCTTAGTATTATCGACATTACCCAGATTCACCGCCACTTCGACACGATGACCATCTTGTGTGATGGCAGGTTCATGTGCGTGCTGATGAGCAATGCGTTTGCGCTCTTTTAGGGCAAGCTGTTCTTTTTGACACGATTTTATCTGCGCTTCACTTGGCTCAACCACAAACCAGCCTTCACCTGCATTCATCAGAACTTTGGCGTCTTGATCGATGTTTAGAACTTCTGTACCTGCACCCACCAGAGCAGGAATTCCTAAGGCACGTGCAACGATGGCACTGTGTGAACTGGCACCGCCTACCGCTGTTAGAATGCCTGCCACTCGTGCAGGATCTAGACTTGCCACATCGGATGGCATTAGATCCTCTTTGATAAGCACATACGGAGAATTAGGTTCGCTCGGTAACTCTTTCCCTGTCAATGCAGACAGCACCTTTTGACCGACATCTCTTAAGTCTGCCGCGCGCTCAGCCAGCAGGTGATTGGAGACTGATGATTGTAATTTTGCCATCGTCTCAATATGCGCATGCCAAGCCGCTTCGGCAGACAGCCCATCATCGATGCCGTCTTTGGCACCAAAGGTTATCTCTTCATCTTCTAACAGCGCCAAATGAGCGGTAAAAATCTTAGCAATCGCGGCGCTCTTAGCATGGCTGATGGTCTGAGAAAGTTCTTCTTTGGCCGCTTCGATCGCATTCATGAGTCGGGCAAATTCTGCCTTTGGATCGCTGGAAGTCGCCGGGTATTCAAACCGCATCTGACGAACGACATGAGCTTCACCCACCGCTAGACCTGACGATGCTGTAGTTGCCGAGCTTTTTTCACCCTTGACGATTGGACTGGCTTTATGACTAAAATCAAGCACGACTGGTGTTGTTTCATTGGCTGCTGTAGTCGCTGCCAGAGCTTGTACGCTCTCGCCCAATCCATCAGCCACCGCCTGAGTTAATTTGTCCAGGTGCGCCACCGCATCCGTGTCAGGCTCTGCGATGAATTTTAGGGTCTGACCACGGACAGCGCCAAGCGATAATAAGCGCGATAGGCTCTTGGCCGATACAAAAAACCCATCATCCACCGCAACTTTAATCTCGCCATCGGCTTCTTTGGCAAGGCTTGACAGCGCAGTGGCAGGACGTGCGTGTAGCCCGTGTTCGTTTAGGATGACGGCTGTCTTAGTCGCCCAAGATTGGCTAGATTCTGCGCCTAACAGCTCTATAATCTTAGCAGTATCTACACCATCAACCGCTGTGGCGAACTCATCATCAAGCATGGCATCGTAAGCTTGGCTTAATTTCTTAGCATCTAAATATTCATTGGCAACAACCACAGCCACGGCTTTTGGAGCGATGTTCTCTTTGGCTATGGCGATGGCAAGCGCCGACTGATTAATCTGCTCGCTCTTACCTTGAATGGTAATACATCTAATATTATTGACCAATGATGTTGATTGGCTGGACAGTGCGGATATGCCATTTACCACGCCTGATGACTTTAGTGCATTTAAGGCGGTAAAGTATAACGCGTCTGAGTCTTTGGCGCTATCGTCTTGCTTGATCAGATTCTCATGCAATAAGAATGACAATGGCGCGCCTTGAATAATGGCAAGCACATCCTCTGGTGTCTTGGCAGATTTAACTTTATCTGACACATCATCAGACAGCACCTTGGTCAGCTGTTTTAATACTTGCAGGTGCTCATCAGACTTGGCAGCGATAACCGCAGCCAGATACACCACATCACCCTCATCATTCCAAACCACCCCATCAGAAAAATACACCAAGCGCACCCCTGTCTGTATGATAGCATCGCGCGAGGCAGGTGTCCCATGCGGAATGGCAATGCCCTGACCCAGATAAGTCGCCGACTGCGCTTCACGGTCTTTTATGCCTTGTAAATATTCTGGCGTGGTCAAAGCGTCTTCGATGAGTACACCACCAAGCACCGCTAATGCTTCGTCTTTGTTGGCGGCATGGGCATTCATGCGGATGTCTTTTGCCGTTAATTGCATGTCATTCCTTAGGCACAAACCTGATTGATCGCTTGGACGAGCCGAGCGATTTATTCGAAATTTATAAACTTAAAAATTAGCTAATTTTACCATTTTTGGGCGGTCAAAATAATAACTTTTCTCAATATTTTTGTAAAAAACAGCAGACCCAACTTTGGATCTGCTGTTAATGATAGATACCTACTACAGAAGTTACATGCCTGGCTTGGTATATGCCAAGATGACGATGATCAAATAAGCCATCGCAGCAAGTAGCATGCCTGCACGAGCCTGCACATTGGTGCTGGTTGGACGGATGGCCTTAATGTTCGCCGATACCGCAACGAATAGCAGCACTAATTTAGCGATCGCCCAATGCTGTACGCCTGCTACTTGGGTTAATTGCCAAAATAGATACAGACCTGTACCCACTAGTAGCAGATAAATAAGGTGGCTGGCCCCCTTAAAGGCACGCGACAATACCAGCTGCTTACCACTAAAAACAAAAATCGTCTGATACAAAAACAACCCTAGCGTGATCAGCGCCATGAGCATGTGTAGATGTTTCATGATAATCCTATTCGTAGATAACTTCTAAAATCTCAAACTCTACCAAGCCGCCTGGGGTTTGAATCTTCGCTTCATCGCCTTCAGACTTGCCAATCAATCCGCGAGCAATAGGAGAGTTCACGGAAATCTTACCTGTCTTAACGTCAGCCTCGTCATCACCCACGATCTTGTAACGACGCTCTTCACCATCATCGATGTTCTCAAGAACCACTGTCACACCAAAGACCACGCGACTATCTTGGGGTAGCTTGGTAGGATCGATGACTTGCGAGCCGCCAAGTTTGGCTTCGATGTCACGGATGCGCGCTTCGCACAAGCCCTGTTGTTCACGCGCGGCGTGATATTCGGCGTTTTCTTTGAGATCGCCATGCTCGCGAGCCTCTGCGATGGCATTGGTGATGCGTGGACGTTCAACGGTTTTTAGCTGTTTTAATTCAGCTTCTAAAGCGGCGTGCCCTTCCGGGGTCATTGGATAACGTTGCATGATTTTCTCCATGAATAAATACAAATAGTGAAAAACACCACGCCAAAAAGGGTGGTGTTTTTTATCAGTCAGAATATTGACTAATGGTAGCAGTTTTGATTCAAAACTTCAAGCCAAATTCATCTGCCATCTTAGGCGTGCAAGTCTTGAAGCTTATACACATCAAAAGGCAGCTTAATTTCATAAGCCTTACATACCGCTTGTGCTGCTGACATTGTGGTCACATGGAAAACTTTGCCCTGTAGCGCGCTGCGGCGGATAGAGAAAGAATCCTCTTGCGCTTGCTTGCCTTCGGTGGTGTTAATCACAATTGCGATTTCGCCATTTTTGATGGCATCCACGATGTGCGGACGGCCTTCGCTGACTTTATTCACACGCTCACAATCGATGTCAGCTTCTGCCAGCACCTTCTGTGTGCCGTCAGTTGCCACCAATTTAAAACCGTAATTAACCAAGGCACGTGCCACTTCTGGGACGTATTTCTTATCACTATCACGCACTGACAAGAACACAGTCTTGGTCTCGCCCTCAGTTGGTAGGCCTGGCAGGCGCTCATTCGAGCCGATGATTGACTTGTAGAACGCTTCTGCGAAGGTCTTGCCAACGCCCATTACCTCACCTGTTGACTTCATCTCTGGTGATAGGATTGGGTCCACACCAGGGAATTTAGCGAATGGGAATACCGCTTCTTTCACTGAGTAGTGGCTTGGGATGACTTCTTTGGTGAAGCCCTGCTCCGCCAATGTCTTGCCTGCCATGCAGCGAGCAGCGATTTTCGCCAATGAATTGCCAATACACTTAGACACGAAAGGTACGGTACGGCTGGCACGCGGGTTCACTTCTAGGATATAGACAGTATTATCCTTAACCGCATACTGTACGTTCATCAGACCCACAACGCCAAGCTCTTTCGCCATGGCGATGGTTTGCTCACGGATTTGGTCTTGGATTTCTTGGCTTAGTGAATAAGGAGGTAATGAACACGCTGAGTCACCAGAGTGAACACCTGCTTGTTCGATGTGCTGCATGATGCCACCAATGACAACCTCTTTGCCATCAGACACACAGTCCACGTCTACTTCGATCGCATCATCTAGGAATCTGTCTAGCAGTACAGGTGCTTCGTTTGATGCTTGAACAGCGGTTTTTAGGTAATGGTGCAGTTCATCTTCGTTATACACGATCTCCATCGCGCGACCACCCAATACATAAGATGGGCGAACAACCAGCGGATAGCCAACTTCTTTGGCACGTACCAGACCTTCATCAGTGCTGGTAGCAAGTGCGTTCGGTGGTTGATTTAGGCTTAGCTGATGTAGCATACGCTGGAAGCGCTCGCGGTCTTCAGCGCGGTCAATCGCATCAGGACTGGTACCAATGATAGGTACACCCGCTTCTTCTAACGCTCTTGCCAGCTTCAATGGTGTCTGACCCCCATACTGTACGATGACACCTTTCGGGTTCTCAGTACGGACGATTTCTAGTACGTCTTCTAGCGTCACCGGTTCGAAGTACAGACGATCAGACGTGTCATAGTCTGTAGATACGGTCTCTGGGTTACAGTTCACCATGATGGTCTCATAGCCATCTTCGCGCATCGCAAGTGCTGCATGTACACAGCAGTAGTCAAATTCAATACCTTGTCCGATACGGTTTGGACCGCCACCGATGACCATGATTTTATCTTTATCGGTTGGGCGAGACTCACATTCCTCGTCATAGCTAGAATACATATACGCAGTTGATGTCTCAAACTCCGCTGCACAGGTATCCACGCGCTTATACACAGGATATACGCCCAAGCCCCAACGATGCTTGCGGAATTGCTTTTGGCTGATGCCCATCAGATTAGCAATGCGCAGATCGCTCATGCCTTTACGCTTAAACTTACGGATATTATCAGCGTCTAGGTCGCCAAAGCCTAGCGATTTAATTTCATTCTCGATTTTTACGATGTCTTCGATTTGGATCAAGAACCAACGATCAATCTTCGTCAATTCAAACACATCCTCCAAGCTAAAGCCATGACGGAACGCTTCAGCGATATAGAAAATACGCTCAGGTGTAGGAATGCTTAGACGGTTCTTAATCTCTGATTCAATGGCGTGAGTTGATTTGCCAGTCAGATCGACGATCTCATCAAAACCTGTCGCACCCGTCTCAAGGCCGCGCAATGCTTTTTGCATTGATTCTTGGAAATTACGTCCGATTGCCATCACCTCACCCACAGATTTCATCTGCGTGGTCAGCGTTGGCTCAGCTTGCGGGAATTTTTCAAAGTTAAAGCGTGGCACTTTGGTAACCACATAGTCAATCGATGGCTCGAATGATGCAGGTGTCTTACCGCCTGTGATGTCATTCTTAAGCTCATCTAGCGTATAGCCGACTGCCAGCTTGGCAGCGATCTTCGCGATCGGGAAGCCAGTTGCCTTTGATGCCAATGCAGATGAACGGCTGACACGTGGGTTCATCTCGATGACCACCATGCGACCATTATCAGGGTTGATGCCGAATTGGACGTTTGAACCGCCCGTCTCTACGCCGATCTCACGCAGTACAGCGATAGATGCGTTACGCATGAGCTGATATTCTTTGTCGGTGAGGGTCTGAGCAGGTGCGACAGTGATGGAGTCGCCTGTGTGTACACCCATCGGGTCAAAGTTCTCGATAGAGCAGACGATGATGCAGTTGTCTTTTTTGTCACGCACCACTTCCATCTCATATTCTTTCCAGCCGATTAGGCTCTCATCGATCAGAAGCTGATGCGTTGGTGATAAGTCAAAACCACGCTCACAAATCTCAATAAATTCTTCTTTGTTATAAGCGATACCACCGCCAGAGCCACCCATGGTGAACGATGGACGGATGATTACAGGAAAGCCAAAGCGTGATTGAATCTCAAGCGCCTGCTCCATCGTCTCAGCGATGTCTGCGCGTGGGCACTCTAGGCCAATTTTCTTCATGGCTTTGTCGAACAATTCGCGGTCTTCAGCCTTTTCGATGGCTTCTTTGGTCGCGCCGATCAGTTCACAGCCATACTTGGCAAGCACGCCATACTTATCTAGGTCTAGCGCACAGTTCAGTGCTGTCTGACCACCCATCGTTGGTAGGATTGCATCTGGGCGTTCTTTTTTGATAATGCGCTCAACTGTCTGCCAAGTGATCGGCTCGATGTAGGTCGCATCCGCCATTGCAGGGTCGGTCATGATGGTCGCTGGGTTTGAGTTCACTAGGATAACTCGGTAGCCTTCTTCTTTTAAGGCTTTACAGGCTTGGGCACCCGAATAGTCAAACTCACAGGCTTGACCGATGACAATGGGGCCTGCACCGATGATTAGAATGGATTGTATGTCGTTACGTTTTGGCATGCGTTAGCTTCTCTTATTTTAAATTCAAAAAATTGATGGTTTTCCAGTGTTGGAATTTTAGCTTAGATCAAAAGCGGTCAGTGATCTTTGCACTGCTCTACATATATTTCTTTTAACTCATTTTCACTTGGTGGATAAACATCGTACCAATTAAAAGCATACACTTTTTCTCTTATTGATTGCAAATCATCATCGAAAAGTATACCTTCACCTGGCAATCCTGTTTTTTCATTAACAACCAAAACTGTTAATGGTGGTAGATCATATTTATTACAAAAATGTGCAATATACCCTAAGATGTGTGCTAGTACACCTTGAGCTGGCTTTTCATACATACTCTGAGATAGAGTTTTATATGTATGAGTTTGCCTATTCATTGCTGTAGAGATTAATATCTGCCAAGCTTGCAAAGCTCTTGCTGGATGAGTTGCTTCTTCACTGAATTTTTTCACAACCATTCCCCATTTGTAGACGAATCAAGATAGGTAAATTTAATACAGTAGAGCTAGGTATTAAGCCTTAGCTTTTTCCATCTCACTCACAAAGCGATCAAACAACACAGCGCAATCATGCGGACCAGGGCTGGCTTCTGGGTGTCCTTGGAAACTAAATGCTGAGTGATCGGTCAGCTCGATGCCTTGGTTTGATCCATCGAATAATGAACGATGAGTCACACGCACGTTGCTAGGCAGGCTATCTTCATCCACACAGAAACCGTGGTTTTGGCTGGTGATCATCACTGTACCATCGATGATGTTTTGTACAGGATGGTTGGCGCCATGATGGCCAAATTTCATCTTGATGGTTTGCGCGCCACTTGCCAAAGCCAATAGCTGATGACCTAAACAAATACCAAATACAGGAATGTCCGTATTAGTAATCACGTGACGAATCGCATCGATGGCATAAGTACATGGTTCTGGATCACCAGGACCATTAGATAGGAAGATACCATCTGGGTTATGTTTTAGAACTTCATCAATCGGTGTGGTCGCAGGCACTACCGTCACATGACAGCCGCGATCGGCGAGCATTCTAAGGATGTTCGTCTTAACACCAAAGTCATATGCCACGATATTAAAGTGCTGCTCAATATCCGTACCAATCTTGGCAAAACGGCCGCCAGTTTCGGTAATCTTGGCATTTCGACCGTCGTGCGCCAGCTCCCATGAACCCTCTGTCCACTCATAGCCGTCTTGGTCGCAGCATACTTTTGCCAGATCCAAACCCTTCATGCTTGGTGCATTTTTTGCCAGTTCGATTGCTTTTTGTTCGTCAATCTCGCCATTAGCATCAGCTGTTAGGATACAGCCGTTTTGGGCGCCGGTATTACGAAGTAGTGCGGTTAGACGACGCGTATCGATGTCACCAATCGCCACCACGCCGTGTGAGATTAGGTATTCGCTTAATGACTGATCAGCACGGAAGTTACTGTGCAGTAGTGGCAGATCACGGATGATCAGACCGCTCGCCCACACCTTATGAATGCGACCCGATTCGCTGTCTTCGCTGTTGCAGCCTGTGTTACCGATGTGCGGATAGGTCAAGGTGACCATCTGATTGGCATAGCTTGGGTCGGTTAGAATTTCTTGATAGCCTGTCATGGCGGTGTTAAAGACAACTTCACCTGTCGTCTGACCGTCTGCACCGATGCTTACACCACGAAAAATGGTTCCGTCAGCTAAGGCTAAAATGGCTTTTTTTGTTGTCATGACACGCTCCGAACATGAATGGTGTGAGATTACTTGTTATAAAAATTTGAAATGAGGTGAGTGCAGGATGGGCAAATTTTAGACAAAATTTTTTGGCAAATACGCCACACTTTATCAAATCATACACCCATAAAAAAGCGAACAACTTAGAAAAATCAAATAACTTAACTTGCAAGATAGGCAAAATTTAAGTTATCTTTTTTCATGGTCGCTCGCTTTGGCACAGATTTGAGTTATTATACATAACTTTACAAAAAATGGCTAGCGCTTTTTACATTTTTTGCCCTAGCCATTTTTATTTTGAAGATGATTTGCCTAAGTCGGATTTCGTCTGTTATATTGGATGGAGTTATACACCGACAGCGCGATGAATGCCACACCAATCAGACCTGTTACGATCTCGGGCACGTGGAATTTGGTTGATAACAGCATGATGATCGCCAGCGCACCGATGGCATAATGCGCACCGTGTTCTAGATAGACGAATTCACTCAGTGTGCCTTTGTCCACTAGATAAATCGTCATCGAACGCACGAACATCGCACCGATGGCAAGGCCGATCATGATGATCACGACATCGTTAGTGATGGCAAATGCGCCAATCACCCCATCAAAACTAAAAGACGCATCCAGCACTTCTAGATACATAAAGCCTGCGATACCACCCTTTAGGATGGCTGGTGACACGCCTGCGGTGTTGGCGATAGGATTACCCTTGGCATCATACACGATCTCGTCAGGATTGCTCTCACCTTCTAGTAGCGTTGATAGCACGCTTACGCCTAGATATGCCAAGATACCCCAGATCCCTGCGACCAGAACGACACCCTCTTTGGCTTCATCCACCCAGCTCATCGAAATCATGAGTACAACCAATGCGACAAACACACTCATCGCATCCACCTTGCCAAACTTCACCAATCGTGACTCTAGCCAACTAAACCAATGAACGTCTTTATCACCGAACATGAATTTTAGGAACACTAACAACAAGAACATCCCACCAAACGCAGAAATCTCCGCATGATGCGCGTTCAGATGCTCAGAATATTTGGTAGGATTGTTAAGCGCCAAATCAATCACTTCAAGCATGCCTAGATTGGCAGTCACCGCCACGATGACGATGGGAAATACCAAGCGCATGCCAAATACCGCGATCAACATCCCAACGGTTAAGAAAATCTTTTTCCAAAAATCATTCCAGCCCTTTAGGATAGAAGCGTTTACCACGGCGTTATCAAAAGACAGTGACACTTCCATAACCGCCAAAATCGCGGTCACGCCCAGCGCCACGAGCATGCCTGACATACCGCCGCGCGAATAACCCCACCACGCAGCGATAAAGAAACACACAATTGTAAAAATAATATCAAATAAAAAATGTCGCATATCAGACCTTATGCCAAATTTTCGTTTAGGCATACAAAGAAAACCAATAATCGTCTGATTATTGGTTTTTAATATGGTGGGGACGGAGAGACTCGAACTCTCACACCTCGCGGCGCTGGAACCTAAATCCAGTGCGTCTACCAATTCCGCCACGTCCCCAAGTTGTCTATCTAGACTATCTGTCGATGTCGTCTTGATGGGCGTATTATATACGACTTTTAAAATTTGGCAAGTATTTTTTGCTAAAAATTTTAAAAATTTTATAAGTTATTGATTTAAAATATCTTTTGAATTAATAAATTTCACCCCAACGCCCGTCATGTCCGCCATCGCCTTATCCAGCGATCCATTTATATCTATCGGGGCAGTGGCGTCCATGATGACCGTGCAATCAAACCCAAACGCTACGGCATCTATCGCCGTCCACGCCACACAAAAATCGGTGGCGATACCCACCACATACACGCTATCTATGCCCCGCTCATGAAGATAGCTCGCCAGCCCCGTTTTGGTCGCCCTGTCGGCTTCCATAAATGCCGAATAGCTGTCTATGTGGCGATGATAGCCTTTGCGAATGATAAGCTGGGCTTTATCGGCTTGCAAATCAGCATGAAAAAGAGCGTCCGATGTCCCTTGTACACAGTGAGCATTCCATAGAACCTGCGTACCATAGGGTAGTTCTATCGTGTCAAACAGGGCTTTGCCGTCATGATTTTGGTAAAATGAAATGTGGTCGGCAGGGTGATAATCTTGGGTCAAAATCACGGTATCAAAATGAGCAATCAAGCGGTTAATCGTGGGGATAATCATATGGCTGTTTGCCACCGTCAGATTGCCGCCGACAAAGCCATTTTGTACATCCACAACCAATAGAGCTTTCATAAACATTCCTTTATAATATCTTTTAAAACTTACCAATAATTCTCCACCGCAATATTACCCACCCCGCGACGGTTCATCGTTAAACCTTTGACTTTTAAAGCTTCCTTGGTGTCATCCACCATCTGTGGATTGCCGCAGAGCATCACATGTGAAGTCTCTGGGTTTAGCGGTATGGTGGCATGATTTTCTAACTCGCCATTTGTGATCAGCGTAGGCAGTCTGTCATGCAGACAGTCAGCCACATCTTCACGAGTCACGATGGGAACAAAGTGAAAACGCGCCGCATTCTCTACAAGCTCACCAAAGCTTGCCTGAAGTTCTTGAATCTTATCCATATAAGCCAGTTCTGCCTGTGTTCGCGCGCTGTATGCCAATACGATGTCGTCATAATTCTGCCAAGTATCAAGATCACCAAGCATCGATAAAAAAGGCGCAAGCCCTGTGCCTGTGGCAAGTAGCCATAGGTCTTTTGGGGCAGGCTCTTGATAGCGGGCAAGGGTCAAAAAACCAAAAGGCTCGGGGTTTAAGTATAGCGCGTCGCCGACTTGTAGGTGTTGTAATTGACAGGTGAACGCCCCATCGGGCACGACCACAGAGAAGAATTCTAAATGCTCATCATAAGGGGATGACACCACCGAGTAAGCACGAAAAATCTTGGCACTGATGGCAGGCTTGGGCTGATTGGCATTCGCCATCAATTCATCAGGAGCGACGCCCAAACGCACAAACTGCCCAGCATCGAAACGAAATCCATCCGGGCGTGTCGTGGTGAAGCTAAATAGCGTGGGCGACCAGACGGTCTTAGAGAGTACTTTGATGGGTGTGGCGTTCTGATCGGACATTGTTATTCTCTTTATGATTGATATAGTTGTCTTAAGTTCGATTTTAATTGTAACAATTTTATATAAAAAAACAAGTGCCCAACAGGACACTTGTTTCATACATTAATCAACGACGTACCTTATTGAATGATGGCAAGCCCTGCCAAATTCATCAAACCATTTGGCAAAATACCAAAGAAAATGATAAGCGCAGTGACAACGAGCAGCATGATGCCCCCTGCTTTAATACCCCATTCGTGATGCACGTCAAATTCCAGATGCGCTTTGGGTCTTTGATACAGCTGGGTCAGTACGCGCAGATAATATGACAGACCAATCGCACTGCCTAAGATCACAAACAATGCCGCCCAGAAGCGCATGCCTTGTACTGATGAGAAGATGATCATGAACTTCGTCATGAATCCTGCGGTTAATGGAATACCCGCCAATGACAGCAACATCATGGTCAAGACAGCCGTCAAGACAGGTCTGCGCCAGAATAACCCTTGATAAAACCTTAGATCATCCGCCTCGCCCGAGATAGACGTCCGCCCACGCTCTTTATAAGGGCTCGACATCAAGGTAATCACACCAAAGGCACCGATAGAAGTCAGTGCATACACCGCCATGTACATACTAATCACGCCAGCACTGCCCGCACCAGCACTGAGCAGCGCAACCAAGGCATAACCAATGTGCGCAACCGAAGAATAGGCAAGCAGTCGCTTAAGGTTCGTTTGGCGAATGGCAAGCAAGTTACCCAGCAAGATCGACGCAGCAATGATTAATATCAGCACCCCGTAGAATGCATTGAGTTCTGTAATCATGGTGGTCGTCAAGAAGCGGATCGCCAATGCCATCATGGCAACCTTACTCACGCTCGCCAAGAATGCCGCCACAGGTGCAGGCGCACCCTCATAGACGTCAGACACCCACGCATGAAATGGCGCGGCTGACAGCTTAAAGGCGATTGCCACCACCATCATGATCGCACCGAGTGCAAACCACATGCTTGCCTGACCATGCACAAGTGCCAACCCAAGCTCTTTAAAGCCCAATACGCCAGTATCAGCAAAGATAAATGCCATGCCCATAAGCAGTGTGGCGGACGCTGTGGCGGACAAGACCAGATACTTAAGACCAGACTCCAACGAACGCGAACGCATGAACGCATAAGCCAGCATGCCATACATCGGCACGGATAGTAGTTCTAGCGCCATAAAGAACGATGCCAAATGCGTCGCACACGCCATCAACATCGCCCCAAGCGTGCTAATAAGCATGAGCAGATACAGCTCATCTTTATTATCAGTTAGCGTCTGGAAGTAGCCATAAGCCAAAGTACAGCAAGCCAAAGATGCAATTAGAATGATCGCAATGTTAAATACAGCAAAGCCATCCACCACAAATAGCATATTCGATGCGCCACTTGGCAATACGCCAAATGCTTGCGCGATTAGCGTGATGAGTGCGGCATTTAGTCCGATTACCGTTAAGGTCGCCGACCAAAAATGCGAACGCTTGATTGCGATGGCAAGCATGACGATTACTGCCGTCAGCGCAACGATCACCATCGGCGCTAGAGACATTAAGGATTCGATTAGATGATTCATGAAATTTTCTCCTTAATTACCATGCTTGCTGTGATCGTGTTCACCATGACCGTGTTCATGATGCTCATGTCCATGATGATGGTGATGTCCGTGGTGGTGATGGCGTCCATGCACATGATCAGCGATGCCGTGCGGCGCGTTATGCTTGGCAGGCAGTTCATCAGCATACGCCTTAGCAATCCAGCTCATCGCAGAATCAGAGGTGTTTAGCACAGGCTGAGGATACAGACCAAGCCAGACCAGACCAATACCAAGAACGCTTAGTAGCGATAGCTCACGCTTACCCAGATCTCTTAGGCGGCCACCGTTTTCTTTGGCTAATTTTGGTGCGGTATTATCCCCAAAAAGTGCCTTATAAATCAAAATCAACGAATACAATCCGCCAAGCACAAGGCTAATTGTCGCAAGCACCACAATCACAGGATACTGATCGAACGAACCAACCAAAATCAAAATCTCGCCGATAAAGTTGCCCGTACCAGGGATGCCAAGCAATGCCGCACAGAAGAACATCAGTAGCGGCGCAAAATAGCGAAATTGACCCCACATACCGCCCATCAAGTTCAGATCGCGCGTATGCAGACGCTCATAAAGCTGACCCGCCATGATGAACAGTGCCGCACTAGATAAACCGTGAGCGAGCATTTGCACCATCAAGCCCTGTAGCGAGATGATATTGCCAGCATAAATGGCAAGCAGGGCAAAGCCCATGTGTGAGATACTGGTATAGGCAAGCAGGCGCTTGATGTCGGTTTGGGCAAATGCCAAAAATGCCCCATAAAAAATCCCAATCGCCCCTAAAACTATCGCCACAGGGGCAAATTCAGCAGATGCGGTGGGAAATAACGGCAATACAAAACGCAGCAAACCAAACGCCGCCGTCTTAATCAAAATCCCCGCCAAGTCCACCGAACCTGCTGTTGGGGCTTGGGCGTGGGCATCAGGTAGCCAGCCATGTAACGGAAATACGGGCAATTTGACTGCAAAGCCGATAAAAAAGCACAGCATGATGGCATATTCCCATTTGCCCAAATCCAGTCCCAACAAATCATGATACGCAAAACTTAGCACGCCTGTTTGACTAAAATGAATGATGACCAGCATCAAGATGCCGATGAGCATAATCAGCCCAGATACTTGGGTGTAGATAAAAAACTTCGTGGCGGCGTATTCTTTGGTCTTACCGCCTGTGGCGTTATGTCCCCACAAGGCAATCAAAAAGTAAATTGGCAATAGCATGAGTTCCCAAAAGAAAAAGAAAAGGAACAAATCAATCGCCAAAAAGACACCGATGACACCGCCCAATGACCATAATAGGTTAAGATGGAAAAATCCCACTCGGCGGGTAATCTCGCCCCACGAACAGCCGACCGCCATAACACCCAAAAATGCCGTCAACGCAATCATGAGCAGCGACAAACCATCCATCGCCAGATGAAAGTTAATGCCCAAAGACGCAATCCAAGGCACAATAAACTCAGCCGCCCATGGTAATGCGCCGTCCTCGGCTGCATCATTTGTTACGATAAGACTGCCAAAGTCGCCCTGTTGCCACAGTACCAAACTCACCCCAAAGGTGGCAAGCATGGCAAATAACGCTATCCAACGTGGCAATTTGTCGTTTACTTTTTCAATCAGCCAACACAAAAATCCCGCCACAAAAGGAATGGCAATCAATGTCGGCAAAAGCCAATTTTGTTCCATCATCTTATACCACCATCATTATTGCCAAAAGTAGCACAACTGCCAACCCCAAGCCGAAGCTCACCGCATGAGAGCCCAGTCGCCCTGTTTGAGTTTTGGTCGTAAGCTTATTGCCCACGCTTGCCAATGCTGGCAAAATGTTCCAAAGTTTGTCCACAGGGTCGCTCTTTAATAGCTTGCAAATCGCCAAAAACGGCCTAACAAACACAATGTCATAAAGAGCGTCAAAACCCAGCCCATGATAGCACCAATAAGTACACGCCCCACCAAAGGCAGAATTTGTCCATTTTGTCAAAATCTTACCCTTGTCAAGCACATACAAAAAGTAAGCTGCCGCCAAGCCAAGTGCGGTTACGCCCACAGCGATAATCTCGGCGGTGTGCTTGCCGTCTGTAAGGGCACTAACCACACTCGCTGGCAAGACATTTGCCAAAGGTGGATGAATCCACGCCCCAATCCCTGTCGATAGCACCAGTAGCACCGCCAAAGGCAGGGCATAGCTGATACCAGATAGCTTCTCGCCATGCGTTTTTTCTTGCCCAAAGAACACGAGATAAATCAAACGGAAGGTATAAATTGACGTTAAGAACGCCCCAAACACGCCTGCCCAAAACAGGCTCATGTGTCCTGTGGCATAAGTTTCCCACAAAATCGCTTCTTTGGAATAAAAGCCAACCGTTACAAAAGGCAAGGCAACCAACGCCCCACCACCAACGACAAACGACCAAAACACAAGGGGGATTTTTTTACGCAGACCGCCCATCTTAAAGATGTTTTGCTCATGGTGTGTTGAGATAATCACCGCTCCACTGGCTAGGAATAACAAGGCTTTAAAAAATGCGTGCGTCATCAAATGAAAAATCGCCACTTGCCACGCCCCAACGCCCAAAGCGATGAACATATAACCAAGCTGGCTCATGGTAGAGTAAGCAAGCACACGCTTAATGTCAGTCTGTGCCAACGCGCAAAATCCTGCCACGAGCATAGACAACGCCCCCACACCACCAACCACATACAATAGCACGTCAGGGGTCAGCATAAAGACAGGGTGCATACGGGCAATCAGATACACCCCTGCGGTTACCATGGTAGCCGCGTGAATCAGAGCCGAAACAGGCGTAGGACCCGCCATGGCATCGGCAAGCCAAGTGTGCAGTGGAATTTGAGCTGATTTACCAAACGCCCCACCCACAAGCATGAGAGCGGTCAGCACCATGGTAGGATTATTGACGGTAAACAGCTCGGGAGCTTTGGCGATGATAGTATGAATGTCTAGCGTGCCAAACTGTTGGTACAACAAAAACAGCCCAATCGCCAAAAACACATCGCCCACACGGGTTACGGTAAATGCCTTGATAGCCGCCCGTCCATTAGCTCGGTTGTGATAATAAAAACCGATAAGTAGGTAAGAGCAGATACCCACGCCTTCCCAGCCCAGATAGAGTAGGAGTAAGTTATCCGCTTGTACAAGCAATAACATACTTGCCACAAATAGATTTAGATAACTAAAAAAACGGGCATATCCTGTCTCGCCTTTCATATACCAACTGGCAAACAGATGAATCAAAAAGCCCACGCCTGTGATGATGGCGGTCATGGTCAAGGACAAACCGTCCAACGCCAAGCCAAATTTTGGGGCAAAACCGCCCACCGACAACCACGTCCACAGTGTCGTAAATACCGTCTTATCACTGCTGTTCGCCAAATAATCCACACCCACAACTGCCGTGGTCAAGGCGGACAAACCCATGACTCCCACGCCGATTATCGTGGCAAGTTTTTCTGAAATTCTATCTCGCCCTGTGGCTAATATCAAAAAGCCAATCAAGGGGAAAATAAAGGTCAATGCTAACAAATTCATACCGCCCTACCCCTTTAATTCACTGGCACGATTGACATCAAGGCTTCTAAATCGATGATAAAACTGCAACAGTATGGCAAGCCCGATCGCCGCTTCGGCTGCCGCCAGTGTCAAGACAAAAATAAACATAATCTGCCCGTCTGCCTTGCCCCAAATATTACTCCCCACCACAAAGGCAAGGGCGGCGGCGTTCATCATAATCTCTAAACTCATAAGCATAAACAGCACATTTCGTCTTGCCATGACCCCAACCAAGCCAATGACAAAGAGTATCGCCGAGACAATCAAGGCATGATGAGCAGGCACGCCAAGACTGGCAAGCTCTGCCGTTTGGGTTGCCGTTTGTAAAGAACTCATGATTTACCCCCTTGTTGTTGGCTAAATACAGGTGCATCAGGCTGGCGGTTTGGTGCATCATTGTTTGGGTCATCTTGATAATGACTCACGTTTTCATCATCTAGGGCTTTTTTACCCAAATGATACGCCGCCACCAATGCCCCAAGCAATAAAAATCCTGCCACTTCCACAAGCAAGACATATTGGGTAAATAGGCTAATGCCGACATCTTTTACACCAATGGTGTTATCTTGTAACATGGTGCTACCCCCTGCGGTCAAAAACCCAACAAGCACGCCACCGATGATAAGCGTCATACAAAACGGGGTTGCCCACGCATTGGCAGTCAGCCACGTCTTCTCTTCTGTGGTGTCCGTGCCTAAGTTTAACATCATAATGACAAACACAAATAAGACCAAAATCGCCCCAGCATAGACAATCATTTCAAGCACGCCTGCAAATGGAGCTCCGATGATAAAGAAAATCCCCGCCACCGCCAGTAGGCTCACTATCATGGATAAAATGGCATGGACGGGATTGGCGTGCGTAACCACCCTTAGGCTTGCCCAAATCGCCATCAGCGACAAGGCATAAAAGCCCACCGCATCGCCATTTGCCAAAAACGCCTTTAACACATCAATCATGGCAACAAACTCCGTACATTAACAGGCTCTGCTTCACGCTCGTGCGACCCTTTGGGCTTATCGTCTGTTGCCATGCCTGTTACTCGATAATAGTTATATTCTGGGTATTTGCCCACGCCACTAATCAGCAAATGCTCTTTTTCATAGACCAGATTTTGGCGGTTGTATTCACCAAGCTCAAAATCAGGGGTTAGCTGAATGGCGGTAGTCGGACAGGCTTCTTCGCACATACCACAAAACACACAACGGCTAAAATTGATACGAAAAAATTCAGGATACCAACGACCGTCTTCACGCTCCGCCTTTTGTAGGCTAATACAGCCCACAGGACACGCCACCGCACATAGGTTGCACGCCACACAGCGTTCATCGCCGTCAGGGTCTCTTGTCAGTACAATTCGCCCACGAAAACGGGGCGGTACAGGCACAGGCTGTTCGGGGTACAAAATCGTGTCTCGTGGACGCAAGGCATGAGAATTTACCATCCACATAGAGCGTACAATGGTAAAAATGCCCACCGCCGTATTTTTTAAAGTTGCAAACATTTAATTCACCATCAAAATCACAAAAGCAGTCGCCAATAGGTTTAGCAAGGTTACAGGTAAACACACTTTCCAGCCAAAATTCATCACTTGGTCATAACGTGGACGCATGAGCGAGCCACGAGCCAACACAAATAAGGTCATAAAAAACAAGGTCTTAATCAAAAACCAAAACACAGGCGGAACAAAGGGCAAATCTAGGTTAAAAGGAGCAAGCCAACCCCCAAAAAACAAGCAGGTCATCAAGGCACTAATCACCACGACATTGACATACTCGCCAATAAAGAACATACCAAATTTCATGCCTGAGTATTCCACATGATACCCTTCAGCAAGCTCTTGCTCGGCTTCTGGTTGGTCAAAGGGGTGTCTGTGCGTAACCGCCACGCCTGCCACCACAAAGGTCAAAAAGCCCAAAAACTGCGGAATGACGTTCCAGACAGTTGTTTGAGCTTCAACAATCTCACGCAAATTAAACGAGCCTGCCATCGCCACCACACCCATGAGCGACAAGCCCAAAAACACCTCATAGCTAATCGTCTGAGCTGCCGAACGCAGTCCACCTAACAGCGAGAACTTATTGGCACTTGCCCAACCGCCAAACATCACCGCATACACAGCAAGCCCTGCCATGGCAAAAAAGAACAAAATGCCAATGTTCCAATCCGCCGCCCCAAGCGTGGGCGATAGCGGAATAATGGCAAAACTTGCCAAAGCGGTAAACATGGCAATGGCAGGGGCGAGCGTAAACAGGCGTTTGTCGGCAAAATTGGGTGTCCAGTCTTCCTTAAAAAAGATTTTTAGCATATCCGCCACCAGTTGTAGCGACCCTTGCCAACCGACCCTATTTGGACCATAGCGGTCTTGCCACAGGGCAAGCATACGCCGTTCATAGACAATCATGAGTGCTGCCGTGATGACTAGCCCTAAAAAGATAATCAAGGTCTGGGCGGTCATAAAAATAAGCGACCACCACTCAAAGGACAAACCGCCAAGCCATGACGGCACATCAGGAATCACACGAATACTCATTTATGCCCCCACTTGCATTGCTAACGGTGCGTTATTAAACCCAGCTTTTGGTGTAAAGATAGTTTCACGCTTGATATTAGCGAGATTTGCCACACTTTTTTGATATTCAGGCACATAGACAGGCGTGTCGGCTTCCGCCTTTTTGACGGTTGTCGGCACACCGACCATAAACGGCACAAGCCCGTCAGGATAGCCGATACAGCCGTCCGCCACATAGTCCGCCACGTCCACAGGCAGGGTAATCTCTATCCCATGCTGGGCAAGGGTTAGCTTATCGCCTGCCTTGATAATCCAACGCTTGGCATCATCATCGCTGATTGTCCATGTGGCAGGCTTAATTTGGCTTACCACCACAGGGCTACGGCTTGCCATGTGTGAGCTTGCAAATAGATTATGCACAGGCACAACGACCGCACGACCGTCAAAAATGCTCGTGCTTATCATGCTGTCAAGCTCGGCTTTGTCAAATACCGTCTCAACTTTTGGCAAGTCATCAAACAGACGAATGCCGACATCTCCGCCTTTTAGCCGTCCGCCCACTTTGTCTTGGATCTTGTTCCATGCTTGGGGCGAGTTCCAGCCTGCACTCCACGCAAATGGGATAAGGCTTGGGTCAGTCTTATCGCCCACATAGCCTTCCATGGAGAACGTCAAACCACTGTCTAAGTCCTTAGGTTGCATGGGTTCGTGGATAGAAATGGGCGAGCGTAACACCGTCCGCCCCGAATAACGGCGTGGCTCACGGGCGACTTTTAGCCCTGTAATGCGATAGTCCGACTCAGGAGCAACGTCTTTGATTTGGGCAAGGTGTGGATAATCGGTGATAAGCTCATCAATGACATCATCAAGATGATACCAAGTTGGCTCATCATTGCCATTTGTTAAACTGGTGCCAATCAAGGCATTAGCGACAGCGTGTAGCCAACGCCAACTGTCTTTTAGCTCGCTGTTTGGCTCATAGTATTTTTTGTCAAAACTGGCAAAAAACCGCCCTGCTCGCCCTTCGGCAGACACAAGCGTGCCGTCGCTTTCTGCAAATGACGCACCAGATAGCACCATGTCGGCTTTGGTGTGCCAGTCATAAGACTGGTGGTCTAGGACGATAAGCGTTTTTTCGGTCAATTTGTCAAATTGGCTTGGGGCAAGGTTGGCTAAGTCATGTTCTAGCACCACCACCGCCTCAAATTCTTTTGCCAGCACTTCTTCTATCGCCTGTCCGCCAAGCAAGTTTACGCCCACGCTATTCGCCTCTGGCATGGCAACGTACACGCCTGTTTTGTCGGCATATAGAGCATTTATTTTTAATAAACGAGATGACAGCTCTTTTTCAAACTCATTGGGGTCTCGCTCTGTGGTGTGTGTGCCGTCCGTTTTGGCATCTTTATCAGGGTCAATGAATTGACGAGCCACTTCATCACGGATTTTGGCGTTTTGCACTTCCACAAATTCACGCTCCACATGGGCGATTTTGGCACGTTTGGCGGTCAAGGTTTGGGCAATATAGCCTGTCGCTTGTACGATTGCTTTTGATGACAAGCTGGTGCCTGTGATGACAAGTGGACGGTTTGCCATAATCAAATCATAAGCGATATGATGAGCCAAGAACTCCATTGCCATGTTCTCATCTATCGCAAGATTTGGCTCTTGTTCTTTGGCAAAAATGGCGTTCTCGCTTTTGCCAATCTCATCTAGTGTATCAGCATAGCCCTTGATGATGTCGCCCACCATAAAGCCCAATTTGGCGATGTCGTTTGGCGTGGCAACGGCAGACACTTTGGCGATGTCGGACAGCTTGGTATCCACCACGCTCGCCACATAAATGGGACTGTACGCCTCTTGCCCGATACGCTTGACAGGCTCGGCAAGCCAATGCTCGGTTTTTAGGGCAGTTGCCATTTGGCGGGCTTTGTTTTTGGACGCTTGACGCACCGACAAGGCGACACGGCTTGCCGTTTGGGTCAAATCCTCACCCAACACAAACACGCTATCTGCCATCTCAATCTCTGCCAAAGACACATTATGCACATCTTTGTGGCGTAACAGCGCCACGCCCAAATCCACCACGTCTTTGACAACCGCTCGCTCGCCTGTGCTGTAATAATCGCTTCCGACCAGTTTTTTTAGGGCAAAATTACTCTCCAAACTTGCCCGAGCCGAACCAATGCCGATGACGTTTTTGCCTTTTAATAACTCCGCCACGCTATCGACCGCAAGGCTTGCACTGGTTTTGACAAATTGTCCGTTTACATTCTGCACAGGCTGGGTTGGGCGATCGCTACGATTGACATAGCCATAGCCAAAACGCCCACGGTCGCATAAGAAATAGCCGTTTACGTCATGGTTATAGCGGTTTTCAATACGTCTAAGCTCGCCATAACGCTCGCCTGCCGAGATGTTACAACCGCTTGAACAGCCGTGGCAAATGCTTGGGGCGTATTGCATGTCCCATTTACGGTTGTAGCGGTCTGAGTGCGTTTTGTCGGTAAACACCCCTGTGGGGCAAACTTCGGTCAAGTTACCACTAAATTCACTCTGTAACTGTCCGCTCTCTTCACGCCCAAAATAGACACGGTTATTTGACGCATACACCCCAAAATCCGTGCCACCTGCGTAATCCTTATAAAACCGCACACAGCGATAGCAAGCGATACAGCGGTTCATTTCATGATTGATAAACGCTCCTAAGTCTTGGTTGTGGTGCGTGCGTTTGGTAAAGCGGTAACGGCGTTTTCTATGTCCGCTCATGTAGGTCATGTCTTGCAAATGACAATGACCACCCTCCTCACAAGTTGGGCAATCGTGGGGGTGGTTGGTCATCAAGTATTCCACGATGCTTTTGCGAAATGCCTTTGCCTCGGCATCGTCCACCGAAATCCAAGTATCGCTTTTTGGCGTGGGGGCAATCATACAGCTCATGACCAACTTGCCACGCCCTGTCTGATAATCCTCCTCACTCATGTACTGCTTGACCGCACATTGACGGCACGACCCCACCGAACCCAAGGCAGGATGATAACAAAAATACGGCACGTCAATGCCAAGCGACAGACACGCCTGCAATAGGTTGTCCGAGCCGTCCACGTCATAGGTTTTGCCATCTATATGAAGGATTGCCATGTTATGCCCCCACTTTGTTGTCTTGTGGCTCTGATTTGCCCACTTTTGCCTCAAATTCATGACGGAAATAGCGTAACGCACTCATGAGTGGCTCCATCGCCCCTGGGGCATGGGCACAAAAGGTCTTGCCAAGCCATAAATCTCGTGTCAGCTCGGACAATTTGTCAATGTCGTCCGCTTGCCCTTGTCCGTTTTCCATCGCATCAAGGATTTTTACGCCCCACGGCAAGCCATCACGGCAAGGGGTACACCAACCGCACGATTCTCTTTGAAAAAACTGTTGTAAGTTTCTAGACAGGCTTACCATGTCTTGCGTTTCGTCCACGACCATCATAAGACACGTCCCAAGGCGTGAGCCTGCCTTCATAATCGGGTCAAAATCCATGACAAGGTCAAGGTGTTCATCGCTTGCCGTCAAAAAGTCGGTACTCGCTCCGCCAGGTAGCCACGCCTTTAAGGTTAAGCCGTCCTGCATACCGCCAGCAAGCTCAATCAGCTCACGAGCTGTATAGCCAAATGGCACTTCCCACAGCCCTGCGTCCTTGACACGACCGCTACACCCCATAATCTTAGTGCCAGGGGTGGTGGATTTGCCTTTGGCGTTTGGCAAGGATAAATACCACTCCACCCCATTTAACAAAATGGCAGGCATGTTGTTTAAGGTTTCAACGTTATTGACCACCGTTGGGCGACCCCACGCCCCAGAGACTTGGGGAAATGGCGGTTTGGTGCGTGGGTTGGCACGGCGACCCTCCAAACAGTTGATAAGAGCCGTCTCCTCGCCACAGATGTACCGCCCTGCCCCTGTGTGGACATGCAATTCAAAGTTAAAATCCGTCCCCAAAATACCCTCGCCAAGCAAATTATTGGCGATACATTCGTTAATGGCGTTTTGTAAGCGTTCGGCGGCTAGGACATATTCGCCACGAATAAAGATATAGCCCACGCTCGCCCCAATGGCATAGGCGGTAATGAGCATTCCTTCAATCAGCTGAAAAGGCAGTCGCTCCATTAAAAGACGGTCTTTAAACGTCCCCGGTTCCATTTCATCGGCATTACAAATCAGATAACGAACACCGCCGTCAGGCGGCGTCATAAAGGTCCATTTTAACCCTGCGTTAAAGCCTGCACCGCCACGCCCACGCACGTTGGCGGTTTTTATCATCTCGCCTACTTCTCTTGGGTCTTTGGCTAGGGCGTTTTTTAGCCCTTTAAAACCGTCCAAGGCTTTATAATCTGCCAATGTCAGCACTGCATCATGATGATACAGTCGCCATGTCAAGGGGTGAGTAAGCGAAGTCGGTGCTTGACCGTCCGCCAGTCCTACGCCCCAGATTGGCGTTTTTTGGCGATTTAGTTGGCTTGGGGCAAGTCCGTTTTTACGAGCATTGATTTGCTCGGCGACATTTGGTTTATTCATGCGTATTGCTCCAACAATAGACCGACCTCAGACGGCAACACAGGTCCATAAGTATCCTCATCAATCAGCACGCTCGCCCCCTTATCGCAGTTGCCAAGACAGCAAATGGGAAGCAGGGTAAAACGACCGTCTTTTGTGGTTTGCCCATAATCAATGCCAAGCTCACGCTTAAAAGCATCCGCCAATGCCTCATAGCCGTTCAGATAACAAGCGATAGAATCACAAATCAAAATCACATGGCGACCGACTGGCATCCGATAAATGCGGTTAAAAAATGTCGCCACGCCCTCCACGTCCGCCACAGGCATGGACAGCATATGGGCTATGGCAGCCACTTGGGCATCGTCCACCCAGCCGTTACGTTTTTGGACGAGTTTTAGGGCATCAAGCACCGCCGCCCTCGGTTGTGGGTAGTGATGAATGTGATGATGAATGCCGTCAATTTCTTGAGGTGTTAAAATGGCGTGAATGTCCACTTTGGGGGTTTTGTCGGTTACAATTTTCATAAAAGACCTTTTTTATGAACAGCTTGCCGAAGCTGGCTACATCTGCTAGCTAAATTCGTGTATGATAACATAAACTTACACAGTGTTGCGTTCAAATTTTACACAAAGTTACCATGCAAAATTCTGTGTAAGTATTTAGTAAGAATTATTCCTATTTTGCCACCGTCCACCGTGCCATATCCTTTTGCCACCCTAAAAGATTTGGTGCTATTTTCAAATAACTGATAACATTTACCAAAAGATTGTTTGGTGTGATTGGTGATTTGTTTCCAGTCGGCAAAAGACATAATAGCCCCCTTATTAAAATTAGTTTTTGATTAACCACAATATTCAAGTATAATTGCATTACGGTGGTGCTATTATAAAGATTTTTATTTGTTGTACTTACCTTTTTGTCTCAAAAATTAGTACAATTAATCCATTTGGGGGATTGTATGCTAGGTAGTTTATTAACGCTGGCACAACTTCGTGCAGGCGTGCATATAGATTATCGCTTGGGCGGTGAGTGGCAGATAGATCAACAGCCCACAGCAGGGCAAATGATGTTGCATATCGCAACCAAAGGGGTGGTAAAACTTGCTGTAAAAAAACACAACTCACATTTTAAGAGCGGGGGATATTGCCTTGTTTTGTGGGATAACCCACTGCATACAAAATGCCAATGCTGACACACATCGCTTGATTGATGCCACTTGTGCTATCCAAAGTATGTCAGGGGCATTTTTGGTCAATCAAGTTGGCAACCAGACCGATTGCACAATGCTGTGCTTAAATTTTTATACCGACAAACACAGTAGCTTATTGGCAAATCTGCCAGATTTTTTTATTGTAACCTTAAATGAATAAACACTGCATCCGTTGGTAAAGTTAATGAGCGATGAAGCTCAAAACCCCAATCAAATTGGCAATGCGTTTTTGGTGGATAATTTAGCCCAATCAATACTGGTATATGTGTTGCGTGCTTTGCCTAATGAAAAATTAGGTGGTGTATTAAAGACACATCAGCACCCTAGGCTGTCAGAATTGATTACCCAAATTACCAATAAGCCTGACGATGATTTTAGCATACCTGCAATGTGTAAAAAATTGCATTTATCTCGCTCAACACTCATTCGGCTATTTCAAAAGACATTGGGTGTCGCACCGCATACTTTTGTCAAAACGATGCGTCTTGAATATGCCGCAAGGCTTTTGCGTACCAGCCAGCAGTCGGTATTACAAATTGCCATTGAGACAGGGTTTGTCTCACAAACCCATTTTAATCGTGCATTTAAAGCACATTATGGCCTATCTCCAAGCACTTATCGCTAACGCCAATATCAATGCAATAACATCAAAATAACAAAAGCCATTTAAAACAGACAAATGATGCGCCACTAATGTGATGATAATGCCAACTGCACCGCACGCTGTATCACAGGGTCGTTTTTGGCGACATTGACATCGGTGGGGAGCGTAAAGTTTGGTGGATTTGCCACCAGTACATCAGGCTGTGTGCCACGGATAGCATTTATCGTGCCGTCTGGGGCAATCCCAAGCTGTTTGGCATAGCGGATAGCAAAATGGGTGTTGGGCAAAATCGCAATCATTGGGTCAGTGCCTACGCCATCGCCACGAGTGGGCGTCCCCACCAAAGTGGCAAACTGTGTGTATTTTGCAAAAATCGCCAAAGTTTCTGCCGAACTGTACACATCGTTGTCCACCAATAGATAAATTTTACCGCCAAACCCAATGCCGTTTGGATCTATATCCACACGCAAAGGCTGAATTTCTTGATAGGCAAATGTATCCAAAATCTGTGCCAAATCTGCCGACACAGGCAACGCCTTTGCCACCTGCGTGCGGTCAATGTCGGTCATATTGGGGCGGGTGGCTTTGTAGGCGTCCATGTGCGTGCCTTGTTTAAAAAAGCTATACAAATCAAGCGATAAGGGGCGAGCTGTGATGGCAGGCAACAAAAACTGCGTCCAATAGCGAGTATCGCCCCCTGCATTGGTGCGAATATCTATAATCAAAGCAGGGTAATGTTTGATTTTTTGCAAATAACGCATCACAGCGTGGCGTTCGTCCGTATCCAGTAGGCTTACATGGGTCAGCTCACGCACCGACAAATAGCCCACCTGATTGGGTGCAACATCAAACATCTGCACATTTGCAGGCACAGCAATTTGGGCATTAATTTTGGCAATTTTATCACGGCGTGCTTGTTCTTCTTGGGATTTGGTCATACCAATTTCGGTAGCATAGGCTTGTTGCAAGCGTTTATCACGAGTCAAATGGGTATAAATCTGCCAGCGATAATCGTCGTGATTGCTTTGACTATAAATGCCAATGGCGTATTGCACATCGGCTTTGGTCATCATATGGGTGTGTTCGTTGTCCAATTTGTCAAGCACATCGTTTAATAAAAAGAAAAACTCGGTGGGATTTTTTGCCTGCATAATATGGGCTTTGTGCTTGGCATAATCAGCAACAAAATCATAGCCTGTGGCGTTTTTTTGTGCTTGCAATAAGGGATATTCTTGCTTGATTAAATCAAACACATAGTCAAAATCTTCTGCTTTTTGTACATCAAAGGGCTTGGGATTGGGTTTGGGGGCTGAGTCATAAAAAACCCAAGCGGTGAGTGCCAATAATGCAATGATTAGGGGCAAGACAATGGCTTTTTTCATTTTTTTAACCGTTCAATATAAAATACTGGTTTATAACAAATCACGCAGTGAACTTATTACCCCAAAACAGGCAAATGCCAATAACACCACCGCCGATAGTATCATACTTATTTTGATAAAATTATCATTGGCAATTTTGGCAAACAAATAAGCGTATAATAACAACAGGCCATAATCCAATACCACCCAAGTCAAAGTTAATATCACTGCTAAGATAAGCTTATCATAAGCGACTGCAAAAAACAAAATGTCTTTGAATTTTTATTAATAAATCATTGAATTGATTTTTTAATTTTATTTTTGGAAGTACATGATTTTTATTTTGATTTTTAATGCTTGGCAATCACAAAGATAATGACAACGACACAAAATAAAACGATGATTAAATAATGCCACATACCACTCACTTGATACAATAAGCCACTTACCATAATACAAGCGGTAAAAATGCTGATTTTTAAACCTGTTTGGCGATTGTCTTGTAAATGGGTCTTGGTGTTATTTGAGACAGTTTTATTGGCAAGTACAGACATCAAACCAACAACACCAATAATAACAAATAAAATTAAGCCAAATACTGTTTTGCTAAGCCCTCCATTTTCATACAAATACACAAGAGCAAAAAACCAAAAAGCTAATACCGCTAATCAAATTAATCAAAAACCCGCCCATAAACTCCCTTAGGTTTTTAGTGGTGCATAATCATAAAAATCACACACCTTAACTATTACCTATCACAATCCGCCATCACAATATCAATACTTGCCAAATAAATAATGGCATCTGATACCAAAGAGCCGTTAATCACGGAAGGCATTTGTTGCAAATGGGCAAAGGTTGGCGTGCGAATGCGTGTGCGGTAGCTCATCGTGCTATTATCGGACACCACATAATAGCTGTTTAGCCCTTTTACGCCTTCTACCATGCACGCACTCTCCCCTTGTGGCATGACAGGCCCCCACGACACCGAGATAAAGTGGTTGATAAGCGTTTCAATGTCTTGTAAGGTGCGGTCTTTTGGCGGTGGCACGGCAAGCGGGTGTTCGGCTTTATACGCTCCGCTTGGCATATTATTTAGGCATTGCTCAATGATACGCAGTGATTGGCGAATCTCTTCAATTTTGACCAAACATCTGTCATAGGCATCGCCGTTATAAAACACAGGCACTTCAAAGTCAAAATTCTCATAGCCCAAATACGGACGAGCCTTACGCAAATCAAAATCAATGCCCGTGGCACGAAGTCCCGCCCCTGTTACACCCCATGCTAGGGCTTGTTTGGCGTTGTATTGGGCGACATTTTGCGTACGTCCTTTTAGCACGGTGTTGGTCATCGTTGCCTTATAGTATTCATCAAGGCGTTTTGGCATCCAATCCAAAAACTCACGCACCAGTCGCTCCCAACCATTTGGCAAATCGTGAGCCGTACCGCCAATTCTAAACCACGCAGGGTGCATACGATAGCCTGTTACCGCTTCAATGACATCATACGCCTTTTGGCGGTCGGCAAACATATAAAACACAGGGGTCATACCGCCAGCGTCTTGGATAAACGTCCCCCAATAGAGCAAGTTATTGGTAATCCTAAAAAACTCACTCATCATAATGCGAATGGTGTTGGCTCGGTCTGGCACACTGATGCCTGCCAATTTTTCCACCGCCATGATATACGGCAACTCATTCATCACACCGCCCAGATAGTCGATGCGGTCGGTATAAGGAATGAACGAATGCCAAGTTTGGCGTTCTGCCATCTTTTCTGCCCCACGATGATGATAGCCGATGTCAGGAATACAATCCACAATCTCCTCGCCATCGAGCTGTAAGACAAGGCGAAACGCCCCGTGAGCAGACGGGTGGTTTGGACCGATGTTCAAAAACATAAAATCTTCATCTCGCCCTGAGCGTTTCATACCCCATTCTTCTGGCACAAAACGCAAATTTTCTTGCTCAAACTGCTGTTTGGCACTGTTTAAAAAATAAGGCATAAACTCGGTCGCACGGGCGTGGTACTCTTTACGCAGTGGGTGTCCTTCCCAATATTTTGGCAATAAAATACGTGTCAAGTGTGGGTGTCCGTCAAACACCACGCCAAACATATCCCACACCTCCCGCTCGTACCAGTTAGCATTGGGGTAGATTTGGGTTGCAGATGGGATATGCTCGCCCTCGGCTAGGGCAACCTTAATGCGAATGTCGGAGTTTCGCTCCAAACTCATCAGATGGTAAAACACCGTAAAATCAGACTCAGGCTGTCCATAGCGGTGCTTTCGTAGGCGTTCGTCAATGGCGGACAAATCCACGAGCATCACAAAAGGCTTAGGCAATTTACGCAAATATAGCAATAAATCAAGCACTTGGGCTTTGTCCACCCACACAGTCGGAATGCCGTCCGCCGTTTCTTGGGCGGTCAGCCCTGTAAACTTAGCGTTTAATTCGGTTAAAATCTCAAAATCGTGAATTTGGTGAATGCTCATAATACCAACTTTTGTTTGTGTTTGTTAATTTGTTTAACTTAATTTAATTTGGTGCTTGCGGTTTAAAGCGAATTTATTTAGTTATTTTTGCCAATAAACTTTGGTGCATTTGGTTGATTAGAACAATGCCCATTATAATAAAAATCGCTCCAACAAAAAATTGATAGGTTGGCAATTCACTTAAAAACACCCAAGCCATAACAACTGCAAAAATAGGTTCGGATAATTCTGTAACCTGCACTTTTGCTGCTGTCAAATAATTTAAAGCCTTAGTTGTGCAATAAAATCCCAATATGGTGGGCAATACTGCTAATGCCAATACATTCATTAAAATCAAAGCATTCCAATCAATGTGGTGTATGTTATTTAAATAAGGAAAAAATAAATACATACTACCGAACATCATAAATAATCTCGTTAAATAAATTCCACCATTTAAAGAGAATTTTTTTACCAAAACCGAAAAAACACCATAGCCACTACCTGCGATAATTGCATTTAATAGCATATTTAAATTACTACCACCAGACCACGATATTGCAAATATTCCAATAATCGCCAACAATGTCCCTAAAATAGCGGAAATTGTTAATTTCTCGTTTAATAAAATCTTCCCAAATAGCAATGCCGAAACAGAAGCGGAAGCCATTAAAACAACCACAACATTTGATGCAAAGCCATATTGATAAGCGGTTGTTTCAAAGAAAAATAACACAAAAATACCCAAAAATGCACAGATGGCTATTTTAGTCAGTAGATTTAACCAATTTAAATCTGATGTTATTTCACTATTAACAATTTCTTTTTTTTGTACTGATAATGGCTTGTTAATCAAAATTAAACTCAATATCACAAAAGCACAAACCGTCTTAAAAAAAGCAATATCTTGTGGACTTAACCCATTTTGTAGCAAAACTTTACTAAATACCCCAATGGACGCATTAAGAGCAGCAGCCGATAACGCCAACAAAACTCCCAACATTACCTTAGACATACTCCCTTCTCCATAACTGTTGCCACATAGAAGGGTTTTTATTGTTAGAAATAAAAATTCCGCCAAATCTTTCATTTATGGAACGATACTCATCATCTTGGATTAAAATATGATGAGCTTTTTCTAAGTTCCAAAATGGAATAGCAGGAAATAAATGATGAATAAGGTGATAATTTTCTCCGTGCATTCCAGTAAAAAAAATGCTCCATAAAATGACTAAAACGATTTCTTGAAATTTCTATATTACTTTTAGCATAAGCAATCATAGGATGATGTTCAGCCAATTCAATAAACCAAGTTATCATTTGAAATACAGTAAAGTAAGGAAAAAGCCAATATAATAAATAAAATTTATATCCAACAAAATAAGTTCCTATTGCAAAAAATAAAATATGAACCAATAAAATTTTTAAAAGTTCTTTTTTATTTGCACTAGACATCAGACGATTTACAAATAAATATTTTATATTTGAAAATAATTTTAAACATAAAATTAGAGCAATAAAAAATCTCCAAAAAAATTCTCTTTTATTATAAGCATCAAAAACACCTGATGACTTATAGTATTCATAATCAGGGTCTAAATCCGTACCTATTTTTGGGTGATGATTTTTGACGTGCGATTGTGTATAACTATCCCAACTCTGAAAAATTAGATAACCTGAAAAATAAGTCCCAAGTATTTTTCCAAACTTTTTATTCTTCGTTAATGCAGAGTGAGATGCTTCGTGCAATATTGTAGCCAAAGCCCTTTGGCGACTACCAATAATTAGCAAAATTAAAGGTAAAAACCAATAAGAGTATTCACTTAATGCAACAGCAAATACAATCAAAGCAAAATCCATACTCAATGCAATGGGGGCGTGCCAATTATCATACACATAGAGAGGTTTAATCTGTTTCAAAATTTCTCTATCAAACTTCTTATGTTGCATTACATAAATCCTTGTCAATTCCTAGTTAATGAATTTTACTCACAAAACAAAATTCACTCCACATTATCAGGACTTCTTAAATTCTTAACCGCAATCCTTTCCGCATTTTTTCTATCCCGTTCTGGGGTCATAATCGGCTGATAAATGTTTTGGTCAAGATGAATGCCAAGCGGACGGCGTTCTTTTTGGATAGACTCTTGCAAAAGCATAATCGCCTGAATCAAGGCTTCTGGACGGGGCGGACAACCAGGGATATAAACGTCCACAGGCAGGATTTTATCGACGCCCTGCACCACCGAATAAATGTCATACATACCGCCCGAGTTGGCACACGCCCCCATAGAGATGACCCATTTGGGTTCTAGCATTTGCTCGTACAATCGCAGTATCACGGGTGCCATTTTGACAAAACACGTCCCCGCCACAATCATCACGTCCGCTTGACGGGGGGAAGCTCGGATAACCTCCGCCCCAAAGCGTGATAAATCGTGTACGCCCGTCAAAGTCGTGGCGTATTCCACATAACAACAGCTCGTGCCAAAGTTAAACGGCCACAAAGAATGCTTGCGTCCCCAGTTGGCAAGGTTATGCGTCAAATCCGACAATTTACCCATAAAGACATTTTTGTCAATCTCAGCTTGGGTGATGTCGTCAACAACCTCACGGGTTTGATGCGGGTATTGGCTTTGGCTTTCGTTTGCCTTAGTGAGTGTATATTTCATAATGGCTACACTTTTAAGTAAATTTGGCTAATTTATAAATGAGTTAGAACAAAGAATCTGGTCATTTTAGACAAGCAGAAACACAAAAACGCCGCCATCATGGCAACGCTTTTGTATTGAATCACCTTGAATCTTTGGCATTGTCTTGATTGAAGTCTTGAGTGGTGACACGTCCTGTGGTGTTGATGTGATCGATGTTTGCCATTTGCTCGCCATCCTTATCAAGTACGGCTTGTAGTTCTTTACGTCCTGAGAAAATACGTCCTGATGACTGGGCGGGTACTTTGCCCGTAGGGTCTGAGTGTAGCTCATCAATGCCATTAAAGGCGGTAATGCTCGCCAAGTCAAAGTCGGCAGGACGCTCATAAATGCGTTGTTTCTTAACACGTTTATCGGCAGGCGCCCAGTTCATCGCCCCAAGTCGCATCTCATAGACAAGACCGACAAATAAAATGGCGATAAAGACAAAGGCGGTAGCAAATCCCAGCCAACCCACTTCGCGCACACTCACCGAATAGGCGTACAGATACAAGGCTTCTAAGTCAAAAATCACAAAGAAAATCGCCACTAAATAAAATTTGGCAGACAAACGAATACGAGCTGACCCTGCTGAGACCACCCCTGCTTCAAAATTTTCTTGTTTTTGGGAACCTGATGAGCGACCGCCAAGCAAGCGCGGCACGACAAGCATAAAGGCAACTAGCCCTAATGCGGCTAATAGATAGACAATGGCTGACCATTCGGCTGGCATAATCACCCCTGCGTGATTTTTTGAATGATGAATTCAAGGATGGTCGAACCTTTTGACGCACCCCAAATGCGGGATGCATTATAGCACATTTAAAAAAAATACTCATGAAAGATGTTTATTTTTTTATCAGTTTGGCTTATAAAAGCCTCAAACAATGAAAAATCCTAAGCATTCGCACGCTTAGGATTTTGTAAAAAGTTATTTCAATCTGTCTAGAATATCTCGATCGGCCAAACCCAACAAAGCAATCATAACAAACTGTCAATATTTCCTATTGATTATTATTGATTAATCACCTCAACGCCTCTTGGTGGTGTAAAGCTAAACTGACTTGCGTTAATTTTTTTGTTCAAGCTGATATTGCTGAATCGGATGTCAGTTCGCTGTCCCATGGCGTCATTTAGCACCATCAGTACAGGCTTGCCCCCATTAAAGCTAATATACAGTTCATTAAAGCCTGCGTTACCGCCCTTAGGTGTCAGCTTAAAATAGTTCTTGGCGCTGTTAGGCTGACTGACATTAAAGTTATTCGCAATCTTCGCAGGGTCGCCTGACAGTAATAGCGCAGGCGTGTCACCCACTTGGTTACTGGTAGATTGCTTGATGGCTTGGCTTAGGTCTTTGTCATATACCCACATGGTCGAGCCATTAGCGACGATGAGCTGCTCAGCAGGAGACTTAGTTTCCCAGCGGAATTGATTTTGGCGCTGTACTGCCATCGTTCCGCTAAATTTATTGGTCTTTTTGCCAGCTTTGGTGGTTTGGCTAAAATTAGCCGTCATTGATTTGATGTTTGACAGCAGGCGGTTTAAATTTTTTACTGCATCCTGCTGACTGGCAGGCGCTGCTTGGGCTATGGTAGGTAGCGTCATTGCACTAACGCCAGCAGCAACCGTAAGACCCAGACAAGCTTTTAAGCTCAATGCCTTTAGTGTGTTTAAATTTGACATGATGTTCTCCATTTTGGTTATTTAAAACTTGCACATTATGCGCAAAATCATTTTTAAATGCAATTCATATGACACAAGTGCCAAATGTGCTTGCTGTTGTTGATGTGAATTTTGCCACTTTTTTATATTGTAATCTACTGGAGAATTGCAAACGAGTGGGATGAATTGTTACTGATCGGCTAAAAGTTAGCTATCTATTCATCAATTTTGGTAAATTGTTACGCCAAACACAAAAAAAGACGAGTCACTGACCCGTCTTTTTAGCTTTACAATCAAATTACTGCTGTGGTGGTACATTAGCAAAAACAGCAACATCCACTTCAACACGTCGGTTAGGCTGCAGACACTGAACCTGAGTTGCCTTTGGTGCGTTAATGTCGCACACGACGTTAGGTAGCGGCTGAGTTTTACCAGCGCCCGTTGCAGTTAATGTACGTGCGGCGATACCTTTTGAGATCAAGTATTGACGAACAGTCTGCGCACGCAGCATAGACAGATTCATGTTATACATGTCATCACCATAGCGGTCGGTATGACCTGTGATCATCACGCGACTGTCGCCACGCGCTTCCCACTCAAGCAGCTTAACAGCAAGCTCATCAAGCTTAGCACGACCTGCTGGCAGCATGTCTTCAAGCTTCCATTTGTCAAATTTAAACAATGCATCCGCTTCTAGGTTGATGCGTTCGTTGGCGATTTGCACTGGTGCAGCCACAGGAATAACAACAGGTGCAGCAGCTACCGGTTGATCTTGTAGTTCAAAACAGCCAGGCTCGCCTTTCCAGTACATCGCTGTTGAGTTTTTTTTGTCAAAATCCACACGCAATTGGCAACGTACATACTCTTGAGTATGCGGCTTACGAATGTCTAGAACGTAGTTCCAAGACTTGTTAAAAATCACGCCTTCATTAAACTGTGGATGGCTTAGTAATTGGCGGATACTATCTTTATCCATACCTACCGCTAAGCGTGCTACATGATTAACTTCATAATGTGGCACCTGCTTTAGATAACTCTTGCTATCAAAGTCTGGGAATTCGATGTCATCAGGTGCAGGCGTGATATAGGCTGCTGATGCACCCGTTCCAATAAGCGTTGTGGCTAATACCAAAGCTTTGATTAATTTCATAAGATTCTCTTTATTAATTAGTGATAAATGAACATTGGTTAGACCCAAGTCCAGCCAACCTTGACTGAACTTGGATAGCAACATGATATATTAATCAATCACACCGCTCACACCGATACGGAAGCCAGTATCGCCCTCGCTGGCAGCAGAGATACCACCAGAGAATGCCCAACGACCATTATCAGCAGTCTTACGCAGGGTTGCTGCAACGGCTTGCTCGCCACCATAGTGCGCTGCACCCACCGCATAGGTCCATTTACCTGGAACGAATGGCGCCTCTTCGAATGCCATCGCAGAAGCGATACCTGCTTTGGCTTCACGATCCACCTGACCGATGCGGTTATTTGCGTAGTTGATATCGTTATAGATATTCTGAGTAATACCTTTTAACTGACTTACGTTAACTGCATCTGTATTTTTGACACCAGGTGCGACATTGGTGATGCGTTGACCACCGTTGTTCAAACCTTGTGCTGTCAAGCTGACAGTGTTGGCAGGTGTTGCTGCGTTGATGGTCAGACCTGTTGTGTCAAGCTTGCTGTTGCCAGCAGTAACACTATCGACAGTGATGTCAGATTTCAGCTGAACCTCGATGGCATCGCCTGCTGCCTTAGTGGTGATGTTCTTATTATCACCTTTGACATTGAGCGTGTCGCCCAGTTTGCGTGCGTCAGTTGAGCCGTTGTCTGCCTTAAAGGTCAGACCTTGGCTATCCACCTTATTTAATGCTTTAACACCTTTGGCGATGTCTTCTTTGGCTTTGTCAGTCAAATCAACGGTGTAGCTGGTGGTTTGTGCACCATCGATGTCGGTTGTGTCGCCTGTTTCGACAGCAATCAAGCCTTGAGCTTTGGCAACAACTTTCGCCGAACGATCTTTAGCACTGATGGTGTAGATGTCCTGACCTTGAGCACCTTTGGTGCTGTCGATGCTGACATTGTTACCTGCTTTGACCTCGGTGGTGGCTGCCGCTTTGGCTTTGTTCAGCTGAGAGACATTGACGGCGTCTTGGTTATTGGTGCCATCGGCCACATTGGTGACTTTCGTACCAGCAGCACTGATGCCGTCTGGAGTGATGGTGATGTTACCAACTTTTAGTACATCGCCAACTTTAACCGTCTCAAATGCCACATCGTCTTTGGTTTCAACAACAATGTTGCCGTTGTCGTCTTGGAACACGCGCGTGTTGTTACCTTGGTTGATGCTCACAGCATCACCAGCTTTGACCAGCTTGCCATCTTCACCATTGGCTTTTAGAGTAAAGCCTGAGTTGTTGATGGCATTGATGGTGTCGGCTGCTGATAAGACTTTGTTACCATCTGCACCTTGGATGTTAAGCTTACCGCTGGCATCAACAGTTGCTGGTGCGGCCTTGGCCACATTAACGGTGTAGATGGTTTGACCGTTGCTACCTACTTTTGAGGTAACTTCGGCAAAGCCTTCACCTTCCACCTCAGTCTTAGCGGCATTGATGCCTTTGGTCAAGTCAGCTTTAAGCTGATAGATTTGACCACCATTCACCGCATCTTTACTGCCTTTACTGATGTTACCATCGGCAACATTGGTGACTTTCTGATTGCCAGCATTGATGCCGTCTTGGTTGATGATCACATCACCGACTTTCAGCGTATCACCTACTTTCACGGTTTCAAACGCCACATCTTGCTTGGTAGCAACAGTTAGGTTACCGTTTTCATCTTGGGTAACTTTGATGTTATCACCTTGATTGATGCTGATGGTGTCACCTGCTTTGATGAGTTTACCAGCTTCACCATTGGCTTTTAGGGTAAAGCCTGAGTTGTTGATGGCATCAGCAACAGTGTTAGCAGTTACTAGTGCATTTGGTGCAGTAGGTGCATCTACTTTACCGTCGTTATCAGCATCAGCCAATGGTGTGGTGTTGGCAGTAATCACAGTCTTAGTCGGATCGTTTGGATCTGTCTTCGTTGTGATGGTATCACCATCCACATTCACATCGTATTTGATGGTTGAAGTTTTGCCGTCTGTGTCTACAACAGCTGTTGTGCCTGCGCCGTTAACGAAGTTTACGGTGTCATAAGCTTTGACAAAGTCAGCCGCTTTGCCATTGGCTTGTAGGTTAAAGCCTGCATTCAACACATCACCAACGGTAGCTGCGTTGTTGTAGATGTTAGCCAACTGTTGACCTTGTGGTGCAGCCTGCTCTTTGGTGGCATCAAAGATCGGATTGGTGGTCAATCTGCCATTAGGACCGACGATCATGTCACCCACATTGTAAGTCGGTGCTAGACTGCCCGCCACATTTGCCAAGTTGGTTGGCTGTGTGGTGCTGCCTTTGCCATTGTTGATAGAAACAATCACATCAGCAGGGTCAACCTCTTTACCATCTTTACCAATAAACTTACCGTTTTTCAGTGTTAGCTTATTGCCAGCTGCGTCGGTATAGACGACTGGTAATTGGGCTTTCTCTACCACACCTTGGGCGTTGACATCAACCTTGATGGTGTTTGCCTGACCGTTTTCGCCTGCTTCCAAAGTCACATTTGTGAAGTTACCATCAATGAAGTTGACTTTATCACCAGCTTTTACAAGCTTACCGTCTTTGCCATTGGCTTGGAGGGTAAAGCCAGAGTTGTTGATGGCGTTGGCAACATCGCCAGCAGTGATAAGAGCGTTTTTATCACCCTCATTTGGTGCGTCGATCTTACCAGTACCTTGGTTTGGCGTTAGAGTTGTGGTCTTAGCGGCGACTTTGCCAGCTTCATTGATTTGGACGGTTGTATTATCAACATCCACTTTCAGACCATTAGAGTTTTTGTCCCCATCGGTCTTGGTAGTGATACCGCCTTTATCAGCCAGTTTGACTTTAAGCTTCTTATCACCGCCTAAAACATTGGTATTATTGTCAACTGCCAAGGTATTAGCATCAACTTTAAGCTCTAGACCGCCTTTGTTGCCAAATTGTAGTGGGTTATTGGCATCTTTTTCAAGTTTGACGGCGACACCACCTGGGGTGATCTGTACACCCATGGCTTCGTTTGCTCGCACACCGATTTCGATGGCTTTGTCTTGTCCGTTTGTTACGGTATAGACACTGTTGTCTCTACCGTGAATGGTCAGTGTTTCACCCAATCTACGCTCAATTGCATCGCCAAAGTCAGCATTAAAGCTCATTGGCAGCTCTGATAACGCTCTTAATTGAGCGACATTGACCGCATCGGTGTCTTCAGAGCCGGCAGCAACATTGATGATTTGACGGGTATTCTCATCATCGCCGACCGAGACGGCACCTAAAGTACCTTTGACCGTGTCTTTGATCGCTTGATTGGCCAGCTGGGCTGCTGGGCTGCTTACGCCATCAGGTACTGGGGTATAGACCTCTCCAAATTCAACATTCGCATTTTGATTGTAAGTGATCGGATCTTGAGTGACGACTCGATCAGCAATCGAGTATGCACCCAGGGCAACACCGCCATCTACAATGACGCGCGAATTGGCACCGATGGCTTGAGCATTGTTAGCAAGTGCTTGGGCATTTGGACCCAAAGCTTGAGCATCAATACCCCATGCCTTCGCTCGTGCACCCACAGCCTGAGCACCAGGAGCGATTGCAAGTGCAGAGTTACCAAAGGCACTTGTATCCTCGCCGAATGCTACGGCACCACGACCAACAGCAGTTGCGTTTTCGGTTGCAAATGTAACATCATCGCCTACTTTGACGCCTTCGCCTTCAGCAAATTGAATGCTGGTGAGACCCTTGACATCTGGGTTTAGAGCGACTTGTAGGGTGTTGTCAGCCGTGTTGATGGTGGTGGTGATGTTTTTATCTTCATCATTGTCACCTGTTTTGCCGCCTTTGATGCCGATGACACCATTATCGACTGATTTGGCGAACTCTTTGCTGGTGGCAGCAGTAGCACCGACGGTTGTTTCATCTTCACCTTGTGGAGGCGTGCTGTCTTCGTCTGCAAAGTACTTGGCCTGTGCTTCGGTCAACTGTTCAACATTGACAGCCTCGTCATCAAACTCACCTCTGGCGACATTACCAATCTTGGCTGCACCGCCATGACTGTTAGAAATCCAAAGGTTGCCCTCACCATCATCGGTCAGTCTTGGACCAGTTTGACCATAGCCTAGCTGAACTTCAAGGAACTCAACTCGATCTTTGGTAGCAATGTCAATCAAGCCGCCAGCTTGGGCAATCATGATATTTTTGCCAGCTTGCATGGTTACTTCGTCACCAGGTTTGATCAATTCTGAGCTACCAACTGACAGACCGCCTGTGCTGGCACTATTTTTTAGCGTAAAGCCAGACTGATTGATGGCCTTGGCAATATCACCAGCAGTAACTAAAGCGTTTTCATTACCACCATTTGGTGCTTCGATCTTACCAGTACCTTGGTTTGGCGTTAGGGTTGTGGTTTTGGCTGATACTTTACCATCTTTGATTTGAACGGTTGTGTTATCAGGATCGATTTCTAAACCCTGACCATTGTTAATAATACCACCCTTATCTTTTAACTTAACAGACAGCTCGTCACCTTTAACCTCAAGTGAATTATCATGCTTTAAGGTCAAGCCATCGCCATCAACAAACAGTGGGTTATCGCCATCTTTCAGCTTGATTGAGATGCCTTGATCGCCTTCAAACTTCAAACCACCTTCATCGTGGATATTAACAGCGATGCCTTGATCATCAACGGTTACGCCTTTGGCTTTATTTGGCTTGGCGTTCACACCTTTAGCGTTAACTTCGATGCCATCACCAGCTTTGACAGCGATACCTTTACCATTACCATTTGCTTGATCAAACTCTAGACCTTTGTTTGGAGCCAAGTTAACTTCAATCTTGCCATCGCCACCAAACTTAACGCCTTTGTCTGTGTCAATTTTAACTGCAACACCGCCAGCACCAACTTCAACACCTTTCATGCTATCTGGCTTAACTTCGATGGTTAAACCGTTGGTTTTTAAGTCAGCGGAGGTGGTAATACCACCATTCTCTTTACCCTTCAATGGCAAGCGATCACCTAAATTAACAATCACTTTACCATTTTGGTCAGCTTCAAAGATGATTGGCGTGCCCGCCAAGGCTTTTAGCTGAGCAACATTGACCGCGTCGGAATCTTCAGAGCCAGCGGCGACATTGATGATTTGACGGGTACCGTTTGAAGTACCAACAGAGACCGCACCATATTCACCTTTGACGGTGTTTTCGATGCCTTCGTTGAATGCTTTTAGTTTTCTTTGCTTATCACCCTCTAGACCATTTAATTTGGTATTCTCAATCATATAAGGCAACAGGGGTGAATAGACTTGATTGTCTTTTGCTTTAGCACCTTCTGCTGCTATTGCCACTCTTGCGCTTTCTAGATGCTTGCGATCTGCCAGCGAATGTGCGCCTAGTGCTACGCCGTCTTTGGTGGTTACACGAGAAAATGCTCCCAAGGCCGAACCGTGGTCAGCTATTTTGGTCACTTGAGCGTGTGCACCTAGAGCGGTAGCGTCTTTTGCCTGAGCCTTGGCGAACGCACCGGTGGCGGTGGCGTGTCGTTTATCAGCCTTTGCCATGTGACCAAAAGCTGCTGCACTCTCGCCCTTGGCTGACGCCAAGTGGCCCACGGCTGTGGCATTGGCTGCCAAAGCACGGGCATCGGCACCGATTGCTTGGGTGTGTAGACCTTTGGCGATGGCGTGAGCACCGATTGCTTGCGATCCAATACCGTCAGCTACAGCACCGAATCCGAGTGCTGTCGCAGCACGCTTATTCGCCTTACTAGCCATACCAATAGCCTGTGAACCCAAACCATCAGCAGTAGCGACAAAACCTATCGCCTGTGCCCCAAAACGACTGGCTTTGGCCGTCGTGCCGATGGCTGTGGATGTCACCCCCTCTGCCTTGGCTGTGTTACCCAGAGCGATGCCATTAGTCTTGCTTGTTTTGGCAGTATCGCCGATTGCCACACCACTAATAGCATTTCTCGCCACTTCTGTATTCTTACCGATGGCGATTGCCTTATTAGCACCTCGGCCAGTACGAGTATGCGTACCAAAAGCGATTGAGTCCTCTGCTTCCGCCATGGTATTTGTAATAGCATCATACTTCTCGGTTGAGTTACCACCTGATGCACCAATCGCAATCGAACGATCACCTTTGGCGTGAGCAGATTGACCCATCGCAATCGTTTTTACACCTTCAGCGGCGGATGTCGCACCGTACGCTTGTGAGGCCTTACCGTTGGCTACCGCCTGACGGCCAACAGCTACAGTGTTGAGTCCAACAGCTTCTGTGGCAGGGCCGATCGCCACACCACCATCAATCGATCTGGAAGCGGCACCTACCGCAACGCCCAAACCTCTTTTGCCCTCACCGACCGTCGACATAGCACCGTGACCGACTGCGACACCACCGCCCTTAGCTTCAGTATTAGTACCGATAGCAACAACAGAAGACGTGACTTTTTGGTCACTAGATTCCGAAGTTTTTGAAATCTCACCAAGAAAACCAGCGTCACCAATCTTAGATACCACTGGATATGTTGATAGCGGATTTTCATAGTGATAGTGATAGTAATAAACATAATTTCCTCTACCAAGTTTACCAGACTTGGCACCTGCACCAATGATCACAGCATCGTACTGCTCACCAGCAGTAGCATCAGCACCAATAACAACAGTATTTGGTGCATTTGCTTTAGCATTTGGACCCACCGCAATTGCCTTCCCATTTTGAGCAGCAGCATCTGACATATTGGAACCATTAATATTTATTTTTATATATTTTTCTAAGCTACCATTATTGGCCATCGCCTCACCGACAGAAAGTGCCAATAGTGACAGTGGCAGGGCAGCTAAGATGCTACGAGAGCGACTGGCTGACTTACTGCCAACCACACCACCTGCCCGTGTGTGCGACTTGGCAAACTCAGCAACCGCCTGGTAGGTGCCGGTTGCCTTATTAAAGACAATTTTATATATACTATTCATATAGAACCCTTAAGATTTCATGATAATACTCTATACAGCTTGACAGATGTCGGCTGTAAAGAGGTGATTCATTGATACAAGCATCTAGGCGACATCCACATCATCAGATGATGGCTGTCGCCTTCATGTTTATGGTCAGATTTCAATAGCAAAAATTATAAAACAGATGAGAAATCGCACAAAAAATCACCCCATTGCTTACTGCCAAAGCAATAAACAATGGGGTGATTTCTTTAAGGTGTGAAGTTATGCGATGCGATGCGATGCGATGCGATGCGATGCGATGCGATGCGATGCGATGCGATGCGATGCGATCAGCATGACTGATTTGATGGGCATTGTCAATACCTTATTGCAAAAAATGATAAAGATTGTGTCTTTCATATTTTACTATAATTCATCCATCCAATGCCAGATGTATTGTTATTTTTGTGTAACATAATAGCAAAATGTTTACAAGTGTACACAATAAACTGCTGCCAAATCCATGGTGATGCCGTATGATGATGGGGTAAAGCTGGCGACTTTTTTTGGTTTTTGTGTCATCAAAAGATGTTATAATAGATAAGATAAGCTGGTCTGTCATCGCTTGGCATACCAGCCAAACCAGCCAAAAAAGGTGTCTATATGTCAGACTCACAAACCAAGCCTACCGTGCCAGCAGATGAGGCGAATCCTACGTCCAAGCCAGCACCCAAACAACCCAAAAAACAGCGTCCACCACCAGAGAAACTCATTCCGCATTCTAAGGACATGGACGCCACCAAGCATCGTGTCCACCCCAGATTCGTCAAGGGTAAATACCAAAGCATCCGTCTGACAGTCATGTATGCGATCTTGGCAGGGTTTTTGGTCGCTCCCTGGATCAGGTGGAATGGACGGCAGGCGATATTGCTTGATGTGATTGAGCCGAAGTTTTATATCTTTGGGGCGACTTTCATGCCGCAGGATTTTTATTTTTTTGCTTTTGTGTTCATCATCGCTGCCATGCTGCTGTTCATGGTAACGGTGTACGCTGGGCGTGTGTGGTGTGGCTATGCCTGTCCGCAGACCATCTATGTGCATCTGTATCAGCACATCGAGAAATGGGTCATCGGCGATCGCAATCAACGCATCAAGTTCGATAAGCAGCCTTGGACCGGCACAAAAATCCTAAAGACCCTCGCCATTCATGGTATCTGGCTTGTGTTCTCTGCCATCACCGCCCTGACTTTCATCGCCTTCATCACAGGGACGGACGCTCTGTTCTTTAATGGACATGTGCCGTTTTTTATGGGCTGGGGGAAGATGACTTGGGTGTTTTTTGTTCTCATCACTTTTGTTACCCAGACCAATGCCGGCTACATGCGCGAGCATATGTGCGTGCACCTGTGTCCCTATGGTCGCTTTCAGTCGGTGATGTTTGACAAAGACACGCTGCTTGTCTCCTACGACTATGAGCGAGGCGAGCCTCGCGGTGCCAGAAAGCGTGGCGATCATCCAGCAGGCTATGGCGACTGTGTGGATTGTAGTATGTGTGTGCAGGTATGCCCCACTGGCATCGACATTCGTGATGGTCTGCAGGTAGAGTGTATCCAGTGTGCCGCCTGTGTGGATGCGTGTAACGAAATCATGGACAAAGTGGGCTATCCTCGTGGGCTCATACGCTACACCACCGAGCGTCAGATGCTCGAACACCAACAAACCAAAATCATCAGCCCACGCATCTTTGCCTACATATTCGTACTGGGAGCTGCCATCACTGCTGCGACACTGGTCGCGACAGGTCGTGCACCGCTAGAAATGGAGATTCGCCATGATCGTAAGCAGTTAAGCACGGTCAAGAACGGTCAAGTCGAGAACAGCTATGTCCTAAAAATCGTCAACAAGACCGACGAACGCCAAGTCTATAAAGTCAGACTTGAGCCTGTCGAAGGTATGATACTGCGTTCACGCTTCAAGCAACTGCCGCTACAAGCGAACGAGCCTTATGACCTGCCTGTGAGCATCGTCGGCGATGTCAATGTCATCAAAGCTGGCAAGACGCCCATCACCATCACCGTGTACAGTGAAGATGGCAAATACAGTGCCAGTGCTCAAGATATCTTCATCTATGAGTCCAAGAAATAAGATGGCACATCAACCAAAATTCCCAAAGTCTGCTTTGGGAATTTTTTTGTGCATACTGTCAGCTTGCCTTGTATATTTTAGGCACGCCCGCCCTTTAGCCCCACCCTAAAATATGCTAGAATACTGGTCAAATTTATCATGCGACCTGATTTCATGACCCACACTCAAAAAGAACCTTGGTACAAAAACCCCTTCATGACTATATTCGTCATCGGTCTGCCTGCACTCGTGGTGGTGATATGTATTTTCTTCATTATCTATGCCATTCGAGTTCAAGACAGCACTGTGCGTGATGATTGGTATATGGATGGCAAGGCGCTCTATCAAGATGCCACGCGCGACCAGTTGGCGCATGACTTAGGCATCTCTGGCATCATGCGCTTCAATGGTGACAATGTCAGCTTTGAGCTGCGCTACCCTAGCGACACCCTGTCATCGGGTAAATTACGCGATAGTACACCATTAGAATATCCAAAGATGCTCGCTGTCAGCATCTCGCACGCCACCGACAGTACCAAGGATAAGGATCTAAGCATTCGCTACGTTGGCGCGAATCGCTATGAAGGCAAAGTCACGCTGGATGAAACCCCTGCCAAATACTATCTACAGGTAAGCAACGATGGCATCTATGACTGGCGTCTCGTTCATGTTCAAAAGCTACCTGCTAAGAACGTTGCTTTCTCACCGCTTGATAGCTTCGATGAAGAGCGCCAAGTCCTGCCTGATCAACGCGATCTGCGCCCTACTCAAAATCAATAATCCTTTTGCTTTAGGATTTTGGCTGCAATTGCATTATTAATAAAATAAAAAATAAACCGCCTGAATTATCTATTTGGGCGGTTTATTATTACTGTGATTATGTGCTGCTTTTGATGAGCCTGGCGGATTGTAATGCCGCTTCTTCTTCAGCGATGACTTGGCGCGCGACGTGTAGGATGAGCTGTCTTAGCCAGCGGTGCGCCGGATGGTGCTGTAGCAGTGGCGACCACGCCATTGTTAGTTCAAATTCAGGAATGAAGAATGGCGGCTCTTTCACCACAATCTGTGGGTTATTATGCGCCTGTAGCTTGGCGACACGCGTGGGTAAAGTAGCGATCAAATCCTTATTCGCGGCGAGCATCGCGGGCATCTGATAATGGCGGGTGAATACGCTGATTTGGCGTTTTTGACCCAGTCGCTGTAGCGCTTGGTCGATCGAACCTAAACCGCCCGACTTCTCAGGATTCACCCCAAAGCCCACGCCCATACCGGTCTTAGACACCCAGACGTGCTGAGCCTTTAGGTAGTTCTTAAGGTTAAATCGACCCACATATGGGCTGTCCGCTGACAGCAGACAGCTGAACGTATCGCGCCATACCAGCACCTGATGGAAGCTCTGGGGAATTTCGTTAAAGCGGTTAATCGCCAAATCCACACGCCCCTGTTCCATATCACGATAAGAGACATCCGACGGTGTCAAAAAGTCCAGAATTACGTTCGGTGCTTCACTGCGTAGTGCCTTGACCAGTCTAGGTACCAAGGTCGCCTCAGCATAGTCACTCGTCATGATACGAAACACGCGCGAGGTGCTGTAAGGGCGAAACTCGGTACGCGGCTCTAATAGCGTACTGACATCCGAGAGTATCTCTCTGATGCGCGGCTGTAGCTCGCCTGCGCGCTCGGTTGGTGTCATACCCTCCGATGAACGCACTAGAAGAGGATCATTAAACAAAGAGCGCAATCGACGCAAGATATTACTCATCGCAGGCTGTGTGATGCCAAGCTGCTCAGCAGCGCGCGTTACGTTCTTCTCACGCAGCAGCACATCCAAATACACCAATAAATTTAAATCAACTTTTTGTAAATTCACGCTTTGCCCTTTTATTATTTTGACCGATGGCAGTCAATCATTGTAGATACACCGTTTGGCTTTTAGTGATTTGAATGACACCATCGATCCGCTTGTAGTCATTAATGCGCCCATTCATATCTTCAGCACTGATCTTAATCGCCAGCATACCGCCCAAATTCTTGTACTCATATAGCACCTCATCTGCATGATGGTGGATGGCTTGCATGAGATTGTCTTTTTTGTCTTTATCGTACGATATGATGTACACGCCCGTCTGCTTAGCGGGTATAGACATCAGATCTGTGCTATTCGCCTGCTTAGTATTTGGCAGACTCGCACAAGCCATCAGCAGCGCCAACAGCGCCACCGATAGCACCTTAACCATACCTGATGATTTTAATACATTATCCATCAATTTAACGTCACTCATACAATATTTACCGCCGTACCGACATCCACCACATCATAAAGCCACACGATATCCTCATTGCGCATGCGTACGCAGCCATGCGACATCGGCTCACCCATCGGCTCGGTATCGGGCGTGCCATGGATATAGATGTAACGCGAAAAAGTATCGCAGACACCATCGGCATTCTCACCCTTATTTACACTATCCTCACAGCCATCAAGCCACAGAATTCTGCTCAATATCCAGTCATGATCTGGGTTCTTACGACCTAGCTCATCATCATAGATCTCGCCCGTGAATACTCGACCGACGAACACGGCATTCATGGGATATTCGCCGCCGATTTTTTGGGCGATGGTGTGTCTGCCCAGCGGCGTGCAGCCCGTGTTCTCAAGCTGACCTGTGCCATTTTTGGCGGTGGATACGCTAAACTGCTTGATCAATTCATCGCCATCATAGACATCAAGGGTCTGATTTGCGGTATCAATCAATAAATGAACTTTGGAAGTCGCTTGGCTCATGGGTTATCAAATTAAAAAATGATGGATATTTTATAAATTGTTAGTTTATCAAAAAATTTAAGCTTTAGGGGAAATTTTGCGCGAATTTTTGATGATGCTATTCAAATATTTTTCGGCAAATCAGCCAAAACCATGCCCAAAAGTGCTATAATCTTAAAAATTCATTTGGCTTTTATTTTTAAGTTTTTTAAGGAAAGTTCATGTCAAACGCCACCATCTTACAAAACCTACCTACCGGCAAGAAAGTCGGTATCGCCTTCTCTGGCGGTCTTGATACCTCTGCCGCCCTACTATGGATGAAACAAAAAGGCGCAGAACCTTATGCCTACACCGCAAACCTAGGTCAGCCTGACGAAGACGACTATAACGCCATCCCTGCCAAGGCAGAGCAATACGGCGCAGTCAAGGCACGCCTTGTCGATTGCCGACTACAGCTTGCCCTAGAAGGTATCGCAGCCATTCAGTGCGGCGCATTCCACGTAACCACAGGTGGCATGCCTTACTTCAACACCACACCGCTGGGACGCGCTGTAACTGGTACGATGCTCGTCTCTGCCATGCGTGAAGATGACGTGAACATCTGGGGTGACGGCTCAACCTATAAAGGCAATGACATCGAGCGCTTCTATCGCTACGGTCTGCTAGCCAACCCTGAACTAAAAATCTACAAGCCTTGGCTAGACCAAACATTCATCGACGAGCTGGGCGGTCGTGCTGAGATGAGTCAATTCCTCATCGACAATGGCTTTGACTATAAGATGAGCAAAGAAAAAGCCTACTCAACCGACTCTAACATGCTGGGTGCGACCCACGAAGCCAAAGACCTTGAGTTACTTAATGTCAGTCACAAGATCGTAGAACCTATCATGGGCGTGGCGTACTGGGATGAGGATGTAAAGATTGATGCCGAAGAAGTTAGCATCACCTTTGAAGAAGGCACGCCTGTGGCAATCAATGGCGAACGCATCGAAAGCCCAGTTGATCTTATCCTAAAAGCCAACGAGATCGGTGGCCGTCACGGTCTGGGCATGACCGATCAGATCGAGAACCGCATCATCGAAGCCAAATCTCGCGGCATCTATGAAGCCCCTGGCATGGCGCTATTGCACATCGCTTATGAGCGTCTGGTGACCGGCATCCATAACGAAGACACCATCGAGCAATACCGCATTAACGGTCTTCGTCTAGGCCGCCTACTGTACCAAGGTCGCTGGTTCGATTCTCAAGCCCTGATGCTAAGAGAGACCGCTCAGCGCTGGGTGGCGCGCGCCATCACAGGTACAGTCACGCTAGAGCTACGCCGTGGCAACGACTATAGCATCCTGAACACCAAATCAGAGAACCTAACTTACGAGCCAGAACGTCTGTCTATGGAGAAGGTTGAAGATGCTGCATTCACTCCGCTTGATCGCATCGGCCAGCTAACCATGCGCAACCTTGACATCGCTGACACTCGTCACAAGCTTGGCATCTACACCCAAAGCGGCCTTCTGGGCGTGGGCGGTGGCAATGCCGTACCACAGCTTGAAAATAAGTAAGCATTTATATTCACCAAAAACACGCTCAAATGGGCGTGTTTTTCATGTGCTATTTTTGGACAAATGATGAATTCTATTGCCTTGCAAGGGTTTTTTGTTTGGTTTGATTGTCGCGATCGGCGCTCAGAATGGCTTTGTATAATTTAACTTCATTTAAACAACAGAAAAACACGGAAAATACTTGTTTGACTTCCTCCCCTCGCTAAACCGAGGGGATTCCTACTGCTAGACGGTCAAGCCGACCGCAAGAATGTTCTTACTAGCATTGATATCTCTATCATGCCATGTGCCACACTTCGCACAAGCCCATTCTCTTATTCGCAAACCTGCTCTACCTTTCGGACTGTTGCTGTCGATTTGACCGCAACACGAACAAGTTTGGGTAGTGTATTTTTCAGATACGGTTTCTAAGCGACAACCTGCATTCTTACATTTGTAGGTCAGTTGTCGTTTGAGTTCAAACCAGCTAGCATCGTAAACCGATTTGGCTAGTTTGCCTTTTTTGCTGTTAAATTGGGTGGTTTTAACGTCACCAACCACAATTAGGGCGTTGTCTTTGACTAATTGGGTAGTGAATTTATGAATTAGGTCTTGGCGTGTGTTTTTAATTTTGGCATGGATTGCCTTGACACGCTGTTTGTTTTTGGCACGTTGGGCTGTGGCTAACGCTTTGGCATATTTAAGAGTTTGCTTGATTTGTAGCTTGTCACCGTTTGAGGTAGTGGCACTGTCTTTTAAGCCTAAATCTATGCCAACGCTACCAGTTCCACAAGTGGTTTTAGGGTAATTTTTAACGGTGATACACGCATACCAACGACTGCGGCTGTCTTGCACAATCTCAAGAGTGTTAATTTGGTATAGCGACAGGTTGTAGCTGTCCCATAGGTCAATGATTAGCTTTTGCCCTTTAGCTAAACTAAGCTGTAAGGTTGATTTTAATCCTTTTTTGCCTGTTTGGTGGGTAGCGATGTGTTTAATGGCAGATTGTTTAAAGGGTAGCCAACCGAGCGATTTACGCTTTGATTTTGGATTGTTGGTTCGCCATGATAATTTAGCCTTTTTGAATTGTTTTCGGCTTTTGGCGTGGGTTTCATTAATCGCTTGAATAGTTTGACTATGCAAGCCTAACAGCTCACCGCTACCTTTGGTGTATTCGTTTAGGTCGTAAGCACTAAAGAATTTGCCAGTCTTTTGCAGATGCTTGTAACTCAAGTCATTGACGTAATTCCACACGAAATTAACCGAACCGCTTAGGTGGTTTAGTTGGTCTGTGTGTTTATCTCGTATGCGTAGCTTGAGTGTTTTCATAGGTTTAAGTATAATTGGATTTTTATATTTTACAGTTGGTCTAATTATATGTCAAATGATTTAAGACGTGGTAGGCATGTTGTTTACAATCTTCATGTGCATTTGGTCTTTGTGGCTAAATACCGCAGAAAGGTATTCACTAAAGAGATTTTAGACGATATGCAGGTTATCTTTGAGGAAGTTTGTTCAAAGTTTGAGGCACAATTAGTTGAGTTTGATGGTGAATGCGACCATGTGCATTTATTGGTGGTTTATCCGCCTAAAGTGGCTATTTCTAGTTTGGTAAATAGCTTGAAAGGCGTATCTAGTCGGTTATTGCGTAAAAAAGAATATCCGTCCATCAAAGGGCAGTTATGGGGTGGTGCGTTGTGGTCGCCTAGCTATTTTGCAGGTAGTTGTGGCGGTGCTCCAATTGAGATTATCCGCCAGTACATTGAACAGCAGAATACACCACACTAAACAACTTTCTGTGCGTAAGCATGATTGCGGAGTTGCCTTATATCCACCGCCTGAAGTCGGTGGTTTTACGGCAACGGAGGATAAAGACAAATCCAAGTTTTTAGCTCATCCTAAATTACCAAAATATTTAGATAAAACCAAAGGACGAGCTAACATTATTTTACCAAACAATCAATTTCTAAACGTGATTTGCAAAAAGGCATTTTAACCCTTTCAAGCTATTTTGATACACCATTGTCTTTTGAACTTGGCAAACTTAAAAACATCATCAATCTTGACAACATACAAGAAGTCAAAGTTGTCAAGATTGCCAATGGTTATGATATTAAAATCACTTACAAAACAGACAAGCCAACACCTAAACCCAATAATGGGCGTTATTTAGCGGTTGATTTAGGTTTAAATAATCTTATGACAGCTGTTAGCAACACAAACAATACGCCTTTTATTGTTACAGGCAAGACTGTAAAATCTGTTAATCAATTTTTTAATAAAATCAAAGCTAAGCTACAGGGTGAAAAAGACAGATTCATTCACCTTGCCAAGCAAAGCAATAAAATCATTCCACAGATTAGCTGCATTAACAAACAGTTAAATAAGTTATCATTTAAACGTAATAATCAAATCAATGATTATTTACATAAAGCAAGCCATTATCTTATCAACCACGCAGTTGCCAACGAGATAACAACGATTGTTATCGGTCACAATCAAGGTTGGAAACAAGGGATAAATATTGGTAAAAGAAACAATCAAAGTTTTGTCAGTGTGCCTTTTGCAAGACTGGTGCAAATGATACAGTATAAAGCTAAATTACAAGGCATTGATGTGATTGTTACTGAGGAAAGTTATACAAGTAAATGTAGCTTTCTTGATGATGAACCCATTGCTAAACAAGTTAATTATCAAGGTAAACGTGTTAAGCGTGGTTTATTTAAATCAAGCAATAACACGCTTATCAATGCTGATGTCAATGGTGCTTACAATATTTTAAGAAAAGTAATTGGGAAGTTTGATTACAACCCAATAGTGGTGTGTAGTACGCCTAAGATGATTAACCTATTAAAGGTTAATCCTTAAACTTAAATTTCCGTGTTTTTCCGTGAAATTTGGAACTATTAAAGCAAGGTTTATTGCGCCAGCATGTCTTTTGAGTGTGCTTGATTTGTTTCTTATGCGATTTTATTTTGATGAGCATGGGCGTGCTTGGTCTAGGAAGCCTGATTAGCCAAAGTCACATTGCCACGCTCATGCTGTCGCTCATGGGTGCTGTGTTCCTATTTTGGTATGGCTTTCGCGCTTTCAAATTCGCTCATCAAGGCACGAGCGCATTGGCATTAGACGATCAGCGTCAAACCCACGCACTGGGCAAGACCATTGCCACCACGCATGCTTTAACATTATTAAATCCGCACGTCTATCTCGATACCGTCGTTCTGGTAGGCAGCATTGCCAGCCCACTTAGCTTGGGCGACAAATACTTCTTTCTCATCGGGGCGGTGCTGGCTTCAGCGACTTGGTTCTTTGGGCTTGGTTATGGCGCAAGACTGCTTACGCCATTATTCAAAAAGTTTGCCACTTGGCGAGTGCTAGACACGTTTATCGGCATCGTCATGTGGGCGATTGCATTTTCGCTGGTGCGCCATGCGCTCACGTTAGCAACCTAGGTCGTGAAATCATTTTGGCAAATGCTTGTTTCATGCTAAAATAATCCAATCAAATCATACTTTAGCGAGCCAGATCATGACCACACTCACCCTGATTCAGCCAGACGATTGGCACATCCATCTGCGCGATGGTGACGCCCTGCGCACCACCGTTACACACGCCGCACAGAGTTTTAACCGCGTCATCTGCATGCCAAACCTCGTCCCACCTGTCAAGACGACCGAGCAGGCGATTGCCTATCGTGGACGCATCTTAGACGCGCTAGCCAATGCTGACATCAGCGCCGAACGCAAGCAGAGCTTCGACCCCTGCATGGTGCTATATCTCACTGATCACACCACGGCTGATGAGATCGCTGCCGCTAAGGCTTCCGGTGTAGTACGCGCTGTTAAGCTCTACCCAGCAGGCGCCACTACCAATTCAGCTGATGGTGTTACCGACATTCTAGGACGTGCAGAAGTCTTTGAAGCCATGCAAAAACACGGCATCCCACTGCTGGTACATGGCGAAGTCACGCACAGTGATGTGGACATCTTTGACCGTGAAAAGCGTTTTTTGGATGAGATTCTGTCGATTATTATCAAAAACTTCCCCGAGCTAAAAATTGTCATGGAGCACATCACGACCGCTGATGCGGCCGATTTTTGTTTGGCTCAGGGTAGTCACATCGGTGCGACCATCACACCGCAGCATCTGCTATTTAACCGTAATCATCTGCTGGTTGGTGGTGTCAAGCCGCACTATTACTGCCTACCCATCCTAAAACGTGCCGACCACCAAAAGCGTCTATTAGAAGTGGCAACCAGTGGCAACCCCAAATTCTTCTTAGGTACAGACTCAGCACCGCATGCCACTCACACCAAAGAGAATGCTTGCGGCTGTGCTGGCTGCTATTCTGCCGTACACGCCTTGCCGCTATATGCGACAGCTTTTGAAAGCGTTGGCGCGCTTGATAAGCTTGAGAATTTCTCTAGCGTCTTTGGTGCTCAGTTCTATGGCTTGCCTGTCAATACCAGCACCATTACGCTGATCAAGCAAGAACAAACCATCCCTGAAGCCTACGACTACCTAGACGGTAAAACCTTGACACCACTACTGGCAGGTCAGAGCCTAGCTTGGACACAGGTGTCGTGATGATATCGGATAAGCCTATCACCCTAAAGGAGCGTTTTCGCGGTTTTATGCCTGTGGTCGTCGATGTCGAGACAGCAGGCTTTAATGCACAGACAGATGCCCTGCTTGAGATTGCCTGCATTCCCATTGTGATGGATGAGCAAGGTCAGCTCATCCAAGGCGAACCACTGAACGCCCACATCGAGCCGTTCATCGGAGCGAATCTTGAGCCTGCCGCACTCAAATTCACTGGCATCAATCCTGAGAGCCCTTTTCGAAAGGCGATCAGCGAGGATGAGAAAGTCGCTCTGCGCCGCATCTTTAAGGCGTTAAAAGAAGTTCGCAAACAATACGACTGCCGTCAATGCATTCTGGTCGGGCATAATGCGCATTTTGATTTGGGTTTTTTGAATGCCGCCATCGCGCGCACCAGTTCAAAGAATCACTCGCCATTTCACGCATTTAGCGTGCTCGACACGGCAAGCCTATCCGCCCTTGCCTATGGGCATACCGTTTTGGCGCGCACCTGTGTGATGGCGGGCATCGAATTTGACAACAATCACGCCCATTCTGCATTATACGACACCCAAAAAACCGCAGAGCTGTTCTGTAAGATTTTTAATGAATTGCCCATGCTGACCGCCATGCCAAGTGTTGATGCTGAAATAGAATCGGCAGAAACAAGTGAATCATAATATTAATAATACATCATGCCATTAATTTGGTATGATGTATTATTAAAAACGCAAAATAATTATGTTCTGTTTACAATCTAAAATCACCAAAACACAGATTTTATCTTTTAGTACACCCTTGGCTTAATTCAAAGTTTAGCCAATTCGATCAAATAATGTTTATATTCTCCTCCAACTCTAAACCACTTTCTTTAATAAGTGTGAGGTAAGCCATCAAGAATTTATATTTAGTCTCTGCAAGTTTTTGCTCTGCCTCTGTTACTCCCTGCCTAGCCTGTATTACCTCCAAATGGTTTCTTATGCCGTATATTTGTCCTGTTTCAGTTGATTTGAGTTGGAGTTGTCTGCTTTTAAGTACGCGTTCTTGTGCAAGAATTTGATGGTACATAGCATTACTTTCAGCATAAGCTTGGCGTATTGCCAGTTTAATTTGTCTCTCCATAGCAACTAATTGAGCATAGGTTGCCTCATATTGATTCATTGCTTCACTTATTTTACTATTTAGGTCTCCACCTGCGAACAAAGGAATATGAAACTGCAATTGTATTGTAGCATTTCTTTGTTTATCATCAACTTTGTAGTTATTGGGAGATGATACATCTTGATATTTAATCTGCCCTTTGAGTTTAGGTAAACGATTATTTTTAGCAGCTTTAACAGCCTCTTCTTGGCTGTTAACAGCATATTTTTGTGCTAAATACCTATGATTATTCTCCAAAGCAATCGATTGCCATTCATCTAGGCTATATTTTTTAATCTGTAAAAGATAATCATCAATTTGATCAAGGATAGAAATAGGCTCAATTTGTTTACTATCCAACCCTGTATAGTTATTAAGCTGATTTTCCAAAATTTGTCTTTTTGCAATTGCGGCACTCTCTTGTGCTACAGCATTGTCATAACCCGCTTGAGCTTCGTGTATATCTAGTGCTGTAGCAACACCTTTATCAAATAATGCCTGAGCACGCCTAACCTGTTGTTCATAAGACATCTTTTCTGCTGTATAAGCAATGATTGTTTCATTACTAAGTAACAGATTAAAATAATTCTCTGCCACATTGTATAATAGTTGCTCTTTAGCATCACTATAATTCTTCTCAGCCACCTTACTATTGTAGATACTTTGACGATATTTGGCAATCTCACTTCCATCAAATAAAGTTTGACTAAGCTGTAAATCCCAACCATAATTTTCTTTAATAGGGGTTGAAGAATGAGGTTGATTCTGATAATTGATATTCCCTGAAAGATGTGGATAGAAAACTGATTTGGCCTGCCGTTGTTTTTCTTGAATAACATTTTTTTGATAAAACGCCTCCTGATAATCTGCAGAATTTTGTTGTGCAGCAACCCACGCTTCTTGCAAATTAAACGCATAAGTAGGAGAACTATTCATAAAAAAGAGTAAAGAAAGTGAATAAGGATAAATATACTTTTTCATTTTTATATTTCTCATGGTTTCTCTGGTTGATTTGGGTGCTTTTAACAATTCTTATTACAACACTCAGTTTATCAAATTAAATAAAAGCACAGGAAAAATTAACGCTCACGAAAACTTTCATCAACTTTTGTCTGCAATGGACTTAGCATATAATCCAAAACACGGCGTTTACCCGTTTTAATTTCAGCAGTAACATTCATTCCTGGTGTTAAGTTGATTGTTGCTCCATCTATATTTAATGTGCTTTTATCAAGAGAAACAAGTGCGGTATATACCAGTCCTAAATGTTGGTGTTCTACGGCATCATGGCTAATGCTTTTGATTTTGCCTGTTAAATAACCATAACGCGTATAAGGAAAACTCTCAACTTTGACAATAACATCCTGACCAACCTTTACAAAGCCGATATCTTTATTTAGCACCAATACCTCTACTTCCACTTGATTATCATTAGGCACCACGACCATGATTTTTTGTGCTGCTTGTACAACTCCACCCAAAGTGTAAGTTGCTAACTCCTGTACAGTACCACTAACAGGCGATTTAATGCTTAGCAATTTCTGTCGCTGCTTAGCTTTATTAGCTTGACCAGTGTATTGATTAATTTGCTCATTGGTTTGACGCAAAGATTCTAATGTATCGCGTTTTAGATTTTGAGTATATAACATACGGTTTTGTTCAGCTTGCATGATTGCAGCTTGTATTTTTTGAATCTGACTACGCGTACTTTGTAAATCATTCTGATTGCTAAGTAATTTACTTTCTTGCTCCAGATAGGCATGCTCGGATATAAAGTTTTCTGCTTTGAGCTTTCGATAGTCATCAGTCTTTTGGCGTTCAATTGCACCAACCGCAACCAACTTTTGTTCTTGAGATCGGGCAGACTGTAATTCTGCCTGATGCCCCTTTAAGATTAATTTTAATTGTTCATCTTGCGCCAACCATGCTTGATATTGATTTTGGGCCAAAGTTTGGGCTTCATTAATTTCCAATTCTGAAATATTTAAAGACTTTGCATATGCTAAATCAATCTTAGGATTGATACGGTGATTCAATGCTGATAAAATTGCTTCAAGGCGTAGTTTGGATAATTGTGCTGCTTGCAGGGCTTTTTCGGACTGAGCGACATCACTATCTGAACCAACCGCCACCAAATCTACCAATACCTCTCCTTGTTGAATATTCTGACCATCACGCACATGCACAGCTTTAACTATGGCCGTTTCCAAAGATTGAATAGTTTTACTACGACTACCTGAAGAAATTTTTCCCGAAGCTGTGGCAACAATATCAATCTGTCCAACCCAAGACCATAGCAAAGCAAATAGGACGAATATCATGATTATTCTAGCTGTCCACTTAGAAGAGCTGGATACAGGTGTGTCAGTGAGTTCTAGATGTGCAGGAAGAAAAGCGAGTTCTTCTTTAGTACGCTTAGGAGGGGTTAGTTGGTCTCGCACTGCCCATGTATTTCGCCAAACGGTCACATAACGAATAAAAAAATCTTTAAGTGCTTGTATAAACATGAATTATTTTCCTTGAATGTTTAATAATAGCATTAATAGAACAAACTTATCCATTCTGCAAATCATATAAATAACGATAGTAACCATCTTCTTTTTGTAACAATTCTTGATGTGTACCCTGCTCCACAATCTTCCCTTTGTCCATCGCAATAATGCGATGTGCCATTTTTACAGTAGATAGGCGATGTGCAATAATTAAGACTGTTCTATCTTGACAAATTGCCTGCATATTTTGCATGATGGCTCTTTCCGACTCATAGTCTAATGCACTAGTAGCTTCATCAAAAATCAAAATACGCGGATTTGTAATTAAAGCACGCGCAATAGCGATACGCTGGCGTTGTCCACCTGACAAGCCTGCACCTTGCTCTCCAACAATCGTATCATAACCCTCAGGCAATTCCATAATAAAGTCATGTGCCCCAGACATCTTGGCAGCCTGGATAATCAACTCTAATGACATGCCCGTATCAGTTAAGGCAATGTTATCTCGAATACTACGATTGAGTAACACATTTTCCTGCAAAACAACACCCACTTGGCGACGCAGCCAAGCGGGATCAGCTAATGCCAAATCGTTTCCATCAACTAATATTCGCCCATTTTCTGGTACATATAAACGCTGTACTAATTTTGTCAATGTTGACTTGCCTGAACCAGAGCGTCCTACGATACCTAGTATCTCTCCAGCGTTAATCTGTAAATTTAAATTCTGTAATATTAAATGCCCATCTATTTTGTAGCGAAAATCAATATTTTCAAATGTAATATCACCCTTAATATCAGGCAAAGTTAAGCGAGATGTAGAATGCTCAGTTGGAGTATTTAAAATATCACCCAATCTCGCCACTGAAATACCTACTTGCTGAAAATCTTGCCATAGCTGTGCCAGGCGAATAACAGGGGCGGCCACCTGACCTGCCAGCATATTAAATGCTATTAATTGACCTACCGATAGCTTGCCTTCAATTACCAATTTTGCACCAATCCATAGAGTTGCCACAACAACCAGCTTTTGAATGAGTTGCACTCCTTGCTGCCCAACCATTGCCAACTTAGCAACCCGAAAACTAGAAACCACATAAGCTGCTAATTGATTATCCCAGCGACGGGTCATTTGAGGTTCAACCGCCATTGCTTTTACCGTACCAACCGCAGTAATACTTTCCACCAAAAAAGATTGATTATCTGCATTGCGTGCAAATTGATCATTTAGTCGAGTGCGTAAAATTGGGCTAATAAAGGCAGACCAAAACGCATATATTGGTAATGATGCCAAAACTACCAGTGTTAAAGTAGGGCTGTAATACCACATTACAAACAAGAATATAAAAGAAAACACCAAATCTAAAACTGAGGTAAGAGCTTGACCAGTTAAGAAATTGCGGATATGTTCCAGCTCCCGTATGCGTGCAACCGTATCACCCACCCTTCTGCTTTCAAAATAAGCAAGTGGTAAAGCGAGTAGATGACGAAATAATCGTGCTCCTAGCTCTACATCAATCCGAGAGGTTGTATGAGCAAAAATATAAGTGCGTAGACCACTTAAAATGACTTCAAATAAACTTACTACCAATAAGGCAATCGCTACCACATCCAGAGTAGAAAAACCACGATGCACCAATACCTTATCCATCACAACCTGAAAAAACAATGGCGTAATCAGAGCAAAAATCTGTAGCACCACTGAAATAACAATAACTTCAAAAAAAATATAACGATATTTGATTACCGCAGGAATAAACCAAGTAAAATCAAATTTAGCCAATGAACCCAATATTGACGCACGGGAAGTTACTAGCATTAACTTACCAGAATATCTTTCAGAAAACTCACTTGCATCTAATATCATAGGACGATTTTCGATCAAATCATAGATGAGATATTTTGCAGCAGATCCCACCCCATCAATTTTAGTTAGTATAAAATGAGAGTTTAAATTTTGATCTAAATCGGGCTTATCATCACACCATACCAAAGCAGGAAGTGTTATCATTGACAATCGAGCTAAAGGCTGTTTTATAATCTTTACCTTTAATTCCAATTTCTTTGCTGCCAACATCCATTCAATTTCATTCAGGTCTCCTTTTGCATTATCAGAAAACTGATGCATAATGTCTGCTGGACTTGCAGAAATACCATAGTATTTGGCAAGGATAACCAGAGCAGATAGAGCAGGTTGTTGAGCATAATCTATCATAACTAAATTACTATTAAGGGTTTGTAAATTAAGTCTAATTAAAGAAGTATCACCACCCATATCACTAGTTTCATAATCTATAACCAATGATATGGGTGGTGATATCGTCTAGTAAATTAAATCACTAAACACTTGGAGCTAAAATACCATGAACCGGTTGTGTAGTTGGTTGCAGGGTATTGGAGCTCACAGGATTCTCTGTACCAAATAACGCCATTGAGCCAATTAGCTTATTTAAACTGCTTGCAATGTCCGATACAGATATCTCTTGACTCTTATTTTTGTTTGCAAGCTCTTGCAATTGTTGAGATGTGATTTTCTCACCAACTTGTTTGTTTTCCAAAAGGCCATCAATTTGCTCAGAGGTAATATAAGTACCATCTTTACCAATAAGGTGCTCAATTTTGTTATCAGTTTTATGACCATGGTAATTCACTAACTTGGATGCAATGTACCAATTTGATATATTAATACTACCAGAATTGTCATTTAGCTTGATCAATATACCTTCTTGAGTACGCTCAATAGTTAACTCTGATAAATTAGCATCTGCGAATGCCAATTTATCATTGCCTTTAGAATCGTACAGTTTATCATTCCCACCCCCTTTTCGAACAATGTATACATCATCGCCAGCACCGCCATTTAATACATCATCGCCAGCACCGCCATCAAGTAGATCATTTCCATCATCGCCTAAAAGTTGATCTGCACCTTTGCCACCAAATAAACGGTCATCGCCAGCACCGCCATCAAGTATATCATCTCCATCTCCACCGTGGAAGATATCAGTGAATTTGGAGCCTTTGAAGTTATCATTAAATTGAGAGCCAATTATTTCTTCTACGGATTTTAATTGATCAGTAGACTTATACCCATATCCAACTTGTCTCAATTCATAATCACGATACTCAAGAGTCTCTGTGCGTTTACCTACCGTAGTATCTTGGCGTTTCACAACTTCATGATAAATATCACCTTTAGCCACTGTACGATTAACGATATAGCTGCCCATTTCAGTTGCATGTGTGCCGTCTACGATAATATTACCCAAGCCACCATCTTTGCTATATAAAACACGATCGTGTCCGGCTCCACCGTCCACATTCATTTTACCTTGCCCAGCAAAGATATCATCGTTACCAGCACCAGCATTTACAATCAGCTCAATTTCCTCTACAGTTTCCTGCTCATTAATACGCTGAATAACTTTAGAGAAGTCTAATTTAGAGCTTGCATCACCATCAGTGATCTGCCAATTTTTAACACGCTCAAATTTCAATTTATTGATATAAGAATATTTACCATTACTTATGCGTTCGCGAGATTCTTTACCTGCACTTAATAATGGTGAAGTAAAGTGTAATGCTTGAGTTTTCTTGCCATCTGAATTACTGATGTCTACAATTCCAGTCTTGGCATCTAATGTAATATTAACACCGGCCTCCACTTTTTTACCATCTTCAAAAGCATCTACATAAGCTTTTCCGCTCTCAACTTTCTCTCCCAACTTGGTAATACCTGCCAACTCACCGATATTATTATCCCAGCGTTGTTGTGTAATAGCAATAACACGCTCAGCTTCCAACTCTTTATTTAGCTCAGACAAAAATTGTAAGTTATTAGCCAAATAAGCAGCATAACGAGAGTCATAACCTTTATCAAAATAGTTCTGACCACCATTTTGCTTTTCCCACTCTAGAATTCTACCTTGCAAACGATTCGCAACACTTTCAAACATTGCTTGCTTAGATGCCTCTAGAATACCAGAGATTAATCCCGTTACTCCAGCGACCAATAGGGCAATAGGTGCACCAACAGCAGATCCTACAGCGGCGGCAGAAACACCCGCAGAAACTGCACCTAATGCCGTATTAATTGTAGTTAACGAAGCTTCAATAGTGCCTGCACCACGCTGATATTCAGCCAGTAGATGGTCTCCATCATAGCCGAATTTTTGGAATTGTTTTGCAAATTCATCAAGAGCATTGGCATGGTTAAATTTATCCGCCGCATTCACAAATGCCAAAGGACTAATTGCCAACATAATTGATGAGGTGATTAAAGCAGCAACTGCGCCGGTAGTTGATAGACCAGCAGCAACGCGTTGTGCTAAAACATATGAAGAAATTGCTTTTGTTACATTACCAACAACTTGATTGCTTAACTCAAAACCTGCAGCCACTTTTTTACCAGTTGATGCATCTTTATCCGCCAAAACAAAACCTGAAGAAATACCTGATAATAAACCAGTAATCACTTCCAAACCAACACTGGTTTTAGAGAAATTTAAGTTTTGCAACTTATTTCCTAAGCCAGAGAAACCCTTAGCCTGCGATATAGTGGAGCCTAGCTTTGCCAGCTGTGCAGAAAATGCCTCAACTGTTTGAACGCTACTAGATAGGTTGCCAACCACTTCATTGATCAATTCAATACTGGCTTTCGCTAAATCAGTAGGTGCAGCATCGCCTTGCTTGATCAAAGAATCAAGTTCCATGCCCGCTAAAGCAGTACCCAAGAAAGAACTGAGGGTTGCCAACACACTACTTGCACCTCCTAATTGATGATCAATATTCTCTGCACTTTTCAGCTCTTGTGCCAACTTATTGGCAGAATGTTTTTTTAAGAGTTCATCTAGTTTTGTTGCAGAGATAGCAACACCGGTTTGTGTAAGAGAGAGTAGCTGATTTGCCGTATCAATAGATTTTTTTGCTGTTTGAGTGTGATTAGGCTCTTCTGCCAAACGAGCAATTCCTAACTCATCGGCAGCTTTGATGAAGTTATTTAAGCTCCCTTCCTTTTTCGGATCATAGTCCTTAGGAATGGCCAAATAAAGACTTTTTAGTCCAGACTTAGTGGAGCTTAAACCGGCTTGAATATTAGTTTTAATTACATTTATTTTAGACATGGCTATTTACCCTAATTGTTTTAAAAAGGTTTGAATTAATTATCTTTAGATATAATAAAATTATTCTGAGTTGATAGTTTGCTCATCAGATCTTCGTGGTATTGCGCAAACATTTTTGAGGCCAACTTTGGATCAACAGATTTTCCATGGAATTCAGTTATCTTACCATGCGACGAATTTTCTTCCACACGGATAGCTCTAAACAATTCATCTGCAAACAACTCTCTCATGTGTTTTGTCAGTCTCAGACTATCGCCAAATGGGGTAATCCAGTCAATAAACCAGTTTCGATTACCCGACTGCCAATCTTCCAACTTAAGAGAGGTAACATCGTTAATATATTTAACCTCATTTTCCAAACTAAGCTTAGCCCAACTACAATATGCTACAGGCATATTATCTCTTCTTAGCAGTACATACTGCTTCGTTTGAATTGCTGGAATAACATTTGTTGTTAAGAGAGAAAGCGTCCAATTCTTATGCAAATTAGAATTAGCCCACAGCCAAGTAATCGCTCCAAGTTCTGTAAAATTATCATTCATGAGTATTCAACTCTCTAAGTTTTTTAAATTAAGTAACTCAAATAGATTTATACATTAACTTCAGCTCAACACAATTTGATACCCCCCCAAACCAAAGAATCATAATACCAATTTAATTCAAAATATCATTTAACATTACTTTGGTACAGAACGAGCAACCTATCAGCATATGTTTACCCACGCCAAGGAGTCTATACCAAGCGATGGAAAGCCAAAATAATCCCAAAAAAACTTATAACAGCCTTAAACTACCGCCAAAAATACCAAGGTTCATTCATCCAAGCTAGGACTTTGGGATTAACGAAAGTGCGGCATACAAAACCATCATATAGATACAAAGCATACCGAATAAGCATAAAAGATTTTGCACAACTCATCAAAAGTCATTATGGACAGACACTAATATTGGCACCGTGCTAATTGATGCAACCAAAACATCCTTTAGACAGCTTAAAATAGTAAGGAGAAAAGAGGCATCAAACCATAAAGATTCAAATGGTCACATTTGAGTGCGTTCTGACTATCAAGACATTCAAGAATACAATACCAAAAGCCAGTTACTAAAGAAAAACATCAGTCTACTCAATAAGGCAGATAAAAAAGCCAATCATAAATTATCTGTCAAACATATTTTAATGAGCATTTACTGGTTAAATTAAACGCTTTTAAAAATTGTCTTGCCACAATCGTAGAGAGCAATTTAAAAGTAAATCTAATTTTTGAGATTTACTTTTAAATTGAGTTAAAAAAGTATTTAATAGAATTATTTATACAGCAAAACAATAAAATTTAAAATTATTTAATCTTTTGGTCAATTACAATTATAATATAGCAATAACAAAAAATCAACCAACTCAGTATAATCATACTACAAATTTTCACATAGAATTAAGCAGGTTGATCAACATAGGACTCCGAAGAAGTCAAACCAAAAAGCGTATTTTTCAGATTGGGCAGAATCCAAAAAGAGCTCTAACTAATAACAAAAGTTCGTGCACATTTTTAGACACCCCCTTTCATCACAAAATCATCGCTTTTGATGGCATTGTGTGATAACATAACCTTAATATGTGATTACAATATTTGACTAGGGTTTAGTATTTCTACCAGTCTTTAGACATCCAAAAAACAGATTGCTAAAACTTATCATAACACCCATCATAAGGAATTCTCATGCCATCATTTGACATCGTTTCAGAACTCAACACCCAAGAGGTACGCAATGCCATTGGCAACACCGACAAAGAGATCGCCACGCGCTTTGACTTTAAAGGCAGTGACATCAACGTCGAGCTGAACGAAAAAGCCAGAACTGTAACCATCACCTGCGATAACGAGCTTCAATCAGACAACGTTTACGCCATCTTCGAAAAGCAGCTCATCAAGCGCGGCGTCGATCTACAAGTCCTCGACCCACAAGATAAAGCCCAATCAGGCAAAACCGTCAAGCAAGTCATCAATCTAAAAGACGGTCTAGACTCAGACACCGCCAAAAAGATCAGCAAAGCCATCAAAGAAAGCGATTTAAAAGTATCGGCCAGCATTCAAGGCGACAAGATTCGCGTCAATGACAAAAAGCGCGACAATCTACAAGCCTGCATGGCATTTCTAAAAGAAAAATCATTTGGCGTGCCTCTGCAATTCAACAACTTCAAAGATTGATTTTTTAAAATAATTTTTTTATATAAATCAAATATTTACAAATTATTTTAAATTTTTGAAAAATAATCGCTTGACGGATGAAAATAATTTGCTATAATGGCGCCACTTTTGAGAAACACGGTGAAAGCGTTCAAAAGTTGGTAAAGCGATTTGAATAAAATCGGTTTTACAGTCCTTGCGCTCCATTCGTCTAGAGGCCTAGGACACCGCCCTTTCACGGCGGTAACAGGGGTTCGAATCCCCTATGGAGTGCCAATATTCTAAAAACAGCCCTTAATTTTAAGGGCTGTTTTTTATCATTTATTTATCAACAATGAAAATAAAAGAGCAGGCACGAACGCCCGCTCTTTTATTTATACAGTTAAGCTTACTGACGCACCAGACGCTTAACCTCTCCCACATCACGATGATAGACGCGCACAGGGTTAATGTCGATGCCACCACGACGAGTGTAATTGGCAAGCACTCTCAAGAACACAGGACGATAATGAATCATACAGTCGGCGAATATCCGCTCGACGCACTGTTCATGAAAGCCGTTATGCTGTCTAAATGACAAAATGTATTTTAAGAACTCACCAAAATCCAATTCATATTCGGTGGCAATCTCAATCTGCACCGCCCCCCAGTCAGGCTGATTGGTCACTGGGCAGTTCGATCGCAGTAGATTAGAGTAGAATTTATACTGAGTTAGCGCGCCTTTCTTGGCATTCTTCAAGAATACATTATCAATATCATCCAGCAGCAAAATTTCTTTTTTAGTGTTATCTAAAACGTCATCAATACAAATGCCCACCGGCGCATGAATATCTAGCCCATCATCGTTCAGCCCAATGATTTCCACGCCCACATTCGCACCCACACAGATAGATAAATCTTTTTGCAAAGTGGTTTTTAATTCATCAATACTGCTAAATTTAGTAAAGTTTAAGCTATTCAGATATAGCTTTAAGGATTTGGATTCTACGATATTTGGCGAATTGGCAGGAATGGTAAAACGAGCCATTGCCACTTGTGAAATGCCAATCGGATTTAGCCATGACAATTCAAAGGCTTGCCAAATATCCACGCCATTTTTTAATTCATCATGGCAATCATTAAAATCAAATCCCACGTCTTTTAAAATCTCATCTCGTCCGATTTGCCGAGATATGGGATATAAAATGGTGGGGTCATAAGTTTTTGAATAAGTGGTGCTTTCGCCTAGTACGCCGTGAATACTCATTTGTGTTTGCCTTTTGATTTATCTTTTATTATAGTGGGCAAATTGCAATTCACCCCTACAAATTTGAATTTAATATTAAATTAAGAAAGCCGAATTCTTTTACCGTCTTTTAATATTTTATATGCCACGCCATAAAACACCGCACAAAATATCAAAATCGCCAATAACGAATAACCGACATTCACATCAGAATGCCCCAATATGCCATAGCGAAAAGCATTGACCATATAAACAATGGGATTTAGTAGGGATAAATTTTGCCAAAATGGTGATAAATTTTCCAACGAATAAAACACCCCACCCAAATAAGTCAAAGGCGTTAAAATAAAACTTGGCACAATAGAAATATCATCAAACGAGCGGGCAAATACCGCATTGATAAATCCGCCCAATGAAAATAATACGGACGTGCCAATAATGGTAATCAGCATGATTGGCAAATTACTAATCGTTAACTTAGTAAAAAATAACGCCGCAATGCTCACAATCAAGGCAATGGCAAGCCCACGAAATACGCCACCACCCACATAGCCTAATAATATGGCGTGCTTGGATATGGGCGACACCAGCATTTCATCAATACTGCCATGAAATTTGGTGCTAAAAAATGATGATACGACATTAGAATAACTATTGGTAATGACCGACATCATGATAAGACCTGGCACGATAAACTGCATATAGCTCACCCCACCCATTTCTCCGACACGAGAGCCAATCATTTGCCCAAATATCACAAAATACAAAGTCATGGTAATGACAGGCGGTAATAGGGTTTGGGGCCAAATACGAACAATGCGTTTGATTTCTTTAAATAATAGGGTGTTAAAGGCGGTTAATTGATTATTCATGATTTTCCCCATTATTTAATTTATTCTCGTCTTTCATTTTGCCTTTATGAAAATGGCTATCTACCACACCCATAAATAATTCTTCTAGGCGGTTGGCTTTATTTCTCATGCTGACAATTTGGATATTTAGGTTGTTTAATTGGGTAAATACGTCATTTAAATTCTGGGTTTTATTAAGTGTGATTTCTAAGGTTTTATTATCTACCAAAGTGATATGGCTGATATTATTAAGAGTTGGGGTATTTTTTAATTCATTTTTTAAATCAAAAACAAAGGTTTCTAAGGATAACTGGGCAAGCAATGATTTCATGTCGGTGTTAATTAAAATTTCGCCATGATTTAATATGGCGATATATTTACACAACTGCTCGGCTTCTTCCAAATAATGGGTCGTCAAAATAATACTTGTGCCTTCGTCTTTATTGATACGCTCCATAAAATCCCACATAGAACGGCGTAATTCAATATCCACCCCTGCGGTCGGCTCGTCTAATATCAAAAGCCTAGGGCGATGCATTAAAGCACGGGCAATCATTAGACGGCGTTTCATACCGCCGGAGAGCGAACGAGCCTTTGTATCTTTCTTATCCCAAAGTCCCAATTCTTTTAATAAAAATTCGGCTCGTGGCAGAGCGTCTTTCTTTTTTATGCCGTAATAGCCTGCTTGAATAATCAATATATCCAAGCATTTTTCAAATTGGTTGAAATTAAGTTCTTGGGGAACAACGCCCAAATAAGACTTGGCAAGGCTTGGATTTTTGTGCAAATCCACACCAAAAATCTCCACCGTGCCGTCTGTTTGGGGAAATAATGAGCTGATGATACCAATCATCGTGGATTTGCCTGCTCCATTTGCTCCAAGCAAGGCAAAAAATTCGCCTTGTGGCACGGTCAAATCCACGCCTTTTAGGGCGGCAGTGCCATTGGGATAGGTTTTCTTTAGATTGCGGACTTTTAGGGCAGGCATTTCATTCATTGTCATTTTAAATTTTCTTTGCTTTTAAAAAGCTATTAATAAGGTTAATCGCGTTATTTTAAAGACCAACGATGAACAACATCAATACAATAAAATACAAAAACACCAAGCAGCCCAAATACTGAATTTAAGCCGTTTGATGTTTATGGGTATTGACGAATGATATTAGCTAGATTGCTCGATCATGTAATCAACAGCGTTCTTAACTTCGTCATCAGAGATGTCAGCACCACCACGCGCTGGCATAGCACCGAAACCATTGATGGCGTGATCGTATAGAGTCGCTTTACCTTTACCGATACGAGGACCCCAATCGCCAGCATTACCAACTTTTGGCGCGCCTACTAGACCAGCATCGTGACAGGTAGCACAGATTGCCTTATAAAGTTGATCGCCAGGACGAGCCTCGCCTTCTACAGCAGGTGCTAGAACGGTGATGTTGATGTCACATTCTTCACCATCAAAACATACCTTGCCATAAGGGGCGATACGCGAGATTAGTTTAGGGTGTAGTGCGATTAGTTTTTTGACGTGGTCGCTGTCTTCTGGGATGGCTTCGGCGGCAGGTGCAGCTTCGGCAGGTGCAGCCTCTGCGGTAGCTTCAGCTTCTGATGCAGCTTCTGCTGCTGGTGCTTCTGTAGCAGGTTGATTCGTTTCAGCGGCAGCTTCTGCGGCTGCAGGCGTGGTAGCTTCTTGAGCTTGGGTCGCCATGGTAAAAATCGCCAACGTAGCGGCGACAGATAACATTACAATTTTTTTCATTGTCATCATCTCGTCTTAGCCTTGAGCAATATGCACTCTGGGTATGTTGGGTGGTTTGGCAAATTCTCGAACACACCCCAACGAATTAAAATTTTCTCCCTGCTATTATAAGGGAAAAGCAAGGTAAAATGCCACGATTTTTATGTAATATCTCAATAAATCGGTAAAATTTTGGTAATATTTTTAAAAATAAGCTACTTTTTGGGTGAGCGGGTGGCATTTTTAACAAAAACTTGGTAAAATTTGCGCTTGAAAAATCCAAATACAGCCAAAATTTTGCACCTATAGCTCAGTTGGATAGAGTGTTGGCCTCCGAAGCCAAAGGTCGTGGGTTCGATTCCCGCTAGGTGCGCCACATAACATTCCTATAGGGTTCAAATCAGTATTTGAGCCCTTTTATTTTAAAGGGTTTTACTAGTTTTACCGTCCTATACCGTCCATATAAAACCGTTTAAATCCACGAAAAAAACTGGTATATTTACTGGTATAAAATTTAATACAGGAAATATACCAGCATGAGCCTTACAGATACCGCCATTAAAAAACTTAAACCGTCCGAAAAATGCAAACCGAACCGACCAGATAAATATGCTGATGGTGGTGGGCTTTGGCTGTATGTGAGAAATACAGGGAATAAAGTATTTATGGCGGTTTATCGCTACATGGGCAAGCAACATGAAATCACTTTGGGCAAATATCCAGCCATGAGCCTAAGCCATGCACGAAGTGAAAATCTAAAAATCAGAGAATTACTAGAACAAGGCAAAAACCCAAAAGACATCATCAAGGCTGAAAAAGCCAAAAAAGACAATCAGACTTCTTTTGATTTTTTCGCCCAAAAATGGCTACATCATCAAAAGAACACCGTAAGCGGTAAAACTTACGAACGAGATTTAAGCATTTATAATAATCACATTAAAAAAGCGTTTGGCACAAAGGACATTCACGCTGTTAATCTGACCGACATTTTAACACTGACAGAAAACCTAACCAATCAAGGGGCTACATATACCGCAAGGCGTATCATCGGACAACTCAACAGCATTTATAGCTTTGTTGTACTCAAACAATTAACGCCAAACCTATATAACCCCATTCCAAGAAACATCAGACGCACCATCACACACAAAGAAACCAAATACGCACGAATTAAAATACAAGAATTACCCAAACTCATGCAGGGCATCGACACCGCCAACATTGAACCCATGACCCGTTACGGCTTTTATCTGCTGGCTTATACTTTTGTACGAACTGGCGAACTGCTAGGCATGACATGGCAAGAAATCGACCTAAACGCCAAAGTTTGGCGAATACCAGCCCACCGCATGAAAAACGGCTTACCCCACATCGTCCCACTTGCCCCGCAAGTGATAGAGATACTACAAGAAATCAAATCTTTTGGCTTTAATAGCGACTATGTGCTTTATAGCAACCGAAGTAAAACAGGTACAATGAGCGAAAACGCCTTTACAACCGCATTAAAACGCATGGGCTATCAAGGCAAGATGACTGGACACGGCTTTCGTGGATTGGCAAGTACCAGCCTTTATGAAATGCAGTACAACCCCAAAGCCATTGAATTACAACTAGCCCACATCAGCAGAGACAAAACCGAACGGGCGTACAATGACGCTGAAATGCTACCCAAACGCATTCAGATGATGAACGACTGGGCGAATATCATTGATGAAGTCAGACAAGGCGACTTCAAAACCTACCAAAACCGCCTTACTGCTGATACCAGCACCGACCAGCTTACCCTATTTTTGGAGCGACTCAACCAAAAGGAAAAAAGCATGAACACCACAACCGCCCCACTGCTAGAAATCCAAGCCATGCAATAAAAACCACCACGCCTGCAAGCCTAAATGATTAAAAATATAAATCAAAAGGGAATATTTATTTTAAATAATATATGTAATGTTATAATATAACAAAAAAGTGCAAAAAATTTGTGCCAGTACCAGCTAATTCAAACAAAAAAACCACCCAAAAAAGATATATAAAAAAATAAAAATAATATTTTTTTATATATTTATCCTTTTGTCGTTTGCCGTCTTTGATTTTTTATGCACCGTTGGTATTTTTTGCCGTTCGTGCGTGGTCGGTATTTTTTGCCAGCTTTGGCGGTGTTGTTTTTTATGGGCTTGCCATGCCTGCAATTTTTTATATGTTATGATATAACTTTTCATTTCCCAGCCATTCCAGCCATTCCAGCCATTCCAGCCATTCCAGCCATTCCAGCCATTCCAGCCATTCCAGCCATTCCAGCCATTCCAGCCATTCCAGCCATTCCAGCCATTCCAGCCATTCCAGCCATTCCAACTGTTCCGACCGAACCGCCAGCACTGACCGCCCCAGCATGGGCAAGCATACCAGCACCGAACAGCAGGCGTGAACCGTGCGACCAAAGCCCCACCGCCCACATTCGTAAAGCTGACCTATTTTTGCCCTAATTGGCATTGTCATGGTTCGCTGATGGGGCTTGCGTGCTTGTTTTTATTATCAACATATTCACATCTTTTTAAGGATAAATTTAAAAATACACCCCCAAAAGTCTGCTAAGTTTGCTAAGTTATTCAAAAAAAGCCTTGTAAGCCTTACACCATAAGGGTTAAAAACTTTCCAGCCATTTGCTAAGTTTTGCTAAGTTATTATAAATTTTACCCCAAGTACCCTTAAAACCAGCACAACCACGACTACACAAAACCCTATAAAACCCTTTATTTAAAAGGCTTTTCGGTGTTTTATTATCAGAATTGAATAACTTAGCAGGGGTGGGAATAACTTAGCAGGCATGGGAATAACTTAGCAGGGGTGGTAGTGGTTATCATCTTTAAATTTTCGGATTTTTTAAAGATGACAGTTGTCTTATGTTGATGATATAAACATAACTATGCTATCATGTACATAATACAGACATACAAGGAAATAAACCGATGCAAGCCACCGAACGCATAAATTTACGCACCACCGCCCACGCCAAAGCCATCATAGAAAAGGCAAGCCAACAATTAGGCGTAAGCATGAGCTATTTTATTTTGGATTGTGCTTATCAAAAGGCAAGCCAAACCATAAAAGATAATTCCCAAATTACCCTAAATAATGATGATTGGCAAAGAGCCATTGACCGCCTAGACGAACCAGCCAGCCCCACGCCTGCCATGCAAGCATTATTTGATAGGGGTTTTGTCAATGTTGATAGCTAAACTTGCCAAAGAACATGACAAAAGCGGTTTTGATTGTGAGAATGAAGCCTTAAACCGTTTTATCAGACAGCAGGCGAGCCAGCTATTAAAACGCCATGAGACCGTCATTTATGGAGCGATTGATAATAACCGCCTTGCAGGTTTTTACACTTTGTCAGCGTGTCAAATTATGCAATCAGACGATACAGAGTTATTAAAACGCCAAAGCCCACATAGCCCCATTGGTTGTGTACTGTTGGGACGGCTGGCGGTAGATAAAGCGTACAAGGGGCGTAGATTGGGTGCTGACCTATTGCTACACGCCATGCAGACAGCAAAAAAACTATCGCAGATGATGGGGCTTGCCTTTGTCATTGTGGACGCCAAAGACGACACCGCCAAAGCCTTTTATGAGCGTTTTGGGTTTGTGGAGCTAAGCCAGCACCCTTTGCGGTTATGCTATGCGATTAAAGATATTCCAAATTTTTAATAAACCCTTTTGCAGGCTAGGAGTAATTAACCGAACGGCGGTTATTTTTTCATACCTTAGACCGCCCCGCCTGCACTCTTTTTTTGGTTAAGGTATGGTAAGGTATGAAATGGGGTTGTTAGACATTGCATTAAATCCCTTAAAGGATTATATCAGCTTACCCGACTTGCTGTTATTGATTGGCGAAAATACACAAAACCCCTTGTATGATATTTGCCTTTATTTACAGTCGGTAAAGTTTGGCGAAGCAGTAGCCTCCTATAAAATCAATCAAGATTTTGCATTGTACGAGTGCAAAGACTTTATCAAAAACATGGACGGCTTGAATGCTGTTTCAAGTATTATTGATGACATTGCCAATAATCTGAAACAAGATGAAAGTGATAGAAAATTGGTTGTTCAAAGTTTGATGGGACTAAATGAGATTTGTGGTTGGCAAGAACACATTAAACGCTACTTTTATCAGGAATGGCAAAAAGAATACTATTTCAAGCGACAAGATTTATTGGCATTTGAACCACTTGCAGAATGCCTAGAGCTGAATTTTGCCATGCAGGAGGAGTACAGGGAAATCGCACGGCTAAGAAAGCAATTACAGCAGGTATTAGATGGGCGTTATTTATCCAGCCTTATATCGCAAAATGACCGCCTAAAAAAAGAAAACGAGATGCTACAAGCCAAACTACAACCCAACATCAACAGATATGGCACACTTAGCGAACAACTAGAACAACAAACCCAAACCGAGACCATTAGCAAACTGCAAAACCGCATAGCAGAGCTTGAAAGCCAGCTTGCTAGTCAGTCGGGGAATGGCACGCCTGCCAGTGAGCCATATTTTGATAAAGATGATATTTATACTTATCCACCCGAATTAGATATGGCGGTTCGGATATGGCACGAGATTTACCGAACTGATAATATGCCAAAGCATTTTACAAATCATAGTGAGAAATTTAAGCAGGCGTGTAGAAATTTAAACTTCAATTTTACCGAAGGTGCAATAAAAAACCGCCTGCAAAAGGTAACCACGCCCCAAAGCCAAAAAAACAAAACCAAAAATAAAATAGCTTAAATTAAATAAAATCAATCACTTATCAAAGGGCAACCCTGCAAGGGTAACCCTTTTTTTCTATGTTACCCTTTGCGGTTACCCATACCCCACCCCCTAAAATACGCCATGCACCGCCTAGTAGTGCTATAAGCCCTATCGGACAACCAACAAAGGCGTATTTTATGACCCATTCAAACGACACTTTCCCAGCACAAGGCATTAGCAGAATTAAATCCGTGTGCATGATGACAGGATTATCCAAATCCACCATTTACGCATGGGTAAAAGCTGGCAAATTCCCAGCACCCATTAAGTTATCCCCCACAATGACCGTATGGCGTAACAGCGATATTTTAGATTGGATTAACCGCCTAGAAACGGCTGATGACTGTCCAGCCATTTCACAGACTACCAGCACCAAACAATAACTAGCACCCATCATAGGAGCGAAACCATGCTACCCATTTCCCACAATCAAAAAAGCCATCAAGCCATGCAGGTGCTACAAGCCATGCTGGACGGCGTGGAAGTACATATCAAGTACGCCATTAACACGATGAACATAGCCAGCCTATCGGCACGAATCGCAGAACTAAAAAAGATGGGATTTGTCATTGATTGGCGTTGGCAAAATAGCCCAAATTCCCGCTACAAAGTCTATTTCATCAAAGATAAGACCACCGCCAAACAGCGTTATCAAGAAATCCTAGACGGCACGGCAAGCATTTACCAAGTAGTAGCACAAGCACGAACAGCAAAACCAAAAACCACCACCAAATCAAAACGCCAAAACAACGGCAAACCACAAGGAAAATAAGCCATGCAACAATTAAATATCAGCGACAAAGCCAAAAAATATCAAGCAACCATGTGGCAAGTTACGCCCTACAGTCGGAGCGGCAAACGCCTAAGCCAAGATAAATATTTGGATAAACTGATGAAGCGTGCTATCAAAGCAGAACTAACACCGATAGGAGCGTTGATTTATTGCCGTGAAATGTGCATCAAGCACGGCTATCCGACCGCTTTTTAATTCGCTTGTTCATTCATTTGTCGATTATCTAGAGGTACATCATGACAGACAAACACCCACCAGCCCAAAGCCCAGCCATCAGCCAATCAGAGCTTGACGAGCTCTACAGCGAGCTGATTTATACCTATGCAGATTTAAAGAATACCGCCCACAACATGCACAGCATTCTATATAGCAAGTGCAGTTTTAGACGCCTAAGCATGGAATATCAAACCCTAATAGGGCGTTTAAATCGCATTATTCACGATAAGCTGGCACCAAATATTAAAAATTTATCAAAGCATAGCGACAACAACCCTTTGGCGGGCATTCCAGACTATGACAAACTTTCCCACGCGTCAGATGATGGCGATGATTTGCCAGCCGATGACGATTACCCATCTTAACCGCCCCATCATGCAGGCGTGAGAATACCGCCACGCCTGCCATCTTGCAGAACCAAACAAAACGCCCCTAACGAATTAGGGGCGAAATGTGGAAAAACGAACAATAAAAAACACAAATTTCAATCACAAAAGAGATTATAACATGAAAGAAATTTCATTAAAACAAGAATTGATTAAAAATATTTCACTTGCCAAAAATGCAGGCGTGAAATATGATGAGCTTCTCTCTCAAAACTTACTAGCCGTTACGCCAAACGGTTTAAATTGGCTTTTTTTACGCCCAAACACCGCCAAAGCTGGCATTGGTGTAAGCGTAAGCCCATCATATACGCAAACTTTGCCCATGCTGGCAAATTTTCGCCCCTTTATGGTGTGGTTGATATTACAAAATAAGCCAGTTGGCGAATATGTAAAGCGGTTTCTAGTAAGACCGAGAGTGAGACCACACCGCCCATTTATGGGTAAATTACTCAAAACTTTACTAGGAGCGTCAATCATGACCGCATTTCTTACTGGCATTCTAGCCAAAAATTCCCTTGCAAAATCGCACGAGTTAGGCAATAATACCGCTACTACTAAACGAAAAGCGGTAAAGCCAAACCGTCATTCATTGGCTATTTTTATGCCCAAAGCTGGCGTAAATGCGTCATCACAAGATAAGCACGCCCCATCATGGGCAATCCGTGCTTTATCATCAGTTTTTGGCGGGTTGATAGGGGTAAATACAAAACCGAAAGGAAATAGCCCCAGCCGTCTTTTCGCGGTAGTTGAGACCTGCCACCCTATTTACGGGGTGGTATCACTAACTAAACGAAAAGGAAACCCCACCGTGAATAATACCGTTATTCATCATTCCCTAACCGTCCTAGCAGACGAATACCACCGCCATAGCGAACTACACACCCAAAATTCCCTTGCAAAATCGCACGAGTTAGGCAATAATACCGCTACTACTAAATTACTACACGGTTGCACACCGTCCAACAGTGCTTTTTTATTGTCTAAGACAAGACCAACAAACACCGCCCTAATTGGGTGCGTATCAAATTTTGTTGGGTTGATAGTGCAAAATACAATAGCCCTTGTGGTAAATATGCACAGCCGTGTAGTAACGGTAGTTGAGACCCAACGCCCTATTTGTGGGCGTGTTCATTCACTAACTAAATTTACTACTATGAACAATTCCATTCTTCATCATTCCCTAACCGTCCTAGCAGACGAATACCACCGCCATAGCGAACTACACGCCCAAAATCCATACGCAGGACATGGCGACCGTGCTAATGCCATCCATAACGCCATGAATGAGCTTGTAAAGCTGATGAATGAGCAAGATGGGGCAAGTGTACCACCTAAGCCAAAAACCATCACAGAACGCATTGTAGCGTTATTTAGCACGCCTGCTATCCGTGTTTTTGCCAAAGGAGGTGCAAGATGATTAAATTTATACTTGCCACACCAGCCAACGCCATGCATATTTGCCCACCGTGCAACCTAGCCAAAAATTCCCTTGCAAAATCGCACGAGTTGGGCAATAATACCGCTACTACTAAATTATCAGCGGTAAAGCCAAACCGTCATACATTGGCTATTTTTACGCCTAACACACAGGCAACACCAGCAAACACCGCCCCAAAAGGGTGCGTATCAAATTTTGTTGGGTTGATAGTGCAAAATACAATAGCCCTTGTGGTAAATATGCACAGCCGTCTGATAACGGTAGTTGAGACCCAACGCCCTATTTTTGGGGCGTATTCACTAACTAAATTATCAGGTGCAAATATGCAAAATTTCCTTGTTGGCATTCTAGCCAAACTATCTAACTTTACCCCTGCTGAAAGCCTTGTTATTAGCTTTATCGTTGGCTTGCCTATGGCTTGCCTTGCCATTGGCTTTTTGTCTGTAATGGGGGTGTAAGATGATTTCTTTTGAACATATCACACCAGCGACCGCCCACACTTGCCCACCGCGCAACCAAAGCACGCCATACACCAGCCAAGCGGTAGCATTTAAAGACATTCATGCGTTTTTACCGCCTGCTTGTGTGTTTGCCAATGGCAAAGATAAGCACCTTGTTATCACTTGCCAGCATTTTAATGAGCTTTCAGACGCAATCAAACACGCCCAAAGCATCGCAAGTAACGAAAGCATCAGCGTCGCCATTAAAACCATCACAGAGCAATTTTAATCTAAGGGAAAAATATCATGAATGTAGTTATCAATAACGGTACAACCGCCAATATCAACCAAACCACCACCAACAACATTAACCAGCCAAACCACTCATTTGACGAGCTTATGAGTGTATCAAGAAATGATATAGCTTGTTCAGCAGATGAATTTCATCTAGCGTCCACAAACTTTTGTTTGTTGTCTGAAGCGGTGGAGCTACTCAAAAAGCATAGAGATGACAAATCAGACTTTAACACCCTATGCGAGATAATCCAGCAGGCGTGCTACAACATGGCAAATAACGCTACCGACAGTCAGCAATACTTGGAGCAGTTGGCGAACACCACAAGCCATCAGCAGTTAGCCTAACCCAAGGCACAAGACACCCAAAAAGCCATTTATCTATTTTGGGTGAATGGCTTTTATTGTCTGATGGCTGGATTTATCGACATGGCAAAACAAAGCAGCCAAACCGAGCGACCGAACCAGCCCAAGTAATGATTAAAATTGTATCAGTGGAATTTATCATGACAAACGCCCACGAATTATTAAACCGCCCATTATTTGCCAAAAACGCATTTTTTAACAAGCGACCATTTGCCAATCAGCAAAACGCACACAGCCACGCCACAAGCCACGCCCAGCACCCACATGGGAAATCATACCACCCACACCCCACAAGCGAAAATAGACCGCATACAAGCGAAAATAGAGCGGTTGGCAAGCATGGTATGGGCAATCATCAGCACGCCATGCGATTTGATACCAATGACAAGCCCGACCCAGTCAGTTTTTATGCACGCTATGGCATACACCTAAAAGGCAAGCAGACTAATATTAAATGCGTTTTTCACAGCGACAAAACGCCCAGCCTAAGCATTAACAGGGATACAGGGGCGTTTTATTGCTTTGGTTGTGGAGCGTCTGGCGGTGATGTGCTTGATTTTTACCAGCGTTATCATGGCGTGGATTTTTTAACCGCTTGCAAAGAATTAAATATCTATGAACGCTAGCAAGGGCAACAACAATCACACAGAACAGACAAGGAAAATAAACCATGACAAACCACCACCAAAACCCCATGCAAATACCCACCAGCACCGCCACGCCTGCCACACCGCCAAAATACCCCAGTTTTAGCAATCAAGACGGGCAAGCGTTACAAACTTTGGTAAATGCCTTGCTTAGCATAGATAAAAGCCTACATGAGCAAGGTTTTGATATTAACCATTTGACCGCCATTTATCGCTATTATGATAAAGATGGTGATTTATTGTATTTTAAGCCCAGATTTGACAAGGACGGCAAAAAATGGATTAAGCCGTGCTGGTATGATGGCAGTCGCTTTCATCTAGGCGAACCAACCAAAGGCGAACACGCCCGTTATTCACCCAAAGCCAAACCGCTGTATCTATTACCAGATTTGACGACCGCCCACCCTACTCAAGTGGTGTATTTTGTGGAAGGGGAAAAATGTGCAAGTGCGTTAAACCGTTTGGGCTTTGTTGCGACCACCGCAGGAGCTTCCAGCAGTACCAATACCACCGATTTAACGCCCCTTGTTGGGCGTAGCGTGCGTTTATGGCGTGATTATGACACAGCAGGGCAAAAGTGGCTTGATGACATGGCAAACGCCTTAGATGGGCTTAAAATCGCTTTTGATGTGGTTGATGTGGATAGCATGGCACAAAATACACCGCTTGCCCCATCAGATGACGCACACGACCACATCACACGGCTAGAAAATGCACAAGCTGGCACGCTAGACATTTACCAAAACATTCAAAATTTACCGCTTATCGCTGGCACGGCATACCTACAAGCAAGGCACGCCCCAAAATCGGTAAATAGTACCTCCCCTGCCAAAGATGGGGATAATGACAAATGGGGTAAGATGGTTGCGTTTGATGAAGTTAAAAACATTGAAACACCATTCCCAGTAACCGCCTTTCCATCTTTACTTGCCAAAGTCGTTGAAAAAACCGCCTATTATCAGCAAGTCCCCTTGTCTATGGCTGGCTTTGGCGTGTTGGGTGCGTTAAGCCATATTGGACAAGGATTTATTGACGCGCCTTATATCAACAGCGACTACAACCCAGCCAGCCTATTTTTGGTGGTGCAGGGCGAAAGTGGGAGCGGTAAAACCCAAACCATCAAAATCACCCATAAAGCCATTTTGGATTTTGAACGGAGTGAATACGAAACCTACAAAGATGATAAGCGAATGTATGATAACGAATTATCCAGCAAAAGCAAAAAAGAAATCAAAGCCTTTCACGAACAAAACCACAAGCCAGCAGACCCACGCAGTATGTTTGGTAGTGGGAGCGTTCAAAAAGTCATGCAGGGCTTCACTGATGGCAATTACCAAAACGCCAGCTATACAGCAGACGAAGGGGCAAACCTGCTAGACGGTGCAAGCCTAAAAGCTGAAACAGCAGGTTCAAGCATTGGTGCGATTTGTGATATTTATAGTAAGGGTATCGCAGAGCGTATCACGATAAGCAATACAGGCAATCAAATAGCGTACGGCGTGCGTTTGACGCTGTTTTTATGTGGGCAAGATGTAGCATTAAAGCCAGCACTAAATAATACACGCCTAACCCAACAAGGATTATTGCCACGCTGTTTATTTGCCTTTCCCCCTGACAACAGGGGTAACAGAATGCTAATTACTGATAACTTTGCCACTGATGAGACTTTGCAAGAATACTGGCAAATTTGCCATAACTTTTTATCCTTGCCACCTGAACAAGGCAAACGCAAACAGCTGGCATGGCAAGCACAGGCATTAAAGCTGGTGCAAAGCTACTGGCAAAAGGTGGAAAACAGCCAACGCAAAGGCGGTATCAATCACAATGCCAAAGCCTATGCTAGTCGTATGGTTGAGAATGCCAGCCGTATTGCGTCATTATTCGCTTGGTTTAATGGTAAAAATGCCATTGGCATTGACGACATACAAGGTGCTATTGAGATTGTGGAGTATTCTGCCAGCGAGCGCAGACGCTATGATGACATTGCCACCGACATTACAGACGCTGAAAAGCTGTTACAATGGCTGGTTAAAAAAGCCAAAGAAACAGGACAAGATAAGTTTTATTTGTCGTATCTACAAACGAGCGTAACGCCCCAGCATTTACGAATTAAACAAACACTAGAAACAGCATTAGAATTGTTAAGTGATAACAATTATATCTATCTGAACACCGAGACCACCAACCGCCGTCCAAAGCGTGTAATAGAGCTAAACCCAGCATTGTTAAATCAATGTTAGCCCAACCGCCTTTATCATACAGGCAATACAAACAACAAGGGTAAGCGTTCGCCCTTGTTTTTTTATCGGTGCTTTGTTTGAATATAACAACCGCCAAAGCATACAGCACGCAAACACCAGCCCCACTGCCCAGATATAGCCATCAACAAAGATAAGCACCAGCACCGACCGAACCGACCGCCCCAGCACCGAACAGCAGGCTGAACCGTGCGACCATTCCAGCCACTACCACCCCTGCTAAGTTATTCCCATGCCTGCTAAGTTATTCCCACCCCTGCTAAGTTATTCAATTCTGATAATAAAACACCGAAAAGCCTTGTAAATAAAGGGTTTTATAGGGTTTTGTGTAGTCGTGGTTGTGCTGGTTTTAAGGGTACTTGGGGTAAAATTTATAATAACTTAGCAAAACTTAGCAAATGGCTGGAAAGTTTTTAACCCTTATGGTGTAAGGCTTACAAGGCTTTTTTTGAATAACTTAGCAAACTTAGCAGACTTTTGGGGGTGTATTTTTAAATTTATCCTTAAAAAGATGTGAATATGTTGATAATAAAAACAAGCACGCAAACACCAGCCCCACCGCCTAGATATAGCCATCAACAAAGATAAGCACCAGCACCGACCGAACCGACCGCCCCAGCACCGAACAGCAGGCTGAACCGTGCGACCATTCCAGCCACTACCACCCCTGCTAAGTTATTCCCATATCTGCTAAGTTATTCCCACCCCTGCTAAGTTATTCAATTCTGATAATAAAACACCGAAAAGCCTTTTAAATAAAGGGTTTTATAGGGTTTTGTGTAGTCGTGGTTGTGCTGGTTTTAAGGGTACTTGGGGTAAAATTTATAATAACTTAGCAAAACTTAGCAAATGGCTGGAAAGTTTTTAACCCTTATGGTGTAAGGCTTACAAGGCTTTTTTTGAATAACTTAGCAAACTTAGCAGACTTTTGGGGGTGTATTTTTAAATTTATCCTTAAAAAGATGTGAATATGTTGATAATAAAAACAAGCACGCAAACACCAGCCCCACCGCCTAGATATAGCCATCAACAAAGATAAGCACCAGCACCGACCGAACCGACCGCCCCAGCACCGAACCGCCAGCCAATCCGACCGCCAACAGTCGGGGGGTGTGCAAGAAATGCCAAACACCACACCAGCGGACACCACGCCCCTAGCCGTGCATAAAAAAAATTCTGTTTTGGAAAAAACTTCCGAAAAGACGGAGAAAGTAGGGCTGTAACAAAGTTACATAAAATTACATAAAACCGCCCCTATTTTCGCCAATTTTCGCACGCCTGCATGATGTGGTAAAAATGGGGTAAAATGGCAAAAACAGGGGGTTACTTTGAAAAAAACTGGTATATTTACTGGTATAACTGAAATTTAATATAAAATAATTATTTAAATATCAATAACTTATGTGTTTTGTGTGATGCCCGCTAGGTGCGCCATTTTATAAATACAAGAAAAATCACCCGATGATGACATCGAGTGATTTTTTGTTTTTAGTTTTGGCGATAGTTTGGTGCTTCTTTGGTGATTTGAACATCATGCACGTGTGATTCTTTCATGCCGGCAGACGTTACTTTCACAAAGGTAGTGTTCTTACGCATCTCTTCGATGGTGTGGCAGCCGGTGTAACCCATTGATGATTTTAGACCGCCCGCCAACTGGTTAATGATGCCGGTCACTGGGCCTTTATAAGGAACGCGACCCTCGATGCCCTCTGGCACTAACTTCTCAACGCCATCTTTGGCGTCTTGGAAATAGCGATCTGATGAGCCGTTTTGTCCGCTCATCGCACCCAATGAACCCATGCCACGATATGCTTTGTAGTAACGCCCTTGGAAGAGCTCAACCTCGCCCGGTGCCTCTTCTGTACCTGCCAGAAGGCTACCCACCATAATGCAAGAAGCACCTGCCGCGATGGCTTTTGCCATGTCGCCTGAGAAGCGAATGCCGCCGTCGGCGATTAGCGGAATGCGATCTTTAAGAGCGCTGGCAACGTTATCAATCGCGCTAATCTGTGGCACGCCAATGCCTGCAATGATACGGGTAGTACAGATAGAGCCTGGTCCGATACCCACTTTAACTGCGTTCGCGCCCGCGTCCATCAGGGCAAGTGCGGCATCGCCTGTCGCGATATTGCCACCGATTACTTGGATGTTTGGATAGTTTTTCTTGATCCATGCCACACGATCGATAACGCCTTTTGAGTGTCCATGAGCGGTATCTACGATGATCACGTCCACATTCGCGGCAACCAATGCCTCAACTCGTGCTTCGGTATCTACGCCCGTGCCCACTGCCGCACCCACACGCAAGCGACCTTTTTCGTCTTTACAAGCACTGGGGTTATTCTCAGCCTTGGTAAAGTCATTAACTGTAATTAGACCTTTTAGGCGAAAATCATCATCAATCACCACCACTTTCTCGATGCGGTGCTCGTGTAGTAGTGCTTTGATTTGTTCTTGTGGCGTGCCTTCTTTGACAGTGACCAATTTGTCTTTTGGCGTCATCACATTCGCCACTGGCTGATCTAAATTAGTCTCAAAACGCAAATCACGATGCGTCACAATACCCACCACGCGATCTGTACCACGCTCTACCACAGGCACACCGCTGATTTTATGCTCTTTAGTGATGCGCAATAGCTCACCCACGGTCGCCTCAGGATGTACTGTGATAGGATCGGCCACTGTGCCCGCCTCGAACTTCTTGACGTGACGCACACGACTGGCTTGATGCTCGATGTCCATGTTCTTGTGGATGATGCCCAGACCACCAAGCTGCGCCATGGCAATCGCCATCTTAGACTCAGTCACGGTATCCATTGCAGCGGAGATGATTGGTAGGTTTAGGTTGATGTCAGTAGTAAGGCGGGTGGTTAGTTTTGTTTCTTTTGGCAGGACTTCTGAATAGGCAGGCAGGAGTAGCACGTCATCAAAAGTTAAAGCGTCGTAGGCAATGCGTAGCATAGGTTATTTCCTTGGTGGTTGCCCTGCGATGAATCACGGAAAATGACCGCCATTCAATGAAAGCAGGTTATGGAATAACGCCGTATTGTATCAAAATTTCTAAGAAAAAAGCAAGCAATTTTTGGCTAATTTGTCAAACTTGCTAAAATTTGCTAGCAAAGTCAGGTAATTTTTGGCATAATGAATAAATTTTATTTGGCTATATAATGGCATTATAATGAGCATTTTTACAAACCGTATTTTTAATAAATTTGGCTTGGTTGGCGCCCTTGCCTGCTTAACTGTATTAAGCGCATGCGACAATAAGGCAAATAGCGACACAGCCACGCCAACCATCGCCTCAAGCAAAGCCCTACCCTCTGATGATGCTGTGGTCAGCGCTCTTCAAAAGAACCTACAAGCGTCAGGCGTAAACCTCACCGTTAAATCCGCCATGCCGACCGACATGCCTAACATGTACTGGGTGATGTTCGATGAAGCGCCGCCGATGTTTGTTGATGTCAACGGCGAATACATCATTCAAGGTCAGATCGCCAAAGTCGGCGGCGAAGAACCAGTTGATATCACTGCCGCCATGCAATCTACCATCGCCAAAGAGATGTTATCAGCGGTCGATAAGAATGAGATGATCATCTACCCTGCTACTGGCGAGACCAAAGCTGCCGTGTATGCATTCACCGACCCAAGCTGTCATTATTGCCAAAAGCTGCACAGCGAGATCGACGACATCACAGCTCAGGGCGTTGAGGTTCGTTATTTGGCATGGCCTAGAACCGAACAATTCGTGCCTGTGGCTCAAGCCATCTGGTGCAGCGCTGATCAAAAAGACGCCATCACTCGCGCCAAAAAAGGCGAAAACATCACCGCACCCGCCTGTGACAACCCTGTGGCAAAACACATAGAGCTTGGACATGCGATTGGCGTGAGTGGCACACCTGCAATCTTTAGCGAATCCGGCCATCAAATCGGCGGCTATCTACCTGCTGATGAGCTCGCTAAGATGGCAATCAAACATCGCTGATAGGTAGTGACTGCTTTTTAATACTTTCATAAAATTTTCACAAAATCACGTGAAAATTGCTAGTAAGTTTTATAAAGTTATGCTAAGTTAAGCAATCTTCTTTATCCTATATACAATCCATCAGCTGACAGACGCCAATTTTAATTAAGGAATGGATGATTTGATTGGCGCCGATTGTGATTATTATTAAATTTATAACATCAAACTTGACAACTTTTGAGAAACGATACCGTGAATAAGTCAATCAATCTTGCCGTATTAGGTCTGGGTACCGTTGGTACTGGCGTGGTTAATCTTCTAAAAGATAACGCCAATGAGCTGGCACGCCGCAGCGGACACATCATCAACATCACTCACGTCGGCACGCGCCGTCATCGCGATGACATCGACAGTAACATCAAACAAAGCACTGATCTGCTTGCCATCGCAGAGGCTGATGATGTGGACATCGTCATTGAAGTCATTGGTGGCACTGATGTTGCCAAAGATGTCATAATGCACGCCATCCGCCACAAAAAACACATCGTTACCGCCAACAAGGCACTGCTTGCCAAGCACGGCAATGAAATCTTCGCCTTAGCCGAAGAATACGGCGTACAAGTACGCTATGAAGCAGCGGTCGCAGGTGGCATCCCCATCATCAAAATTATCCGTGAAGCATTGGCCGCTAACAAAATCGACTGGCTAGCTGGCATCATCAATGGCACTGGCAACTTCATCATGACCGAAATGCAAACCAAAAACCGCAAATTCGGTGATGTGTTGGCAGAAGCTCAAGCGCTAGGCTATGCTGAAGCTGATCCTACTTTTGATGTTGAAGGTATTGATGCTGCGCACAAATTATCACTACTGGCATCGATCGCTTTTGGTATCCCGATTCAGTTTGATAAAGTATATTGCGAAGGCATCACTAAGGTCAGCCTACAAGACGTGGTGTACGCCAAAGAGCTTGGTTATAGCATCAAGCACCTAGGCTTCGCCATTCGCCGCGAAAATGGCTTTGAGCTACGTGTACACCCTACCCTTATCCCAGACAGCACCCTACTAGCCAACGTGAACGGCGTAAAAAATGCCGTGATGGTCGATGCTCATCCACTGGGTCAATCCCTGTATTATGGCGATGGTGCAGGTGCAGGTGCGACCGCATCAGCAGTCATGGCTGACGTGATGGATCTGATCTATGTCATCGCCGCCGCCACGCCAAGCGACGTGCCCCACTTGGCATTCGTCCCCGAGGAGCTATCAGATACGCGCATCCTATCTAGCGACGAGATGACTTCTGGCTACTATCTGCGCCTAACGGTTAAAGACGAGCTTGGCGTGCTTGCTGACACCACACGCATCCTAAGTGACAATGGCATTAACATCGATGCAATCTTACAGCGCGATGCTCATAAATCAGGACTGGTGCCGATCATTATCCTGACCTTGCCAGTGCTTGAAAAGCAAATAAACGAAGCCATCAAGCAAATCGAACGGCTAAATGCCGTTACCGAGCCCGTGGTGCGCATCCGCCTAGAAAGCCTAGACGAGTAAATCAACCCAATAAAAAAGAGCGTTATCAGCGCTCTTTTTTATTGTTCAAGCAATCATTAGATTCGGCGCCAAGTCGTACCTGCACGACTGTCTTCTAATTCCACGCCTTTGTCTTTTAGCTCATTACGAATGGCGTCCGCTCTGGCGAAGTCTTTATTTGCCTTGGCATCAGCACGCGCTTGGATTAATGCTTCAATCTCATCGGCACTTAGACCATCATCCGATAGGCTTGCTTGCAAGAACTCATTGGCAGATACCTCAAGCAGACCAAGCCCGCTTGCCAGCGTCTTAAGCAGTACGCCGTAGTTTCTGACAGCTTCATTATCGCCCGCATTGATGGCTTTATTTATCTCGCCTGCCACCGAGAACAGCGTACTGATCGCCTTAGGCGTATTAAAGTCATTATTCATCGCCTGCACGAATTCATCAGCATAAGCTTTGGCGAAGTCCGCTTGGACAATATCGGCATCAACGATAATCTCACCCACACTCTCGGCTGATTTTAGGGCGTGATATAGGCGGCTGATGGCAGTATGACTCTCGGTAAGTGCCGCATCAGAGAAATTGACCTGACTGCGATAATGACTGGATAAGATAAAGAATCGTACTGTCTCGCCGTGGAATTTGGCAAGCACGTCTTTAATGGTTGAGAAATTCCCCAAAGACTTACTCATCTTCTCGCCATCGACATTAATAAAACCAACATGTAGCCAGTGATTGGCGTAGGTCTTACCTGTGCAAGCTTCGGACTGGGCGATTTCATTCTCATGGTGGGGGAACTGCAAATCATGTCCACCGCCATGAATGTCAAAAGTCTCACCAAGGCAGCAGCCGCTCATCGCCGAGCATTCAATGTGCCAACCCGGGCGACCATCACCCCAAGGACTTGCCCACGCAGGTTCGCCCGCTTTGGCGCGCTTCCACAGCACAAAGTCAAAGGGATTGGCTTTATCGTCTGCCACGTCCACGCGGCTACCCGCCTGCATCTCATCAAGATTTCGCTTGGACAGCTTGCCATAATCCTTAAAACTATCAACCGCATAATACACATCGCCGCCCTTGGTATAGGCATGATTTTTGTCCATCAAAGTACTGATGATATTCTGCATCTCATTGATGTGCTCGGTCGCCTTAGGCTCAATGTTCGGACGCAGACAGCCCAAGGCATCTGCATCCTCATGCATGGCTTTGATGAATCGCTCGGTGAGCTGATTTATGCTCTCACCATTTTCATTGGCGCGGTAGATGATCTTATCATCAATGTCGGTGATGTTGCGCACATAACTCACATCAAAGCCAAGCGACATCAAGTGTCGATAAATCACGTCAAACGCCACCATCACGCGCGCATGACCGATATGACAATAATCATACACCGTCATGCCGCACACATACATACCGACCTTACCCGCTTCTAGCGGAACAAAGGTTTGCTTATCAGCGGTCATGGTGTTGTAGAGTTTTAGATTGTCTTGATGGTTGGCAAAAATACTCATGGCAAATCCGAATTGTCAATTTAAACGCATTATCATACCGAAAATTTACCCAAAATGCCATAATTTCCCCCACAAAACCACACCAAAATCAGAAAAACACAACAAATTTAAGCTTAGAATTCATACAGTTCAACAAAAATACCAAACGCAGAATAAATTAAACCGCCATCATGACAGCCACAAAAAACACCCTTGATATTAAGGGTGTTTTTGACTCAACAATCCAAGGATTAGTTAAATAGGTGATCAATCGCTGAACGCTCTTCTTCTAGCTCGTTAAGCGTGATGTTGATACGCTCTTGGCTGAATTCGTCGATTTCAAGACCTTGAACGATTTTGTATTCGCCATTTTCGGTCGTTACAGGGAAGCCGAACATTACGCCTTCTGGGATACCGTATGAACCGTCAGATGGGATACCCATGGTTACCCACTCACCGTTTGAGCCTAGAGCCCAGTCACGCATGTGGTCGATGGCTGCGTTCGCTGCTGACGCTGCTGATGACAGGCCGCGCGCTTCGATGATCGCTGCGCCACGCTTACCAACGGTAGGTAGGAAAGTGTTAGCATTCCACTCTTGGTCGTTGATCATGTCTTTTACAGATTCGCCATTCACTGTCGCAAAACGATAGTCTGCGTACATGGTTGGGCTGTGATTACCCCATACAGTTAGGTTTTTGATGTCTTTAACTGCAGTGCCAGTTTTCTTAGCTACTTGAGTTAGCGCACGGTTGTGGTCTAGGCGAAGCATTGCGGTGAAGTTCTTAGCAGGTAGATCTGGCGCTGACTTCATGGCGATGTATGCGTTGGTGTTTGCAGGGTTACCTACCACCAATACTTTAACGTCACGGCTAGCTACGTCGTTTAGTGCTTTACCTTGAACGGTGAAGATTTTTGCGTTTTCTTGAAGTAGGTCAGCACGCTCCATGCCAGGACCACGAGGACGCGCACCTACCAATAGGGCATAGTCTGCATCTTTGAATGCCACGTTTGGATCGTCAGTACCAATCACGTCTTGAAGTAGTGGAAATGCGCAGTCATCTAGCTCCATGATAACGCCTTTTAGAGCTTGTTGTGCTTTTTCGTTCGGGATTTCTAGTAGTTGTAGAATGACAGGTTGATCTTTGCCAAGCATCTCGCCTGAAGCAATACGGAACAGTAGGCTATAACCGATTTGACCAGCGGCACCAGTTACCGCGACACGGACAGGTTGTTTGCTCATGATATTATCCTTATACAGAAGTAGAATTTTGGTAATTTTGCAACTTCAAAACCATTTCAAAAATCACAAAATCATCTTAGTGTAGCACTTTTTTATGGCATTGACAAAGTTTTTTGCCATAAAATTAACGCGCTTATTTAGGTGCTGTTCTTAATGTCGCTCATCATTGACTATAAGATTATTACATCAATCAAAGCAGCGACTCAATCGGCAGCCACGACATGAACCACACGGCAAAGCGCTTGTGCCACTTGGTATCAGGATCTTGGTAATAAACAGTGTGAGTACCATCATCGTCTTGGCTATGCCAAGCAAGCTTATCCTGCTCAAGCTTTAGCTGATATGCCATGTCGGGCAAGCGCGCACGAATCTGACGCTCCGCGATGGCTGCCATCTCTGGCACATCAAAAATAATCCCCATCTCAGTGTTGTGTATCGCAGAACGCGGATCGAGATTGTACGAGCCGACGAATAGATAACGCTCATCGACAATAAAAGTCTTAGCATGAAGACTCGAACCACTGCCACCTCTATAGCTACCACCCAAGCCTTGGTTTTTCTTTTGGATGAGTGGCGCGGCTTCGGTTTTAAGTTCGTACAGACCGACGTTGCCATTTAATAACGGCTTTCGGTATTTGGCGTAGCCACTATGCACGGCAGCGACATCGTTGGCAGCGAGCGAATTGGTAAGAATCTTAACATCGGTATCTCTGGCGATGTTATTAAACAGCACCACGCCGCCATCAGTCGGTACAAAATAAGGCGAAACAATAGTCAAGGTGCTATTAGCCTTTTGAAAATAAGGCGCAATCTGAGACGTAACAGTATCCTCCCAGTCCTCATCCACACGCATGGGATTATCACTGATCAATCTAGCATCCGTCCAATAAAATTCAACCGTATGATAAATCAGTTTGCTGGCATAATCCGACTGTCTAAGCTCATCGATGTACTGCTTGGTAGCTTGTGTATTGATCGGCTCGGCGCTGATGGCGGCGGGCTTGGTGTCATCTGGAATGATCGCATTGGCAGGATAAGCACGCTCACTCGCCCAATAACGATCAAAATCCTCATTCAGCGCTGGCATCACCTTACCAACCACCGCCACATCCATATCAGCGAACATCATGCCATCGCCTGCACCAAAATATTCATCGCCGACATTGCGCCCACCCACGATCGAGATTGCGCTATCAGCGGTGAATGATTTGTTATGCATGCGCTGATTAAGCCGATCAAAATCATTCAAAAATCCAATCCAGCGGAAACGACGATGCATAAACGGGTTAAATAACCTCACCTCGATATTAGGATGATTATCCAGTGCCTTGAGCACACCATCCATGCCCGCCATGCTATTATCATCAAGCAGTATTCGAACGCGCACCCCACGATCGGCTGCCGCGAATATCCGCTGAGCGAGCAGCGCGCCCGAGATATCATTCTTCCAGATATAGTAACGAATATCAAGCGAATACTTTGCCGTCTCCACCAAGGACAATCGCGCCACAAAAGAATCAAGACCATTAGCAAAAGGATAAACACCCGTCTTATCAGGATGCTGACTTGTCTCTTGCATGATGTGATGGACAAGCAAGCTTGATTCATCCATGGGCAGCGTCATGGATGGCGTGCGTGCATCATTCTGTGGAAGCGGTCGATAGCTTAGTATGGCAGCCATGACCAGCAATGCCAATAGCAATACAACCGCTGCCACCATGTATTTTATAATTTTCATAAACCCTGGCAATATCTTAAAACACACCCATCATAAAACATTCATCCAATAAAAACCACATAAAATAATGACCCAGGTGGATAAATAAAAACACTGCTTATGATAAACGGTGTTTTACTATCGATGCTGATTCGCTTAGTATCTGGGCGATACCGTACCCATGCGCTGACTGATGGGTGTTGGGTTGCCAAGTAGCGCACTATAAATCGTTGCATTTTCCATGACGTGCTTGACGTAATCACGCGTCTCACTATAAGGAATGGCCTCGACATATTGATCAGCGCCAATCGGACCGTGGGTAGGCAGCCATCTGCGCGCCGCGCCCGGTCCTGCGTTATAGCCTGCGGTGGCCACGGCAATTTGATAGCCTGATTTGCCCGCCAAATCACTTAAGAACCAAGTGCCATAACGAATGTTCGTATCAGGATTGCCCATGTCACCTGTGCGCTCGCCAAGCCCACGCGCGATTTGGTTTGCGGTACCTGGGATGATTTGCATCAAGCCTGACGCGGCAGCGCCAGAGCGTGCGCTGGGCTGGAATCGACTTTCTTGGCGCATGATGCCGTATGCCCACGCAGGGTCTATGCCGACATTGCGACTGTATGACATGACGCTATTCTGATAAGGCATCGGGTGAGACAGCGCGGCAGCTCTTAGGTTTGGCATGTTATCGATGGCGTAGATGCTACGATGATACAGTCCTAGATCATGCGCGCGCTTGGCAGCAGCCAATGCCAGCGTGTTATCGTTGGCATCGCGGGCTTTTTTGACCGCCCAGTTCCACTCACGCCCTGAATGCTCAGGGCTGACATTATTGCTCATCATGACGAATGCGCGCGCAAAGTGTGGATCCCTCATCACGCGTGCGCTGTCTTGGGCGCTGATGTTCGGCAGTGCATTACCGCCAATCTCAGATAGGCTTAGCTGCTGACCCAATCTATCTTTTGCCAGCAGTCCATAATAATCCACGCCTGTGGCTAGGCTTTGGTAGATTTTACGGGCGTCGTTTTGTTTGCCGGTTTGTTCATAGCCGCGCGCCAGCCAGTATTGCCAAATGCGTTCACCTTGGTGGATGGCACTCATCTGAGTGATGGCTGACACCACGTCCTGCCATTGTCCAAAATAAATCGCCGCCTGCGCATAGTCTTCAGCTTCTTCTAGGTTGAATGGCTCGCCCATGCTGTTTCTAAACCAAGTCACCGCATCCATGCTAAAGCCGTCATCAGTATTCATGTTCATGCGCTTGACAGCGATACTACGGTAAGCATAACGGCGCGCCATGTCAGAGAGCAGCTTGGTTGAGCGGTTGTTGTCTTGGCTGATGTCATAGTTTAGCTGCATGATCGCTTCATTGTATGAGCGATGCGCCAGCTGACTGATGGCATAGATGTACAGATACTGATTCACATCGCTGTAGCCTTGACTGCTAAATTGCCCAAAGAAACCGTTTGGATTATTGGCAACTCCGCGCAACGTCTCAAAAGAGATCGGCAGACCCAATCGTGATGACAAATCTAGAATCTCGCTCACTTTATCCAATGGCGCTTGACGACTCGACAGCTGTCTGCGATCGATGCGCATCATTCGGATCAGCTGCTCATGCTGGTCAGTGCGCGTGATGCGTGGGTTCGCTGCCATCTCATGGGCAAGCTTATCGCACAGTGATTGCTTAATGCGGGTGTTTAGCCAGACGTTAGGTTTTTGTTCTAATGCGCGATAAGACTCACTGCTTTGGTTAAAGCCCAATGCAATCGCACAAGCCTCCGACGCATCAGCATTCACCACATTGGCTGCGACCGCGCGCACTGACGCATAGTCACTTTCACGCGCCTTGACCTCGGCATAGTCAGCGACCAGTTTTTCACTCATCACCTGACCGGGGTGCTTGGTGACAAAGTTATTCACCGTCTGCGGATCTTGAGCAGATAGGTTATAGTTGAGTCGCCAGTATTCAGGGTAGGCAGCAAACAGTGATCCTTGCATGCTTTGCTCGTATTGGCGCATCGCGTTGGGGCTTGATTTTTGGCGTTCAGCATCGATAAACTGATAAATACTTCCATCACCAGCATCGCCCTGTGCACACGCCACCTGCATTAAGATCGCTCCGCACAGCGCCGACAACAACCCCAGTTTTTGACCATTTTTGCTAAATTTTGGCATCACACCCTTCTTTAATCTGCTTTAAGTCTTAAAAATTAATCCATCTCGCCAAACTCAACACCTTGAACATCGCAAAACAGACAAATGCAACATAGCCTAACAAATTCATCTAACACCCTTGTATAAAAGTTGTAAATTACCCCTGCCTTTAGCTAAATCTTGGGCGTTTTCTGACAAAAAATTCGCTCAATGCACCAACCCATGTTATAATGATGAGTTTTTTGAAATTCCTTTTGTCAGCAATCCCTTGGAGAAAACCATGACCGTTGCTACCTTCAATCCCAAAGCACATCAAAAACCCACCCAAACCATAGAACACCAAGAGTTGCCAGTCATGGCAAATTCTGGCGACATCAAGCCAAGCGATGCACCAAAAAAAGTCTACATCGTCACGCAAGGCTGCCAGATGAACGAATACGACTCCAAAAAAATGGGTGATGTGCTTGGCGACAGTCATGGCATGCTAGTTACCAACGACATCAATGAAGCAGATGTGCTCATCATGAACACTTGCTCCATTCGCGAAAAAGCCCAAGAAAAAGTCTTCTCCGAACTGGGTCGCTGGCGCAAACTAAAACTTAAAAATCCCGACCTCATCATCGGCGTGGGCGGCTGCGTGGCATCCCAAGAAGGCGACAACATCCAAAAGCGCGCGCCTTTTGTGGACATGGTATTTGGTCCGCAGACCCTACACCGCTTGCCAGAACTTTATAATAAATCCACCAAACAAGTCGATGAAGTGCCACGCAATCGCATCGGTGTCGTGGATGTGTCGTTCCCAAGCATCGAAAAATTCGACTTCCTGCCAGAACCACGTGTCGAAGGCTATAAGGCATTCGTCTCCATCATGGAAGGCTGCTCAAAATACTGCTCATTCTGCGTCGTTCCTTATACGCGTGGCGAAGAGCTGTCTCGCCCGTTAGATGACGTACTTGCCGAGATTGACAGCCTTGCCGAACAAGGCGTCCGCGAAATCAACCTTCTGGGTCAAAACGTGAACGGCTACCGCGGCGAGAAAGACGACGGCAGCATCTGCCGCTTCAGCGAGCTGTTGCACTACGTCTCGCACATTGATGGCATTGAGCGCATTCGCTACACCACCAGCCACCCGCTTGAATTCACCGATGATATCATCGATGCCTATAAGACACTGCCAAAGCTCGTCTCACACTTGCATTTGCCCGTTCAAAGTGGCTCAAACAACGTGCTGGCAGCGATGAAGCGCAACCACACCATCGATGTTTACATCAATCAAATCAGCAAATTAAAAGCGATCCGTCCCGACCTACACCTATCCTCCGACTTTATTATCGGCTTTCCAGGTGAGACGGATGCAGATTTTAATGACACGCTGCAGCTTGCCAAAGATTTGGATTTTGATCATTCTTATAGCTTTATCTACTCAAAGCGTCCTGGCACGCCTGCATCAGATCTGCCTGATGATGTCAGCCTAGACACCAAAAAAGCACGACTGGCCGCCTTCCAAGAAGTCATCAAAGACTCCACCTTTGCCAAGACGCGCGCCATGGTCGGTCAGACTGTACGCGTATTGGTCGAAGAGCACGCCAACCGCCGCGAAGGCTACCTTCATGGCACGGCAGACAACACCCGCTCTGTGATCTTCAAAGGCAGTGATGAGCTGCTGGGCAAATTTGTCAATATTCACGTGACACGCGCCATCAGCATGCATCTAGTGGAAGGTGAATTGGTTGAGATTTTGGATTAATCTGTCCAAAATCTCGCCTACAAAAGCCGTACATTCTAGCAAGATTTTAGCCTTATAAAATTTTTTAACTGTGTTACAATCAATCTATCGATAAGCAAAAAGCCTGTCGAAATCACACAGCCAACAAGGAGAAAATCATGCTAGGTGACATCGAATACAACATCAACGAACTATTCAAACAATTAGGACTAGAATGCTCTGACGAAGCAGTGGATGCCTTCATCAAGGCCAATCAGCTACCTGAAGAAGTAAAACTGGCGGAAGCACCATTTTGGACAGAGCAGCAGCGCGCTTTCTTAAAAGAAGAGTATAAGCTTGATGCGGTTTGGACAGGTCCAATTGATGAGCTAAATTCACGCCTGCACTCGGACAACATGCAAAACTAATGCAAAGTACAATATGAAGCGCAATAAAAGCACCCAATAGAGGTGCTTTTATTTTGGCATGATAGATTAATCAGACAATCTGGGCGCGCCAAGCCAATAAATCCGCAACATCTTTAGCGATGCCTGCTTTTAGCTCATCAAGATTGGCGTACTTTTTTTCGCCATGCAGATAGGTTAAGAACACCACTTTTAAGGTCATGCCATACAGATCAGCATTAAAATCAGGCAAGTGCACCTCAAGACGATAATCTGAGCCATTGACACTTGGGCGTGTGCCGACATTGACCGTACCGAATAGACTACCCGCTTGCATGCCTAATACACCACCGCCAAGCGCGGACAAATCAATTACTTTGCCTTCTTTATAAGCAAAAACATCCGCACCATAGATGCCATTGACGGCAGGCTTAAGGCGATTCAAACTAACATTCGCGGTGGCAAAATCAAGCGTTCGACCAATTTTATCACCATGAACTACCTCGCCTGTGATCGCATAATCTCGCCCAAGCAATGTCTTAGCCAGCGCGAGATTCTGCTCGGACAATGCCTCTCTGACCGCTGTCGAGCTGATACGAACATCATCGTTCAATACCGTTGATAGATGATCAATGCTAAACCCTGCCCGAATCAAAAAATCCGTATCACCCGTGCGATCATGACCAAAGCGAAAATCATCGCCAAGCACCAGATGCTGGGCGTTCAGCTTGCGCAAAAGCTCAGCAAAGGCATCTGCTGACAGCTGACGTAACTCATCATCAAATCGCGCCACGATCAGATAATCAACACCTAAGCCTGTCATGATTTCTGCTTTCTCAGGCAGGCTGGTTAAGCGCGGTGGTGGATCATCAGGGCAAAAAAACTCTCGAGGCTGCGGCTCGAACACCATCACCGCAGATGCCAGACCCTTTTGTTGTGCGTCTTTGATAAGCGCGCCAAGCATCGCCTGATGTCCTCGATGCACGCCATCGTAGTTGCCGATGGTAAGCGCCAAGGGTGGCAGGTTAGCAGGATTGGCGATATTTAGATCAATGACTTTCATAAAATGAGCGATACGCTGACAAAATGGCTATTTTAGCACATTTTGTCATGCTGATAACGGTCTTTGGCTTATTGTTTTTTCGCCATTGCATCGACGAACAGCGCCCCATCCTTCTTTGCGGCAACTTCTTGGGCGGTTTTTGCATTAACATCAAGCCCCTTTATGATGGGCAGGCTCATGACATCAATGCGTTTTTTGGTGGATAAACTGACGGGCACCATACGCGCGAACTCGAACAGGTGCAGCCACATCTCCTCGCCCACCTCGATCTCTTCTTCGTCATCTAGGCGAATGGAGGCGATCTGCGACAGATCTTTGATCACTTCGCGCTCTTCGGCGGTCAGGCTAACACCCGTCACACCGATGCCTGTAATATAGCCACCCGCCCAATCTTTTAGGGCAAGCACGCGCTCATACAGGTCATGCTCATCATCTGGCACCAGCGGCTCATAAGCATAGGCATCATCTTTGTCTTTAAGGGCGAAGCTGACATCCTCGCCATACTCAGTTAATAGCTCCAATGCCTTTTGATTTGGCACTGCAAAGCTAAGTTCTTCTAGCAGTCGAGTCCAGCCCTCTTCATCGGTCGCATGGCATGCTGTCATGACACCCGTCATGATGCCGTGCAGCTCACTGATCGACACATCAGACCAATCAGCAAACGCTGTCGACCAATCATCCCAACCTGACAAAAAATCACTCATAGTCATCTCCGATAAAATAACCCTATTTATGCCATCATTTTCAAAAAACACAAGGGCTGGGCGATGATTTTGAACATATTTCACGCAAATTCGCTCAATTAAAAGAAAAATTTGACAGCTGTGCGCACTGGCGTGATAATATGGGAGAAATATTTTTAAATTGCTCCGATGACTTACAAGGACACACCATGATCAGCCAACTTCAAGCACTTGAACAAACCATTTTAGAGATGAAAAAGCAGTACAACGTCACCGCAACCGAGCTTGCCAACCTAAAGCATAAGCTTGCCAATGACACCAGCCCTGCCATCATCAGCGATTTACAGCTTCGCCTTGAGAAAACCACCCAAGAGCTACACTCACAGACAGATCGCGCCAATTCTCTTGAGCAGTCTCGCAACGCCCTACAGGCTCAGATTGAAGAATTGGTTGAACAAAATCAATCTCTTAACACGCACAACCAAGAACTTAAAGACAAAAATGCACTTGCCATCTCGCGCGCCGAAATAATCCAAGAATGGCTAACTCGCATCGACAACCAACACTAAAATAACAGCAAATAAAAGGACATCGCCATGACAGACCAAATCCAAGACACGAACCCAAGCGAGCTAATCGTAAAAGACCAACCTGAATTTAAGCCTGTTCACATCAGCATCGCAGGCACGCCGCATCGCATCATCTGCCCTGCCAATGAAGTAAAGTCTCTTGAAGCAGCCGCTGAGAAGTTGAACGAAAAAATTCGCGACATCCGCCGTGAGATCAAAGGCAAAGCCCCTAATAACGAAGAGCTTCTAGTGCTCGTCTGTCTAGATCTATACGACCAAGTACAAACCTTAACTCAAGACGCTCATAACCGCAGACACGAGAATAATCAAGCGACCGCCCTGATCGATAAGATCAATAAAGACGCGCAGTCGATTTTAAGATAATCTCTTAACACACCCAAGCAGTCGCCAAGCTCCGACAAGATTCATCACTTGAACGAATCTTGTTGAGATTTGGCGATTTTTTTGATTATCAATAAAATCATATGCGTAAGATGTATTGACAAATTATTTCAATTTAGTTAAATTGAGACTTTAATTTGCGCCCTATGCGCATCTTATGCTGTGCCGAGACGCATTTGACGACGGCTTTATTTTTAGAGATTTTTAAAGGAAATCACCATGGCAATGACATTAAAAACTTTGGCATTATCAATGACGCTTGGTCTATCTGCTGCGCTGCTAACTGCATGTGGCGGCGATAAAGCCGAAACGAAAGCAGGTGATGCTGCTGCGGCCACAGCTGCTGATAAGCTAGAAACCAAATTCGTAACCGTTGGTACAGGCGGTGCATCTGGTCCTTATAACATCATTGGTACAGCGATGACCGAACAATATGCCAAAGCCTTTGGCGTGAATGCCAAAACCCAGACCACAGGCGCTTCAGTTGAGAACCTAAACCTACTGGCTCAAAAGAAACTAGAGATGGCATTCGTCATGAGCGATACGCTAAGCGATGCCGTTAATGGTCAAAATAGCTTCACCACCAAGATCGACAGCGTGTCTCAAGTGGCCAGCCTATACCCTAACTACGTACAAATCGTAGCATCGGGTGCATCAGGCATCACATCCATCGAAGACCTAAAAGGCAAGCGTGTGGCAGTTGGCGCTCAAGGCTCTGGCGCTGAAGTAGCAACTCGCGCCCTACTTGAAGGCTTTGGCATCACTTATAAAGACATCAAAGTCGATTATCTGGGCTATGCAGAAGCTGCCGACAGCCTAAAATCAGGCAAGCTGGATGCAGCATTCCTAACCAGTGGTCTGCCAAACTCATCACTCATGGAGCTAGAACAAGGCTTCGATTTACAGATCGTTAGCGTTCCTGCCGACAAACTGGCACAAATCGCTCAAACCAAGACTTTCTTTATCCCGATGGACATCCCAGCAGGCACTTATGGCAACGAAGCTGACGTACCGACCGCAGCCATCTTGAACGCTCTGGTGGTGCGCTCTGACATGAGCAATGACGACGTGTACAAGCTAACCAAATCATTCTTTGAAAACCTTGAAACACTAAAAAGCGCTCACCAAGCTGCTAACGACATCAGCATTGAGAACGCCCAAAACGGTCTTGTTGCACCGCTACACCCAGGTGCTAAACGCTACTATGATGAAGTCGCTAAATAACCATTACTCGATCATGGCAACTCATTACATTAAAGCAGCTGTCGTGATGGCAGCTGCTTTAATGGCGATTGGCATAACACTGCCAATCAAGCCAACCATTGTGATTCATGCACAGCCCATTCATTGCCAACTGCCTGATACCTTTGGTCTAAAATGGCGACACTCGGTCGAAAAACAGTATTGGCAAGAAGTATATCAACTACATTATCCTGATCTTATTTTAACCAAAACCTATCTACAGACCTTTGGTGCAGGTACGCCCAATCTTGGTGAACCGACACGCGCACCTGATGGCTATCTAGGACAGCTCGTCAACTTACCTATGGATGAACTTAATTGGCTTGTATCGCACAACATGCAAGGCGAGATTGTCATGGGCGATGCTGTAGAGGCACACTCCGCCATCATGCCAATTCATCAGATGGTAGAGGATCGCAGCGTGGTGAACATTCGCCCTGAGAGGCTCACCGCTTGGCAATACATCACTCTGCCGCGATGCAAAGCCATGACGAATGGTGCAAATGGTTAATTAGATACTGGATTAATGGGCAGCATTCATCACGCCAAGTTTAGGCATTATAAGACAGTCACTGGATTTTATCTATGAGTAACAACACGCCATCGCCTAAGGCGAATGCACAAGAGATTCTAGAAAAATACGATCGCGAATCGGTCACGCGTAATGGTCTTAGCAAGACCACCAATTACATCATCGCCGCCATCGCCATTGCTTATTCTATTTTTCACCTTTACATCACCTTTAACCCCCTGCCTGAGCTGATTCAGCGCTCTGTTCACGTTGCTGTGGGGGTGGGTCTGATTTTTCTTATCTATCCTGCCACCAAAAAATCAGTGCGCAATAAAGTCGTACTCATCGATTGGGCGTGGCTCATCGCATCATTTTCAACGGCAGGTTATTTGATTTGGCAATATCAAGACATCGTCACCGTGCGCGGTGGCATACCGAATCAGCTTGACATTATATTCTCAGCCATCACGGTGCTTGTCGTGTTAGAGAGCGCAAGACGCATCACCGGCTGGATTCTGCCGGCATTTGCACTGATATTCTTAGCATATCCATTTGTCAGTCACATGGACTTTATGCCCGATCGACTGCTGACCAGACCTTATGATCTGGGTGATATTTTTGGGCAATTATACCTAAAAACCGAAGGTCTGTACTCGACCGCCATCGGCGCCTCCGTGACTTTTATTTTTCTGTTTATCTTATTCGGTGCTTTCTTAGCACGTTCTGGCATGGGGCAGCTATTTAATGACTTGGCACTTGCTTTGGCAGGTCATAAGCAAGGCGGTCCTGCAAAAGTTGCAGTCATCTCAAGTGGCTTCATGGGCTCAATCAATGGCGCTGCGGTTGCTAACGTTGTCGGTACAGGTGCATTCACCATTCCGCTGATGAAGCGCGTGGGCTACAGCAAGGACTTTGCTGGCGCGGTTGAGGCCAGCGCCTCTGTCGGCGGGCAAATCCTACCGCCAATCATGGGCGCGGCTGCCTTCATCATGGCAGAGACCACAGGTGTCAAATACAGCACCATCGCCTTGGCGGCAGTATTGCCTGCACTGCTTTATTATCTAGGTGTCATCGCTCAGGTGCATTTTCGAGCAGGTAAAAACAACCTGCGCGGCATCCCAAAAGCTGACTTACCACGCGCCAAAGAAGTGCTAAAAGCTCGCGGTCACATGCTGCTGCCTATCGCCTTTTTGGTGTATTTACTGGCGAACAATGTGCCTGTTGGCTATGCTGCTGCCTACACGATCGGCGCAACGGTTGTCATCAGCTGGCTTCGCCCTGAGACGCGCATGGGGTTCTCCGACATCGTGGCGGCACTCGTAGATGGCGCGAAACAGTCGCTGTCTGTCATGGCGGCCTGTGCGGTGGTCGGCATCGTTATTGGTGTGGTTAACCTAACCAGCTTTGGCACGGTGATGACATCATCGATCGTAACTCTGGGCGCAGGTTCGCTATTTTTGACATTGCTATTGACCATGCTTGCCTCAATGGTGCTTGGCATGGGTCTACCGTCAATTCCTGCCTATATCATCACTGCAACGATGGCGGCGCCAGCTTTGGCAAGCTTTGAGGTGCCTGTGTTGGTAGCTCACATGTTTGTGTTCTACTTTGGCATCTTTGCTAACATCACTCCGCCTGTCGCTCTGGCAGCCTTTGCAGGTGCGGGCATCTCGGGTGGCGACCCGATGAAGACAGGTTGGCAGTCATTGAAACTTGCGCTAGCAGGCTTCATCGTGCCATTCATGTTCGTGTATAACCCCAACATGATGATGATCGATGTGGCAGATGCAGCAGTTACCGCCAAAGAATTTGCGATGCCTGCATGGCACGTCATTGCCACTGTGGTCGCGACCTCGATCGTTGGTGTATTGGCGTTATCAGCCGCTATTGAAGGCTATTTTAAGACCAATATGCCATCATGGCAGCGCATCGTACTAGCTGCAGGTGCATTCTGCCTAATCATTCCTGAGACCATGACTGACCTCATTGGTGTCGTCGTGGTTGTGCTGATGATCGGCCTGAATATCAAAATGTCAAAACGCGCAATCGCTTAACCAGCATAAAAACAAAAAGCCAAACTAAATAGTTTGGCTTTTTGTTTAGTGTCATCACAACATCCCACTAAACTGATGCTGATCGCCTGCGTGCCACAGCTGCGCAACCGTAGCGACCTGCCCACGCGAGTGCGTCTTACGACCTAGTAACAGCACCGCATCATGTGGCTGGATCTGTAGAGCAGCCGCTACCTGATCATCAGCATTGACAGCACTGATGGTATAGCTGCCATATTCCAGCGGCAAATTAGCAATCAGAAATTCACTCGTGTTCACCTGACTAAAATCCTGCTCAATGAACTCAGGCAAAAGCTCAGCATTCACCCAGCGCTCCTCATACTGCACAGGCGTATCATCCGCGAAGTGTAGAATCTTTACCTCGAAGATTGCCGGCTGATCGCCATCCAAGCCATCGGACATAAGTGCAAATTCATTTAATAATGCCGATCTTAGGTGGGATTCTATGTCAGCATGGCAGATGATGGATTTAGAAAGGACTTTGGCGGTATAACGTTTGCCCTGCTGCTCAATGTCATGAGCGATGTTGCGGATATTGACATAGGCTCGGTTGAATTTTTGCTGCGCGACGAAAGTCCCTGAACCTTGGCGACGCTCAAGCACTCGCTCATCAGTCAGCTCCTTTAAGGCGCGATTCACCGTCATGCGCGCCACACCGAACTCCTTCGTCAGCACCATCTCTGTTGGGATGGCTGAACCGACAACCCACTCCCCTGCGTGGATTCTGGTCAGAATGTCCTGTTTGATACGAAGATAAGCGGGTGTTTTGGCGGTCATGATTATCTACTGCTTAAAATATACATCATACTAAAAGCCTTTGGGTTATTCAATGAATTTAGCGCAAGTTTGAGAACTTAGGTCATACTTTGGTCACATTGTCTTTTTATAATCTTGTCACTTTCTTTTTATTATGGGTTTTTTATGAATCGATCTAAATTTGCTCGCAGTTTACTTCCTTTAATGCTACTTGGCAGCGCGTTCGCTCATGCCGACACCACCGTCAAAGTCCCAGCCATCTTGGCGGGTCATGCCATACAACCTGCGCAAACTTTCGTACAAGCACCAAAAGATGCACCCAATTCGCTCAGATACAGCGGCAAACACACCACCGCTAAACGCACCGAAGCGCTTGGCTCAATCATGGGTAAATCCGCCGGTCGTCCGACAGGCATCGCCCTTCCTTTTGATGATCAGCCCATCCAAGGTCATTCAGGCATTCAGCGTATGCCAGATGGGACTTTTTGGATTTTAACGGATAATGGTGCTGGCTCAAAAGCCAATTCGCCTGATTTTATGCTGCATTTGTCACAATACGACATTGATTTTAATGATGGTCAATTCCACAAAAAACAAACCATCTTCTTGCATGACCTCGACAAAAAAGTCCCGTTTCACATCACTAACGAGGCCACTCAGAGTCGCTATTTGACGGGTGCTGACTTTGACCCAGAGAGTTTTCAGATTATCGGCGATACCTTATGGATTGGTGATGAATTCGGCCCTTATCTGATTAAAGCGGACCTAACAGGCAAAGTGCTTGGAGTGTTTGAAAGTAAGCTTGGCGACACGCCATTAATCTCGCCAGATCATCACAGTGTTCGTACGCCTAACACCCCTAAGGACACCGTTAGCTTTAATGTCAAGCGCTCCAAAGGCTATGAAGGCATGGCAAGCGATGGCAAATATCTATACCCAATGCTCGAAGGCGTGCTATGGGACTCAGCAAGTCAAGAATACCAAAGCAAAGACGGAACGCCATATCTGAACATCCTACAATTCGACACACAGAAACAGTCGTGGACGGATAAGGTGTGGTATTACCCACTAGAAGATGCCGCTCATGCCATTGGTGATTTTAACATGATTGACGATGAGCGCGCCTTAGTCATCGAGCGTGACGATGGTGAAGGCGTCATTGAATACGCCTGCAAAGATGGCGCGGACAAGACGACTTGCTTTGACAAATTACCCAAATTCAAGCGAGTGTATCTGATCAAATTCAACGATGCTAATGCAGGTAATTTCGTCCAAAAATTAGGCTATGTTGATTTATTAGACATCAAAGACCCCAACAGCATCGCCAAGACACCACACAGCCAAGGTCGCTTCCAATTTCCATTCTTCACCATCGAGAATGTGGACATCGTCGATGGCGAGCATATCGTCGTTGGCAATGACAACAACCTACCCTTCTCAAGCAGTCGATCGCCCAACGTCGCTGATGACAACGAGCTCATACTGCTGCACGTACCAGAGCTTCTAAAACTAGGAAAATAACAACAAAAACCACTCAAAAATGAGTGGTTTTTAATTTGCATTTCTCTTACGATTAAAATTCAATTGAGCTATTTTCACCCAAACTATCAGCAATTTTTTCACCACCAACTGCCGCTGCGGTCATCTTGAACATATTTACAATGGCGTTTCCACTTAGCCAATATTGAGCGCCATTAGGAATAACTTTAATCAATTGAACGTTCTTATCATCTTTGCCGTTTTCAAAAAATGCATTGTAAACCACAGACCAAAGTTCTTCTAACTTAGCAGGATCATTAATCAATTGGGCTTTACCATTAATTGACAGGTAATCTTTGGCATTATTTGATGTATAAGCAAGGTTGACCTGTGGGTTATTTTTTATATCCTTAACGGTTTCGGTTCTAGCATCACCAATAAACCAAATTTCCTTTGTTTCTAAATTAAAATCACTGGTCGTCATTGGGCAAGCGTGCAGATGACCCTCTGAAGTCACTGTGGTTAGCATGGCAAATTTCACATCTTTTACCATGTCATTGATTGTTTTTAATTGTTCGTTACGATTTTGGTTGGTCATACTTATTTCCTTTTTGAGTTAAAACTGTGTTGTGATTGGTACAGCGCATCATTCACGCTAAATCTACTTTAGCAAAAGCAGCAGTCAATTAGGGTAATTTTATGTGAAGTTTGGTATTGGTTTGTAACTTTCCAAAATAGATTTTGAAGAGTTAAACGCCAATTCAGTCATTATAAAAATCATTCGCCTTAAACAACAAAGCAAGCAGCGCTGCATAACAAAAAATACTGATCAGCGCCAAATACATCAAATTCACCGCACTGCGCTCAGGGCTAACAAAGCCAGACAGTGGGTTAAAGCTCGCCGCCTGTCCCCAAAACACATAATTCACCAGCAGCTGTAAAACAAAACCAACAAGACAAATGCGCCCGAGCAAACGCTCAACCTGATGGGAATGCTTTCTTACGATGTACATTCCTGCCGTCAATACAATCGCATAAACCACCAAAGAAATCAGATAAATCATCGCACACCCTTTTAAATGTTACATATTTAGCAATAATTATAAGGTATTTTAATGTAGCGGTTAAGTATTTTTGCTGGGTTTTTTCAGTCATTTTATGATGGAGTGTTGGGAAAACACCAAAAATACGCTACACTATCCAAAAACATCCTTCCTCCATTCTCATGCCAAAAATTTACTTCACCATTCTAATTCTAAGCTTAATATTTAGCATTCGCGCCGCCCATTCGCTGACATTAATACAAACACACCCAAGCGATCCGACCGCCTTCACGCAAGGGTTTGAATACATGGGCGATGATCGGGCAGTCTTGGCGACAGGGCTGTATGGGCGGTCCAGCATTGGCATTCTGAATGTCAAGACAGGCGAATACACCATCAAGGACACCCTGCCGCGGGCATTTTTTGGCGAAGGCATCACGCAGACCCCTTATGGGATTTGGCAATTAACTTGGCGAGAGAACGTCGCTTTTTTACGAGATGCTGATGATTTTGCCATCGTAGACACCGCCTATTACGGCGGCAAAGGTTGGGGGCTCGCCTATCGCGCTGATCAAGACATTATCTATATGTCAAATGGCTCATCGACGATCACAGTACGAGACGCCAAAACCTTTAAAATAAAATCACGCATCAACGTCCGCCATCAAGGCGCGAACATCGACCAATTAAACGAGCTTGAATTTGCCAACGGCTTTATCTATGCCAATATCTGGCAAAGCAATCTGATCGCCAAGATCGACCCTAATACTGGTAAAGTCGTTAAATTTTATAACCTTAGCGACCTATTGGCGAATGCCAACATCAGCAACCACGACCGTCAAAACATGGACGTGCTCAACGGCATCGCCCACATTGAGGGTAATCGCTTCTATGTCACAGGGAAATTTTACCCGATGATATTTGAAGTGACACTTGATTAGCCAATAAAAAAGCAGACCGTGAAGTCTGCTTTTTTGGTTAGGTTGATTAATTTAACCGTAGCTTATCAAACGTCAATACCCCATTTTCTACCCCCACCGAAATGGTATCGCCTGCGACAAACTCGCCTGCTAGGAGTTTTTGAGCAAGGGGATTTTCAATCTCTTGGACAATGGCACGTTTGAGCGGTCTTGCCCCAAACACAGGGTCGTACCCCACCGACACCAGCTCATTCATCGCTTCATCTGATAAGACAAGCCCTAGCTCACGCTCTTTTAGTCTGGCTCTTAGGCGGTCAAGCTGAATGCTGGCAATGCCTGCCATTTGCGATTGCCCAAGCGGGTGAAAGACCACAATCTCATCAATACGGTTGATAAACTCGGGGCGAAAATGAGCGTTCACCGACTCCATGACCGCCGATTTTATCTCTTCGTAGTCGCCCCCTGCCATGTCAAAGATTTTATGACTGCCAAGGTTTGATGTCATGATAATCACGGTGTTTTTAAAGTCCACCACACGCCCCTGAGAGTCAGTCAAACGCCCGTCATCTAAGACTTGTAGCAGGATATTAAAGACATCAGGGTGAGCCTTTTCCACTTCGTCAAATAGCACCACGCTATACGGCTTACGGCGAACCGCTTCGGTCAAAACACCCCCTTCTTCATAGCCAACATAGCCGGGAGGAGCTCCCACCAGACGGCTTACGCTATGCTTTTCCATAAACTCGCTCATGTCAATTCGCACCATGGCCGTCTCGTCATCAAACAAGAAATTGGCAAGCGATTTGGTAAGCTCAGTTTTACCCACGCCTGTCGGCCCTAAAAATAGGAACGAACCACTAGGGCGATTGGGGTCGGACAGCCCTGCACGGCTACGGCGAACGGCATTGGCAACCGATTTGACCGCTTCGTCTTGACCGACCACACGCTCATGCAAAATCGTCTCCATGCCAAGCATCTTATCACGCTCGCCTTGCATCATCTTGGCAACAGGAATGCCTGTGGCAGCCGACACCACTTCGGCAATCTCATTGTCCGTTACCTTGTTTCTTAGGAGCTTTGGCGTGCCTGTGTCATCATGCTGTTCATCGGCAAGCTGTTTTTGCAAATTAGGAATAATCTCATATTGCAAACGACCTGCCTGCTCCCAGTTGCTCTCACGTTGGGCTTTTTCTAGGGCAATGCGTGCCTTATCAAGCTCAATCTGGGCGTGCTTGGTGCCTTCTACTAGGGCTTTTTCGGCTTTCCAAATCTCTTCTAAGTCATTGTATTCTTTGGTTAATTCGTCAATTTGGGTTTGCAACTGCTGAACCTGTACAAGGCTTCCTGCATCATCTTCTTTTTTGACAGTTTCTAACTGCATTTTTAATTGAATGATACGTCTGTCAAGTTTGTCAAGGCTTTCAGGCTTGCTGTCAAGCTCCATTTTTATGCGAGACGCTGCTTCATCAATCAAATCAATCGCCTTATCAGGGAGCTTACGGTCAGTGATGTAGCGGTGCGACATTTTGGCGGCGGCGATAATGGCACTGTCAAGGATTTTGACCCCGTGATGTAGCTCATACCGCTCTTTTAGCCCACGCAAAATGGCAATGGTGTCCTCTACGCTTGGCTCGTCCACCAGCACCTTTTGAAAACGTCTCTCCAAGGCAGGGTCTTTTTCAATGTATTGGCGGTATTCATCAAGGGTTGTCGCCCCCACACAGCGTAACTCGCCACGGGCTAGGGCAGGTTTTAGCATATTGCCTGCGTCCATTGCCCCACTGGTCTTGCCTGCCCCCACCATGGTGTGTAGCTCGTCAATAAATAGGATAATGTTGCCGTCTTGTTTGGCAAGGTCATTTAGCACGCCTTTTAGACGCTCTTCAAACTCGCCATGATATTTCGCCCCTGCGATGAGCGAACCCATGTCAAGCGATAGAACTTCTTTATTTTTTAGGCTCTCAGGTACTTCGCCATTGACGATACGGCTTGCCAAGCCCTCCACAATGGCGGTTTTACCCACCCCCGGTTCGCCTATCAAAACGGGGTTGTTTTTGGTGCGTCTTGACAGGACTTGCACGGTACGGCGAATCTCATCGTCTCGCCCGATGACAGGGTCAAGTTTGCCGTCACGGGCTCGGTCGGTGAGATTGACGGTGTATTTTTCTAGGGCGTGTCTGGTGTCTTCGGCATTTTGAGTGTTCACGGTATCTCCCCCACGGATATGGTTAATGATAGCTTGTAATTTTTGGGTATCCACGCTCGCATCTGCCAGCACCTTTTTGGTGTCGCCTGTCTGACTTAGGGCGAACAGCACCCATTCGCTTGGCACAAAGCTGTCGCCTGCCTTGGTGGCAAATTTATCGGCAAGGTTTAGCACCTGTGCCAAATCAGGGGCGAGACTGGTTTGACCTGTGGGCGTGGATAAGGTCGCCAAATCGTCTAGTTTTTTGGCGGTGTCATGGTTTAGTCTGTTTATGTCCGCCCCTGCTTGGCTTAGCATGGCGATATTACTCTCATCTTGGAGCATGACGGACAAGACGTGCATGGCAAAAATCGCTGTATTATCACGCCCCACCGCTAGGGATTGGGCGGATTGCAGAGTTTTTTGCACTTTTTGGGTGAGTTTATCAAAGTTCATGTTTTACCTTTTGTCGTTTATTTTTTTGCATTTGGGAAAAGTTTTTCCCGCTTGTCAAATATATGCTTGACAAATGCAAAATTTTCAATAACAAAAAATCGGCTAAACCATAAAATTTTTATAAAATATTGATTTTTATATAAATTTATAAATTTTTAAAAATCCCTTGTAATTTTTACACCCGTTCCCATATAGCTTTTATTATTTTAACTCAACTCAAAACATGAATTGCTTCTGCCAAAGTTAAGAAGCAATGAATTAGGAGAACTACATGACTCGTCTAGCCCTACATACCGTTGATACCGCCCCCGAAAAAGCCAAAGAGCGTGTTGAAGCGGTACAAAAAGCTAACGGCTTTATCCCAAATCTTATTGGCGTACTTGCCAACTCACCGCAAGCCCTTGAAATGTATCAAGAAGTGAGTAAACTAAACAGCAAAAACTCGCTGACTGCCGAAGAGATTGAGGTCATTCAAATCACCGCTGCTGTTCATAACGGCTGTGATTTTTGTGTGGCAGGACACACCAAGATCGCCGAAGTTCGCCTAAAAATGTCGCCCGCGGTCGTAGAAGCCCTGCGTACTCGCACGGGCATTGACGAAAACGCCAAATACCAAGCCCTAGCCCAGTTCACCATGCAACTTATCGACAAGCGTGGTCAAGTCTCTGACGAAGAGCTAGAAGCGTTTAAAGCAGCCGGCTACAACGACCAAAACGTGCTAGATGTCATCATGGGCGTGGCACTATCTACTCTGTGCAACTACGCCAATACCGTTGCCAAGACCGACATCAACCCAGAGCTTGCCGCCTTTGGCCCAAACCGTTAATTCATTGATTTATCAATACATTTAACTAAAAAAAATAAACCTGCTCATTGTCAGGTTTATTTTTTGTGTACTTTTAGTCGAATACGACAGTCTTATTACCATCGACGATGATGCGGTCTTCTAGATGCCATCTGACAGCACGCGCCAATACATCACGCTCAATATCACGCCCGATCTCGCGAAGCTCAGGCACGCTATAAGCATGGCTCACACGCTGCACGCCCTGCTCAATGATGGGACCTTCATCCAGTTCGCTCGTTACATAGTGCGCGGTAGCACCGATGAGCTTCACCCCTTTATCAAATGCTTGCTTATATGGATTGGCGCCCACAAAGGCAGGTAAGAACGAATGATGAATATTAATCACTTTACCCGCCCAAGTATCGACGAATTTTGGGCTTAGGATCTGCATATAGCGCGCCAAGACCAAAAGGTCATTACCCTGCATTACCTCAGTGATCTTATCATAGGCTGATTCTTTGTCGTCTTTATTGACAGGAATGTGTATAAATTCAATGCCAAATCTCTCAACCGATTCGCGAAGGTCTTCATGGTTTGAGACGACTTTGGTGATCTGACATGGCAGCGTACCACGACTGTATCGCCATAGTAGCTCTAACATGGCGTGATCCTCTCTAGACACCAATACGCCGACCTTCTTGACGTCATGATTGCAGGACAATCGCCAATTTATCTCATAAGGCGCAGCGACATTGCGCGCGAAAGTCTCAGACAATGTGGCTTTTTTATTTGCCAAATCTTCTAAATGAAACTCTACACGCATGAAATATTTACCGCCATAAGCCTCGGTCGTGTGCTGATCCAATGAAACGATATTCGCCCCATGATGATACAAGAATCCCGATACCGCCTGAACGATGCCAGAACGATCCTGACAAGTCACCAACAGACGTGCGAGATTGTCATCACATTCAAAACAATTCGTCATAATTACTCTCTTTTTTGGTTATGTTAATCATAAAAATAAAATTAGGTTTGGCAAATACCAAACCCAATCCTTGGAAAAATCTCATCACATTTCACGCTCAGTGCGGATGAAAAAGCTCAAAATGATAAACCAGCGCCAAGCCGATCGCCCACACTAATGCCTGAAAGATTAGCACGAAGCGTTTTTGACCTTGAGTAGCATTCACCATTTTATTACCTGTCTTGATGCTGATAAAATCAGCCAGCACCGACAACACCCCGCACAGCGCGAACGCGTGATAGGCATAGCCATTATTCTGTGTGATGCTAATTGCAATCGCCATCACGCCAATAAAGAACAAAGTCAAAGACAGCACATTGGCAAAACGCTTATTCATAAAAATCCTTTTATCGCTCGCTTATCCTAACAATAGTGCATCATCCGCCACTTTCTCGCCACGCGTGCGCTCAAACATATCCAATAGATCCTGAACCGTCATGCCGCGACGCTCTTCGCCTGAGACATCAAGCACGACCTGACCTTGGTGCAGCATGACTGTGCGCGTGCCATGGGTCAGCGCCTGTTGCATGGAGTGAGTCACCATCATCGTGGTTAGTTTGTTGTCATTGACGATCTTATCGGTCAAATCAAGCACGAAAGCTGCTGTCTTCGGGTCAAGCGCAGCGGTGTGCTCATCCAAAAGAAGAATCTTCGAAGGCTGTAGGCTTGCCATTAGCAGGCTTACCGCTTGACGCTGACCACCTGATAACAAGCCCATGCGGTCGGTCAGACGATTCTCAAGGCCGAGCTTTAGCACGGATAATTTTTCGCGGAAAATATCACGGTTCTGACCATTTAGCGCACCTTTTAGGGTGCGAGGATTACCACGTTTGAAGGCAAGCGCCATATTCTCTTCGATGGTTAGTGCTTCACACGTGCCTGCCATTGGATCCTGGAACACTCTTGCAACCAGATGGCTGCGCTTATGTGTTGGTCGATTGGTCACATCAACACCATCGATCACCACAGAACCACTGTCAGGGCGAATCGCCCCGCTCACAGTATTTAAGAAGGTGGATTTACCTGCACCGTTGGTGCCGATGACGGTCACAAACTCGCCCTCAGCGATGTTTAAACTAATACCGCGCAAAGCTGGGTTCTCAATCGGTGTGCCTTTATTGAACGTTAAACGTAAGTCACTTGCTTGCATCATAAGAATTTTCTCCGTTAACATTCATTTATTGGATTGATTTTTTGCCAAATTTTGCAAACAGTCTGGCGCGAAATTTAGGCAACATGAGCACAATCACCACAAGCAATGCCGTGACAAGGTTCAAATCTTGTGGCCCAAAGCCAATGCTACGCAGTGTCTGGCTGGATAACGCAATCTGAATGAACAGCTTATAAAGCACTGCACCAATTATCACTGATAAGGTAATCCAAAAAATACGCTTCGCAGTCAGCACAGTCTCACCAATGATGACCGCAGCCAGACCAATAACGATCGTACCAATACCAATCGACACATCGGCACCGCCTTGAGTCTGTACAAATAACGCACCCGACAGCGCAATCAGGCCGTTGCTGATCGCCATACCAAGCACGATCATCCATGAGGTGTTAATGCCTTGTGCTTGTGCCATCTTGGCGTTAGAACCTGTGGCGCGCATGGCAAGACCTGTCTCGGTGCTAAAGAACCAATCCAAGAACAGCTTAGCAATCACCACCACACCCAGCGTCACAAGCACTCGCACCCACACGCCATTACCGCCTTGGATGAACGGTGCAAATACGGTTGGCTCACCCAAGAGCGATAGGTTTGGCGCGCCCATGATGCGCAAATTCACCGAATACAATGCCGTCATCACAAGGATGCCCGACAACAGATGCAGAATGCCTAATTTGACGTTTAATAATGCCGTGACTGTTCCCGCTGCCGCACCGGCAAACATCCCTAGGATACAAGCCATCCAAGGATTGATGCCCGAGATGATGGCAAGCGCTGCCACCGCGCCGCCCAAAGGAAAGCTGCCGTCAGCGGTCAAATCTGGAAAATCCAAAATACGAAAAGAAATCAGCACGCCAAGCGCCATCAGCGCATAAATCAAGCCACTTTCTAACGCCCCAAAAAAGGCAATCATCGACATAAAAACGCCCCTAAACTAAATAAAAACACACACCACGAGCGTCTTCGGGCGTGTGTTCTTTAAAAACGTGCAATATTTTACCATTTTATGACATATTTTTGTATGTTAAATTTATTAGATGTGCGAATGACTTGTCCATCATGTCACGCATCGTCATACAAAAATATTATTCAGCAACTTTCTGCGCGCGATCAATGATAGATTGTGGCACGGTAATACCTTGTTCTGCTGCGTATTTTTTGCTAACGAACAGATCTAGCTTTTGGGCTGCGTACACAGGGATATCGCCTGCTTTTTCACCTTTTAGGATGCGCGCTGTGATCTTACCTGTCTCGCGTCCTAGGTCTAGATAGTTCACACCTAGCGCCACAGCAGCACCACGCTCAACCACGCTTGGATCAGATGACACAAGTGGGATCTTAGCTTCTTTGGCAACTTGAGCCAATGCTTCATAGGCGTTGATGACGTTGTTGTCAGTTGAGGTGTAGATCACGTCAACTTTACCCGCCAGACTTTGGGCCGCCATGGCGATGTCGCTTGATTTTTGGGCAGGTGCTTCAACGATGTTAATGCCTTGATTGCTTGTGATGGCTTTTAGGTTTTTAAGAGTTACGGTTGAGTTGACTTCACCTGGGCTATATACAAAGCCGATGTTCTTAACGTTAGGCAGTAGTTCTTTGATCAGATCAACTTGTGGCTCAAGTGGCAATACGTCTGATGCGCCAGTTACGTTCGTGCCAGAACCGTCTAGTTTTGGCACAAGCTTGGCTTCAACTGGCTCTGTCACCGCTGAGAAAATCACAGGAATGTCGCTCGTGCCTGATACAACTGCTTGCGCTGATGGTGTAGCGATGGCGATGATGGCATCAGGATTATCCGCAACGAACTGCTTAGCGATCTGACCTGCTGTTGCCATGTTACCTTGGGCTGATTGGAAGTTGATGGTTAGGTTCTCACCTTCTTTATAACCTGCCGCACCAAGCTCTTCGATGGCGCCTTGACGCACTGCATCCAAGGCAGGATGTTCAACAATGGCAGTGATGGCGACAGTTTTTGCATCTGCTTTGGCATCAGGTGCAGCTGCCTTGTCATCATTACCGCAGCCAAACAATGCCGCACTTAATAAAGTTACGCCCAATAATTTAGAAAATCCATTAATACGATTTGGGTTGAACATCTTCATCTCCATAGCTTTGCCCACTTGGGCGGTTAATCAAAAAGTGATTCATGATAAACAAAATATCACGAAATTTCAATCATCAATCAGCAAAATCACTCATAAAGCAGCTAAGGCGACGAACATTTGTTCAAAAAACCTACAATCCGCCGCCAGCTCATGACTGTCTTAGTGTGAACGTGGTGTCTCATCCACGTTGATCGCGTCTTTCTTAACTTCATCGGTAAGAGTCACGCCTTGATCGGCAGCATGTTTTGGGCTGATGTACAGTGTTAGTGTGTTCATGACTTCAGGCTTGATGTCTGCTGGGTTTTTTCCATCTAGGATGCCTGCGACCAGCTTAGCGGTCGTCACCCCAAAATCAAAGTCATTCACGCCCAAGGCAGCCGTTGCGCCGCGACGTACTGAGAATTCATCGGACGCAATGATCGGCAAACCAAGCTCATTAGCCACCTGCACCATCGCTTCCATCGCTGACGCGACGTTATTGTCTAAAGACGTATAGATAAGATCAGCACGTCCATCTAATGCGCGTGTCGCACTTGCCACATCAGCAGAGCGGTTGGCAGGAATGTCCACTAAGCTCATGCCATACTTAGGCAGAATCTTAATCAATTGATCTTTTAGAACGACCGAATTCGCCTCACCTGGGCTATAGACATAGCCGATACGCTTGGCATCAGGCTTAACTTTAGTGAACAGCTCAATCTGTGGCTCGAGTGGTAGCTGGCTTGATAAGCCTGTGATATTCGCCTGTGTGGCGACGTTGTTGTTATCGATCAGCTTAGCCGCGACAGGGTCTGACACAGCAGTATATACCAAAGGAATGGTCTGAGTGGCAGCGGCCAGACTCTGCGCGGTTGGCGTAGAGATAGCGACGATCGCATCAGGATTCTCGGAGGCGAACTGCTTGGCGATTTGGCTTGCGGTTGCCATGTTGCCTTGAGCTGATTGGAAATTGACGGTTAGATTCTGACCATCTTTATAGCCCAAATCCGCCAAGCCTGAGACGATGCCACGACGAATATCATCCAACGAAGGATGCTCAACGATGGCAGAGATGGCGATGGTTTTGGGTTGTTTGGTGTTGTCTTGGGTGGTTTTGTCCGCCTCAGCTGGTTGGGCGGTTGTTTTTTCTTGATTGCAGCCAGCCAAAGCGAGAGCTGATAATGCAATAGCTGATAATTGTAGTTTAAAAGTTTGCATCTTTTTCTCCAAAAGGAATCTGCCTAGGCAAATTCGACACTATGAAATTATTCCGTTGTGCTAATACGTTTTGACAAACTGTCATTTTATCATATTATTAAGACAATTTTAAAAACACCCATAAAAAATCCCGAATATTATTCGGGATTTTTGGCATTGCTAAATTAATAAGTATCGTTGCTCTCAACGATTGTCAGCTCGACATTCTCATCAGCAGCCGACTGTTGAGCCGGTGCAGGTGCAGGAGCTGGCTCAGCTTGCTTCTGTGGTCGTGCAGCTTGACTCGGCGCAGCTGGTTCAGCCTTAGGACGTGCCTGCTCTTGGGTTCTTTGTGGGCGCGACGTCTCTTTCTTTGGTGCTTCTGCTTGAGCGGGTGGTAGTGGCTCAGGACGAGATTGGGTGCGTGGCTCTGCTTGAGCTGGACGCTGCTGTGGCTGTTCTTGACGAACCGTTTGGGTAGGTCTTGCTGTTGGCGCCGTCTCTTCACGCTTTTGGATGCGTGGTGCAGCGATCGGTTGGACAGGCTCTAGACGTACAGCTGGGGTATTTTGTGCATTGGCGTGCGATTCACCTGCCATGCCATGAACAGCCGCCACCAAAGTCTTAGCCACCAGACTTAGCACCGCGTTATCGGTACCGATGACTGCTTTATTATCCTCGATGGTATATGCAAAGTCCTTGGCAATCAGGCGGTTACCACCGACCAATGCAGCACCTGCTTCTGACGCCTGCTCATCAAGCTCAGTCAGACCATTATTCTCAAATGTGCTGTTGGCATAAGCAATGTCTTGAGCTGGCAGTGTAAAATGCACGTCAGCACGGCACGTCGCACCCGATGCAATGACATTCTGCAGATTGATGTCCACACCAGTGAGCTTTTGGCGAACCTGCTGCTCAAGTCCTAGGTGTGTCGCATCATCATAACCTTGCACTTCAAGTAGTGCGCTGTCAAGCAAACCAACCTGCAATGAATCCACCAAGCGATTGCGCAGGCTTGGCTCATCACATACCGCTTGAATCTCTTGGATGACAGGCTCTGCCACCACGATGTCCGCCTCTTGGGCGTTGTTTGGTTCTTCATTTTTGGTACAAGCGGTCAAAGCAAGCGCCACCACAGAGGCACCCACCGCATATTTTACTGCGCTTAGTGTTTTCATAGAATACCTGAATCTTTAAATTTAAGCATGGAGTTGGGCAAGTCTGCAAGCATCTTGGCATTTTTATGATAAAATAACGCATCAATCGCCCAACAAAATTGTCGGCATTATATCACAGCTATTGTCACTTTTTAAGCAAACAACAAAGCAAAAGTATGCCTGCTTAACAGTTATCCAATTATTTTTTATTCATTTTTACAAAATACTACAAAATCATGACAATTCAATCAGCCAATTTGCACCACTCTGATCGCAATTTTGACCCGATCGCCGATCATTTCGCCAAAAAAGTCTATGGCGGTTTAAAAGGACAGATCCGCCTTGCCGTCCTTGAGCGTGACATCAGCCAAATGGTAAGTGCGCTGGCTGGCGCGTTAAATCGTCCGCTTAGAATACTGGATGTGGGCGCAGGACTTGCCCAAATCAGTCTAAATCTCGCCAAACATCATCACTGCACGATCAATGATATCTCTGCCAACATGATCGATAAGGCCAAACAAAGCGCTGCCAACCAAGGCCTGAATGACATTCGCTTTATCGTCTGTCCTTATCAAGAGCTGCCATCTGCCATTCAGGGTGAGAAATTTGACCTCATCTTATGCCATGCGGTATTGGAGTGGCTCGGGGAGCCTGAGCAGATCATGGATTTTTTTGATGAATTTTTGGTGGATGGTGGCGCGCTGTCTTTGTGTTTTTATAATCCTGCCAGTTTGATTTATCGTAATTTGGTGATGGGTAATTTTTATCAGCTGGACAAACCAAAACCCGCTGACAACAAGTCTCTCACCCCGAACAATCCCGTCAGTAGCGATGACGTTGAATCATGGCTATCTGCTCGCCATTATCATGTGCAAGCACGCTCTGGCATTCGCGTGTTTTCCGATTATGCACCCTTAAAGCGCGGCGGTCTGAACAACCCTGATGACATCATCGCGATGGAGCTGAAATACTCAACGCAGCTGCCATTTCGCCTAATGGGGCGATATCTGCACATCATCGCCACCAAATCTACTAAGACAGATACCGACCAAGCACGGCATTGACCGCGCTTTCGGTGCGAAGTATGCGCTGTCCTAGCCCTGCCGCTGTCACACCAACCGACGCCAACAGCTCAATCTCATAAGGGATAAATCCGCCCTCAGCGCCAATGACGATCAAGTCTGGCAACCCATGCACCTGACTGTATGCATAAAAGTTCTCATCCGCATAAGGATGACACACCACCGCACGATCTCGTATCAGGCTGGGTAATTCATCCTGCACAAAGGGCTTAAAACGCTTCGCTAGAGTAATCTTCGGTGCGATGGTGTCTACACCCTGCTGCAACCCTTCTTGGACAAATTCATCCAGGCGCGCCAATAATGGCGACCCCCAATAGCTCTTATCGGTTCGATAGCTGTTCACCAGTACGATATGGTTCACACCTATGGCAGTCATGTCCATGATTAGGCGTCTTAGCACCTTAGGACGCGGCAAAGCAAGCACGAGCGTCACACCTAGCTTTGTCGGAGGCGGTGCATCAAGGCGCACTTCCCTTAACACAACTTTATCATTAATAAAGTCAATCACACCCGTACCAAGCTGTCCGCCCAACTCGCCAATCTTTAAGGTGTCGCCAACATCTGCATTTAGCACGTGCTTGATGTGTTCGACTTGGGCGGCATCTTGCATCGTAGCCGTCTGACCATCGATGTCATGAGCGCTTAGTAATAATACATTCATCTTACACCTGCCAATATGTCAAGCAGAACCTGAGTTTGCTTATCAGCGGCGTGCTGCTTATCCATCACAAGATCCCTGCCGGCTTGACCAGCCTTGGCTGCCAAGTCTTTATCGAATAACCATTTGCTTAAGGCTTTGGCAATATCATCCACAGAATCATCCGTCTGCACTAGTGCACCAACGCCTGATAATTCTTGCACCAAAATTTCACAGTTCTTGGTAAATCGACCCATAACCACAGGCCTGCCAAGGCTCGCAGGTTCGATTGGGTTGTGTCCGCCTTTATCCACCAAAGACCCCGCCACGAGCGCAACATCAGCCACCTGATACCACCCTAGCAGCTCGCCCATACTATCCGCTAGATATACTTGGGTGTCATAATGGATGGTGTCATTCTTTGAGCGTCTTTTTGTGTTAAATCCCATCTCATCGCACAGGCGCGCAACTTCATCAAATCTCTCAGGATGTCTGGGCACCAAGATCAACAAAACCGATGCATTCATCGCCATCAGCTTCTGATACACCTGTAGCACCAAACGTTCCTCGCCCTCATGGGTGCTGGCGGCGATCCATATGGGTCTGCGCCCGTCCTTATGATCAATTAGCTGCCAAGTGTTCGCCTCGGCTGCCAGCTCGTCATGCTTATCATCAAGCTGACCAAAGCTAGACCATTTTAAAGAGTCGATCACAACAACCTTATCATCCGATGCGCCAAGCTGTCGGAATCTCTTAGCAGATTCTTCATCTTGGGCGATGATGGCGCTAAGGTTTGCCATCATGCTACGGCTTAATTTGCCGAATCTGACATACCCTTCATAGGATTTTTGGGTCAGTCGTGCATTCACCATGACACTAGGAATGCCTTGCTGGCTTAGCTCATGTAGCATCGTCGCCCACAGCTCAGTCTCAATAAATATCGCCATCACAGGACGGACATGATTGATGAATCTCTGCACAACAGCTAAGTTATCCACAGGCACGAAGCTATGATTGACTACCACGCCCAGCTTATCTGCGAACAACTGCGATACACGATTAAATCCTGTCTGCGTGGTACTCGTAATCCATAGTTTAAACCCTTGATTTATCAGTTTTTTTAATAATGGATAAGCGGTGTTTAGCTCGCCAAGACTCACCGCATGACACCAGATGACACCTCTTGATAAGTCTTGATTGATGGCATCCGAAACAGACTTATCCACAGCCTTATCAACAATAATTTGCGATGAACTATTTGGTACAGGTTGATAATGTTCGCCAAAACGCTCATTCAACTCTCTATCCAAAGTCGGCAAATGGCGTGATTTTTTCTTGACCATCTGGCGGTAAATCGGCATGGCAAGACGTATGGCGATGGGGTAATAAATGGGCGGCTTCATTATGTTATTCATTCTACTGTAAACCATGTCATTGTAAAAGAAACTTCACCAATAAGCAAAAAATATACGGCAAGAATGGCCTGCCGTATATTTTAAATAAGTCTCGCTGGTTCATCATGCGTTGATGATGCTGCTCAGCGACTCAAGAACGTTCTTAGATTTTACGAATTTTTGAAGATTTGTGAGCGCTTCTTTTACCATAGCCTTATCAGGTTCGCCAAGCGTGTACCAACGCGACAGTGACGACACCATACGCGCTGCCAATGTTGGGTTCAATGCGTCTAGTGATGCGATCGCGGTCAAGAATAGCTCAATGCCTTCTTTTGTCCATAGTTGGGTTGGTTTGGCTGCTAAGCCCAGCAGTGTGCTACGGACTCGGTTTGGTGTATTCCAATCATAGTCCTCTCTGGTCATGAGCTGCTCAATGAATCGCACATCACGACTGTCAGCGCGCGCCTGCACACTAAACCATGAATCAATCACCAAATCTTCATCACTAAATCGATCATAAAAATCAGCCACATAATCATCACTGCGCGCCAAATCAAACTCAACCATCGCAGACAACGCACCTAAGCGCTCACTCATGCAGCTGGCATTGTCATACTGCGCATACGCCCAGTCTTCTGCCTCTGCCACACTTGCCGCTAGGGCGATGTTTAGCAGGACATTTCTTAGTTGGCGACGTCCTCTCGCTTCAGGCTCATCTTGATAGGTCTCAATAGGCAGTGCCTGATACCAATCACCAACGAAGTCTTTTAGGCTTGCCGCGATTGATTGCTTAAGAGCGTCGCGTTTTTGCTTGACGAGTGTCGGCTGATAATTCGACTCGTAAGCTGCCGCAAGCTCTTGCTCACTTGGTATGTCAAACAGACGCGCCGCCATCATGGCATCCGTTTTCATAAGCTCAGGGATGACCTTGGGCAGAGTTTGGGTTAGTAGTGATACATTGTCAGATTTGCCAAGTAGTAGGCGATTCACAAGCGTCTGCATTGCCTGCCAACTGTTAAACCCTTCGGTCTCAAAAGCCACCAACTTCACCAGATCTTCATCACTGTATTCAAAGTCAAGCTTCACAGGCGCAGAGAAATTGCGCAGCACTGAGACAATCGGACGCGCACCCGATGATAAGTTAATATCTTCAAAGACAAAACTGTCGCTGTCTTTGGTCAATAACAGCATTTTTTGCGCCAATAATTTACCAGTATCGCCATCAAAAATCGCTGTATCCACAGGGATTGGTAATGCCACAGGTGCATCATAGCCAGCCACATGGCGAGTTTTTTGGGATAGATTGACAATCACACGACTGCCATTCACCACAAAGCCACCCGACACCTCGGGCGTGCCAGGCTGACGATACCAAGCCAAAAAGTCAAGCACTCTTTCATCGCCGATTGATAGCGCTGATAAGAAATCCTCAATCGTCACTGCTTGCCCATCATGGCGACGAAAGTACTCATCCGTGCCTTGGCGATATTTATCCTTGCCCAGCAGATTTGCGATCATGCGTACAATCTCTGCGCCTTTTTCGTAGATGGTCAAGGTGTAGAAGTTATTAATCTCCACAAAGCTCTCGGGGCGCACAGGGTGCGATAATGGACCTGCATCTTCAACGAACTGATGCGCGCGCAATACAGCAACATCTTCGATACGCTGCACAGCCTTTGAGCGAAAATCGCCCGAGAAACTCTGATCTCGAAATACAGTCAAGCCCTCTTTGAGACAAAGCTGAAACCAATCACGACACGTCACGCGATTACCCGTCCAGTTATGAAAATATTCATGCGCAATGACAGACTTCACCTGAAAAATTCGCTCATCCGTGGTCGTCTCTGGACTGGCAAGCACACATGATGTATTAAAGATATTTAAGCCCTTATTCTCCATCGCACCCATGTTAAACTGACCTGTCGCCACAATCATATAGCGATCTAGATCATACGCACAGCCGTAATTATCCTCATCCCACTTCATCGAATCCTTAAGTGCCTGCATGGCAATGTGGCACTTATCCAAATCATGCTTAGTGGCATAGATTTCTAGTAGTACTTCACGACCTTCACTGGTCGTATAATAATCCTGCATGACCTCAAGATCCGCAATCACACAGGCGAACAGATAGCTTGGCTTTAGCGTAGGATCGTGCCAGATGCTATAATGGCGATCGCCCAGCTCACCACTTTCAATCAAGTTACCGTTGGCGAGTAAAGTTTTGTATTTTTTGTCGGCCTCCACGCGTGTGGTAAATTCAGCCAGCACATCAGGGCGGTCAGGATAGAAGGTAATTTTGCGCAAACCCTCAGGCTCACACTGTGTGACGAACATCACCTCATCGCCCGTACCCGCTTGATACAAGCCTTCTAGGGCGGTATTGGTCTGTGGCCAGATTTTTACCGAAGTCTCAATCATCGCCTCATCAGGCAACTCATGGATAATCAGCTGCTCATCGTCCAAACTGTATTGGTCATCAGACAATGGCGTACCATTTACTGATATCTCTAATAGCTTAAGTCCGCGACCCAATAGTACAAGCTTACCATCATGTTCACGCTTTACGGATAAGCGAGCATCCACGGTGGCATGATCATCATACAGCTTAATGTCAAGGTTAATGACCTTCACCTGATAAGCAGGTGGTGTATAATCTTTAAGATAAACTTTGGTCAAAGCGTTGTCAGTCATCATAAACTCCATCATCAAAATCCCACCATACTACCAAAAATCCAACACCAAAAAAAGCCTTCATTGTTTTTATTTTATTAATCACCACGATCATTTCTATCTTTAAAATCAGCACCTAACAGCAATACAAATCCATGCCAATCACCAACCACCACAAAAAGTCACTTGTAAAATTTTCTTAACTTTGTCATCATAAGCATACCATTTCAAACATTCATTCACATTGGAGTTACCATGTCATCACGCATTAAGGCAGCCCTACTGGGCGCAGCCATCATTGCACTAACTGCAGGCTGTGCCAGCAAGCCAAAAAGCCAAAAAGTTCTCGTTGCCCCTGTCAGCATCTCAGGCTATACTGGTCCTGCCTATCATGGCGGCAAACTTGTTAATAACAGCGATGAAATCAAAGCTGTCGCTGCCAACTTGCAAGGCGTGGTGTATTTTGACTTTGATTCAGATACCATCCGCGCTTCTGCCGCACAAACATTAAACGCCCAAGCTGACTTTTTGAAAGCCAATAGCGGTGCTCGCGTGCTGATCGCAGGTCATACTGACGAGCGCGGTTCACGTGAATATAACATCTCACTGGGCGAGCGTCGTGCTGCTGCGGTGCGTGCTTATCTAGCTGCTCAAGGTGTCAATCCTTCACACATTGAGATCGTCAGCTTTGGTGAAGAGCGCCCTGTAGCTGTGGGCACCGGTGAAGCCAATTGGTCACAGAACCGCCGCGCTGAATTGTCTTACTAGGTTAAAATAACAACAAATAAACCCAAGAGATTATCTTGGGTTTATTTTATTGCACAAAGTGCATTTCTTAGAATGCCAAAAAAACAGCCCGAATTAACGGGCTGTTTTTTATCAGAAATCTGATTAGAAGCGGTAAGTCGCACCAACTTTTACGATTGGGAACCAGTTTGCATAGTCTTTAGCTTCGATGTCGCGCTCTGCTTGAGCTGCCAAAGAATCAACGGACATCTCATTCTGACCATTAACATCAGCTGCTCGACCTGTTCCGTTTGCAGTGATATTAGCATCTGCTTTACCTAGATAGGTAGCACCGACTTCACCAAATACACCCCAATTATTGCCGATGTTTGGACGGAAGCCAACGGTCAAATAAGGCGCTAATTTATTGCGGTGCTCAAGGGTACCTTCCAAAGTTCCAACCTCTTGTTGAGTATAATCAGTGCCGCCGATACGATAAGTACCATTGCTACTTGGGTTGGCACGTACTTTAATTTCGTTATCAGGGACAATCACACCTGCACCAACGGTAAACCAGTTCGCTGCTGGGCGAAGCTGTACGCCTAAGTATGGGTTAGAAAAATCAGTCTCTACTTGGTAATTTACGCCATTAGCATCGAAGTTATCGTTGATGGCTTCTGCGATGTTACCGCCAGCCCAACCCGCTTGCAGTTCAACGCGATCATTGGCAGCCCAAGCGATGTTAGCACCATAGCCTAACGAACCTACTTCTAGGCTCACTGCTCCAGGATTGGTTGCAGTTTTAAAGAATGTCTTAGTGCCATCCACCAAAGTTGCACCAGTATCGGTCACAATATTTGCCATCGCGCTGGTTGATAGCAGTACAGCTGCACCAAACATTGATAGTTTAAGGGTTTTCATAGATTTCTCCTAAAATACAAACCATGTAAGACTAACTCATTTAATCTTACATTTAGCGTGTTGTTTGTTGTGAGGTTATTTAAAACCATTTTAGCGGATTTGTCTAGCGATGTTATTGATGGTTTTGTATAGTTTTGTATGATTTATAATCACTGTTGTACGCAGTCGGGTAACAAAAGCCAAATTACTTACATAAGCTATACAAAGTTCATAATGCTCAAGCCTACCGCGATCGCTATCAGAAAATTATATTTTTTATAACCCAATAAGCCTTTGCTTAAAATTCAACCAGTCAAAAAATCTATTCTTAATAATTATCGCCTATATTTCGTACATCATACCAACGTGTCGAACGAATGGTGCGAAGTATTTGCATGGCAAGCGAGTTATTCTCAGCATTGGACTCATCAAAATCATTCATATCAACGCCATCAATATTCAATCGATCATCCGCACTTGGGCGCAATAATTGCCAAGACGTCACGCCGCTATGGGCATTTACCATCGCGCCTGCCGTCCAACCGCCTTGAATGATGGGTGATATCAATGCACTTTGATTATTGATTGGTGCATCATTCTGATTGGAGAGTAACGACGTATCGCGCGAGCACACACCAAATGGCAAACAATAAGTCTGTAGCTGACTTATCGTGTCAGACGGGCAAGTCTTAGGCTGAATCACACTTAACTGATACATACCATGCACGCCGCGCTTAGATGAGCGTTTGGATGTTGGTACAACAACCCCTCCGCCCATAACAGTCACCGCATCATTACCGTTAATCTGAAGCTTATGATACCAGCCTGCAGAATGTGCGATGGATCTTTGTGATGGTGAGCTTGCAGGGCTAATGGGTTCGAGCTGATTTTTTGAGATGGTAGAATAACGCTCACGATTGATCAATCCTTTATCAAAGATGCCATAAACATGATTTGGCTTGCCATCTACGACACTTTGATCATTTGAGGCGATGGTTATCAGCGCAAATCGCTTAGCGTCCATTTGTGCAGCGTAATCGCCAGAGGGGTAAATGCTGACGATGGGTTTTTGATAAAAATGGGCGCGATTTTTATCAAATATCGGCAAGTTGTTATTATTGGCATGAAAGATACGCACTGCTTGCGCATTCATAAAGTCAGCACCGACATCAATACGAAAAATTTGCCCGCCCAAATCTGCAGCATAGACATGGTCAAACATACCATCGCGCTGTCGATCCACCAAGGTCAGCTCACCGCCGAAGCTGTGGTGCATGTCTTGAAGATTCAAGCTGTCATTTTGCCATTCGGTTATTTTTTGACCAGTTACTGCATCAATAACATAAATGACGGCACCATTCGCGGCAGACTTTTGGCAACTCGCTACATTGTTCTCATAGCAGCCATCCACGCCGCCACCAAAGACAAATACCGCACGGCTCTGATCCGTCTGTTTAATATATCCCAAAGAAATGGGCGCATGAATATAGCTTAGACGATCGAAGTTAGCATTTGGTGCGATGTCATAGAGCACCTTGAGCGAACCGCCTTTGGTGACATCAGTTACATCCAACGCCATCATTCCTGCGGCACTCCGACCAAAACCACCAATTGCAATCAGTCTTGCTTTACCATCCGTGCGCACCTCATGCAGCGACCATTGCGCATCCACACCAAGTTGCGCACCAAGAATTCGGCGAGGCATGTACGCCATGATTTGCCTACCTGTCGATGCATCCACCATGCGCAGCACGCCCAATGAATCACCATAGATCATCACGCCTGTGGGCGTATGAATGCTCGGCGGGTAGATAACCGCACCAATCGGTACGGTGGACGAATCAATACCGATGGCGCGCCTGATGTGTTGCAATTCATCATCTGTATAGCCTGATGGCAGATTGACATTGTCGGGGGACACCTTGATAAGCTTGTTGCTACTTTTATCAGCAGACATCCACAAATGACCATCCGACTTATGCCGCGACAGCATGCCTTTAGCACCAAATTGATCAAAGTTCGCGCCTGCCGCCCAAAGGTCAGCACCCAAAAACACGGACCCGTTACGATAAATGGGTAGATTATTTCCATCCATAATAACGCCTGATTGGGTTCGATATTTTAGAAGATTGCCCTGTGGACCATATTCTGTAGGATACACTGTAGTGATATAGGCATGATTGTCATGCGTCATCATACTGGTTAGTGACGGAGCGCTCAGACAGGATTCATCCGCCAATACACTTTGGGTGAATAACTGCGCCCAACTCGTCGAGATGCCAAAGATCATTATCAAGACCGCCAAACCAGCCTTAACAAGCCGATTATTCATAACCATAATAAAACTCCTGCACCAACATCTGATGCATGACACCTTCATCTATAAGACATCGCTTGACTTGCATCGGCTCGGCAGTACAGCTGGCATCTATTTGTCGCTCAGCTGCAAACGCATGCACCGTAAGATGATAATTGGTCAAATCAACACCATCTACCATCTGCAAATCATCCAATGGCACACCTGATGGCACATGACTAAAATCATCCGCATCGCCCGTATCTGCACGCAAAGACAGCCAAAGCAATACTTGATTATCTTGGCATGTCATGAAAGCAGGCGCTATCACCATTCTAGATGGCACAAAATTACCCCGACCTAACGCTAGGTCATAGCATAAATGCGCAATCACAAGGTTGTCATCGCTCGGTAGATTCTGATGGTAAGAGATGAGCTTATCAAGTATGCCTTGATCGACGGTTAATATCTGTCCATCTTTTACCATCGCCAATGGCGCATCTGCCACCACAAACAGCTCATTCGCTTTACCTGTGGTAAAAGACAATCGCGCATCATTAAGGCTTTGGCGAATGGCTAGCGCAGAGATACCGACAACCAACAGCATCGCCACCAGTACAATTAACAGCACAAACCCACCCTCTCGCCTGCAATACCCATATCTCATGGTGCATCTCCTGCATACTTGGCATTTCTTAGGGCGATACTTATCTGATGGAGCTGTCTGTCGTAATTGGCGTCGCCCTCGTTTACATGAACCATCGTGCCAAATACATCAAACGATTGTGCTGGTGCCTCACCATCAGACAATGGCGTTACCGAACGGCTCAGCAGTGCCAGATTGATCGTTACAATCGACTCGTGCAGTTTTGATTTTTGGTAATCCGCTATGGTCATCAGGCGAATGCCGTCGGGCATTTGGACGCCCAATTGTACCCACAATCCCTCCACATGACTCGCCATGATTGCACCTTGCCCGCCCAGTCCGTATACGACGTTAGCCTTTTTGGTATCTTTGGCATCAGTGTCGATGATGGCATTAATGTAGCTTGTTGAACTTTGGGAGAATTTACGATCTCTTGTGCTGTCGCGCTTAATACTCTCAGGCGCAAACCGAGCGGCATCACAGCGTAGGTTCATCACACCATCATCTGACTGCACAAAATACCGCTCTATCACCACTTGCCCATCCACCTGCGCCATCTCGCCACCCTTTAGACGCACACGTCTAGGACCTAGCGCAATATCACCCTCGCAGTCCCACATGTCCTGCGGTGCACGATAGATGATGGTAAGCTGTTCAGATGGGATATTGATCCGATTGACTCGGCCTGCCCTAGATGCGCCTGTCAGATAGCGGTCAATGTTGTTAGGGGTTTCTTGTCTTGAAAGCTGATCTGCATCGATCAGCACGCCCATAGGATTTGGACGATCTAGCACCGAGCCATCAATACCCAACCCACCCAAGCGCACATTACTAATCATGTTGGGCAGCACAAAGGACTGATGATTAATCTCTTGGGCAGCGCGCTCTTGGCTTATCGCTGTGCGCATGCTTAATATGTATAATTGCCCTGCCATCAATGCAATCACCACACCAATGAATAGCGCCGCCATCATCTCAATTAAGGTAAATCCACGCGCATGCTTCATCTAGTACACCACCATGGTCATGCACGTCGCACCTGGGTTGATGCTGCCGTTTGCATTCATACAACCATCAGCGGCAATACGTGCAGGTGTCTCGCCCCACGCTGCGATGAGACATCGCTGATTATCACATGGTAAGATATTAAGGCGAATGCCATGCACGGCGGCAGCCTTGGCGATCTGCAATCCTTGATGCCGAATAAACATCTCTTCGCTACAGCTCTTGGCATGACATGGCAGGCTCACCGCTAAGATGGATTTTTGATAATGGTTCATCTGATCAATCCCTGCGCCTTGGTTTAAGTGATTGAGCAGTCGCTCGTGCCCATCTCGAGCATCGTCTGACGCACCTCTTAACAACTCTGCCTGAGCGCTCATCGCTGATACCGCATGTGCGCGCATGGTAGCACTCTGGCTCTGGTACAGCGACTTCATTTGCACCATCAAAAATCCAAGTACTACCATAGACAGAATCAATAGCGCCACCAACACCTCAATTAGACTAAAGCCCTTCTGCGCGCGCATCATCCCTCCTTAGTCTTTAACAACGACATCTGTGCTGTACCATGTGCGGCACACACTGCGATAATTCTTGTATCTGGAGAATGTCGCATGATTGTACCCGCAGCCGCTTGAATCGTCGTGCCTGTGGTCGCCACGTCATCAAATAATATCAGCTGCCTGACAGGCGGCGCATCATTTAACACAAAAGCATCTTGAATATTGTCAAGTCGCGCCTGCCGATCCAGACCTCGCTGATGATTACTGTCAGCGATACGACCCAAGCCCTGCCAGATCGACAACCCCCAATGGTGCGCCAGCCATTTGGCGAGCACCATCACAGGATAAAAACCACGCTTGACCAAGCGCTTATCGGTGGTCGGCATGGGAACGATGGCGGTGTTCTTGGCATGACAGCCCACAGGCTTTGGTAATTGGCGCAGCGCATGAATCAATATCATTAACGCAGAGAGGCTCTCATGATCTTTAAATTGATTAAGCGCTTGATTGGCAGGATATTGATAATACGTGGCAAAATATAAATGAAAAAATGAAGGATTGTCAGAGACGCCAGTTAATGCTTTTAGACGAACAGGTGGCAGTCGCCATGTCATCAGATAATGGCAAGTATCACACAACAGGTTGGTATTGGCAATACTCTTGAACAGTTTAAATCCACCAATCTTGGCTTGATTATCTTTAGACACACGGTGCGCATAAGAATAAACAGGTTCATGACATAAGGCACAAAGACGATGCCATCTTTGCGCCTGTACTGCCAAAAAATAAGGAGGTACGCGCACCAATGTGGTACGCGCAGAGTGATTTAGGCGCCTATTTATAGACCCATCCAGTCGTTTAACATCACACCCACACCGATCGATGTGGCCTCGTGGTTGTAGTCAATCAGCGACTGACCATAACCCTGGAACAGCTGCACATAGCCGCTGATGCCTTTACCGATAGGATGTACGTAGTCTAGCTGTAGCGCACCTTTTCCTGTTTTTGGGTTGTAGCGCGCTGTGCCTGAGATGTTTTTGTTATTATCCAGTTGATAAAGGAATTTTACATCGCCGTAGCCGTAGTAATCTAGAATGTCTGGGTTGTCGTCAGGCTGCACGTCATTACCCTCTTTTAAGATGCGACCCCATAGACGCGGCATAACAGTCAGCTTACCCCATTCCATGCCTGCCATCATGTAGGCACGATTCCATGAGCGTGACAACCGCTCCCCTTCGCCATTAGAGTGATGCACCAAGCCGCCACCAAGCATTCTTAGACGACCACCAAATGGCAGATCCGCCGATACAGGCTGCGTAACAAATACTTCTGGCTCATAGTCATGGGCGTGGAATGGGCGAGAATTATCCTCATTATAAATCTGCCAGTGCGCCATGTGGGTATAGCCAAACCATAGGTCTGCATTCGTCCCAAAGACATTATCCATCATTTTTGATTTTAATGACAATTGGAATTTTAGCTCCAGGGCGCGCTGCTCATTAGGTGTATAATGCCAGGTTTCTTGAGTTGGTGTGCCAGGATGACGGTTTGGCTTGCCATGAAAATACATCGGCAAGATATACACAGGGTTATGTGGGCGTACACGCCACAGTCCTGCTTCACTGTTTTTGTCCAAATCATAGCTTAGTGACAGCGGTGTATAGTTGCTGGCCAGACGCTGCACTTCGGCTTCATTGATTGCTACATTGGCATTGCTATCAGTAATGTGCTCAACAGCATCTTGGGCGGATGGTTCGGCGAAGACCACTTGGCGCTTACCAGTAATGCTACGGATGGTCTCACCCAATGCGATTGGTTGTTTTTGTTGAAGTACGGCAGGCGTGTTGCCTTTAGCGATCGAATCAAAACACGCCAAACGCGCCGCATCACTAATCACCGCCGCACACTCATAAAACAACGACCCACCCTCAACACGACTCTTAATCGGCGCATCAATGACGTCGGTCACCGCAACATCAACAACCTCTGTCGCTACCTCAGGCGTGGCAGGTAGTGCGGTTTCAACACCATCGTTAGCAATCGCATTCATCGCAATCAATAGCGTCGCTGCGAGCGCTGTTTTTATAAAGATATGAGTATTCATAATGATACCTAGTTTTAAAAAAATCTTTGATTGCGCTTATTCAAAGCACTCACCTTGATGTTCGATATAGCCACCTTGATGACGACCCGCTGGATCATGATGCGTCCAATGCACCACACCGCCTTTATCGGTGTATTCATATTCACCATAAAACCCCACGTCATCGCCTTTTTTGAGCTTCGCCACTCGTGGTGCAAGGTCGATATTATGCGCGATCAGCACCGTGTGTTTGCTGTCTTCTAGGCGGACGATGAATTTTTGATGGCGAGAGCCCTTATTGTCATCAGGCAATATCGCTGCCACACGACCACAGCCTCGCACTTGGACGTCTGAACGCTGCTGATGATAGCTATCGATGATAAGCTGATTATTGCAAAATTGCTGTGCAGATGATTGCTGAGTCTTGGCAGAAGTTGGCTCAGCGACATGTTGCTTTTGGGTTGGGTTGTCTAATTCACAGCCTGATAGCGTCAATACGCCTAGGACAAATACAGACAACACCTTAGCCATTACATTCATAGGCATGTCATCATTGGGTAAAATAGGTATATTTTAGCTTAATTTTTATCAGTTTTATATCAAATCTTAGAGATTTTTAGCAAATCACTACATTTAAATGTCGATTGACAGTGCTTTATCCAATAAGATTCGCCCTTTTGGTGTGCGCTGAATGTAGCCTTGCTGAATCAAATAAGGCTCGATCACATCTTCTAGCGTCCCTCTGTCTTCTGCCATCGCCGCAGCAATCGCCTCCACGCCCGCAGGTCTGCCATCGAAGCGATCTTTTAGCATGAGTAAATAGCGTCTATCAAGATGATCAAGTCCTTGCTTGTCCACTGACAGCATGTCTAGCGCTGAACTTGCCATGTACTCGGTTACCAAACCATCGCCCTTCACCTCTGCATAGTCGCGAACACGACGCAGCAGACGATTGGCGATACGAGGCGTGCCACGACTTCGACGAGCCACCTCGATCGCCCCGCCTTTGTCCATGGCAATACCCATCAGTCTCGCCGCACGATCAACAATGGTCGTCAAATCAGCCACATTATAAAATTCAAGTCGCTGCACGATACCAAATCGATCTCGTAAAGGCGCGGTCAACAGCCCTGCACGTGTGGTCGCTGCCACTAGAGTAAAAGGCGGTAAATCAAGCTTAATCGAACGCGCGGCAGGGCCTTCGCCAATCATGATATCAAGCTGATAATCTTCCATCGCAGGGTATAGTATCTCTTCGATGACAGGACTTAGACGATGAATTTCATCAATGAATAACACATCGCCTTCTTCAAGATTGGTCAGCATCGCCGCCAGATCCCCAGCCCGCTCAAGCACAGGGCCTGATGTTGAACGTAGATTACCGCCCATTTCACGCGCGATGATGTTGGCAAGCGTTGTCTTACCCAACCCTGGCGGTCCAAAAATAAGCGTATGATCAAGAGCTTCTTGGCGCTGTCTGGCCGCCGTAATAAAGACCTCCATCTGCTCACGAACCTTAGATTGTCCGATATAATCAGACAAAGTTGCAGGGCGTATCGCACGATCTAATGCGTCGTCTTTTTTTGGATTGGGGTCGATTAGGCGGTTTTGACTCATTGTGATTCTTGTTCTTAGGGTGTTCTAAAAATAGCAAATAGTATAAAGGATTTTTGGTTTTTTGTCGCCACCATTCTCGGTAAGGCATTGCCCGTATCGCACCTTATAGATAAAGCCAAATCTGTCAACTTGTAATCATCCGTTAATGCATAAGACAAATTGTCGCCATGGTGATTATTTTTAAATCATAAAATAATCATAACTTTCAATGATTTATCAATAAATGATTAAAAATTAATATTACCAAATTTACACTCGTGTTGCTAATTTTTGAGGAAATAAACAATAACACAACACTTTCACCAAGGATTTTATATGACTTTTTTGGCGTAAAGATTTATTATATACGCAGCTTAAATTTAGCGTATTTTTTGCATGGTCATCACTAAAGTCTCAAACGCCTTGTCATCGCGATTCATCGCGCGCTCATTCGGCGTTGTTCGTACTCATCTTAATGTGAAGTCAATCGTCTGCATGATGATGGTTTTGGCGAGCGTGATGAATTTTGCCCACGCCAATCCACGCTTCATGGCGACTCACGGCACGTCTTATCAGTCATCTGAGCCGGATTTGGCGGTGACGCAGTATGAGCTTGCTTTGGTGCAGGTGTTGTCTGAGATCTGTCCGCCCATGCTGACTGCCAATCAGCGCATTGCATTTACCCGCGCTTATAACCAACAATTACGCTCATTCATTCCAACATCCGCCAGCCCAAACGACACACTGCGCCGAATGCATTCACAGCGCAATTATCGTAACGCCCTAAATAGCGTGCGCGCATGGACAGCAAGCTACCCAAAAGCCCAAAATCGCAAATTATGCCTACAGTTCGCTGAAGTTGAATTCTAAACCTATTATTATAAGAAGCCGTCTAAGAGTCGGCTTTTTTATTTGTCAAAATTTTGATAAGATAAGCAAAAATAATCACATAACAATACCGAGAATCATCATGTCAAATCACACCTTTAATCGTCAATTCCCCCTAACTCGCATGAGACGCCTGCGCGTATCTGATGGCATTCGAGACATGGTCGCTGAGACACACCTAAAGCCTTGTCATCTCATTGCGCCGCTGTTCGTGATCGAGGGCAAGAACGAACGCCAAAGCATCAAGAGCATGCCTGACGTTGAGCGATTGTCGATTGATTTGACCGTCGAGCACATCAAAGAGCTGTATCAAGCTGGCGTGCGTATGGTGGACATCTTTCCAGTCATCGACCCTGCCCTAAAAACTCCCAATGGCGATGACGCCTATCACCCAGACACGCTTGCTGTGCATGCCATTAAAGCCATCAAAGATGCTTGTCCTGACATGATTGTCATGACCGATGTGGCGCTTGATCCCTACACCACACACGGTCAAGACGGCATCATCGACACCACAGGGTATGTGCTAAATGATGAAACCATAGAAGCTTTGGTCAAACAAACTCTGACTCATGCAGCGGCAGGGGCAGATGTAATCTCGCCAAGCGACATGATGGACGGTCGCATTCGTGCGATGCGTGAGGCACTGGAGTCTGAGGGTCATCACAACACCGCCATCATGGCATACTCTGCCAAATACGCTTCTGCTTATTATGGACCATTCCGTGATGCTGTCGGCAGTGCTGGCAATCTCAAAGGGCATAAAAAAGGCTATCAGATGAACCCTGCCAATCGAAGCGAGGCTCTGCACGAGGTGGCTTTGGACATCAGTGAAGGGGCAGACATGGTGATGGTCAAGCCTGGTCAGCCTTATTTAGATGTCGTGCGTGAGGTCAAGGACAACTTCGGTGTACCGACTTTTGCCTATCAAGTCTCTGGCGAATACGCCATGCACATCGCAGCCATTCAAAACGGCTGGCTGGCTGATAGCGTGATTTTAGAAAGCCTGCTGGGGTTTAGGCGTGCAGGTTGTGATGGCATTTTGACTTATTTTGCCCTAAAGGCAGCTCGTATGATGAATGCTTGATTTTCACGATGGGTGCTGATGGCACACCAGCTTTTGCAAGCTGTCTGCTTCATCAGCCCCATCCACTTGATTTATCCTTCGCTGGTCTTAATGAGCCAGACTTATACCCACATCACCTCTACTTTTTTATTTATTGGGAAAGAAACATGACCGCCATCGTGGTATTTTTTGTGATTTTTTTTGCCATTCGTTTGTATTTTTTGGGCATCTCCATCAAACATGAAAAGGCTCTCATCAAAAAAGGTGCAACCCAAGTTGGTGAACGCCATTCCAAATTGCTTGCTGCTGCACACATCGTTTATTATTTTTCTGCGTTGGCGAGTGCTGTCGTCGCTGGCGTACAGTTTGATGTCATCTCCGCCGTTGGTGCAGCGATGGTGAGCGCTTCTTTGCTTGTGCTTTGGTTCATCATCAAGGCACTTGGCGAGATTTGGACGGTCAAAGTCTACATTTTGCCCAATCACACCATCAACCGCTCATGGCTGTTTCGCACTTTCAAACACCCCAATTATTTTTTGAACATCATACCAGAACTCATTGGCATCGCCCTGCTTTGTCAGGCTTGGTGGGTTTTATTCATCGGCTTGCCCATCTATGGCGTACTGCTTTTTATTCGTATTCAGCAAGAAGAACTGGCGATGAAGCATCTGTTTTGATTCAGCTGCGAATCACGTAGCTTATCAGTTCACGCTTGTATCACCCCCACGGCTTAGTGCTGATGGGGGATTTTTTAAAGCCTGAGGTTTTAAAAAAAGACCAAACACATCATGGCGTCTGACACACGGCGGCTTTGTCATGCCAAACCCATCAATCACTGTCATCATGCCAAAAGCTGGGGTGAATGCGTTGATTTTTGTCTTTTTGATGTGCTACTTTCTTGGGCAAGTGGCATCTTTTTGCCACCAAACAGACCTAGCGCTCACCCAAAAATCATGCTAAAATATTCTCATTTTATCCCATCATAGGAACATCACATGGCACACCAACATGTCCCTGCACAGGACAAAACCAAAGACACCACATTTGCCTCTGAGATAGACGCCCAACGCATTCAATTTGAACAAGCCGCCCTGCATTATCACGAAAATCCAAGACCTGGTAAGATTTCCATCACCCCAACCAAACAAATCGCCAACCAGCGTGATTTGGCGCTCGCCTACTCACCCGGTGTTGCCGTACCATGCCTTGAAATCGAAAAAGATCCAAAACTTGCCGCTAAATACACCGCTCGCTCTAACTTGGTTGGCGTCATCACCAATGGTACCGCTGTACTTGGCTTGGGCAACATTGGCGCACTGGCATCAAAACCTGTGATGGAAGGTAAGGGCGTACTGTTTAAGAAATTTGCTGGCATTGATGTATTTGACATCGAAATCAACGAAACCGACCCAGACAAATTCATCGAAACAGTGGCAAGTCTTGAACCGACCTTTGGCGGCATCAACCTAGAAGACATCAAGGCGCCAGAATGCTTTAAAATTGAGCGCGAACTTCGTCGTCGCATGAACATCCCTGTGTTCCATGACGACCAACATGGCACAGCGATCATCTCGGCAGCCGCTCTACTTAACGCCCTAAAATTAAACGGTAAAAACATCAGCGACATCACGCTGGTCTGTTCAGGCGCAGGCGCAGCAGCCATCTCATGTCTTGATCTGGCAGTCGCTTTAGGCGTACGCAAAGAAAACATCTACGTACTAGATTCAAAAGGCGTCATCACCACCAGTCGTGAAAATCTGGATGAATCAAAAGCGCGCTTCGCCAGAAACACTGACAAAACCACTTTGGCAGAGGTCATGGTGGGTGCTGATGTGTTCTTGGGGCTGTCAGGTCCTGGCGTCGTCTCTCAAGACATGGTGCGTTCGATGGCACGAGATCCAATCATCTTCGCGCTAGCCAACCCAACCCCAGAGATCATGCCAGAGCTTGCCCACGCGGTACGTTCTGATGTCATCATGGCGACAGGTCGTTCAGATTATCCAAACCAAGTAAATAACGCGCTTTGCTTCCCGTATATCTTCCGCGGTGCGCTAGATGTAGGCGCAACAGTTGTGAACGAAGAGATGAAGCTTGCCTGCGTGCACGCCATCGCAGCCATGGCACACACAGAATCTACCGAACTAGAAGATGACGGCAAATCTGCCAAATCATTCGGTCGTGAGTACCTGATCCCTGGCCCGCTAGAACCAAACCTAATCCTGGAGATCGCCCCTGCCGTTGCAAAAGCGGCGATGGATACAGGCGTTGCGACACTGCCTATCGAAGACTTCGATGCGTATCGTCAGAAGCTATCTGAATTCGTGTACAACACCGCCCTTGCGATGAAGCCTGTATTCAATAAGGCCAAACGCAATCCAAAACGCATCGTCTATGCAGAAGGCGAAGACATCAACGTACTGCGCGCTGTGCAAGTTGTGGTTGATGAGAAGATCGCTACGCCAATTCTTGTTGGTCGTCCTGAGGTTATTAAGCAAGAAATCAATGCACTTGGTCTGCGTCTGATCGACGGTGAGAATATCACCATCATTGATCCGAACAACAACCCACGCTACGAAGAATACAGTCAGCATCACTACACTACCAACCAGCGCAACGGCGTCAGCCTAGAACTGGCTCGTCGTGATGTACGTCGTAAGACAACACTGATCGCATCGTTGATGGTAGAGCTTGGTGACGCTGACGGTCTGATTTGTGGTACGTTTGGCTTCTACCACCTGCATCTAAAATACCTAAACCAAGTCATCGGCAAAAAAGAAGGCATCAGCAACTTCTACGCGATGAGCGCCGTATTGATGCAAAACCGTAACCTATTCATCGCCGATACCTACATCAATGACGACCCAACCGCAGAAGAGTTGGCTGAGATGACCGTCTTGGCAGCCAAGAGCGTGCGCCGCTTTGGCATCACACCAAAAGTTGCCCTGCTGTCACACTCAAACTTCGGCGCGTCAGACCGTGAATCTGCTGTGAAGATGCGTAAAGTTCATGACATCCTAACTCAGATGAATGTTGATTTTGAATTTGATGGCGAAATGCACGGTGACATCGCATTGGATGAGCGCATGCGTAAGCAAAGCTACCCATTTAGCTCACTCCAAGGCTCAGCGAACCTGCTGATCCTACCGACGCTAGATGCTGCAAACATCGCTTTCAACCTTCTAAAAACTGCCACAGGTTCGGCGGCACTAGGTCCGATTCTACTAGGCGCAGACAAGCCTGTGCACATTCTTACCCCATCGGCCACCGCGCGTCGTATCGTCAACATGACGGCACTGACTGTGAACGATGTTCAAGAAATGCAAGCTTAAGCATACCCATAGACGAAAAGACCTTGCCACACAGGGTCTTTTTTTGTGTCAAAAAAAACAGTACAATCAAACAAATTTCAATGGTGATTCATCGATGCAAATTTATCTGGTGGGTGGCGCGGTGCGCGATACCCTGCTAAACCTCCCTATTAAAGACAAGGATTTTATGGTTGTGGGCGGTTCGGCTGAGCAGATGCTAGCGCAAGGCTTTGAGCAGGTGGGTGCAGATTTTCCTGTATTCTTACACCCCATCACTCACGCTGAATATGCCCTAGCCCGTACCGAAAGAAAAAGCGGACACGGTTATCAAGGCTTTAGTGTAAGCACGAATAACGTCAGCCTAGAAGGCGATCTCATGCGCCGAGACCTTACCATCAATGCGATGGCGATGCCTGTGCGATCGCTTTTTGATGATGCATTGACAGGTCAGATCGTAGACCCTTATGGCGGGCAAGACGATCTTGACAAAAAAGTCTTACGCCACATCTCGCCTGCCTTTAGCGAAGATCCGCTTAGGGTGCTTAGGGTGGCGCGGTTTTATGCGCGGTTTTATGAAATGGGCTTTGTGGTGGCAGATGAGACCGCCGCACTCATGCAAAGCATCGCCAAAGATGGCGAGCTAAACCACCTAAGTCGCGAACGCATATGGAGCGAATCTGCGCGCGCCTTAGGCGAGAAGCACGGATACGCGTATTTTAAGCTGCTATTAGAGCTTGGTATTTTAAAACACATCTTGCCAGAACTGTCTGACAGCCTGCAAGACAAAGCGCGACGAGAATCCGCCTTTGCTGCACTTGAATACCATTCAGATGCGTCTCTAACAATCAAATTTGCCTTGCTCATGTCGGTATTTTTGGGCGATCCTGATGCCTTGGACAAACTACAACACACCGCCAATCGCCTGATGACTCCCAATCACATCAAGAACTTTGCCAAGGCATTCATTACGCATCAGGGTAACATCCTAAAGCTGCCAAATATCGATGCAGACACCCTGCTGTCTTTGATCGAGCAGACACGCGCGCACAAAGATGATGAGACGATACGCCTATTGATACAGACAGTAAATGCACTTCATGAGACCAACATATCAATGGATTTCATGATAAACGCCATCAAAATCCACAATAAAATTGGCATTAATGACGTCAATCCCAACCTAAAAGGCAAAGCAATCGGTGATGAGCTGACACGCTTAAGAAAAATCCAGCTCGCAGATTATATAGATCAGTATTTAAAAGATATAACAAGGAAGCACTCATGAATTCATCTAAAGTCGCCTTAATCACAGGTGGCGCCAAGCGTATCGGGCGCGTAATCACTCAGGCATTGCACACACAGGGCTACGATGTCATCATTCATCACAACCACAGTCAAGATGCTGCCAAAGCACTGCGCGATGAGTTAAACGCCATCCGCCCAAATTCTGCCAACACCATCCAAGCCAACCTTAGCATCGTTAATGACAGTGTTCTACTAAATCAATTCACCAACGATGTCTTATCACTGTTCGGGCGGCTGGATCTGTTGGTAAATAACGCGTCTAGCTTCTATTCGACCTCACTGAATGACGATCATGCAACTTGGCAGTCGCACTGGGATGATTTATTTTTGACCAACGCCAAAGCGCCGCTTTTTTTGAGCCTAACTTTTAAAGATGAGCTTGCCAAGCGACACGGCGCCATCATCAGCCTGCTGGACATTCATGCGCGCGATAAGCCCTTTGTCGGCTACCCGATTTATAACATAGCAAAGGCTGCCCACCACATGATGGTGCAAAGCCTTGCGCTTGAGCTTGCGCCCAACATTCGCATCAATGGCGTATCGCCAGGCGTGAACATTTTTCCTGATGATAACCAAAACAGCGAATTAAACGACAGCACAAAACAAACCCTGACCGACTCTGTGCCACTCGGTAAAATCGGCACGCCCAAAGACATCGCAAATGCTGTGGCGTTCTTGGCAGGCGCAAATTACATCACAGGTCAGATACTCGCCATCGATGGCGGTCGCAGCTTAACCTTAAAAGGTGGTTGATTAAAATTATCCTATCAGCTTTATCGGTTAAAATTTCCAAAACTTGTAAAACCTTTGTAAAAATAAGGATTTAAAATAAGCAAAAATCTGGCTCAAGTTACAAAATTGTTGCCAAATGTGGCTTATTTTTATCAAAAATAGCTGACAATGCTATTTTTTTACGGTACAATGCACTTCTATTTTTCATCTGAAAAATCCCAAATCTGCCACATTGGCGTTTTTGGGTTTTATTTTGTAAAAAATTCTTGGAGTTGATAGCTTAATCAAATCTCAAACACGCCCAAATCAGATTATCCCAATCTGTCATTAGCACGTTTGAAACAGTATTACGCACCCCAACGCCTTTTCTCTTTTTTGCGTTTACGCACGCTTTTGGAGGATAATACGTTGAGTATTTCACCTGTTCCTGCTAATGCTGCCAAGTTGCAGCGTAATCTTGGTCTATGGCACGTCATCATTATTGGTCTTGCCTACATTCAGCCGATGACACTACTTGATACCTTTGGTATGGTATCTCGCGACAGTGGTGGTCATGTGCCGATGTCTTATATTTTTGCACTGTTTGCTATCTTGCTTACGTCCATCAGCTATGGTCACATGATCAGAGCGTATCCTTCTTCAGGTTCTGCCTACACCTACACCCAAAAAGCAATCAACCCATCAATGGGCTTTATGGTTGGCTGGTCAAGTTGGCTAGACTACCTGCTTTCGCCGATGGTTAATATCATCTTGGCGGTGCTATATCTTGAAGCTCTATTCCCTTCGGTGAACCATTGGGTTTGGGTGATTGGCCTGACAGGTCTGATGACCATCGTCAATATTTTTGGCTCAAAGACCGTTGCCTACTTTAACAGCTGGATCGTAGCGGTGCAGTTGGTGGTTATTGCTGTATTCACCTATTTGATTTATAGCAAGCTACAAATGGCACAGTACGCTGCCAATACTCGCCCTGAAGACATCTATGAGCTGTGGAGCTTGAAGCCATTCTGGGATGAGATGACCAGCGTTGGTGCGTTGATCACAGGTGCGACCATTCTATGCTTCTCGTTCACAGGCTTTGACTCGATTTCTAGCCTTGCTGAAGAGACCAAAGACGTTAAAAACACCCTGCCAAAAGCAATGATTCTAACAACGCTGATCGCAGGTATTGTATTCATCATCAGCGGCTACTTCATGCAAGCCTACCTACCAAGTAGCCCTGAACTGTACTTTGAAGCAGTGGATGAGACTCAAGCAGAGATCTTGCTACTTGTGGGGGGTTCGGCATTCCAAGCGATCGTACTGGGCTTTGCGATTGTCACAGTAATGGCGTCTGGTATCTCAGCTCATGCTGGCGTATCTCGTCTGATGTATGTGATGGGTCGTGACGGCGTGATCAGCAATAAGATTTTTGGTCAATTAAGCCCGAAATTCTTCACTCCAGTGAACAACATCCTGATCGCAGGTGGCGTGGCATTGACCGCAGGCTTTATTAGCCTAGAGACAGTGGTAAACCTAATCAGCTTCGGTGCGTTGACTGCATTTAGCTTTGTGAACTTATCGGTAATTTTCCGCTATGCGGTGCGTGATAAGATGGTTAAGACACCTAAGCAAATCCTAAGCTACGTGATCGTACCTGTGGTTGGCTTTATCAGCATCTTCTTGATGTGGCTAGAAGTGGACAGCACCACCTTTGGTGTGGGTATCTTCTGGGCATTCCTGGGCTTTATCTGGCTAGGCATCAAGACAAGCGGCTTCAAAAAGCCAGTACCTCAATACCGCGAAGACGTGTAATACGTTTCGCATCCAAAAACCCTGTCAAGTTGGCAGGGTTTTTTGTTAAAATAATCATACAATTTTTCTTAAAAATCGTATTATAATAATAAAATAATCCCACCCTTAGGTGACATCATGAAAAAACCAATACTGCTGTCTGCATTCGTCCTAGCCCTCGCCATAACAGGCTGCACCACCAAACAGCCACAGTTCAACGTCAATGACTGCGCAAGTGCAGACTGGCAGAATATCGGCATCAAAGACGGTCAAAACGGCTACAGCGCCCAACGCATCCTAAGCCATCAAAAAATCTGCCAAGCAGCTGGCATCAGCCCAAACCGAGCCGCTTGGGAAGAAGGTCGTCAAATCGGGCTAAAAAGCTACTGCACGAAATCGAATGCCTACGAGATGGGCAGACGCGGCTATGAATTGACCGGTGTCTGCGATCATAACTTAGAAGAGCTGCACCATGCCAACATGATGGGGCTTCAACAATACGAGATGAGTCAGCGCATTCACCGCCCTTATGGGTACGGCTACTACGGTGGCTATCCGTTTTTGCCTTGGTATTTTTATTGATCCATACAAAACCCCAATGGTATTCATTGGGGTTTTTGGTTTATGGGTAATTTTCCATTATGAGGACTTATTTATAAACTTTCAAATCTCAACCAAGCTACTTGATATTAAGCATTGAATGCCATAACAATAACACTCACAAGAACAATCGCCAGCATCACCCAGCCCAGTCGCTTTGCAAATTTATCAATCTTGGTTAAATCCACGCCATGCTCTAATTTTATCGCAATCCAGCGCCTCGTCAGATATCCTGACACCATCCCAAATACTGCCAAACATGCCGCGTGCAACAGCCCAGCCCAGACCCCATCAAGGTTAAAGACCTCAAGCGTTGGACAACAATACCAAAGCCCAAACAAAATCAACGCATAAAGCGCATGCCAAACCCGCGGCCAGCGTCAAGAATGTGCTTATAAGTCCCATCTGAACGGTTCATTATTCACCCACCCCCATAATCTTTAAATAAAATTTAAGAACAATTTGCAATGGTTTAATACCACAAACTACCGTCATTTTAACATGAAAAAATTTTAAATCTTATGCTAAAATATTGAATAATTTTAAATCACTAGGTTAAGATTATCATGCTAGAAATCCGTCATCTGCAAATGCTCTCTATGCTGGCTCGTCATGGCTCACTGGCGACCACCGCCGATGAGCTAAATCTGACCGCATCCGCCATCTCTCATCAGCTCAAAGAACTTGAAAGTTTTTATGACATATCTTTGGTGAATCGTCGCATGCGCCCTGTGAGCTTCACGCCTGCAGGCAAACTCTTACTGCAGCTGGCCGACAGCATTCTACCGCAGGTCGCCCGCACCAAATCCGACATCAAACGACTGGCACACGGTCAGGCAGGGCAATTAAGGCTTGCCAGTGAATGCCATAGCTGTTTTGATTGGCTAATGCCAATTTTAAACGTTTATCGTAAAGAATACAGCGATGTTGAGCTGGACTTTACCTCAGGGTTTGAGCCTGAACCACATCAGATGCTCATTGATGGCGACATCGACTTACTGATCACCGCAAGCAACTTACCCATTGAAGGCATCCTGTACGAGCCGCTATTTACTTATGAAAGCCGTCTGGTGCTCTCGCCTTCACATCTGCTAGCCAGTCATAACACCATCGAACCCAAGGACCTCATCGATGAGACTCTCATCGCCTATCCTGTAGAACAAAAACGCCTAGACATTATTGCTAAATTCTTAGAGCCTAATGGCGCCATGCCAAAACAAATACGCACAACTGAACTTACTGCCATGCTCATACAGCTGGTCGCCAGTGAACGCGGTGTGGCGGCACTACCTGACTGGGTGGCAAGCGAATACGAGAAAAAAGGCTGGGTGGTCAGCCGCCCACTGGGCGCTGGCGTGTACTGCCAACTGTACGCCGCAATTCGTAGCGACAGTCAGGAACTGGCTTATATGAAAGGTTTTCTAAGCTTACTAGAAAACATCCAAAAACCCTAAACAACTGAATGATGATAGACAATTTAAATGATAGTATTTTTTAAATAAATGATAATAGCAGTTTTATCATCCAAACAATATAGTTATGCATCCGTCAAAGGTGGTATAATAGCCACGCGACAAATGGATTTAGTTGCAAGTCATCCGCTTGCAGCGATTGAATAATGTGTGACATTAGGCGCATCAACCATTCACCCTATTTATGAGACAATAACATCGGAGTTTTTATGAGCAAATCTACCATCATCTATACCTATACTGATGAAGCCCCTGCCCTAGCCACCCATTCACTACTACCTATCGTACAAGCCTTCACTAAAAGTGCTGACATCGAATTTGTAACCAGCGACATCTCTCTAGCCTCACGTATTTTGTCACAATTTCCAGAATATCTGACCGAAGAACAACGCAAAGCTGACGCATTGGCTGAGCTTGGTGAGCTGGTAAAGCAACCTGATGCCAACGTCATCAAACTACCTAACATCTCAGCTTCTGTACCACAGCTACTGGCCACCATCAAAGAGCTACAAGGCGATGGCTATAACGTGCCAAACTACCCAACCGAAGTAACCACCGACGAAGAAAAAGAAATCCAAGCACGTTATGATCGCGTTAAAGGCTCTGCGGTAAACCCTGTACTTCGTGAAGGTAACTCTGACCGCCGCGCACCTAAAGCCGTTAAAAACTTCGCTAAGAAATTCCCACACTCTATGGGTGCATGGACTGCCGACTCTAAGACGCACGTAGCGACGATGACGGACAATGATTTCTTCCATAACGAAAAATCATTCACCGCACCGACCGCAGGCAGCGTATCTATCGTATTTACCGACAACGCTGGCAACCGCAGCGAACTTCGTAAGCCTGTTGCACTACTAGAAGGCGAAGTGTTTGATGCAACCGTACTGAACAAAAACGCCTTGGTAGCCTTCCTAGATCGCGAAATCAAAGACGCCAAAGACAAAGGCGTGCTGTTTAGTCTACACATGAAAGCTACCATGATGAAAGTCTCTGACCCAATCATCTTCGGTCACGCAGTTAAAGCATTCTTCGCACCAGTCTTCGAAAAATTCGGCGACAAGCTAAGCGCAGCAGGCGTGAACGCGAACAACGGTCTGGGCAACCTATTTGCCAACCTAGATAAGCTAGATGCCGAGACTCGCACCGATGTTGAGACGCTGATCGCCAAGTCTTACTTTGAAGGTCCTAGCATCGCCATGGTTGATTCTAACAAAGGCATCACCAACCTACACGTACCAAGTGATGTTATTATTGATGCATCTATCCCTGCGATGATCCGCACCTCAGGTCGCATGTGGAACCGTGATGGCGAACTACAAGACACCAAGATCGTCATCCCTGACAGTACTTATGCGCCACTATACGAGACCGTAGTATCATTCTGTAAAGAACACGGCGCATTCGACCCTGTTACCATGGGCACTGTGCCTAACGTTGGTCTGATGGCTCAAAAAGCTGAAGAATACGGCTCACACGACAAGACCTTTGAGATCCCTGCTGATGGTAAAGTTGAAGTGATCGATGAAACTGGCAACGTTCTACTAAGTCACGACGTACAAGCTGGCGACATCTGGCGCGCCTGCCAAACCAAAGACGCTCCGATCAAAGACTGGGTACAACTTGCCGTGAACCGCTCTCGTCTGTCTGACACTCCTGCTGTGTTCTGGTTGGATGAGAACCGTGCACACGACGCTCAACTGATTAAGAAAGTCAATGCATATCTGGCTGAGCTTGACACTGCAGGTCTAGACATCCGCATTCTAGCGCCAGCTGATGCTACTCGCTTCACGCTAGAGCGCCTAAAAGCAGGGAAAGACACTATTAGCGTCACTGGTAACGTACTGCGAGACTACCTGACCGACCTATTCCCAATCCTAGAGCTGGGCACTTCAGCGAAGATGCTGTCTATCGTACCGCTAATGAACGGCGGCGGCATGTTCGAGACTGGCGCGGGCGGTTCTGCACCTAAGCACGTTCAGCAGTTCAACGAAGAGAATCACCTACGCTGGGACAGCCTAGGCGAATTCTTAGCATTGGCAGTATCGCTTGAGCACCTATCACAAAAAACCGGCAACACCAAAGCTCAAGTACTGGCTGACGCACTAGATGCCGCCACAGAGAAGCTTCTACTAAATGACAAGTCACCTAAGCGTAAAGCAGGCGAGCTTGACAACCGTGGCAGCCACTACTACCTAGCAACTTACTGGGCGCAAGAGTTGGCAGCGCAGAACACCGATGCGCAGTTGGCGGCTGAGTTTGCACCAATCGCCAAGGCATTGACCGAAAATGAAGCAACCATCGTGAACGAACTGAACAGCGTTCAAGGCAAAGCCATTGACACCAAAGGCTACTACTCAGCCGATCGTGACGTACTGACCCAAGCGATGCGCCCAAGTGCAACATTTAATCAAATCATTGCACAACTTTAATCCATTCTCACAAAATACCATCTTTTTAGGTGGTATTTTTATTTTTGTATTATGAAAAACATCATCTTAAACGCGTTAAAATATTTACTGATCTTCATCGTCATCTATATGGCGGTGAATCTTTGGCGCGCACCCACTCTGCCCGACACGCCAGAGCTTCGCTATCAGACCAATCAAGGTCAGATCATTGATGCCGTCGCCCAAAGCCATGACACGCCTGTATTGGTGTATTTTTGGGGTACATGGTGCTCGATCTGTCGCATCACCACGCCGAATGTCGAGACATTACACGAGAATGGTACGCCTGTGATTACGGTTGCCACACGATCGGACAGCACGGTCGAATTGGCAGATTATCTCACCAAAAATCAGCTTGATTTTATGGTGATTAATGACTTGGATGGTCAGGTTTTTCAGGGCTGGCAAGGCAAAGTAACGCCATCGTTCGTCATCCTAAAAGACGGTAAAATTCATCAAAGCTTTACCGGCATCGCGCCACTTTGGTCGTTAAAATTAAGGCTTTGGATGGCGCGCCTTTAATGAGATTAACATTAGGCGGCTTTTTAGGCTTATGTTATAATAATCGTTTTTATTCTGTATTCATCAAGAGCACCCCATGAGCGCACAAGGCACATTATTCATCATCACCGCCGCCTCAGGCACCGGCAAAACCAGCCTCGTCAAAGAGCTACTCGCCACTACGGACAACCTAAAGGTCAGCATCTCGCACACCACCAGACAGCCACGACCTGCTGAATCTGATGGCGTGCATTATTATTTTACTGACAAGACGGCTTTTGAGCAGTTGATCGCGAAAGGTGCTTTTTTTGAATATGCTGAAGTCTTTGGCAATTATTATGGCACGAGCAAGCAAGCAGTGGATGACTTACTTAACCAAGGTATCGATGTTATCTTAGAGATCGATTGGCAAGGCGCATTACAAGTCAAAGAAAAATCCCCGCAAGCTGTGATGATCTTCATCTTGCCACCAAGTCTTGACGCGCTGCGCAGCCGATTGTCTAATCGCGGACAGGACAGCAGCGATGTCATCGAGACACGTCTGGCGGGCGCGGTCACTGAGATGAAGAACTACCATCACTTTGATTATGTTGTGATTAATGACGACTTTGGTACCGCATTGGGCGATCTACAAACCATCATCAAAGCACAGCGCCTAACCCTAACGCAGCAGACAGCTCGTCAAAACGCACTTATCGAATCATTGCTAAGCGACTGATCGCCCATGATGGCTCGCTTGGTACTGCTTGGGCTGCTTGCAGGGTTATTTTTTAGTACAACGTTTGTACTTAACGAACTGATGGCAAGCCAAAACGGTCATTGGTTCTGGTCGGCAAGTGGCCGCTACATCTTTATGTGGTTCATATTAAGCGCGCTCATCGCCCTAAAAGACGGCGTTAAGACCTTGGTTGGTCTTAGTGCGCTGTTCATGGATTATTGGAAATTCTGGTGTGTGACAGGTGGCATTGGCTTTGGTGGGTTTTATGCATTTTTGTGCTTTGGTGCAGATCACGCATCCGGCTGGATCATCGCCGCGACTTTTCAATTAACCGCTGTGGCAAGCTTGATTGTCTTGGCTGTATTTGGCGAGCGTCTGAACAAGCGCATCATTGGCACAAGTCTACTGATATTCATCGGTGTCCTAATTGCCAACCTTGGTGAAGGGCCGAACCACACCACAAGCAGCACAAGCACTTTATTACTGATGAGTGCACTGCCAGCATTCATTGCAGGATTTTGTTTCCCTGTGGGTAATCAGCTGGTCTGGTATGGTACTACTAAGCCCACGCATCACAACGCACTCACCCAAGCCATCCTACACATCACATCGCCACTCATGCACAGCGCCTTAAATAAAGTATGGCTGCTGACCACAGGCTCTTTGCCGCTATGGCTTGTGCTTGGCTTTGTCATACAGCCAGATTTGCCAAATACATCTCAAGTATTTAATACGTTTTTTGTGGCGTTATTTGCAGGTGTGATCACAACGGGTATTTTTCTGTTAGCACGCTCCAAAGCCACAACCATCGCGCAGATCGCCACCATCGATGCCACACAAGCGAGCGAAGTGCTATTTGCCATCTTAGGTGGCATGGCTTTATTAGGTACATCAGCACCGTCGCTCATTAGTATGATTGGGGTATTGATGATCATGGTGGGATTATTTGGCTTTGCCAAGATGCAGGCTTAAGTTATGCTGAATATTATCTTTGAGAACATCACGCCTGATTTTATGATTTACCTGCTGGATATGGTGGGTGTGGTGGCATGTGCGATCGCAGGCACGACACTGGCGCTGCATAAGAAGTTTGATTTTTTTGGTTGTATCTTGGTGTCCATGGTGAATGCCATCGGCGGCGGTACGATTCGTGACGTCATGCTCGATCGCCATCCGCTATTCTGGATGACTGATTTGAACTATGTCATCGTGATTACATTGACATCCCTTATTTGCCAGGTATTTTTTAATTATTATCAAAAAATCGATTGGACGCTCAAGTTCTTCGATGCGATCGGGTTGGCGGCATTTAGCGTGATCGGGCTCAAAGTCGGACTTGCACTCGAGGCGCATCCGATGATCGCTGTGATGATGGCGGTCTTAACCAGCATCGCCGGTGGTATCATGCGCGACATGATTTGTAATGAGATTCCGCTCGTTCTACAAAAAGAAATCTACATCAGCGCAAGCATCACGGGCGCTTTGCTGTATTTTACACTTGGGCAAATTGGCGCATCAGATGTCATTCAAGACACCTTAACACTCGTTACCATCGTCGGGGTTCGAATGCTGGCGATTCGCTTTGATTGGCATTTGCCCTCCATTCGCCTAAATTCCGACGTATAATAAAGAAAACCTGCCAAATTTAGCAGGTTTTCTTTATTATAAATATCGTCCGACCACATCCGCCATCAGCTCAATGTGCAGCGCATCGGTGTTCAGCGCAGGGATATACTCGTAAGACTTACCGCCTGCATTCATGAAGTTATCACGGTTCTCCGCCGCGAGCTCCTCTAAGGTCTCCAAGCAGTCAGCCGAGAAAGCAGGACTTAGCACCTGTACAGACACCCCTTTAGCCCCCCACTCACCAAGCAGCTCATCGGTATAGGGCTTAAGCCACTCTTGCGCGCCGAAACGTGACTGGAAACTCACCGCCCATTCATCAGCGCCCAATCCTAACTCGCTGGCGACCAGCACGGCAGTCTTACGGCATTGCTCAGCATAGGGGTCGCCCTTATCTGCATAGGGCTTAGGAATGCCATGAAAGCTCATTAATAGTCTATCAGCTCGTCCATGCTCCGCCCAGAACTTGCGAATGCTATCCGCAAGCGCCTTGATATACAGCGGATGATCATGATAATCGCGCGTGAACTGAATGGCAGGCATGTTGCGCTTATCCATGCAGTATTCCGCTACCTTATCAAATACCGCTGCCGTAGTGGTCGCCGAATACTGTGGATAAAGAGAGAAGACGATAAAGTCATCATAGCCTTTATCTTGAAGTTCCTTCATCACATGCTTAATGTTCGGATTACCATAAGTGGTAGCAGGGAACACAGGGGTTGGCGTGCCATTTTCGATGAGTTTGTCTTGTAGTAACGCAGCTTGCTGTTTTAGGATTGCAAGCAGCGGCGAACCGTCTGCCGTCCACACACTCTCATAAGCATGAGCCACTCGCTTGGGGCGTGTGGTCAATACGAATAGATTTAGGATGATTTGCCAAATGAATGGCGGAATCTCAATCACACGAGTGTCGGACAAGAACTCACGCAAATAGCGGCGCACACCTTGAGGCGTGGGCTCGTCTGGCGTACCTAAGTTCACAAGAATAATGGCGGTTTTCATGAATGTTTACCATTTAAAAATTTGACTTAGTTTAGCATTTTTTGACAAAAATAGCAGTTAATTTTATCAATTAACGACTTTATAGATAAAAAATATTCTTATTTGCATTGTTAAGTAGCATCGCATTCTGCTTGCAATTTATCTTGTTATAGAATAACATAAGCCAAATTTTTTATACTCTTACAGGATATTTTTATGAAAACCAACACTTGGCTACGCCCTACCGCCCTTGCCATCGCGCTTATCGGCTTGACCGCCTGCGGCAATGACGACAAGGCAACTACCACCACAGACAATGCCACGCCTGCCACGAGCGATAAGACACTCACGGTCGTTACCCCTTGGGAGATTACCAATGCCGACCCTAGCACGTCAGGCTTTGTCTATCAGCGTATGGGTATCGGCGAAACCTTGGTAGACGTGGACGAGGCAGGGGCAATTATCCCTGCCCTAGCCGAAAAATGGGAGACAGCCGACAACGGCAAAACATGGGTGTTTACGTTGCGTGATGATGTCAAATTCCATGACGGCACACCCATGACCGCCAAAGAAGTGGTAAACAGCCTAACGCTCGCCCTAAACAAGCCCACCGCCCTAGAAAGTGCTAATATCAAGCTTATCAAGGCAGTTGATGATAAAACGGTAGAATTCACTCTTGCTGAGCCTTTGACCACCCTACCGTCTTATTTGACACACGCCACTGCCATTATCCTAGCCCCAGCTTCCTTTGATGACGAAGGGCAAGCCACCAAAATCATCGGCACAGGGGCGTATCAGGCGGATAAGGTTGAGCCACCACAAAAGATTGAGCAGTCCGCTTATGCCGACTATTGGGGACAAAAAGCCCACATCAGTCGCATTAACTACCTTGCCAACTCTCGCAGTGAGACTCGCACCCTGCTTGTCGAGAGTGGCGATGACCATTTGGTGTACACCCTAGACAGTGCCAGCCTAAAACGCCTACAAAACAACAGCGACCTACAAGTGGCAACCCAAACGCTCGCTCGCACCATTGTCATTAAGATGAACATCGCCAATCCGCTCTTTACCGATAAGACCACTCGTCAAGCCCTATCTGATGCCATAGACCGTGAAGCCATTGCCAAATCGGTGCTACGCATTGGCGATGCGGGAGCGTATGAGCTACTACCGCCCATGTTTGGCGGTTGGCAGGCAGGCGTGGCAAAATCCACCCCTGATTATCCTGACATTAAAGCCAAACTGCTCGCCAATGGCTTTACCGAAGGGGCAAATGGCGTGCTACAAAAAGACGGTAAGCCCTTTACCATATCGCTCATCACGTTCTCCGACCGCCCGGAGTTACCGCTTATCGCCACCGCCTTACAAGACCAATGGCGTAAAATCGGTGTGGATTTACAAGTTAATATCACCAACTCATCAGAGATTCCCAAGGCTCATCAAGACGGCTCACTGCAAATGGCTCTGTACGCTCGTAACTACGGCAACACCCCAGACCCATTGGCTTCACTACAATCCGACCTAAGCCCACAAGGCAGCGACTGGGGCGTGATGAATTACCAAAACTCTACGCTTACCCAAGCCTTGCATGACATCGCCACCACAGCCGATGATGTCAAGCGAGATGAACTCAAAAAACAAGTCGCTACCATTTTGGCAGATGAGCGTCCGCTTATCCCTGTCGTGTACTACCAACAAAGTGCGTCCGCTCACAAGTCGCTACAAGGCTTGACCCTTGACCCCTTTGAGCGTAAATACAACCTAAATCAGCTTAAATGGTAATACTACGCCATGATAACCCAAAGAGCGACACACCATCGCTCTTTGATTTGTTTTTGGCTCTCTTAATTTGCTTTATACCTAAGTTTATGGTAACCATATCATTATGCTAAAACTACTCACATCACGGCTTATCCAACTGCTCTTGGTCGTCTGGTCGGTCGGCACTTTGACCTTTGTTCTTATGCGAAGCCTGCCCGGCGACATGGCGTATCGTATCGCTGCGTCTCGCTATGGCTACGACCAAGTCACCGCAAGCTCTGCCGACCAAGTGCGAGCCGAACTGGGGCTTGATTTGCCGTGGCATGAGCAGTATATAGCATGGTTTGGCGACCTGCTCCGCTTGGATTTGGGAGACTCGCTCGTCAGTGGGGCAAGCGTGTGGGAAGAGATAGCCCACCAGTTTGGACACACGCTGTCGCTGGCGTTTGTCGCTTTGATTATCTCACTCATCATCGCCCCACCGATAGGCATACTCTCTGCCCTGCGACCTAATGGGGTCTTTGACCGTTTTACCTTATTTATCGCCACCTTGCTCCGCTCCTCCCCTGCCTTTATCATTGGCGTGCTACTCATCACCATTTTTGCGGTGCATTTAAAATGGCTACCTGCCATCGGCTACGGCAAGCCGATTAACTACATCCTACCTGCTCTCACACTCGCCTTAGGTCTGTCGGCGGTCTCCATTCGGGTCAGTCGTAATGCGGCAGTGGCAGTGCTTGACTCTATATTTTATGAATTTGCCAAATTAAAGGGGCTAAGCCCTTGGCAGGCATTTAGACGACATGGCGTGCGTAACATTGCCATTCCCATTGTCGCCTATCATGGGGTACAGCTCATCTATCTCATCGAAGGCGTGGTCATCGTGGAAAGCCTGTTTGCATGGCCGGGTATCGGTCACGCCCTAGTTCACGCCATCATCGCCCGAGACATTCCAATGATACAAGGCTCGGCTTTGGTCATGGGTGGACTGTTCGTGGTGTTAAACGCCGTCTTGGATGTCATCAATCGCTACATTGACCCCCGTTATGAAGCTCACTAAACCTTATCAGCATTTGCCAAACTCCGGTATCAATTTGCCAATATTATGATGAAATACTTAAAAAACCTAACCCCCACTCAGCTTATCGGACTTATCATCTTGGCGGCACTCCTCATCTTTGCCTATGGTAGTCCACTCATACGCCCCCATGACATGGCACTGCAAAACCTAGATGTTATCCTATCTGCCCCCAGTGGCGAACACCCCTTTGGTACTGACCATCTAGGGCGTGATATGATGGCTCGCCTTGCGTCCGCCATTCGCTTGTCTTTTTCGCTCATTGTCGGCTCGGTGGGGGTGTCGCTCATCTTTGGGCTACTGTTTGGCTTGCTGGCGGGGATTTTTGGGGGGATTTTGGATAAGTTTTTTAACTTTATCTGTGATTGTATCATGGCGTTGCCCGGTTTATTGTTTATCCTACTGTTTGCATCTATCGCCCCCAACAGTTTTTGGTCGCTGTATCTGGGCGTATCACTTGTCATGTGGGTGGAGTTTTTTAAGATGACCCGTGCGATGAGCCTAAACCTACGCAAATCAAGCGAAGTACAAGCCAGTACACTCATGGACATGGGGCTGTGGTACATCATCAAACGCCACTATCTGCCACGGCTCGCCCCTGTCATGTGGACACTCTCGGCATTTGGGGCGGGTAATGCGGTGCTAGCCCTTGCCACGCTTGGCTTTGTCAATGTCGGTCTTAAACCGCCGACCGCCGAGCTGGGTCTGATGATGACCGAACTGTTTCCTTATTATTATGAAGCGCCTTTGGTGTTCTTTTTGCCGATTATCACCGTGTTTTTACTCGTGCTTTCATTTCAATTATTATCAGGCAAACAGGACGGCTAGTCATGCAAAATACCCAACCATCACCAGATATCTTAATCCGAATCAATAACTTATCTGTCCACACCACAGACGGTGCTACCTTAGTCGAGCCCATTAGCCTTAGCATAAAAAAGGGGCAAAATTTGACCATCTTAGGTGAGACAGGCTCGGGCAAAAGCCTGCTTGCCCGAGCGGTCATGGGGGCATTGCCTAAGGGCTTGACAGTCAAAGGACAAATTCTCATCAACGGCAAAACGCTCCATGACGGACAAGGCGAACTTGATGAACATCAATTTGCCAAGCTGTGGGGGCGTGATTTGACCATACTCCCCCAAGAGCCAGTGCGTTCGCTTGACCCCACCATGACGGTGTTTCGCCAGATTTGGGAAAGTCTGCATTTTGTCAAACGAACCGATGACTCTGCCGCCAAAGACACCACCTTACGCACCTTAGAGCAACTCTCGCTAGCCCACGCCAAAGACTACTATCCGCATGAGCTGTCAGGGGGCATGGCACAACGTGCATCCTTTGCGTCTGCCACCGTGAGTGGGGCGTACATGGTTATCGCCGATGAACCCACCAAAGGGCTTGACCACACCAATAAAATCGCTGTCGTGGACATGCTCGCCCAAGTCGCCAAACAAGGCGGCTGCCTTTTGACCATCACGCATGACATCGAAGTCGCCAACCGTCTAAGCACTGATAACGACCTGCTTATGGTCATGAAAAAAGGTAAGCTCTTAGAGCAAGGGCAAGCCACCGATGTCCTACAAAATCCCAAATCCGACTACGCCAAAGAGCTGATGAGTGCCAACCCTGCCACATGGACAAAGGCGGACATCGCACCTATTGACAAGCCCCTTTTGACCTTAAAAGACGTGGCCATCAGTCGTGGCAACAAAGAGCTGTTTAGTGGGCTAAACATCACGCTCCATGCAGGGCAAGCGGTGGGACTCATCGGCGATAGCGGTATCGGCAAAAGCTCGCTGGGGGACGCCATTTGCGGGCTTATCAATCCATCCAAAGGGGTGATGACATGGCACACCAAACCCAAACGCCACCAAGTGCTAAAACTCTACCAAGACCCACCGTCCGCTTTCGCCCAAAACATCACGCTCGGCACACTCATCAATGACGTGGTCAAGCGTCATCATCTTGATAAAAGCCAAATCGCCCCGCTCATGGAAGCCTTACAGCTCCACCCTGACCTACTGCACCGTACAAGCGAGAGCGTCTCAGGGGGCGAGCTTCAACGCATTGCCATCATGCGAGCTTTGATGATGAAACCTGTGCTACTGTTTGCCGATGAAGTTACCAACCGCCTAGACCCCATCACCCAAAAAACCACATTAGATTTACTCACGCACGCCTGTCGCACCCAAAACTGCACACTGGTTATGGTGAGTCATGACCACGATTTGACACGGCATTACTGTGATACGATGGTGGATTTGACGGATTATCGTTAGTCTGGTGTAGAGAGTTTGGTGTTTTAGCGACAAGAATTTTTGTCAAAATTATGCTAAAATAAATAGGTGTCAGTTATTAGCTGACACCTATTTATTTTATTCACAAAAACAACAATGCACGGAACGATCGTGAGCGAACAAGATAATAACACACCCACCCTTTTAGACCCCACATCGGTGGGCATCGTCACACCCCAGACACTACACTTTGATGAACCACTGCAATTAGAATGCAATCGAATCTTGCCATCATTCGAACTTGTCATCGAAACCTATGGGACACTAAATACCGACAAATCAAATGCCATTTTGATTTGTCATGCTCTATCAGGATCACACCACGCCGCAGGCTATCACAGTGAGAGCGACACCAAAGCAGGCTGGTGGGATGCTCTGATTGGTCCAAGCAAGGCGATTGATACTGATGAGTTTTTTGTGGTATGCCTAAACAACATTGGCTCATGTCATGGCTCAACTGGACCCACCACCATCAATCCAGACACAGGCAAGCTGTGGGAGGCTGACTTTCCACTCATCACCATCAAAGACTGGGTAAAAACGCAGGTGATGCTCTCTGACAAACTGGGCATTGACAAATGGCACGCCATCGTTGGCGGCTCAATGGGCGGTATGCAGGCGTTGCAGTGGTCGGTGGACTATCCTGACCGCTTGGGTCGTGCCGTCATCATCGCCAGCACGCCAAAATTGTCCGCCCAGAACATCGCCTTTAATGAAGTGGCACGCCAATCCATCTTGTCCGACCCTGATTTTCATGGTGGCTCATATGTCAGTCACGGCACCTACCCAAGGCGAGGACTCGTCTTAGCTCGCATGGTTGGGCACATCACCTACATCACCGAAGATGCCATGAAGGCAAAATTTGGGCGTGATTTGAAGTCAGGCAAGTTCATGTATGGCTATGATGTCGAGTTTCAAGTCGAGAGCTATTTGCGTTATCAAGGCGAGCGGTTCAGCAAAAACTTTGATGCCAACACCTATCTGCTCATGACAAAGGCTTTGGACTATTTCGACCCCACACGAGACCACACCCCTGACGGCTTGGACGAAAAAACCGCCTTACAACAGACGCTTGCTCGCACCAAATGCCAGTTTTTGATTGTCTCATTCAGCACTGATTGGCGATTCTCACCAGAACGCTCCATCGAAATCGTCGACGCACTCATCGCTGGTGGCAAAGATGTCAGCTTCATCAATGTCGATGCACCGCATGGTCATGACTCGTTTTTGTTTGACATTCCACGCTATGTCAATGCTATCAAGGGGTTTTTATCCGCCCCAAATCACAATCTTCCCCCAAAACACCCACAAAAAACCCATGACCGCCACGACGAGGAGCATCATGAATAACATCGACCATCAACTTGCCGAAAAATGGATACGCCCCAACGCCCGTGTACTGGACTTAGGCTGTGGTGATGGGACGCTGCTGGCACATTTAAAACATCGCTTGGGCGTGTCGGGTTATGGACTTGAAATCGACCCAGACAAAATCAATCAAGGCATCACCAAGGGGTTAAACATCATCGAACAAGACCTAAATGATGGCTTGGCTCGCTTTGCCGATGGCAGCTTTGACACGGTTGTCATGGCTCGTGCCTTACAAGCAGTCAAAAATCCCCAAATCCTCCTAAATGAGATGCTCAGGGTGGCAAAAGAAGGCATCGTCACTTTCCCAAATTTTGCCTATTGGCAAAACCGAGTGTCCTTGGGCATCAAGGGCATCATGCCCATGAGTGAGACTCTGCCACATCAGTGGTATGACACCCCTAACATTCATCTTTGTACTTTCAAAGATTTTGAGCGGCTGTGCCAAGACAGTGGCATCACCATCTTAGACACGGTCGCCATCAATGATGATGCCAATCTGCCAAACAAGCTCATGCACAAGCTTGTCAAATACGCACCAAACCTACTGGCTGATGTGGCGGTGTATCGTATCACCAAAAGCCAAGAGACGTCTTAGTGATTCACGATTGACCGTAGGCATTTTTTGTAACATCTGGTTGATTGAACTTTATTCATCGAAATGCTAAGATAGAAGTCAAATTTTTATTCTTGATTTGGAGGTCTCATGAAAATGCTCAAAACCGCCCTACTTTTGGCAACGCTCGGTGCGTCTGTCGCTCACGCCAGGACCACCACGATTGTCACAAGCTTCGATGGGGGGTTTGAGGACATGGACATCAGCAGTCTGACCATCAAGGCATCGCAAGGCAACCAGCACGCCCAGTTTTTTCTGGCCAAGCGCCTACAAAAAGGGCAAGGCGTTGCCAAAGACCCCAGCACCGCTGCCTACTGGTACACTCGTGCTGCCGAGCAGAATGCTTCGCCTGCCCAGCTCAATTTGGGTCTGATGTATTTGCGTGGCGAGGGTGTGCAAGCCGACATGGATGAGGCTCGCAAATGGTTAGAAAAGGCCGCTCACTTAGGTGACAATCGTGCCAGCTATGCACTCGCCATGCTTGATGAGCGTGAAAAACGCTTCGTTGATGCTTACAAATGGTACGATTTATCAAGCCGAGATGGTATGCTCGACGCCAACATCAAACATAAAGCCCAATCAAAAATCGGACAACTTGCCTTAAATTTATCCTCCCAAGACATCGAAAAAGCCAAAACCAGTGCCAATTATTGGTTTCAGAACCAATAAGTCAAATACTCGGTTCAATTTGGCTGTTTTGAGCGGTATCTTTTGCAATTCATGAAAACAAGTCGCCCTGCCCCACCAGATGGGGCGATTTTGCGTCCAGTCCTAATGCCAAAAGCTTGTGCTTTAATGTCTTAATGTCATAAAAAGCGTGGGCGTTGGTGGTGTTTTGAAAATAAATAAATATTTCATCAAAGTTTTGCTCATTCGTTGCAATGCTGCCAGCAATAACATCAAGCCCCTTCTCACCATAACGGTAGTCATGACGGGCTTTGGCAGTCGTCTCATGCCACCAGCGATGATTGTTGCCGTGCAAGCGGTAATAAGCGGTACGATGACTTGACCAAAAAGGCGTGTTCGGCAGACCAATGCCTTTGGGGTAATCGGCATTAACCCAAATGAGGTCAGGCGAATTCAAAAAATGCTCGAACACTGGCATGATGTGCCAGCTGGGGTGACGCAATTCTATCGCCAAAGGATAACCAGCGAACCATTTGACAAGCTCGCCCAAATAACGGCGGTTGGCTGGATGTCTTTGAAAGCTGTGCGGAAATTGCAGCAGCAAGGGTGCCAAATGCTCGCCCAAGGGCATCACAGTCTGCAAGAACTCTTTGGCTGTTTGGGCGGTTGCCGTGCGAGTGTGACTAAAAGACTGATGCAGCTTTATTGAAAATTTGAGTCGACCTGCCGCCTTGTGCTGCATACCAAGCAAGGCTTTTCGTCCAATGGGAGCATGAAAACTGCTGTTAATCTCGACACAGTCATAGTGATTGGCATAATAAGACAAAAAATCACTCGGTCTGGCATGGTGCGGGTACAGCGTACCAATCAAATCGGTGTCGCTGTACCCACCTGTGCCGATGTAGATGGCAGGCTTCACTCGGTCAGTCAATGGGTGGTGTGTAGGTGCCGTCTTTGATGTCGTCCTTGATGCGCTCTGCTTCATCAAGCACTTGGGCAAGCAGTGCTTGAACATCGCCCAGCGTGGCAATCGGGCTTAGCGTCGTCATTTTCAACGACTGAACATCTTGCTTGGCATCAATCACACGGGTAACACCAATATTCGCCTCGCCACGGGCAAACAGCTCATCAGCGACATTTTGGTTTAGGCTATCAATAAACTCATCAGGATAACCAGTTGGCACGACACGAAACAGCACAGAGGCAAATTGTGGCTCAACAAGTAACTCCAAGCCGTCTGTATTACGAATATAATCCGCCACCTCTTTTGTCAAATTCACCCCGTGGTCAATCATTGAACCATAAAGCTCTTCGCCCAATGCCTCCACTGTAAACCACAATTTTAACGCATCAAAGCGGCGTGTTGTCTGCAAAGACTTTGACACCAAGTTTGGCACGCCATGTTCTTCATCATAGGCTGAATTAAGATATTCTGCCTCATAGTGCATGAAGCGATAGTTCGCCTCATCTTTGAGCAAAAACGCCCCACAAGAGATACTTTGAAAATAATGCTTATGAAAATCAAGCGTTACCGAATCGGTCAGCTCAATGCCATCTAAAAGATGACGGTATTCATTAGACAGTATCAACGCACCGCCCCACGCCGCATCCACATGTAGCCATGCTCCGAATTTGTCGCACAAGGCACGGATTGCTTTGATGTCATCAATCGCCCCTGCGTCGGTCGTTCCTGCCGTTGCCACGACACACGCCACAATGTTGCCTTTGGCGTGCAAGTCCGCCATGATGTCGGCTAGGGCATTGGTATCCATTTGGGCGTTGTCATTGACAGGCACGGTAACCACTGATTGAAAGCCCATGCCCATCATCGCCATGTTTTTTTGTACGCTAAAATGGGCATTTTCCGAGCATAGCACTTTAACTTTTTTCATCGCATCGTTTGGCACACCATCACGCTGTACTGACCACGCTTTGCCGTTGTCGTCTTGGTAATTTTTGCTAATCGCCCAATCACGAGCCAACAGCACGCCCATCAAATTAGACTGCGTACCGCCTGATGTGAACACGCCTGCCTGCCCTGAGCCATAGCCGACCTTTTGGCGAAGCCAGTCAATCAGCTGCACCTCCATCAGTGAGCCTGCTGGCGACTGATCCCACGAGTCCATAGATTGGTTGGTGGCGTTAATCAGCACTTCGGCAATTTGCGATGCTACCATGGTTGGACAATGCAAATGAGCGAGCGAATGGGGATGATGAACTTTTAAACTTTTGTTTAAAAATAGCTCTACCAGTCGCTCCAACGCCTTATCCACACCCAAGCCTTCTTTGGCAGGGTTAAAGGCGATTTTCGAACGTAGCTCTTTAATGCTACCGCCTGTGTACATTTTGTCGTTTTTAAGCCATGCCGTTACCGCTTTGACAGCGTCCGTCATCGCACGTTCATAGTCGGCGATTGACTGGCTGTCATTGCAAAGTAGGGCTTGGCGGTGTTGTTCAAAAGTTGGCATGGCTACATCCTAAAAGTAAAAATTCTTTATTTTAGCATATTTGCATCATTTAATACACCTTATTATTTTCGGTTAATTCATTAATTTTTTGCACCACTTGATAGCCTACTTCATCATTTATTTCAAAAAATCGTTTGGCACAAGCAACTTTGAATTGTTCTTTTTGTCGTAATTTGTCCAAAACCACGCCATCTTGTACATTATCGCCTGTATTTTTGGTTTCAGCAATAAAATAAACCTGCTCGCCATTTTTACGCATGATTACCGCCCAATCTGGGTTGTAATTACCAATCGGTGTTGGAATTTTAAACTTTTTGGGTAATTTAAAATAAAACGCCACTTGCTCATCATAATTTTCACAATCGGTTGCAAACTGATGCTCGGTGGTTGAATCCAAATCTAGCACACCATTATAAATGGTTTTATCCATTTTATTCACATCAAAGGTGTATTGATTGGTATAAATTTGATAAGTCTCAAACAGATTTTGTTCATAGATTTCATCTAATTTTTGATAATAAATGCCGTTTTTCATCAAATCGTACAGTTCGTTATTGATGATTTCTGCCACAATTTCAATAAAGCGTTGTGGGTTATTTTTAATCTCATCAATTCTACCAGATTGCCTTAAAATCTCTACCAAAGTCTGACGAGTTAATCCCGTTTTATTTTGCAATGCCTTTAAAATATCAGGTATGGCAATTTTTTTGTCCAAATACTGATAATCAGAATAAATTTCTTCTGTCTGTACGCCCATTTCACTGTTTTGAATCAGTCGTGCTTTTTTAATTTCAATTTTTGGTTTGGCAATGGCTGGCATTTTGTTTAATGCTTGGCTTGCCAATTTAATCAATTCATCACTATCAAATGCAACACGATATTTGGTTTTTTGACGGATACGCTCCCAAATTTGTAAAAATAGTGGGTCGGTAAACGCATCCAAACGATAAGTTACCGTGCGTTCTTTTCTACCATCTTTTACAAGTGATTTTTCAAATTTAACACCGCAATCATCAACATATTCCTGCTGTAAAGTGCTGGCGAATTGCTCATAACTTTCATTAGGAATCACGGTCAAAATATTGATTTTTTCATCATAAATCCGCTCGCCTTGTTGATTGACAGGTAAACGAAGTCCACGCCCAATTTCTTGGCGTTTTTTAATGGTAGATGTGGTTTCGTTAAGCGTACAAATTTGAAAAACATTGGGATTATCCCAACCTTCTTTTAATGCCGAATGACTAAAAATAAATCGCACAGGTTCATCAAAGGATAGTAAGCGTTCTTTATCTTTCATAATCAATTCATAAGCATCGTTATCATCTTTGGTTGTGCCGTTACTATTTTTTGCATTGCCTTTTTTATCTTGGCTAAAATAGCCTTTATGTACGCCACTTGCTGATTGCCCTGTTTCTAATTGATACAATTCTTCAAACCACTCATAAAATTTCCCCAATTCGCCTTGTGCATTAGTGCGATAATTTTCCACTTTATCAATAAAAAATAGCGACAATACTTTAATGCCCAATGGATTTAGCTGCTTTTCACGCTGCAGATGTGCTTTAATTGTGGCGTGAATTTGTTGTTTCATAATATCATCTTTTAGATAATCCAAATTTACGCCATGGACAATTTCTACGCCATTAGAAAATCTAACTATTTTGTTTTCTAAATCAATGCCTGTAACCATAAACCCTTGATAGTTGGGATTTTGTTTTGATTTTTCATATAAATCATCGCCCATTTTTACTGTAATAGTCTTTCTTTTTAATTGCTTTTCTCCATTAACATCAATAAGTATTTTGGCTTTTAATCCGCCTTTATTGATGACTTCTTTTAATTCAATAAAAGCATTATTTTTATCCTGCGACACCACAGAATTGACGACAATTTGTTTTACCAAATTCTTTTCAAATGCTTGCACGGGATTTAGGCTATATACTTTATTGATAATTTCTTTATGCGTTGCTGAATACCCAACCGTAAATAATGGATTTAAATTTTCAATGGCATTTTTGCGTTTATCACTGCTGATATTTTGTGGTTCATCAATAATAATGATTGGGTTTGTTGCTTGAATCAAATCCATTAACACGCCATTTTCTCGCTGCTGATTGATGATATTACTTTCTTTTTCAAAAGATTGAATATTCATCACCAAAATTTCAATATTTGTGCTTGTCGCAAAATGCTTTAAGGCATTTGCTTTTTGTCCGCTATACTCGTAATAATGATAAATGGGCGAATGAAACTCATCTTTAAAATAGTCTTTTGTACTATTTAAAGTTTGCAATACCCCTTCACGAATAGCAACACTTGGCACAACAATGATAAATTTTCGCCAGCCATAGCGTTTATTCAGTTCAAAAATGGTATTTAAATAAACAAAAGTTTTGCCTGTGCCTGTTTCCATTTCTACGCTAAAATACAAATTATCCAATTTGTCAGATAAAGAAAGCTGATTTTGCGTTTGGATATTTTTTAAATTATCAAAAATATCATCTTTGGATAATGATAATTCATTGGCAATCACACGCATATTGCCTTTATCCGACAAGCTAAAATCATCTTGATGATGTGTGATTTCGCCTTGAAATAAATTCACAATACTATCAATCGCCTGTTTTTGATAATCTAAATGTTCGTATTGGATTTGCATTGCCTATTCCCCTTATTAAATGCTTTCAAAATTTAGCCCAGCATCTTTAAATTGCAAAATCACATTGGATTTTTCGCTGTCATTTAAAAATGCTTTATCTAAGACAACGGTTTTGGTGGGTTTTTTGGCAATAATGGCATTAAAATCATCTTGGGATAACAAATTTAGTACAACGGCGTACGATTTATTTTCACAAGTTAGCCAATAAACGCCGTTATCAAATTTAATATCCGCCGTTAATTTTAAACCCATTTTTAATAGCAATTCATAGATGATATCTATTTCATTGGCATTATCTTTTAAGGGGTCAATATACATTTCTAATTGCTTGGATATGTCGTCATCGTCAATTTGCCACGCTTTAAAATTACCATCACTTAATTTAAATACCTTAAATCCTGTATCAAGGGTTTTATTGGGATTTTGCTCTTTGATTTTTACCCCTGCACGGCGAATGCGTTCTTTGGAAATATCACTAATCGCTTTAAAACCCGCTTTATAGGCTTCAGATTTTTCATCAGTAAGCTCTGGTAATTGCACCATAATAAATTGACGATTGCCGTCATCTTCTGCGTTTAATTGCATGACAGCGTGGGCGGTGGTAGCACTGCCTGCAAAAAAGTCTAGGATTGTTGAGTTTTTATTGGTTCCAATGTTTAATAAATTTTGTATCAATGATACTGGTTTTGGAAAATCAAAATACCTTGCATTAAATAAATTTTCTACTTCTAAACTAGCTCGTTGATTTGTACCATATTCAATACCCCAGAAGTCATTTGGAATTTGACCTTTACTATCTGTTAAATACAATTTACCATAAGGCTGTTCATCTCCGCCCATTGTCCAATAAATCAAACCTTGTTCATCTAGTTTTTTAAACTCTTCTTCTTTTATCATCCACGGTCCAGTTAAAATATTTCCTGAAATTGTTCTTACTTCATAATGATGTCTTCCACGAGTTTTATCTAATAAAATTTTTCTACGAAATAATCCCGTATCATCAGAATAACGATACTCTTTTAATGCTTTCTCACTTAAGGATAATTTACCAAGTGTTAAGTTATCATAATTTTTAGCATAGCAATATAAATATTCTTTTACTTTCGCAATATTCCCAATATTTGGTTGATTATCTGTCCTACGCCAAGCAATTTGAGTAATAAGATTTTCCTCTCCAAAAATCTCATCACACAATAATTTTAATTGAGCCTGTTCATTATCATCAATGCTAATAAAAATCACACCATCATCGGCTAATAGCGTGCGTGCCAAATGTAGGCGTGGCAACATCATATTTAGCCAATTAGAATGATAATGTCCATTGTCTTTGCTGTTCTTTTTAAAGGATTTTAACAATTCGCCATTGATATTTCTATCGCCTGTGGCAATGTCATAGTCTTTTTTGGATTGGCGAAAATCATCGTGATAAATAAAGTCATTGCCCGTATTATAAGGCGGGTCAATGTATATCATCTTGATTTTGCCTGCATAGGATTTTTGCAAGATTTTTAGCGCTTCTAAATTATCGCTTTCAATAAAAATGTTTTGCGTGGTATCAAAATCCACACTTTCGGCAGGACAAGGGACTAATGTGTTGTGGGTGGGGCGTTGTAGGGCTTGATAGGCGGCTGATTTGCCTGCCCAATTTAAGCCATAGCGTTCGTTTTGGGCAGGGTGGTCGCCCAGTAGGGTTTTGAGTTTTTCTAGGTCTAGGGCGTGTTCGCTAAAAATTTCAGGCAGAATTTGACGAAGTTTGGCTAATTTTTCACCAAAAAAGTCGGTATTATGGGCAGTTTTTAGGCTATTGGTTGGTTGGTTGGTTGGTTGGTTGGTTGGTTGGTTGGTTGGTTGGTTGGTTGGTTGGTTGGTTGGTTGGTTGGTTGGTTGGTTGGTTGGTTGGTTGGTTGGTTGGTTGGTTGGTTGGTTGGTTGGTTGGTTGGTTGGTTGGTTGGTTGGTTGGTTGGTTGGTTCATTTTGCGATTTTCCATAGCAAGTGTCAAGTAAAATTTTTTATTTTAACAAATTGTTTGATAAACATAAAGCCCATTTCTGGCAAAAAATAAAGGCGTACCATTTAGCACGCCTTTATTTTTAAATGACAATTAACGCCTAGCCACGCACCGCTTTTATCGCTTCGCCCACCGCCTTTTTAAAGCGAGTGATGACCTGCTCACACTCTTCACGAGTAATGGTAATCGGACACAGCAAACGCACCACCGTACCGCCACGACCACCACGCTCTAACAACAGCTTATTATCAAAGCACGCTTTTTGGATAGCGACCGCAAGCTCACTGTCGGCAGGGTATGACCCCATATGGTCGGCAGATTTACGCTCGTCCACAATCTCAATACCAGTCATCAGACCACATCCACGCACATGACCGATACAGTGGAATTCTTGTGCCACTTTACGCAGTTCATCACGCAAAAACTCGCCTTGAATGCGTGAGTTTTCGGCAAGGTTATTGTTGGTGATTTGTTCTAGGACATTATAGCCTGCCGCCATGGCTAGCTGATTGCCACGGAATGTACCTGTATGCCCAGCAGGTAGCCACGCGTCAAACTTTTTGTTAATGGCAAGCACGGCAAGGGGTAAACCACCGCCCACCGCCTTAGACATGACGACCACATCAGGGACAATCTCGGCGTGTTCAAAGGCGAACATCTTGCCAGAGCGAGCAAATCCTGCTTGCACTTCGTCTAGGATAAGTACGATGTCGTGGCGGGCGGTAACTTCACGAATCTTTTGGAGCCATTTTTTGGGAGCAGGAACGACACCACCCTCGCCTTGAATGGCTTCTAGGATAACGGCAGCGGGTTTTACCACACCACTTTCTACATCTTCGATGAAGTTTTCAAAATAATAAGTCAAAGCGTCCACGCCTGCCTCGCCACCAAGCCCTAGCGGACAACGGTATTCGTGCGGATAAGGCATAAACTGCACGCCCGCCATGAGATTGCCCACTTTTTCTTTGGCGGATAGGTTGCCTGTCATGGCAAGTGAGCCGTGCGTCATGCCGTGATAACCGCCAGAGAATGCGATGACATTATCACGCCCTGTGTAGGTTTTGGCAAGCTTGATGGCAGCTTCTGTACCGTCAGCCCCTGTTGGACCACAAAACTGCAAGACAAAATCTTTTGGGAAAAAGGAGAGTAATTTCTCGGTGAATGCGTCTTTGATTGGCGTAGTGATGTCAAGGGTATGCAGTGGCAAACCGCTTTCTAGCACGTCTTTAATGGCATTGATGGTGGCAGGGTGATTGTGTCCTAGGGCAAGTGTCCCAGCACCTGCCAGACAGTCAAGGTATTCATTGCCCTCAACATCAGTTACCCAGCACCCTTGTGCTTTGGCAATGGCTAGGGGGAGTTTGCGTGGGTAGCTACGAACATTTGACTCCATCTCGTTTTGACGAGTCAGATAGTAGTCGTTGGTTGCACCGTCTTTGGGGGCTGTTGGGGCATGATTTACAGAATGAACGCTCATATCGGATTACCATCTCAGATAAGGGTTAAAAGAAAAACCTATGAATACAATCTCAATCTTATCAATCACATATGAAAATTTGATGACTGCATCCCTAAACCCAAACCCAATTTATCAACTAAAATTTGGGTTTAACAAGGTCATGACGTTCGGCGTGTGGTTCAATGGACCATAAAGGAAAAATGAAAATCCATTGCACACCAGTTTTGCAAGAGTAATCATAAATAATGATTTGACCGCTTGCACGGCAATAATACTTTTAAATTTAATAGAACAAATGTAAACTCATTAAAATTCAAAAAGTGGCAAATTATAACACACAGGGGGTATTTGGCAAGGATTTTATGATCAAAATCTAAAAAAGATTGCTCAAAATACACTCAAATAAAAACACCGCCAATCGCTTGACGGTGTTTTTTTAATCAAATCAGATTAGGCAAGCTGTGCCACGCTGATTTTGTCTGATTTTTCGGTGTACTCACTCATTTGGTCGAAGTTTAGGTAGTTGTACACTTCGGCCTCCATAGACTCAAGCTTACCTGCATACGCCATGTACTCTTCCACGCTTGGCAGTTTACCAAGTACAGAAGCGACAGACGCAAGCTCAGCAGAAGCTAGGTATACGTTTGCACCTTGACCTAGACGGTTCGGGAAGTTACGAGTAGAGGTCGAAACCGCTGTAGAGTTAGGAGCGATACGAGCTTGGTTACCCATGCACAGCGAGCAACCTGGCATTTCGGTTCTGGCACCTGCTTGGGCGTAAGTGTTGTAGTACCCTTCGTCCATAAGCTGACGTTCGTCCATTTTGGTCGGTGGTGCAATCCACAGACGAGTGGTCAAGCTACCTGCTGGTACTTCAGACAGAAGCTTACCTGCGGCACGGAAATGCCCGATGTTGGTCATGCACGAACCGATGAATACTTCATCAATCTTATCGCCAGCCACTTCTGATAGCAATTTGGCATCATCAGGGTCGTTCGGGCAGCATAGGATTGGCTCTTTGATGTCGGCAAGGTCAATCTCATACACTTTAGTGTATTCTGCATCAGCGTCGGCTTTTAGCAGGCTTGGGTTGTCTAACCATTTTTGCATGTTCTCAGCACGACGAGCTAGGGTACGAGCGTCGCCATAGCCTTCGGCGATCATCCATTTTAGCATGACGATGTTTGAGCGTAGGTATTCAGCCACCTTCTCTTCTGATACCGTGATCGCACAGCCAGCAGCTGAACGCTCGGCAGATGCATCAGACAATTCGAATGCTTGCTCAACAGTTAGGTCGTTTTCCATCTCGGTTAGGTCGATCTCTAGGATACGGCCAGAGAAGATGTTTTTCTTACCTTTCTTCTCAACAGTCAAGTCGCCTGCTTGGATTGCATAATAAGGGATAGCATGTACTAGGTCACGAAGCGTGATGCCAGGTTGCATTTTGCCTTTGAACTTGACAAGTACAGACTCAGGCATGTCAAGTGGCATCACACCAGTTGCGGCAGCGAACGCCACCAGACCAGAACCCGCTGGGAATGAAATACCAATCGGGAAGCGAGTGTGTGAGTCACCGCCGGTACCTACAGTATCAGGTAGTAGCATGCGGTTTAGCCATGAGTGGATAACACCATCGCCTGGGCGTAGAGACACACCACCGCGGTTCATGATGAAATCAGGTAGCGTATGATGAGTTACCACGTCAATCGGCTTAGGATAAGCTGCGGTGTGACAGAACGACTGCATCACTAGGTCGGATGAGAAGCCTAGGCAAGCCAAGTCTTTTAGCTCGTCACGAGTCATCGGACCTGTGGTATCTTGTGAACCAACAGTAGTCATCTTAGGCTCGCAGTAGGTGCCTGGACGAATGCCTTGACCTTCTGGCAGACCACATGCACGACCAACCATTTTTTGAGCCAAAGTAAAGCCCTTGCCTGTGTCAGCAGGTTGATCTGGGGTGCGGAACAAAGTAGATGGCTCTAGACCTAGTGCTTCACGAGCCTTACCTGTTAGGTTACGACCGATGATTAGGTTGATACGACCGCCAGCACGTACTTCGTCTAATAGTACAGGAGTTTTTAGTTTAGACTCGGCGATTTGCGAACCGTTTTTGAATGCAGTAACAGTTGCGGTGGCGTGGTCGATTTTTAGGGTAACTTCATCGCCCATGTTCATGTCAGTAACATCAATCTCCACAGGCAACGCACCAGCGTCTTCCATGGTGTTGAAGAAAATCGGAGCGATCTTACCACCTAGACACACACCGCCGTCACGCTTGTTAGGGATGTGCGGAATGTCGTCACCGAAGAACCATAGTACTGAGTTGGTTGCTGATTTACGGCTAGAGCCTGTACCCACAACGTCACCCACGTAGGCAACAGGATTGCCTTTAGCGATTAGGTCTTTGATTTGGCTTAGTGGACCAACTTCGCCATTTTTTTCTGGGTTAATGCCGTCTCTGGCATTTTTTAGCATGGCGTTGGCGTGTAGTGGGATGTCAGGACGGCTCCACGCATCTTGGGCAGGCGATAGGTCGTCTGTGTTGGTCTCGCCTGTTACCTTAAATACAGTAATGGTCATCTCGGTGGGGACTTCTGGGCGATTTGTGAACCACTCGCCTTCCGCCCAAGACTGCAATACCGCTTTGGCGTTGGCATTACCTGCTTTGGCTTTTTCTTCTACGTCATGGAACGCATCAAATACTAGCAGAGTCTTCTTAAGTGCTTCAGCAGCCAATCCGCCAAGCTCAGCATTGTCTAGTAGGTCAACCAGTGGAGCTACGTTATAACCACCAAGCATCGTGCCTAGTAGATACACTGCGCGCTCTTTGGTGATTAGTGGTGAAGTTGCTTCACCTTTAACAATAGCGTTCAAGAAAGCAGCTTTAACGTAGGCAGCTTGGTCAACACCTGCTGGTACGCGATTCTCTAATAGATCAACCAAATATTCTTCTTCGCCAGCTGGTGGGTTTTTTAGTAGTTCTACCAGATCTGCTGTCTGTGCGTCGGTCAATGGCTGTGGTGGCACGCCTAGCGCTTCACGCTCAGCGACGTGGGCTCTGTATTCAGTTAGCATTTGCGACATAGCTTTATCTCCATGTGAGGTCATAAGTGCTTGATAGTGGTTATCATTATACAAACAATTATCAAGTGCCTAGACGTTGATTTTACAGGCATTTTCGCCTAAATTTATTCTTAATTATAATAACTGAAATTTGACATAAATTCAAAAAATTATCTCTCATAACCAACATTTATTTAAAAAATACCCTAAATCCAGCCAAGCTTGACGGCGGTATCATAGATGATTTTGATGGCAATGAGCGTCAAACTCCAAGGCAGTAGCGCTTTGAGCCAGTGGATAGGAATGATGTGTATTAGCCTTACGCCCACCCAAGACCCCAGCGTGGCAAACACCACCATCATCACAATCACCCGCCAATGCGCCAAAAATGAAAAAACAAAAATACCATAAACAATGAGCTTGGTGCTGTGAATGATGGTCGCCATCAGTGCGCCTGTGGTGACGACAGTGTTGTTATTGTCGTATTTTTTATTGAGCAGTGCGATGCTCATGGATCCTGACACCCCCACAAACAGCCCTGTGCCAATCTAGATAAAAGCGATGGTATAAAAATTATTGGCTCTTTTTAGCAGCCTATCAAAGGTCTTCGACCATTGCATCAGCAAAATATAAATGCCGATGAACAGCGGAATCAGCTCCAAAGACACAAAACGCACCGCCACACCAAAAACGATGGCACCGGACACCGCCCCAATCAAAAACTCCTTCATATAATCCAAGCGCAGATCTTGCCACCCAAACCACACACGACTGGCGTTACTGGCAAGCTGACTTGCGCCATGCACAGGAATGATGATGCTTGCTGCCATAAACATCGACATAATCCCAATTAAAACAATGCCGCCGCCAACGCCTGTGATGGCAGTGACGCCCGAGGTGATGAAATTGATGACCGAAAGAGCGATGTCATTGAAAAGCTGCACATTCATGGTTAAAATTTGAAGTGTATCCGCTTAAAATCCCAGCTGAGTATCAGTATGGATGGTTTTTGATGCATACCACTCTCGGCTGGCTTGTCGTATTTTATCATCAATGTTGAGACTTGGGATTAAAAAGTGGAAAATTGATGGAATGATCATATTGACTAGAAAACAGTGCAAGAATAAGAAAAGCTGCAACCGACCTTATGCTGATTGCAGCTTTTGGATTAAGCAACTTGATTTCTTCTGGATTTGATTGCACGATAAATCGGCAATAGTACCATAAAGATCGCCAACAACCAAAGAACAATGGTAATCGGACTGCCCCACAAGATACCAAGCTCACCGCCCGAGATGGACAGAGCACGGCGCAAGTTGGACTCCATTAGGTGACCAAGCACATAACCCAAGATCAGCGCTGACAATGGAAAATGCAGCTTACGCAAAAAGTAACCAAAGAAACCCAATCCCACCATCAAGATCAAATCAAAAGTGGTGCTGTGGATAGAGTACACACCAACAAAACTTGCCGCAGCGATGGCCGGAATCAAGATGTAGTTTGGTGTGTTAAGCATTTTTGCAAAAAAACCTACCAACGGAATGTTTAGTGCAAGCAAAATCACATTACCCACGAACAAACTGGCAATCAAACCCCATACAATGTCAGGCTGCTCGGCAAACAGCTGAGGACCTGGCGTGATGTTATATAAAGTCAATGCACCCATCATGACCGCAGTCGTACCCGAACCAGGCACACCAAGAGTAAGCATCGGAATGAATGAACCACAAGCTGAGGCGTTATTTGCAGCCTCAGGTGCTGCGATACCACGCAGATCACCCTCACCAAATTTACCTGTTTTACCTGCAATTTTGCGTTCATTAGAATAAGTCATGGCAGAAGCGATGGTAGCACCAGCACCCGGCAAAATACCCACCACAAAGCCCGTCAGACCACTTCGGATGATGGTACCAAAAGCAGACATGAACTCTTTAAAACTCACCAAACTTCTTTTGCCTTGCTCTAATGCTTTTTGACCAATACTGGTCTGCTCCAGCATGATTAAAATCTCACTCACGCTAAAAAAGCCAATCACAATCGTGGTGAAAGCGATGCCATCGGATAGGCTGACCGAATCAAAAGTAAAACGATACACGCCTGTAACCGCATCCACGCCCACCGTCGCCAAAGTCAAACCAATTAGCGCAGCAACCGCAGTCTTGATTGGTGCATCACCCACCAAGCCACTCAGACAAGTCAAAGCAAATACCATGAGGGCAAAGTACTCGGCAGGACCAAATGAAATCGCCCATTTTGCCAGTAACGGTGCAAACAACACAACCCCAATGGTCGCCAAAATAGAACCAATGAACGAGCTGAATGCTGACAACGACAAGGCAATGCCCGCCTTGCCCTGCTTGGCTAACGGATAGCCATCAAGCGTTGACATGATGGCTGCCGCATCACCCGGCACATTGATTAAAATTGCTGAAATTCGCCCACCGTACTCACAGCCCAAATATACTGCCGCTAACAAAATCAAGGCAGATTCAGGCGGCAAACCAAACGCATAGGCAATTGGTAACAAAATTGCCACGCCGTTAATCGGTCCAAGACCTGGCAGCATACCAACGATTGTCCCAACAAACGCCCCAATCAACGCAATCATGAGGTTCTTTGGGGTCATGGCAATGGCAAAGCCATGCATCAAAAATTCAAAAGTTTCCATTCATACCCCTACAAGCCAATGACTGACAATAATCCAGATGGTAAAGTAACATCCAATGCCTTTTCAAACAGCAGGTAAGTCAAAATCGCCATAATCACAGAAGCGATTGCTGTCGGTATTTTTTTACCATCAAACAACAACCCCACCGCAAATGCCATTAAGCTGGTGCTAATCACATAGCCCAAAATCTCAAATAAAATGCCGTACAACAATAGCGCAAGACCACAAAGAACAAGGTTTTTGACAACAGGCTTGCTCCAGCCATAGTCAATCAAATCCATGAATTTGGCGGGACGGAACGCCAGTGTCGCCGTACCAATCGCCATCAAAATCAATAACAACATCGGATAAGGTCGAGGACCGATGGGGTCGTAAGCAATGGGAGCGGTATAGCCCCACGCCATCACCATCATCATGATGGACACACCAAGCAATATCGCTGAGAATACCCGCTCTACTTTAGTATTCATAAATACTCCAATGAGTGTAAAACGAAGGCTGATGAACCCCATCAGCCTCACAAAACACCACCATCAAAACTTATTTAGCAACATTCTCAATCAAATTCATTTCAGCAGAAAGCTGACGAAGTCTTTCAGTCTCTTTATGAACATACTCGGTCAGCTCATCACCCGTCATGGCAAATGGGAACAGCTCACGATTGGTGCGAAGCTCAGCAAACTTCGGATCAGCAAGCATCGTATCGATATTTTGTTTCCACCATGCATAGCTTTCTGCTGACACATCTGGACCCATGTAATAACCACGAATGACAGGCCATTCAATGTCATAGCCTTGCTCTTTGGCGGTTGGAATGTCTTTGGCATTGCCTTCTAGACGCTCTGGGGCAAATACCGCAAGCACACGTAGCTTGCCTGCCGCTACCTGTGGCATGACCTCAGCCAGACCTGAGCTGACCACTTGAATGTGGTTACCCAGTGCTGCGGTTACCGCCTCACCACCACCTTCCATTGCCACATATGACATATCGCTTGGATTGACACCTGCTGCTTTTGCCAAAAGTGCGGTTTGCAGCCAGTCTTGACCGCCGACGCTACCACCAGCACCAAAACTTACCTTTTTCGGGTCAGCTTTTAGCGCATTGACCAGATCGCCTAAGTTTTGGTAAGGCGAATTGGCACTTACCGAGACTGCACCGTAATCCGCACCAACAGCAGCCAGCCACTTGACATCTTTTTCGGTAAACTGTCCAAATTTACCTTGTGACAGATTGAGCAAAGAGCCCGTTGAAAAAGCAACAATCGCATCGCCATTGGCACGGTCGTTGGCGACGATTTTGTTATACGCCACCGCACCCACGCCACCTGGCATGTAAGTCACACGCATGGGCTTGGTGAGCAACTCGGTATCTTGCAGACCAGACTGAATAAGCTTACAAGTCAAGTCAAAACCACCACCTGGCTTGGCAGGTGCGATACATTCAGGTCTCTTAGGTTCAGTAGCCGCTACCGCGGCACCATCGGCACTGGCTGCTTGATTGGCGACAGGCTTGTCATTGCCGCACGCAGCCAGCAAAATGGTAGAGCTGATGACCAGTGACTTTGCTAAAAATTTCATAAAAAATCCTTCTAAAAATGATGACAAACACATTTATCATTTATTCACTGCTGTGACTTAAAATTACTGCATAGTAAAACACAACTACTTGTTCAGTAAAAACACTTAAAGATAAACAAATGTTTTGATATAGTAGTAAGCTTATAGAAACTTGTCAATACAAAATTTTTCAAATTTACAAAAAAAATTAAGAAATTATTAAGGAATAATTTTCATTTCCATCATCTCCAACTCACCAACAACCAGCACAAATCCAAAACCCGACTTCTTTTTTGTATTTTATCCCCATAAAGCGTATAATAAGCAGCATTAACCATTCACACCTCATTCATCATCATATTGATTATTGAAAATTAAAAAATTGGAACTCATATGACTGTCCAAACCTTCACCCCAGAAGCCCGCCCCGCCCCCAAAAAAGCCATTCAGGGCGAGAAACTGCGTGGCTATGACAAAGTCGCTCGCATTCCCATTAAGGTCATTCCCACCGTTGAAGCCCCCAAAAAGCCCGACTGGATTCGTGTCAAATTATCCAGTCCTGCCGAAGTGGAGCGTATCAAAGGCACGCTACGCAAACAAAAGCTCTACACCGTCTGCGAAGAAGCCGCCTGCCCAAACCTACCGCAATGCTTTGGCGACGGGACAGCGACCTTTATGATTATGGGCGACATCTGTACACGTCGTTGCCCGTTTTGTGAAGTCGCTCATGGCAGACCCAACCCCCTTGATGTGGACGAGCCACGCCACACCGCCGAGACGATACTGGGACTTGGGCTAAAATATGCCGTCATCACAAGCGTGGATAGAGACGACCTAAAAGACGGTGGTGCAGGGCATTTTGTGGAAGTTATCCAAGAATCCAAAGCCCTAAGCCCCAACTGCTTGATTGAAATTCTCGTGCCTGATTTTCGTGGACGTGAAAAAATCGCCATTGACCTACTTGCCGAGACTGCCCCCGATGTCTTTAACCACAACATCGAGACCGTGCCACGCCTATACAAGGCATTTCGCCCCGGCTCGGACTATCAGCACTCACTAAACCTACTAAAAGAATACAAGGCACGCCGTCCCGATGTTGCCACCAAATGCGGATTTATGGTGGGGCTTGGCGAGACTGAAGAAGAAGTCTATGCCCTGCTTGACGACCTAAAAGCTCATGACGTGGACATCATCACAATCGGGCAATACCTAGCCCCAAGTAAAAACCACGCCCCTGTGGATAGATATGTACACCCTGATGAATTTGCTAGATATACCGAATATGGCAAAAAGTTAGGCTTTTTTAACATTTGGGCGAACCCAATGGTGCGTTCAAGTTATTTTGCTGACCGCCAATATTATGGCGAGCCTTGCCCACCGCCTGTGCGTTCAGCCAAAGCACTTGCCGAAGAGAAATTGGCAAAAGCCGAAAAAGGCGAGAAAACCGGGTGCTTTTAAGCAAATCACAACAAATCAGGGGCAAATATTCGCCCCTGTTTTTATTATTAAAAATGTCGTTTTATTTTTTGATACAACAAAGGCAATGTCAAAGACCCTGCTGTTTTTTACTTTAAAATAAGGGATAAAAGCCGTATTTTTTTGGCACCAAACTTTTAAGAATGCAACACAGCTCTACATTTGCCAATGTGAAATTATAAAAACAAATCAGCCGTAAAAAAATAAAAAAACCAGCCGCCATAGCCCATGGTGCAAGCAATCACAAAACAACACCTGCCTTATTAGCAAGAAAAGAAATTATTCTGCATGATGACTATTTAATGCAGGATTGTATTTAGAAAGTGGTTGAAGCGGTATTGCAACCTGGACTTTTTTAATCCAGCACATCACGCCACAAAGACCATCAAGTGTCATAGACAATCTCCAATCATTTACTATATAATCACACCCCGCCCATAACTTAAATTTTAGGGATATCGTTATGAACATTGATTTTGATACACTGGCTCGCCTCATTCAGTTGACCGAAACCGCCAAGATTCACTCACTTCACATTCAAGATGGCACGCAGACGGTTATTTTGACCAACCCAAGCCAACCTTTGCCCCAAGTGTTATCTCAGGCTGCGCCTCACGCCTTAGCCCAAACGTCGCTCCAAGACCTGTCAGACGCACCCCAAAACCAAATCAGCTCAACTACGCCACCCACCGCACCCACCAATTTTCACACCATCACCTCACCTATGCTTGGCACTTTTTATCGTAAATCCGCTCCTGATAACCCCAATTTTGTTGAAATTGGCGATGCCGTCAAAGCAGGCGATACCTTGTGTATTGTGGAAGCCATGAAAATCATGCACGAAGTCAAGACAGGCAAGGCAGGGGTGGTGCGTGAAATTTTGGTGGACGAAGGTCAAATGGTGGAATACGACTCGCCTTTGTTTGTGATTGAATAGGATAAGAACATGAGCAAAAAATTTAACAAAATTCTCATCGCCAACCGTGGTGAAATCGCCCTGCGAATCATTCGGGCGTGTCGTGAGCTTGGCATTGGTTCGGTGTTGGTGCATTCTACCGCCGATAAGGACAGCCTGCCTGCTCGCCTTGCCGATGAGACGGTTTGTATTGGCAGTCATTTGCCCAAAGACAGCTATCTGAATCAGCGATCCATCTTGGCAGCAGCAGAATTGACGGGCGCGGACGCCATTCACCCTGGTTATGGGTTTTTGAGCGAAAATGCCGATTTTGCTGAATTTGTTACCGAGCAAGGCTTTGTTTTTATCGGTCCTACCGCCCAAAACATTCGTATGATGGGCGATAAAGTTACCGCCAAGCAAACCATGCTTGCCTCAGGCGTGCCTTGCGTTCCAGGCTCTGATGGGGCGCTGCCTGATGACGATGAAGCAGTCATCAACATCGCCAAACAAGTTGGCTTACCTGTCATCATCAAAGCCTCAGGGGGTGGTGGCGGACGGGGTATGCGTGTGGTTGAGAGTATGGACGAGCTGCTAGGAGCGGTCGCTATGACCAAAAAAGAAGCGATGAGCGCCTTTGGTAACCCTGTGGTCTATATGGAACGCTATCTAAAAAATCCTCGTCATATTGAGATTCAAGTGATTGCTGATACGCATGGCAATGCCATTCATTTGGGCGAGCGAGATTGTTCTATGCAACGCCGTCATCAAAAAATCATCGAAGAAGCCCCCGCCCCCTTTATCAGCCAAGATGAACGAGACAAAATCGGACAAGCCTGTATCAAGGCTTGCTTGGATATGGGCTATCGTGGGGTCGGGACTTTTGAATTTTTGTATGAAAATGGCGAATTTTTCTTTATTGAAATGAACACCCGCATTCAAGTAGAACACCCCGTTACCGAGCTTGTAACGGGCGTGAATTTGATTGCCGAACAAATCCGAGTTGCCGAAGGTGATCCTTTGCAATTTAGCCAAGACGACATTCGCTTGACAGGGCACGCCTTTGAATGCCGTATCAATGCCGAACACCCTTTTAGCCTGATGCCATCGTCAGGGACGGTGAGCTATTGTCATCTGCCTGCAGGCTATGGCACACGGATGGACAGCCATCTGTATACAGGCTATCAAATTCCTGCCTATTATGACAGCTTGATTGGCAAATTATGCATTCATGCCCCCACCCGTGAGCTTGCCATTGCCAAAATGAAATCCGCCCTGACAGAGCTTGACATTCAAGGCGTAGAAACCAACAAAGCCCTACATCAAGCCATGTTTGATAATGAATCTTTTTGTCAAGGCAGGGTCAGCATTCATTATTTGACCCATTGGCTTGACAATTATCACAACAATCAGCCCAATCACAAACACTAGGGGGCAAGATGGACATTAATACCACTTGGCAATGCTCATCAGAAAGTACACTTGTGCTATTTTTAGGTGGGGAAATTAGCCTTGATAAACAAAAACTGTGCTGGGCGTTAGCAAATCACCTAAGAGCCGACAATACGCTTGGCGTGCGTGAAGTGGTGGTTGGTATGAATGCCTTAACGGTGTATTTGGATAAACAGGCGTTGTACCAAGACCCTAGCCAATTAGCGGTGTGCGAAAGATTGCTCAATGAACTAACACACGACTTTGCCCAAAATTTGGATAATTTGCAAGGCATTCAAGGCAAGCACATTGACATTCCTGTGATTTATGGGGGAGAGCGTGGCGTGGATTTAGTCGCCAGTGCCAAAACGCTTGGCATAAGCGTGGACGAACTGGTCAAACAGCACACCGCCCCACTTTATACGGTGTATTTTATTGGCTTTCAGGCAGGATTTCCCTATCTTGGTGGCTTACCTAAAGCCTTGCACCTGCCCCGCCACGCCAAGCCCCGCACCAAAGTTCCCCAAGGCTCGGTCGGTATCGGCGGCGGGCAAACAGGCATTTATCCGTTTGAATCCCCAGGGGGTTGGCAACTTTTAGGGCGTACCACTTTGTCTTTATTTGATAAAAGCCAAAACCCACCAACACTACTCCAAGCAGGCGATACCTTACGCTTTGTAGCAACGGAAATTTTGGCATAAAGATAATAAGGAGCAATTATGTTAAAAATCACTCACTTATCCGCCATTGCCAGTATTCAAGACTTGGGGCGTGAAGGCTATTTGGGGCTTGGCATTGGGCGTTGTGGCGCAATTGACCCTTTGTCGTTTCGGCTTGGCAATGCTCTGCTTGGTAATGATGACAACACGCCTGCCCTTGAAATTAGCCTTGGCGGACTGACCGCCACTTTTGGCAAGGACACCGCTTTTTGTCTGACAGGGGCGGTTGTTGATGGCAACCTTGACGAAACACCCATCATCACAGGCTATCGGTATTTTGCCCAAGCTGGACAAACCCTTACCCTAAAACGCCAAACAAAAGGTATGCACAGCTATTTGTGCGTACAAGATGGCTTTGATTTTGCCAAAGAGCTTGGCTCTGCCAGCACCGACACCAAAACAGGACTTGGCGGGCTTGGACGCTGTGTGATGGCAGGCGATGAACTGCCTTATCAAGCAGGCATTCCAATGAGTGCGATGGGCGTGGCAAATTTGTACCGCTTTGAGCCTGTGACTGTGATTGATGTCATCAAAAGCAGCGAATATGACCGCATTGTACAGACGATAGACACATTTTGTGAACAGGAATTTACCTTGTCGCCAAACAGCAACCGTATGGGCTATCGCTTGGACGGCACGCCCTTGCAATTTGATGCCATTGAAATGAATTCGCACGGCGTGGATTTTGGCATGATACAAGTTCCCCCCGATGGCAAGCCAATCGTGTTGATGGCGGACGCTCAGACCACAGGCGGTTATCCCAAAATCGGAGCGGTAATTGGGGCGGATTTGGGCAAATTGGCACAGGTGCAATTTGGCAAAAAAATTCGCTTTAACTATGTCAATGGCACAACTGCCCTACAAAAACAAGCTCATTATACCACCCACCTTGCGCAAATAGCAAAGATGGCAACGCTTTTTTAAAGTAATTTTTAAACCAATAAAGGAAAAACGATGGCACACATTGATTTAAATGCCGATGTGGCAGAAGGCTTTGAATTTGACGAACCCTTGATGTCCATCATCAGCTCGGCAAACATCTGTGCAGGATTGCACGCAGGTAGGGTTCGTCAAATGATACAAACGCTTGCTTATGCCAAAGCCCACAATGTCAGCATTGGCATTCACCCAAGCTATGACGACCGTGCCAATTTTGGGCGGAGCAATCAAGATTTGCCAACAAGCGAAATACAAGCATTGATGGCTTATCAAATGGGGGCGGTTGTGTCCGTTTGCCAAACTTTGGGACTAAAACCAAGCTATGTCAAACCACACGGGGCTTTGTACAATCAAGCCAGCACCGATGCGACCCTTGCCCATGCCATCGCCCAAGCGGTTTATGATTTTGACCCCAAGCTGGCATTGATGGGGCTGTCTGGTGGTGAGCTTGTCGAGGCAGGCAAAGCCCTTGGGCTAAAAGTGATTTGTGAGGCCTTTGCCGACAGACGCTACAACAGCGATGGCACTTTGGTGTCTCGCACCCTGCCAAACGCCCTGATTGAAGACGATAATGAGGCGATTGCCCAAGTTGTCCGTATGGTAAAAGATGGGCAAGTGGTGGCTGTTGATGGCAATGTGATTGACTTACAAGTGGACAGCATTTGTTTGCATGGTGATGGCAAGCACGCCTTGGTATTTGCCCAAAAAATCAAAGCATCCTTGCAACAACAAGGCATTGCCATTACATCGTTTATGACAAATAATTGATTTATCAAAAAAAATCAACGCCGATACTTCATCGGTCATCTCTTTTAATTTAGGTTATAAGGAAATTTTATGAAAAACACTACCCAAAAATCCGCCATCTTAGGCGCTGCCTTTTTGATGGCGACTTCTGCGGTCGGACCTGGATTTTTGACCCAAACCGCCACCTTTACCGAAAAACTGGGGGCAAGTTTCGGCTTTGTGATTTTGGTCTCTATTTTGATGGATATTGGCGTACAGCTCAATGTTTGGCGAGTGATTGCCATTTCAAAAATGAAAGCTCAAGAAATTGCCAACCTTGTCCTACCTGGCATGGGCTATGTTTTGGCAGGACTGATTATTATGGGCGGACTTGCTTTTAATATCGGCAACATTGGCGGTGCAGGTCTTGGTGTGCAGTCGGTCTTTGGCATCGATCCTGTTATCGGAGCGTTGGTCTCTGGCGTGATTGCGGTGGGAATCTTTTTGAGCAAAGAGGTAGGCTCTTTGGTGGACAAATTTGCTCAATTGATGGGCTTTGTGTTGATTGCCCTGATTATTTATGTGGTTTTTAATACCAATCCACCTTTTGGCGAGGCGGTTGTTCGTACGGTTGCTCCTGAAAAAATTGATGCGATGGCGATTGTAACTTTGGTCGGTGGTACGGTTGGCGGCTATATTACCTTTTCTGGGGCGCATCGTCTGCTTGATGCAGGCATTACAGGCAAAGAAAATCTTTCTGCCGTCTCAAAAAGCTCCATCAATGGCATCTTGGCAGCGTCCGTGATTCGTGTGTTTTTATTTTTGGCGTGTCTTGGTGTGGTGAGTTCAGGCGTTGCCATGATGATAGATAATCCTGCCTTGACACCGTTTGTTCACGGACTTGGCGACACAGGTCGTGTGATTTTTGGCGTGGTAATTTGGGCAGCGTCCATCACTTCGGTGATTGGCTGTGCTTATACTTCGGTGTCGTTTTTGACCAATTTCCATGCAGGCATTGCCAAACATAGCCGTTATTTTATCATTGGCTTTATTGCTGCCTCAACGCTAATCTTTGCTACGATTGGCAGACCCGCCCAAGTGCTTGTTTTGGTTGGCACGCTAAACGGTTTGGTCTTGCCGATTGCTTTGGTGGTGATTTTGCTTGCCGCTTACAAGAAAAACATCATTGGCGATTATAAGCACCCTGTTTGGATGGCTGTCTTTGGTTGGATTGTGGCGGTTGCCATGTCAATCCTAAGTGTGATTACCATTTTTAAATATTTGGCAGGATAATGATGAATTCCATTTCTTTTGATGATGTACAACGCTTTGTTACGCTTGTCTCACAAAGCACGCTGGCAGAAGTTGAAATCAGTCATGGCACAAGCAAACTCAAGGCGGTCAATCATCTGACCACCCCACAAGCACCTTGTGCTATGGCTATGCCGACTACGCCAAGTCACGAAATCCCAAGCCCAGCAATCAATCAAAACACCATCGTCTCAAAGGCGGTGGGTGTTTTGTGTCTTGATGGCATTACCCTAAAAGCAGGCGACACCGTCAATGTGGGCGATACTGTGGCAGGTGTGTTGGCACTTGGGGTTTTGACGCCGATTGTGGCGGACAAGGCAGGCGTCATTGAATCATTTTTGCTCAATGAAGGCGATAAGGTAGAATGGGGGCAGGCAGTGATTGCTCTGGTCTAGCATTGAAATCACAAATGCCGACATTAAATTTAAAAACATCACACCATTTGTTTGAATGCTTTATCGGGAGAATTTCTTAAATCCTGATTGACAAACAAAAGGCGCTCCCAGAAAATTAAAGCAAAAATACACTTTTGTTTTAAATAATAAAAAAACCGATATAATAAGTTATGTCGGTTTTTATTTTACAATTAAGAAATAAAAGCGGTTCGTTTGGCATTGGGTTTTTTAAGAGCGTATCACAATCCCACATTCGCCAATATTAAATGATAAAAAACCAATCAACCATGCAAAATAACAAAATCTATACCGTAACAACCCATTGTGCAAAAAATCACAAAAGCAACATCTCTCTTACCTTATTGGAAGTGGCATTTGATTTGTTTGACAAAAATAAACTTTGGGATACGCCTTGTGCGATTTGTGGTGGTAAAATAGAAAGTGTGTCAAAATCCAATTTTGAAATTACTGATAAGCTTTTTAATATTTGGGCAAATAATCCTGATTATCAATTTTCAGAAGGATTTTATGAAGATTTAGACCTTGCCGAAATGAAGTATTTGCCAATGCTTTTAAGGGCGATTGATGATAAAAATTTTCCAAATTCCAAAAAGGCGGTGGTTGTCAAAGCATTGTGTGCGTTGTGGTATAATAATTGTGAATTTCCCAAGAGCGATTATGCACATTAGAACTAAGACAAATGCGTGAAAATAGCGAAATTTTAAAGCCTATTTTATTAGAAAGAAAGACATTATTTTGTATTATAAAGACTTGATGCGGGATTATATCTGGGAAGTGGTTGAAAAAATTATTGTAGGCATGGTTGTTCATTTTTATAATTGATGCCACAAACAATAGACCATACCAAACACTTACACGCTCATATCCGCACCAACACCAAGCGCAAAAAACCCAACACATCGGTAAAAAATTTTGTATAATAATAAAAATTAACAACTGTACACAAAAATGACCCAAACCATTCTTTCATCAAACGGCATTCATCGCCTGCATCACACTTTTTTTATCCCCAAAGGCAATATCACCGCCACCTTGCTTATCGTGCATGGCATGAGCGAGCATAGTGGGCGTTATGCCGATTTTGCCCAGTTTCTGGCGGATAATGGCGTGCTGGTGGCGACTTACGACCAGCTTGGGCATGGGCAGACAGTTAAGGACAAATACGAGCTTGGTTTTATTGACGAAAAACACCCTGTCCAAGCCCTGTGCAAAGACGTGGTTATCATGGCGGATAAACTAAAAGACAAGGCACGCACGCTGACCGACCGCCCCACGCCTCATTACATCATGGGGCATTCTATGGGGTCATTTATCGTGCGGACGGTGCTGACCCACCACGCCACAAGCTTTGACGGGACGATTATTATGGGGACGGGCAACAGCTTTGGGCTTATCAACCGCTTTGCTCTAACCGCACTTGGGGCGATGAATTACATAAACCCAAAACGCCCCAACGCCCGCTTTGCCACACTCCTAAACCACTATCTGCTCTCGCAAATCCGCTCACCCATATCGGCATCGCCTTTTGCGTGGCTTGCCGAAAACACCGACAGCATCAAAACCTTTGAAGCTGATCCCTTGTGCGGTTTTGCATTTAGCAATAATGGCTTTGTCGCCTTGCAAGCCCTTATCAAAAAAGCCACATCGCCCACATGGTACGCTCACACGCCCAAAGATTTTCGCATTTTGCTCGTCAGTGGCAAAGATGACCCGGTTGGACGCATGGGGCAAGACATTGATGAACTTCAAAGCGAGCTTATCCGCGCAGGACAAAACGTCTGTACGCACCTACATCCCAACATGAGACACGAGCCACTACACGAGACGGATAAAGATAGGGTGTATGGGGATGTTTTGGCGTGGCTAAAAAATCACGCCATTGATAAAACCAATCAAAAACCTCAATAAAATCAGTTTAAATTGTGCTAGAATAAAGTGTTTTTTACTTCACTTAGGAAATTATTATGTCTTTACAAAACATCATCGAAACCGCCTTTGACAACCGTGCTAACTTCGGCGCGACCGACTGCCCTGCTGACGTGCGTTCTGCCGTTGAAGAAGTGCTTGCAGGTCTTGATAATGGCTCACTTCGTGTTGCCGAAAAAATTGACGGCGAATGGGTGGTTCATCAATGGGTCAAAAAAGCCGTACTATTGTCATTCAAAATCAATGACAACAAACCCATGAACACAGGCGAGCTTGGTTTTTATGACAAAGTAGACACCAAATTCAACGGCTGGACAGAAGAAGATTTCAAAAACGCTGGCGTGCGTGTCGTTCCGCCTGCAGTGGCTCGTAAAGGCTCATTCGTTGGCAAAAATGTCGTGCTAATGCCGTCTTATACCAACATCGGTGCGTATGTGGACGAAGGCACCATGGTGGATACTTGGGCGACCGTTGGCTCATGTGCCCAAATCGGCAAAAACGTCCACCTATCAGGCGGTGTCGGTATTGGTGGCGTGCTAGAACCCCTACAAGCAAACCCCACCATCATTGAAGATAACTGCTTTATCGGTGCTCGTTCTGAAATCGTGGAAGGCGTGATTGTTGAAGAAGGCTCAGTCATCTCTATGGGCGTGTATATCGGTCAATCCACCAAAATCTACGACCGTGAAACAGGTGAAATCCACTACGGACGTGTGCCAGCAGGTTCGGTTGTCGTACCAGGTAACTTGCCAAGCCCATGCGGAAAATACAGCCTATACGCTGCCATCATCGTCAAAAAAGTAGATGCTCAAACTCGCGCTAAGACCAGCCTGAACGACTTGCTTCGCACCGAGTAATTTTTAAGATTTAAAAATTAAAGCCGTCCTTTTTTAAGGGCGGTTTTTTATAGAGTTCATGCATTAATCATAAAAATCCCTTATAATATTAAATTTTGCCAATTTTAATATCAATGCCAAATTCCACCCGTTTACGCAATACCTTTATCCCCACCACCGACCCGTCCTCAGGTCTTCGTTTGACGGAGATTTTTTATTCCTTGCAGGGTGAAGCCTTAGCGATGGGTTTGCCGACCATTTTTATTCGCCTGACAGGTTGTCCGCTCCGCTGTGTCTATTGCGACACGACTTATTCATTTACAGGGGGCGAGCGTTGGGGGCTTGATACGATTTTGGAATATATCAAACAATACCCTTGCAAACGCATTTGCCTAACAGGGGGTGAGCCACTTGCCCAGCCCAACGCCATTGCCTTGATGAAATTATTACTAGAAAATGGTTATGAGATTTCATTAGAAACCGCAGGGGCGTTGTCGGTCAAGGACGTGCCAGTAGCGGTGTCAAAGGTAATGGATCTAAAAAGCCCGTCATCGGGCGAAGATGGCAAAAATTTGTGGGAAAATTTGGATTATCTCACCGCCCACGACCAGCTAAAAATCGTCATTGCCGACCGTGCCGATTATGACTGGGCAAAAGAAATGCTACAAAAATACGAGCTTGATAAAAAATGCGGTGTGGTGTGGTTTTCGCCCATGTTTAACATAGACGAGCGTAAATCGGACGTGCCAAATTTGGCGGTAGAGCTTGCCGAATGGATATTGGCGGACGGTTTGCCTGTGCGTTTTCAATTGCAACTGCACAAAATCATCTGGGCGGACGCTAAGGGCAAATAAGCCTGACAAAATACTTTAAAAGCTGAATTGGATTTGATACAATAAGCGCTTATTTTTCCAAATTCATCCAATTAAAAGAGAGTAACCATGGCACGAGTGACCATTGAAGATTGTCTTGATAATGTTGATAATCGCTTTGAGCTAATTTTAGTGGCAAGCAAACGTGCCCGTCAGCTTGCCAAGGGTAGCGCTGAGCCTACTGTTGCGGTTGATAACGATAAGCCAACCGTGCTTTCTCTGCGCGAAATCGCCGCCGGCAACGTAACGCGCGACATCCTAGATGAGCCAGAAGAAGAAATCGTCATCAAAGTTCCTGAGCTGATGGATTTTTCCAAGCTGACTCCTGCTGATTTTTAATTTTAATCACAACGATTGATTTAATTAAAAATCAAAAACCGCATCATCAAAATGCGGTTTTTTTAATGATAAATCAATCATTTATCACATCCACTGGACATTCATTAATAAGCTGAATGCCACAATGATAAAAATCAATAAATCAAGCTATTGACAATGTGGTCGATACTTGATATTTATATTGGTTTTATGGTCGCGTCTGCGTCCTTTTATTTACGAGTTAAGAGTACCTATGCTAGCCAACTACCGCCCGCATGACATCCCCGCCCATTTAAGCCATCCCTTGGTTGATGAATCACGTGACAGCTTGATGCACTCGGTGAGTTATTTGGACAAGGTGGAACGCCAAGACATCCTGCGCGCCTGCCATTTTGGTGACGTGGCACACATCAAGGACAAGCGTAAATCAGGCGAGCCGTACATCACCCACCCGATCGCCGTGGCTGAGATCTTGGCAGGCTTTCGCCTAGATCGCAATACCATCATCGCTGCCATCTTACACGATACGGTCGAAGATACCGACGTGACGGATGAGATACTCGCTCAGGAATTTGGCGAGACGGTGTCACGCTTGGTAGATGGCATAACTAAGCTTAAATCATCAAGCATGAATAAGCAGCAAAGTCAAGCTGCGACACTCCATAAGATTCTAACCGCAACACTCATCGATCCGCGCGTCCTAATCATCAAACTCTCCGACCGACTGCACAACATGTCAACCCTTGACGCTGTCAGCGAAGAGAAGCAAAAACGCACCGCCAGCGAGACGCTTGATTTTTATATTCCGTTCGCGCGCATCATGGGATTGAACGACATCGCCGACTACATTGAGCTGCTGTGTTATCGCAACCTAAACCCCGAGATGTACACCAAGTTCACCGATAAGCTACTACAGCACGGGCTTGGGCGCAACTTTCAAAAAATCGAAATCAGTACCTATCTGCAGAATCTACTTAGCCATCTAAACCTAAGCGGTCACGTTCAGGTACTGGATAACCGCACCTCAATGTATCGCCAATTCTTCAAAAACCGCGGCGAGATTAACCGACTCATTCGCCAATACGACTTTGAAGTGGTGCTAGACGACATCGAATCGTGCGATAAATTGGCATTCTATTTGGTGCAAAAATACGAAATCAGCAACGACCGGATTCGTGATAACATCCGCAAACCTCAAGCGGGCGGCAATCAATCACTAACGCTGATCTATGAGCGTGATTATAATCACATCAAAATCACCCTACTTACCAAACGCATGCAAGAAGCTGCCCGTCTTGGCATCATCAGTAACGACAAAGGTGACATCAGCCAATCGGTCATCCAAGCAAGTCTTCGCAACATGCGCGATCTGGCAAACAGCAAATCCGGCCAAGACAGCCAAGAAGACACGGAGCGCTCTGTCGCCATCATTAACGAGCTACTCAATTACCTACATGAACGCAAGATCGTCTGCTACAGCCCGCACGGCCGCGCTTACGAGCTGCCGCGCGGTGCTACGGCGCTAGACTTCGCCTATGCGGTCGGTCCTGCCATCGGTAACATCGCCACAGGTGCAGACATCAACGGTGAGCATGGTAAATTGGGATTGGTACTGGCTGATGGTGACTCGGTGCATATTGACACAGACAAGAACGCCATGCCAAGAGCTGACTGGCTGGGCTTCGTCGCCACCAACAAAGCACGTAGCGAAATTCTAAAATTCCTAAAACACCTGCCAGAAGATCAAAAAGAACACGCAGGCAAAGAAGCCCTAATGCGCGCCCTAAGCGCCTATGACAAGTCGATTGATGACATCACCGAACACGAATGGTCTGATATCTTGGCGTGGCGTGGCGTGTCCGATCAGCGTGAGATATTTTTGCAGATTGCGACTGGCTCGCTATTGGCTCAGCTGGTGGTGTCTCGACTATTTAGCGAAGAAGTAGACATCGCTGATGGCAATGAGATCACCCAATCCAAGCACCTGATCGCAGGCGTAAAAGGCGTGGAGCTCACCTTTGCCAAATGCTGCAACCCCATCTATGGCGACCATATTGTAGGACATCTGTCAGCACGTCAAGGCTTGGTGATCCACCGCCACAAATGCTACTCGCTAGATGCCATCCGCGCAGACAACCCCTACCAGATCATCCAAGTTCACTGGAAAGATGGCGTGAAGATCGATCATAATGCGCACCAGCTGCATTTCTCAGCGACTTTACGAGTGTTCGCGATGCTCAACGAAGAACAGATCAGTCAGGCGATCTACGAGCTGCGCGCACTTAACATCGGCGTTGAGAATACTTCTGTCAAAGCCGATGTTAAAGATAAGAACAGTAAAGTCGGCACCACCACCTTAAATGTGGTCGTGCGCTCACGAACCCACCTGGAAGAAGGTATCCAAAGATTGCGTCAGATACTAGGTTATCCGAACATCATGCGCTTATACCAGTAATTTAGGCTTTTTTGGACAATATTCAAAAACCACTTGAATTACAGGTGGCAATTGATTTATGATAAAGATAAGTAATTAACCATACAGAAGGTGTATTATGTGCTGTAATATCGATCTTAATTCTAAAGCAGAAGCGGCGCATTTCTTGGGTAAATGCGAACCAAACATCCTACCTAAGACTGCTGACAATGTGGCAGGTAATATCGTCTATACGGACAAGCCTGCGATGAGCTTGTTTGATAAGTTGGTTGCTTATTTTGGGCGCACCAAAGCCTAATTATCCCGATTGATTGCTCATAAATTATTAAAAATCAAGGACATCTCATGGCAAAACAAATCATTCATACAGATGATGCACCAGCAGCAGTTGGCACATACTCCCAAGCAGTGAAAGTAGGCAGCACTGTCTACATCTCAGGTCAGTTAGGCCTAGATCCTAAGTCAATGGAACTAAAAGACGGCTTTCGCGCGCAAGCTGAGCAGGCTTTTGATAATCTAGCAGCCATCGCCAAGGCTGCAGGTGGCTCATTGACTGACACAGTTAAATTTAACGTATCTTTGACTGATTTGAATGATTTTGCTGTGCTGAACGAAGTATTTAATGACAGACTAAGCTCGCCTTATCCTGCGCGTGCCGCGGTTCAAGTGGCTGCTCTACCAAAAGGTGGCGTGGTTGAGATCGAAGCCATCTTACATCTAGACCCTTAACCTAAGATAACATCGAGCTTGGTCATCGCCAAGCCTTTGTTTTATGCATCATACCCTATTGCGCATCGCCCTGTCGACCCCTTTGTATCGGCTATTTGACTACCTATGTCCCAACGAACACCTCATAGATGGTAATTTACCGCCCATCGGTTCTCGCGTGCGTGTACCTTTTGGCCGCCAAGACTTGGTCGGCATTGTCATTGCGCACATCGATCCATCGGATACTGACGTCCCACATCATAAGCTAAAAGCCATTCACGAGTGCCTAGATGATCACGCCATCTTAGATGATAGATTGCTTGATTTGGCAAATTGGCTCTCTACCTATTATCATTATCCACTGGGTGACACCCTGTCTGTGATGCTGCCAAGCTTGATTAATCAAGGCAAATCCCTCACGCAAAAACTCACCTTCTGGCAGCTGGCTGATGCGGCGATGGATAATGATTTTGTCACAGCCAATATCAGTAAAACCGCCAAAAAACAATGGCATATTTTTAACACCATCAAAGACAGCACGCCCAGTATTAACGAGGCGGAGCTGCTACAGCTAGGCGCCACTAAAGCCCAGTTAAACACCCTAAAAGACAAAGGGCTGATTCGTTCTTTCATTCTCACACGAGATGAGACACCCCTGCCCAAAGCGCCTGCCCTACTGGGTGAACCGCTCACTTTAAATGCCAAGCAGCAGTTGGCATTTGATGGTATTCGCTCAGCCATCGATGATGGCGTTTATCAGGGTGTGTTATTAAATGGCATTACAGGCTCGGGCAAGACAGAAGTGTATCTACATGCGATGTGGTATGCACTACAGCTGAGCAAGCAAGTGCTGATCTTAGTCCCCGAAATCGGGCTAACCCCACAGACCAAGGCACGATTTAGCTCGCGTTTTGATGCTCAGATTTGTGTGCTGCATTCTGGCATGAATGATGGTGAACGCCTAGAGGGTTGGCAAGATTGCAACTCAGGGCGCGCTCAGATCATCATTGGCACCCGATCGAGCATCCTCTACCCCTTTGCCAATCTCGGTCTTATCATCATCGATGAAGCACATGACAGCTCTTATAAGCAGCAAGACCATCTTCGTTATCATGCTTCTGATGTTGCTTTATGGCGTGGTTTTCACCATAAGATCCCAACGATTCTAGGCACCGCCACACCCAGCCTTGAGCAGCTAAAGCTCTCCAAAGATGGTAAGCTCACAGAGTACAAGCTACCCACGCGTGCAGGGGTTGCTACCGAGGCTGTTATGCGCTTGGTTGATATTCGTCTTGGCACTCGCTCGATCGTGCAGACTGACGGCACACCACAAGAGACCCTGTTGTCTGATGACAGCATTCTGCATATCAGGCGTTGCCTTGAGCTTGGTGAGCAGGTGTTGATTTTTTTGAATCGTCGTGGCTACGCGCCCATCTTGATGTGTGATGCCTGTGGTTGGCAGGCGGATTGTCCGCACTGCGATGCACATCTCACAGTACATAAGCATCCATTTAATCACTTAAAATGCCATCACTGCGGCCATCGGACGCACGAACCACAGACCTGCCCAAATTGTAATAGTCGCAACCTGCAGACATTAGGGCTAGGCACGAGCAAGCTGTCTGAGCAGCTACACGCCCTATTTAGCAATCCACAGACGAACCACCAAACTTATCCCATCTGGCAGATTGACCGCGACACCATGCGCAAAAAAGGCGCTTGGGAGACGATGTATCAACAAATCCTGACAGGCGAGCCTGCGATATTGGTCGGCACGCAGATGATTGCCAAGGGACATCACTTTCCGAATGTAACACTGGTGGTCGTGATTGATGCGGATTTGGGGTTTTTGTCGCCTGATTTTCGCTCGCCAGAGCATACCGCCCAGCGCATCATTCAGGTGGCAGGGCGTGCAGGGCGCGCCCACAAACCAGGCAACGTCATCATTCAGACACGCCAACCTGATAACACCCTACTGCTAACCCTCATCAAGCACGGCTATCTGGCATTCGCTGATACACTACTAAAGGAGCGTCAACTTTTAGGCTTGCCGCCGTACAGTCACGCCGCACTGATTCGCGTAGAAAGTCATGATCAGACACGCGCCCGCGATGCCATCAGCCGGATCGCAAGAGAACTGCCCGACACGCCAAATCTTGCCAAAAGTGGCGCCATCGATGCACCCATGAGCAAAAGAAACAACCGCCATCACACGCAGTTGTTATTACTCGCAAAAGACCGAAAGACACTTCATGGTGTCTTATCAGAACACTGGCAACATCTGCTCAATCTACCAAGCGTCAAAGGCGTCAAAGCCACTCTCGACATCGACCCAATGGGTTGGTAATCACCCAAAGGCATAAGCCAGCAGTGCGATGATTAATAAATGCACCGGATAAAACCAATAAAACAAATACCTACCGCCAAAGCTCGATCCCTTTTCGCCATTAAAGTAATAAATCATCACAGCAGCCGGCAGCATGCCAAAATGCATGTAGCCAAGACCCACCGTCCGCTCAAATCCATAGGTCAACACATAAAACGCAGGACAAGCCAGCACGTAGGCGGTGATGAGTTTTCTTTTGTCATGATAAAAATACGCAAACAACAGCGCCATTGCCACCAAGGCAAATCCATAATCAAATAACTGCACGACAGGATACATTAGCACAATCAACACAAGTTTAACTATTGTGCTGTGAGAGTTATGATAGACGATGAGCGCCATTAACGCACAAAACAAGGTAAATAGTACGTTACCATGTCCATAATCCTGCCATGGCATGCCCTGCAATATCGATTCAATGGACAGGCTGAACAACCAATAAGGCAGCTGCGCGATCAGCGCAAAGACCAATAGCCGCCTAGCATAAGCCATGACATCATGCGTGTGATAATACCCCACCACCAGCAGATAGACCATGATGGGCGCAACCATACGGCCAATGAAGTGCAGCCATTCGGACAGATGGCTATCCACCTCCAAAAACGCCCACGCCACATGATCAAGCGTCATCGCCAGCATGGCAAGACACTTAATCACGAAGGCATTTAGTCCGCCAAATGCCCTATCTGACATGCTAACCAACACAGCTTTTTGGGTGGCGCTTTTTGTTTAGCGATGTTTGACATCGCCATATGTGATGTTCTTGGTCATTCTTGGTGTGATAGATGACTAAGGTTTCACCATTTAGGTAACGCACTGGATAAGTCGCACCCGACACAGTGGCGACAATTGCACAATCCGTCTGCACGCCTGCCACACGATCTGTTACCACCATGGAGACGCGCTGATTATCAGCAGAGACGGGCAGATTAACAGGGCATTGATGGCTGGCATCGTAGATCGCTGCGACGCGTTTTTGTACAGCGTTGGCAGAACGATAGCTTTCAAAGATGACTTCTTGTTCTTTTTGCATGGCGATGATCGGAACGAACTGACCGATGATGATTGAGAGCATCACTCCAAATATGGCAAAGGCGATACTCATGCCCACAAGGCTGGTGCCACCCTCACGCTTTAGGTGTGCTTTTTGAGATTCTTGATTGCGCGGATAAAAGTCCAGCACATCAGCGATCTCTCGGCGCGCCATGCGATAATAGTACGCATCTGCCCATCTGGCCACCATGGACGCCCAGAACAGCCAAACAGAGCCACCCACGATGACGCGCGCCCACATTTGATACTCTTCGGGCAAAAACCCAATCACCGTAAATTCAAATACCGCTAAGATAATGGCGATATTCACCTTAATGAACGACCAGCCTGCCACGCAGTACACCACGCAGTCCAGATAACGCTTGCGATAAAGCAGCCACCCAAAGGTACAAAAGAACGCCGCCCAATGCCAACGCGCATGCAGCTTACCAGCATGATCGAATTCCTCGAAGCGCTTTAGGTAATACTTTTGAGAACGCAGCCCAATGAACCATTTGTCAAGCTGAGTGCGCTCATTAGGCGTCAGATGCGCCTGATAAAATGGCGGTGGCGTGGTATCTTCTAAAAATGGCAGGCGAATCATACATCTATCATAAAATCGTTTGCGGTTATGGTTGGCTTGGCTTATAATTACCAAATTTAACCTATCATTTTACGACTTTTTTGCCAATAATACCATGACCCAAAAAGCAGAATTTCTCGCACCTGTTGGCGGTGATCGCCAAACCCCCGACACAGACCGCGACACCATCAGCGAACAGATCAGCCGCCTAAACCAAACCCCTGAACAATTTCGTCAAATCGACACGTTCATGAAGCGTCGCACGCACATGAGCCAATCAAGCGAAATCGCCCTAACCTCTGATGAGTACGCACCTTATATCATCAATCAAGGCTTTGAGCTTGGCAAGTTGGGTAATGTCAGCGATATTCACAATCTAAGGGTTTATTTTAAAGACACGCCAAACGGCGAGAATGCGCCCATCACGCTAGAAATTGGCTTTGGCATGGGTGACAGCCTAATCGAGATGGCGAAAAACAACCCAACGCGCAACTTCGTTGGCATCGAAGTGCACGAACCCGGCATCGGGCGCACCGCCTACATCGCCCACGAGCTTGGACTGACCAACCTCAAGGTACTAAGCGGTGATGCCATCGAGCTACTGACGAATCTGCCCGAAAATCACCTTGATACCGTTCAGCTATACTTCCCAGACCCATGGCAAAAAAAGCGCCATTACAAACGCCGCTTCGTCACCACGTACCGCATGGAAATCGTGGCTCGCACCCTAAAGGTAGGCGGTACTTTCCACGCAGCCACCGACTGGGAGCATTATGCTCTATGGATGCTTGAAGTGCTTGATAATATGCCTATTTTTCGCAATACCGCAGATCAAGGTAACTTCACCCCGCGCCCAGATTTTCGTCCTTATACCAAATTTGAAAAGCGCGGCTTTGATTATGGGCGCAGCTCTTGGGATCTCATCTACCAAAAAGTATAAAATCCCAAAATCACCTCAAAGACGGCATTTAGTGTCGTCTTTTTTATCCATCACATCAACGGTCAAATTTCACCCAAATCATGCTGTTTCACAAAAAATTACGTTTGTCATATTTGTGAAACATGCTAATTTTAGCGCAAAACTCATCCTTTAAAAAATCTTAAAAATCAGCTAAAAATTGAATCTCATGCGTGCAACCCTTTGAGTTTATTGGGCTTGAAATATTATCCACAAAAACTGTGGATAACTTTGTGGAAAAGGTCGGCTTTTTGTGAGCAAAGCTATATAAATAGGCGCTTTAACCGTACTGTCATAAATCCACAATGATTGTAGATAACTTTTATTTTATAAATAAAATCAATAACTTATGAATTTATAAAATTAGATATTGACAAATCTATTTTCATAATAATACATTTTATTAGGCTGTATAATGTTCCACAAATTGTTGCATTTTTTGATGTGGAACTTGTGGATAACTTTTATTTTTGTTGATTGTACTAGTCCCAAATTTAAGTTTTATCATCCCATATTTAATGCAAACTTCAGGCATAAAAACACTACGATAAATCGTAATTTACGAACAAAATTATGTTATAATAAACAAGAATTTATTAGATGTTTAACACCTTACTTATTAATATCAATTAGGCAAAATATATGAACACAAAAGCGAAGGATGCGACCACCAGCGTCGATGAAAATAAAGAAAAAGCACTCAAGGCGGCACTTGCACAGATCGAGAAAAGCTTTGGTAAAAACACCATCATGTACCTTGGTGACGAGTCGGCAAAAATCGACGTGGATGTGGTCTCCACAGGCTCATTAAGTCTTGATATCGCATTGGGCATTGGCGGCTTACCAAAAGGTCGTATCATCGAGATCTTCGGCCCTGAAAGCTCTGGTAAAACCACCCTCACCCTACAGACCATCGCCGAATGCCAAAAGCAAGGCGGCACCTGTGCATTCATTGATGCTGAGCACGCTCTAGATCCAATCTATGCGCGCAAGCTAGGCGTGGATATTGATAAGCTGATGGTCTCACAGCCCGACAACGGCGAACAAGCCCTAGAGATCGCTGACATGCTGGTGCGCTCTGGCGCGGTGGACATGATCGTCGTGGACTCTGTGGCAGCACTCACCCCAAAAGCTGAGATTGAAGGCGAGATGGGCGACAGCCACATGGGCCTGCAGGCACGTCTGATGAGTCAGGCACTGCGTAAGATCACCGGCAACGCCAAGCGCTCCAACTGCATGGTGATCTTTATTAACCAGATTCGTATGAAAATTGGTGTTATGTTCGGTTCACCTGAGACCACGACAGGTGGTAACGCGCTTAAATTCTACGCCTCGGTGCGTTTGGATATTCGTCGCACAGGCCAAATCAAAGAAGGCGAGGACATCGTCGGTTCAGAAACCCGCGTCAAAGTCATTAAAAACAAAATGGCACCTCCATTCCGCCAAGCCGAATTCCAAATCATGTATGGCGAGGGCATCAACCGCCTAGGTGAAGTTGTGGATCTGGGCGTAGATATCGGTGCGGTTGGCAAATCTGGCGCATGGTACAGCTATGGCGAAGGCAAGATCGGTCAAGGTAAAGCCAATACCGTCAAATACTTGGCAGAGAATCCTGACATCGCACAAGAGATTGAAAACAGAATCCGCCAAGAGAAAATGGGCAATACCACACCCATCAGCGAATCTCACGCTGATGATGGTGAGCCACCTGAATTCATCGAAGGCATGGAAGATGACAACCTGTTTTAAGGTTCGATTTGGCGTGACATCTTAGTATGACCACCATCAAAACATTGGCAGAAATATTGGCGGATATGGGCGAACCTGTATCCGCTGATTCATCTGATGGTAATGTCCACCAACCATCAACTAAAATCAAAAAAACACAATCTACCCAATCGGATAATCCAACCGCCAAGAAGTCAACCCAAAACCCTTGGCAGGATTTTCGTGAATTGACATTATCAGAGCCTAAGAAAGCCCGATTGTCAGACGATGATGCAATTAATGAACCTGATCTGCCAACCCCACCCAATACGTCCAAAAAACTCAAGTCTCGCAATAAGCCCAAAGCAGTCCCACAGCCAAACATAACTCATGTCTTGGCAGATAATAATCAAACCATTTTGGATGAGAGCACCATCCAAGCTCTTCAAAAAGTTGACATTGAGCCGGTTTACCAAAACGATAAAACAGTTAACAGGCTAAGATGGCTTGCTTTTTATTATCTATCCAATCATGAATTATCACAAAAACAGCTGCGTCAAAAGCTGCTCGATAAAGACTGCGACCCTGACATGGTCTCGGATTTATTAGATGAATTTGCTGATAAAGGCTATCAATCGGATGAACGCTGCGCCCACATGCTGATCCGCGAAGGTGTGCGGCGCGGGCGCGGCAAAAGACACATCAATCAAAGTCTAAAAAAAGCCGGCATAGACTTGCCCTACTCGCTTGATGAGCTCATCGATCAAGCAGGCATAGAGAGCATCAGTGACGGCACCATCTTAGACGATGAGACAAGTGCTCAAGGCGAGATCAATTGGCTAAAACTCGCCATAGAAGCTCGCTGCAAAAAATACGGCAATACCATCCCAAAAGACCCAAAAGAAAAAGCCCGTCAATTGCGATTTTTGCAATATCGAGGCTTTGAGATGGGGGTATGTTTTGATGCACTTAAATACACGCTTGATCATTTGGATGAACTGATCTAGAAACGCTCCCACACAGCGATCTGATCTACCTTGGGCTTAGCAGTTACCCCAAGCCTGCGCCAAGGCATATTATCACCATGATAGTCGCTACCCACTGATACCATGAGTCCCTGTTCTACGATACATCGATCAATCATTGCGCGCAGGCTCATTGGTTCATTATTTGGCAATTCGCATGCATCGCCGCCCATCTGAGCAAAATCCTCAATCAGCCTTCGCGTACGTGTCGCCGATAGTCCATAGCGAGTCGGGTGCGCCAACACAGCCAAGCCACCACATTCATGAATCAGCTCGATCGTCCTTGCCATGGTCATGGTCTCTATCTCGACATAGGCGCATTTGCCATCCGCCAGATATTTATCAAAGGCAGCTTGCACGCTGTGGACAAATCCCAGCTCATGCAGCACCTGTCCGATATGCGCTCGGCCAATGGCTCGCGGGTTATTATCTGCTTTGATTAATACTGCCTGCCACAAAGTCTCGGTGAGCGTCTCGCTGTCATCATCAGTTAATATCTCGCCCAATTTCTCAATCATCCGCCGCCCACGATGATGGCGGCTGTCTTGTAGTGCCTGCAGTGCTTCATGCATTCTTTGAGTGTCAGCGAAATTCAATGCGACGACATGGATGATTTTTTGTAGTTCTTTATTTTTGCCATACCCACCTGCCAGAGCATGTGCGCAACTGATCTCAACACCATTAATCAGACGAATGCCACACTCTTCTGCGGCTTGCTTCGCTTCTGCCACGCCTGCAATGGTATCGTGATCCGTCAACGCAAAAATCTTGATGCCAGCATCAAACGCTTTTTTTACTAGAGCGGCAGGTGTGTTGGTGCCATCTGATGCTGTGCTGTGGCTATGTAGATCTATCATATCTATCCCTAAAAACAAAAGCCCCATACATGGTATAGGGCGATTGCATTGACATTGATTAGTCGTTTTTGTTTTGCTGCTGTTGCAGGTAGTTGCCAACACTGATTGGCTTAGTCACTAGGCGTGGCTGAGCTTGAGGCGCAGCTTGTTGTTGTGGCTGTTGGCTGGCAATCGCGCTTACATGATCTGCAGGTGCAGATTGTTGATTGGCTAGCTGGGTTTTAGGACGCTCATCCACTGTTAAACCTGTTGCAATCACGGTTACATAGATGTCATCACCCATTGACTCATCGTCCACAGCACCAAAGAAGATGTTGCCCTCATCGATGTTCGCAATACGGCTAACCACTTCGGCAACTTCATACGGTTCGCTCATGCCGATGTTCGCACCCACGATATTAATGATCACACCTTGAGCGTTCTTCAGTAGTAGATCGTCAAGAAGTGGAGAGCGAATCGCTTTTTCTGCTGCTTCTGCCGCACGACCTTCGCCACTAGCACGGCCAATACCCATCATTGCATGACCTTTTGCCGTCATGGCAGTGTGTACGTCATTAAAGTCGATGTTAATCACACCAGGCTCACGAATCGTGCGAGTGATGCCATCAACCGCCTGCAGTAGAACGTCATTCGCCTTGGCAAATGCATCTTTCATGGTCAGACCGCGATAGACTTGTAGTAGTTTTTCGTTTGGCACTGTGATGATTGAGTCAACGTACTGAGCCAGCTGATCAATACCTTCTTGAGCAAGCTTAGCACGCTTACCACCTTCAAATTTAAATGGTGTGGTCACAACTGCAACGGTCAAGATGCCTTCTTCTTTGGCAATACGAGCAATCACAGGAGCTGCGCCCGTACCTGTGCCGCCGCCCATACCAGCAGTGATGAACACCATGTCATAATCAGACAGTAGCGCACGAATTTCAGCTTCGTCACTCTCAGCTGCTTCACGACCCACTTCAGGGTTAGCGCCGGCACCCAAGCCACGAGTTAGCTCGCTGCCAAGTTGTAGTTTGTTTGGCGTGGTAAGCTTGCCAAGTGCTTGACGGTCAGTGTTTGCCGCCACAAAATTGATGCCCGTAACGTGTTGATTTACCATGTGCTCAACTGCGTTGCCACCGCCACCGCCAACACCAACAACGATAAAACGTGCTTGTCCATCTGAATCAAACTGTGTGTCATCTGACATGCTGTACTTAACCATAACTCACTCCAAGAATTTGAAAATCATCGCCCAAAGGCATTAAAACCATTTTTTGATTTGGTTGGTGAATACTCGCCAACCTTCAGAAACTTTATTTGTCAGCCTGTCTTGAGCTGACACCTCGCCATAGCTGTCTTTGATGAATTGTTCGCCATTCTGATAAAGTAGCGAACCTATCACGCTGTGCAGCTTATTATCTTTTAGATAACCATTAAGTAGCGCAATATTGTCATCGGTTAGATTTTTTGGACAAATGCTGACGCGTCCATTCGTGGTCATCATACGGACCGGCAGACCCCATTGACGACCCACAAAATAGCTAAGACCATCAATCTGAGTGGCACCGCCTGCCAAGACAACACCCGCTTCGATCTGCGATGACAGGCCCAAATCATCAAGGCGCTTACTGATGCGCATAAAAATGTCATCATAACGCGCCGCGATCACACTACTCAATCGACGCAAGCTCACCGTTGATTCTCCTCCCAAGCGACGCTTTAGAGTTACAAAAGCTGCACGCTTGGCAGGGTCGAGCTGAACAGTGCCCTGCTGATGCTTTAGACTCTCAGCTTCAGACACCGACAAGCCAAGCTCTGTCGCAATGTCAAAAGTAACCGTCTGACCACCCACGTCCAAACAATCGGAAAACAAAAGCGAACCACCACGATACACACAAACTTTCGTCGTACCTAGGCCAATGTCAATAAAACAAACGCCGCGCTCTTTTTCTTCTTTGGTTAGGGCATATTCAGCACTGACCACGCCATCAAACAATGTCGCCCCTACCGATGCCTCTGCTGAATTAACCACATCAAGAATCTGCGCATGGTAATTGGCAGGCAGCGCCATGACATGGTTTGCTACGCTAATCTCATTGGCGTGCATGCCAATTGGATCTTTAACCTCTTGGACGCCGTCTAGATAGCTTAGCAGCTGACATGATTGCAATAACGTATAATCTTCAGCACGCAGCTTATCAGCAATCAGCTCTTTGGCGCGATACAGATCGCTTTGTTGAACTGTGGTGTGCGCTCTGCTCTTGTGCAAGCTAAGCTTTTGCATGTCGTTCATTGAGGTCATGAGAGGTGATGCAAACGATAAGCACACCTCATGGATATTCACCCCTGCCATGTCGCCTGCTTCTTGCAGAGACTTATAAACCGCGCTTAATAAGTGCTCACGACGTTCGATCTTACCGCCAACGAATGCATCTGTGCGCGCCAAACCCACCGCCGAGACCTTGATCTTTGGCTGTTCAGGCGTACCTGTTGCATAGCCGACTACTGTATAAGCAGCAGTTGAACTCAAATGCAACGCAACCTGTAGGTCTGACATAACTATCCTCAATTAACCGGCAAAACGCCACAAAAAAATCTCAAAAAACCACAACAACCATCGACTTACGTCGCACGCACGAGCTTTGTAATATTTTAGCATTGATGATGATTTTATAAAAGAGCAAAGCCCATAAAAATCAGGGATTTATTTCCCATTTGAACAAAAATCAATCGAAATTAAACGCTTTTTAAAAAACATTCTTCATCAAGAAGTTTTCAAGCCTGAATCAGACGGTTTTTGAGGTATTTCAGCAGTTTTCCAAGCAATGGCAAAACCGTTTTTATAGCGCAAATCTACCGACTGAATTTTTGGCAATTCTTTGGCAAGACTGCCCGCCAAAAGTGACGACAAACTAAACAGTTTTTGTTCGGTGTTCTCATGATCGACAATCACACGAAGCCCATTATCAAAACGAATCAGCCAAGTCTGGCGTGACGTTAATGTCATGTCCTCTGCCGTCATACCAAGCGGAGAGAACCATTCATTGACTCGCTGCATCTGGCGCATCATGTCCGTTGCATCATTGGTGTGACCGCTGTACAGATGAACCAGATTCTTATCCATTAGCTCGCGCTCATCAGCCGGCACGAACACCGCACCATTGGCATCAAGCAGATGCTGACTACCGAAATTAGCCACCGCACGTCGCGGCACGACAGAGACAATAGCGCCTTGCTGCCAATCGCGCTTAACGCTGGCACTCTCAACCCACGACAAGCTAGACACCACTTGATGAATACCCATCAAATCCGCGCCAAAAAACTGAACCTGCCCAAATGGTGCGGTCGCGGTTTTTAGCGAATTCGCCTGAGATTCGGTCAAATTACTCAATTCTAAGACAAGTGGGCGTTTTGGCGCCTGCTCAATACCCTTCATCGCTGCAACAATCAAGCCGCCAAGCACAATGGCTACCATGAGCAAAATCTGCCATAGTTTTAGAACTCGACGTGCATTTTTAGTATTGACTTGGGAATTCATGGGGAATTTGCGATAAATACGATAAATTTGTATATAATAACGCATTTTATCGATAACACAAAGCAAAATATCAACCAAAGCATGATTTTTTACATCAAGTTACAGTTTAAATCTGCAATCATCGCTTGTCTTTAGACAATAAAAAAGCCGAATCACGTTTCGGCTTTTTTATTGAATTTAAATATTAAGACAAGGTCTGCTCTAAGATGGTCACACATAAGGTTGCAAAATCAATTCCCGCTTGCTTTGCCGCCATCGGTACCAAGCTGTGATCCGTCATGCCTGGCACAGTATTGATCTCTAATAGGTATAATTTACCATCGTCAGACTTTAGAAAATCGACGCGCGCCCAACCACGACCACCAATACCACTAAAGGCACGTCGCGCAAGCTCGCCCATTTCACGCTCCTGCTCATCCATCAGATCTGATGGGCATTGATATACCGTGTCGTCGCGCAGATATTTGGCTTCATAGTCATAGAACTTACCCTTAGGGATGATGCGAATACTTGGCAGCACCTCATCGCCCAACAGCGAACACGCGTACTCACCGCCTGTGATTGCTTTTTCTGCAAGAATCTCGCCGTGATACTGCTTAAGCTCAGGGTATGCTTTTGCCAAATCGCCTACCCTCTCAATCATCATCACGCCAACGCTAGAACCCTCAGCTGCCGGTTTGACAAACAAAGGAAAACCCAACTCTTTTTCTACTTGCTCAAAATCACTGTCGTCATTTAAGACCACATAAGGTACATTCGGAAGCCCCAATGACTGCCACAATAAGCGATTGCGAAATTTATCCATCGCAACAGCAGAAGCCAACACGCCACAGCCTGTGTATGGGATATTAAAACCATCGAGCACGCCTTGTAAGCTGCCATCCTCGCCAAATGTACCATGCAGCACATTAAACACACGGTCATAGTCACGCAGCTTCGAGATGTCGGTCTCTTTGGGGTCAAAATGATGCGCGTCCACACCTTTTGAAAGCAATGCATTTAGCACCGCCTTGCCACTATTTAAAGAAACTTCGCGCTCACTGCTCGTACCACCGCAAACAACAGCCACTTTACCAAAAGCAGTTGGATCAATCTTTGTCATATTATCTCTCAAATGGTTTAATTATTTATCTATGAATTATTTTAGATACAGTTCGTTATCTCTTAAATCCAAACAAATATGTCCCACATTGCCCGCGCCTTGAGTGATTAGAAGATCGCCGGCTTTTAGGACGCGCTGCATGACTGGTGCTAGATTTTCTTTATCCACGAGCGTTGGCTCGACTTGTCCACGTAGGCGAATGCTGCGCGCCAATGACTTAGTATCGGCACCCACAATCAACGCCTCGCCTGCTGGATACACATCCAACAAAAGCAGTTCATCGACATTCGACAACACCTCAACAAACTCATCAAAGCAGTCACGAGTACGGCTATAACGGTGCGGCTGGAACATCATCACTAAGCGGCGCTCGGGATAGCTTTGGCGAGCTGCCTTGATGGTTGCCAGCACTTCGGTTGGATGATGCCCATAGTCATCAATCAGTAGTACATTGCCGCCATCTACAGCAATGTCTGCCTGCTGTTCAAAGCGGCGACCCACGCCTGCAAACTTACTCACCGCACGAACGATCGCCTCATCATCCACGCCTTCATCAGTCGCCAAAGTGATGGCAGCCAGTGCATTTAGGACGTTGTGCTCGCCAGGGATGTTTAAAGTCAGGCGAAGTGGCTCGCGATCCTTGCGCAGTACAGTAAAATGCGTGCGTGCACCTTCCACCTCTAGGTGGGTCGCCTGCACGTCATTATGCGAACCGAAACCGAAAGTTAGTACAGGGCGCGCAATGTCATCAATCATGCCAGACAATTCTTGATCATCGCCACAAATTACCGCCAATCCATAAAAGGGCATGTTTTGCAGGAATTGGATATAAGCCTGCTTTAACTTATCAAAGCTGCCGCCATAGGTCTCCATGTGATCTTCATCGATGTTGGTCACGATCGCCGCCATCGGACGCAGCGACAGGAATGAGGCATCTGACTCATCCGCCTCAGCAACCAAATAGCGAGAGCTGCCCAACGATGCGTTCTTACCCGATGCGTTTAATTTACCGCCAATGACATAGGTAGGATCGAGACCCGCTTCGGTAAGCATCATGGTCAGAAGGCTAGTGGTTGTCGTCTTGCCATGCGCACCCGCCACCGCGATAGAATGACGGTAACGCATGAGCTCGCCAAGCATGTCAGCGCGACGAACCACCGGCAGACGCGCCTGTAGCGCGGTTTGAATTTCAGGATTCGTCTTATCAATGGCAGATGACACCACCAGCACGTCAGCGTCCTTAATATTAGATGAATCGTGCCCGATGAATACCGTCACACCAAGACTCTCTAGACGCTTGGTGACGGGACTTTCTTTGATGTCCGAACCTGTTACGGTATAGCCTTGGTTGAAAAGCACTTCTGCGATGCCGCACATGCCTGCACCGCCAATACCCACAAAGTGAATCGTATTAATTCGTCTCATTTCAGGGATTTCGATAAGCTGCTTGGCAAGTTGTTTTGATGAATTATTATCTGTCATGTGTTGTCCCAGAGATTCTATTGTTTTTATTTAATTGACCGCTCGATGATGTCCGCCACATTCTGAGCAACGTTGTCTTTGGCGTGGCTGCGAGCCTTGATCGCCATTTCTTTGCAGTCTGCTCGGGTTAATGCATCTAACTTCGCCGCCAACGTTGCGCCAGAAAGTTCACTTTGTGGCAGCAAGATACCCGCACCATCGTTCGTCAGACTCTTGGCATTGGCGGTCTGATGATCATCCACAGCGTGTGGAAGCGGAATGAAAATCGGTGCAACGCCCACACTTGCAATCTCGGTCACTGTCAATGCGCCTGCTCGGCACACGATCACATCCGCCCAAGCATAAGCTACCGCCATGTCATCAATAAACGGCATCACTTCAAAAATATGGCGCGACGTGTCAATATTCGCACGAGAATATGCCACGATCATGTCTTGATGATTGTCCTTACCACATTGATGGCGCAGACTGATTGGGCGGTTTAGATAGCTAAACATTTCAATGACCGCCTTATTGATCGCTGCTGCCCCAAGACTACCACCAACCACCAGCACCTTAAGCGGAGATGTGTCATTATCGTCATAACGCTCATTAGGCGGTGCAATCTGACTAATATTGGCACGCACGGGGTTGCCCACAGTCACTAGGCGTTGACCAAATCCATCGCCAAAAGCGCCATCAAACGCCTGTAGGATCTTATCCGCATGACGTGCTAGGTTTTTATTGCTCATGCCGACGATGGCGTTTTGTTCGTGGATGATGAGTGGTTTTTTTGAAAGCTTGGCAGCCAGTCCGCCAGGCGCAGTGACATAACCACCAAAACCCACCACAACATCGATGCGCCCTGAGTCAATGGTATTTTTGGCTTTCATGACAGCCTTGAATAGCATGAATGGCAATTTTACCACGCGAGCCAAACCCTTGCCGCGCAGGCCTTGCATGTCCACGTGATGCATCTTATAGCCGTGTTTTGCAACCAAATCATTCTCCATGCCATTGGGCGTACCCAACCAATGGACAGTTGCGCCGCGCTTGGTTAGCTCATCCGCCACCGCCAGCGCAGGAAAAACGTGACCGCCAGTACCGGCCGCCATCATCAAAATATTCATTACTATTCCAGATTAATTCGTTAAATAACAGGATGTTAAAAACAATATTGTGAAACAAAATGCCGACAAATACAAGGGAAAAATATCATTCACAAAAAAAATTCATCAAACAGTAACATTTAAGCTACTAAGATAATACGATTGGCATTTTGCCCGTTTTGGTGTTGATGATCTTGCGTAGCTTTTTAATTCTATTGATGGCATTTTGGGTGGATTGATTGGCCTTATGGAGGTCATCTTGAGTGACGCTTCGAGTATTCTCACCAAACAATAATGCATGAAATAGATGGTTTGCAAACATGTTCTGATGGCAATGATAATCCACTCCAACCTCATAATCAGGATTGTCAAACAATGTGGCAATCATTGATGTATCAATGGTGGCAAGCCCTAGCGCACCATCTTCACCGCCAAACCTCTTAAAAATCTCATCGTCATCAAACCCACCCAATGCCAAAAAATAAGGACGGTAAAACACCATGTTACTGCCCGCGGTCATCTCAAAGGTACGCCAAGCGATATCAAATTCAGGATGATCAGCAAACTCTTTAGGAAGGTTGATCGGAGTCATTGGCAGTCGTATCATCCCCACATCAAACTGCGAGAACACCATCGCGCACGCTGGCAACACTTGGCTCTGATAGCTGTCATCAGCATCCAAAAAACCAATAAAATTAGACTTGGCAAGCATCGCTCCCCAGTTTCTGGCTGTGGCAACACCTTTATTGATGGGCAGTCTTTCAATATGGATTAGATTGGGATGGTTCTTTTGCAATCTAGTAATGACCTGCCAAGTCTCATCGACTGAGCCATCATCAATGAGATAAATCCTACCTAGATTCGATTGGATAAGCACGCTCATCACCGCTCGCTCAATGGTATCAGCAGCGTTATAACAAGGGATGATGACGTCGATGGAGAGTTCTGGCATGAGATGTACGATATTTTTTGTGTATTTTAGCACAACCAAGCCATTCAATTAAACACAAAAAAGAGCAGATGCTCACCTGCTCTTCTTTAGTTAAGATTGATAAAGTTATGCGTCTAATGATTCGCCTAGAATTACACCGCCGTCTTTTTTGGTGATGACGACCGTGCCTGAGCGCGGCGTCTTACCACCTGCCACCACACCAAAAGTTCCTTCTGGATGCTGGATATTGATGAACAGTGCCTTAAAGTCAGGAGTTATGGTGATGCCCGTCACTTCTGAACCAGCAGGACCTACAAAGAAACGCTTTAAGGTGTCAGGCGTAGCGGTCGCCCCAACATGTGTCATCTTGCCAGTGGTGGTAGATACAGTCTCGCCATCACCAATCTTATTCGGCAGTGCTGCAAGCAGCATACAGTTGGTCGTCTTAGTATAAGCACCGTCATCCGTCTGAATCCACAGAACGCCGCGTGGGTCAAAGAACAGACCATCTGGCGATGACAGATCGTTCTCAGCGGTTAGCTTAGATAGATTCTGCTCAGCCTTATCATGTGGAGAGGCGAACAGGTAAATGTCCCAGCGGAACTTATCGCCAGTATTGCCCGCCAATTCTGCAAATCGGATGATGTGTCCATGCTGGTTGCCTTTGCCATCGTAGCTACGAGGGTTGGCAGCATTCACATCTTCTTCTTTACGCTTAGAGTTATTGGTTAAGGTGACATAGACTTCGCCTGTGATTGGGCTGACCGACACCCATTCTGGTCTATCCATCTTGGTTGCACCTACTTTGTCAGCAGCCAAACGGGCAAAGACAGCAATCTCAGCTTCATTTTCAAAATCAGCCAATGCAGGGTTTTTCTTTGATAATTCACGCCACTCGCCTGTGCCGTCATCATTAAACACCGCAACATATAGCGTGCCTTTATCAAGGTATTTATCACCCACTTTTAGACCACCACCGATGTCTTTGTTTGACCACTTGGCATCTGAGACGAACTTATAGATGTACTCGCCACGCGCATCATCACCCATATAGAACACCAAGTTCTCACCCTGCTCTGGCGGTACAAAAGCACAGTTCTCATGCGCAAAACGACCCAAGCTTGTACGCTTCACCGCTTGAGCTTTAGGATTAAACGGGTCAATCTCAGTGATATAACCAAAGGTATTAAAGGTATTACGATGGTCGTCGGTAGGCTTCTTGGAGTCAGGTTTGGCAGTCACATCCCAGTGATCGAACTCGCCTTTTTCGCCATCGGTTGGTGTGTGCCAACGATAGACATCATCACCGATGGTGTGCTCTTTTAGACCATAACGAGCCAATCGCTTGTCGTCTTTTTCGCTGATGATTGCTTTGTCTTCACTTCTGGCGAAGACATTTAGGAAGTTTTCTTCTGTGGTCAAATACGTTCCCCATGGTGACAATCCGGCGCCACACTGGTTATTAATACCAACGCTCGTTAAGCCCTTAGGGTCAATTTTCGTCTGTAGATACTCACTGCCTTTGGCGACGCCTGAGATTTTGGTTGTCGTGCCGCTGGTATAACGCTTGTTAAACGGAGAATCTTTTACCAATTCATAACCTGTCGGTGTGCGCTTTAGCTCAACCACAGACACGCCATGTGCGTGAATTTCACGGCGAACATCGTTTGCAAGCTTTCTTTTTTGATAGATTTTGGTTGCGCTTAGATCTTCTTCTGTATAATTTTCGATCGGGTTTAGGTTTGGATTGGTGTACTCATGGTTCATGGCAAGCAGTCCACGCTCCGAAACTTCGGGCGCATACTGACCATTTTTTAGACCAAAAAACCACATGCCGTCATGGTTATCACCCATGCGGTATTTGAACGATTCGCCCACCACCATACGATCGTCCGTCCAGTCATCGATACCACTGACCAACGGTGTACCCAGCGGCAAAATCAACTCAGCACGATAACCCTCAGCCACTAGCATATCACCACCTGTATAGTGTGGCACCGCGGTGAATTTTAGCGAGTTTGGACGTTGTAAATTTTTGACAGTATTAGCTGATGGCTTAGCCAGCGCCGACAACGGGAAACTGCCAAAAAACGCTGCGGCAGTCAGACCAGCGCCGCCTTTTAGAACGCTGCGGCGATGCACAGAATTCATCATCGATGCAAATTCAGGGTTGTCTGTTGGGTTGGAATCCTCTACAAATTCCTCATCTTGAAAATCAAACTCATTAGGGCTGTGCGATAGCATGGCATACTCCAAATACGATAAAAATACAGTTAAATTAATCCAAAAGTGTGATTAACACTGCGTTCAACATTGCGGTGAGTATCAGACACTTTCAAATTAACAAACCATTAAAAAGTATGCATAGCATAAGATATATTTATGACAATTTCGTGAATGAAAATTGCGATTAGATAATAAAGAATAAGACGGTAAATAACCGTCTTATTGCCATATGGATACTATATCAATCTACCAATTTCTCTATGAATTCGATAAAATCAACCGTGATCTGCGTGCCACATTGATCATCAATCTCTCGCACACAAGTTGGCGATGTTACGTTAATTTCTGTGATTTTTGCACCGATTAGGTCAAGCCCGACAAAGTACAGACCATTTTGTAATAATGTTGGCGCCACTTTTTCGGCGACAGCACGCTCAGCATCAGTCAGTGGCATGGCAACACCGCGGCCACCTGCGGCCAAGTTACCACGAGTCTCGCCCCCTTGTGGGATGCGTGCCAGACAATACGGCACCACTTGTCCGCCAACAATTAGCACGCGTTTATCGCCCTCTTTAATCTCGGGCAGATATTTTTGCACCATAATGGGCAAGCTCTCCATCTGGGTCAGCATCTCTAAGGTTGAGCCGATGTTCGGACTGTCTGCAGTCAACCGAAAAATCCCCATACCACCCATGCCATCTAATGGCTTGACAATCACATCTTCATACTCATTGATGAATTCACGAATGTGTGACTGCTTGGCGGTGACAATGGTTGGGCTCATGTATTCACTAAACTGCGTCGCGAATAGCTTTTCGTTGCACGCACGCACTGAATTAGGATCATTCACCACAAGCACTCCTGCGCGCTTGGCATATTCTAATAAATGCAAAGCATACAAAAAGCTCATGTTAAATGGCGGATCTTTGCGCATCAAGATCACATCAAAGTCCGTAGCCTTAACGGTGGTTTTTTCATCAAGTTCGTAAAATTTTTCAGGATTTTTAAAAACTCTTAGATCCTGCTTATCCACACAAAGCTTACCCTTATCAAGCCACAGATCATGAATACCGCAATACGCCAAGCCATGATTACGTTCGCTAATTGCCCACATCATCGCAAGAGATGTGTCTTTTTTATAGCTGATGGTGGCAATATCATCCATGACAATTAGAAAGTTTAATTTTTTCATGGCTCAAATCCCGTATTGCTGGCGATAGGCTTGCATTTTTGCCAGATACTCGGTCTCACCTTTGGCTTCTAGAAATGCAATAATATCATCAATATCTACAAGGGCATGAACAGGCACGCCAAAGTCATCATTGATCTGTTGCACTGCTGAACGTTCATCCTGCCCACGTTCTTTGCGATCAAGTGCAATGACAATTCCCGCAAGATTTGCGCCGGCATTTTTTAGAATCTCAACCACCTCACGCACCGCCGTGCCAGCTGTCATGACGTCATCGATCACCCATACTGATTTCCCAGTTAGATCTGCACCGACTAAGTTACCACCCTCGCCGTGTGTCTTAGCTTCTTTGCGGTTATAGCCCCAAGCAGCGTCAATATCATGAGATTGCCATAGAGTCTGTGCCGTAGTCGCCACAAAAGGAATGCCCTTATAAGCCGCGCCGAAGATGGTAGGACTTTCGGTGTTTTTTAATTCATTGGCAAGGATTTGGGCATAACCTTTTGATAGCATATCAAGCGCCTTACCACTTGATAATAATCCAGCATTAAAAAAGTATGGACTGACTCGGCCTGATTTTAGGGTAAATTCGCCAAATTTTAGTACACCATAATCAAGCAACAGCTGAATAAATTCATTCTTATTAAACATGAACACCTCCAATTTTTAAATTAATATGCAAATAAAACAAAGCTATTGTACCCCCATACTTTATTTTTATCAATTTACGATTTGCTCAATTTCAATAAAAAACGCACTGAATATCAGTGCGTTTTATCTTAATCAAATAAGAATTAAGATTGTGCAGCAGCTTGAGCAGCAGCAACTTCAGCAGCGAAGTCTTCTTGCTTCTTCTCGATGCCTTCGCCAACTTCAAGACGTTTAAAGCTTAGAACAGTTGCATTTTCAGCTTTCAGTACATCACCAACTTTCTTCTCATTGTCGATAACGTATGGCTGATTTACAAGCGTTACTTCGTTTAGGTACTTTTGAACACCACCGGTGATCATTTTCTCAATAACCGCTTCGGGCTTACCTGATTCTTTAGCTTTAGCTTCGATGATGTCTTTTTCACGCGCTAGGATGTCGGCAGGTACGCTTTCTTCATTAACCGCCAGTGGGTTGAATGCAGCTACTTGCATGGCAACAGCTTTACCGATTTCTTCTGAACCGCCTTCGTAAGATACAACAACACCGATACGGATGCCGTGACGGTATGCAGCAAGGTTAGCGCCTTCGATGATTTCAGCGCGGCGAACTTGGATGTTTTCGCCGATTTTTTGTACCAATGCGATACGAGCTTCTTCAACAGTCGTGCCATCGCCATAAGGTAGTGCAGAGATCGCTTCAACATCAGTTGTATTGTTAGCCAGCGCAAGCTCAGCTATTTTGTTAGCGAATGCAGTGAAGCTCTCGTCTTTAGCAACGAAGTCAGTTTGGCAGTTTACTTCTAATAGCAGTGCTTTACCAGCAGCTTGAGCAATAACGATTGCACCATCAGCAGCGATGTTACCTGCTTTTTTAGCAGCTTTAGCTTGACCTGATTTACGTAGGTTATCAATGGCAAGTTCGATGTCGCCATTTGCTTCTTCTAACGCTTTTTTACATTCCATCATGCCAAGACCAGTACGGTCACGCAATTCTTTTACCAACTTTGCAGATACTTGAGACATGGTTTTCACCTTTTAAATGTATAATACTTAATATTTATTCAATTCAATTGTAGTCATAAAAAATGAAAATTTCATGACTAACATGGGCTGTTGTTAAAAAAGGCATGAACGTTAATCAATAGACATTCACGCCTTTAATTGCTAAATAATTAAAGATTATTCAGCAGCAGCTTCGACGCCTACTTCTTGTTCTGAAGCTTTACCTTGAGTTTTTGCATACTCTTTACCAGCGATGATCGCGTCAGCCATGGCAGTTGCATATAGGCTTACTGCACGGATTGCGTCGTCGTTAGCAGCGATAACATAATCAACGTTATCTGGATTAGAGTTAGTATCAACGATACCGATAACAGGGATACCTAGGTTTTTAGCTTCTTTAATAGCGATTGCTTCGTGATCAACGTCGATTACGAATAATGCATCTGGCAAGCCACCCATGTCCTTGATACCGCCAAGTGCGCGCTCAAGTTTCTCCATGTCACGGGTACGCTCAAGAGCTTCACGCTTAGTTAGTTTTGCAAAAGTACCATCTTCAGCTTGTTTCTCTAGCTCTTTTAGGCGAGTGATTGACTGACGAATGGTTTTCCAGTTAGTCAAAGTACCACCTAACCAACGGTGATCGATGTAAGGCATGCCAGCACGTTGTGCTTGTTCGCGGATTACACCACTTGCTGCGCGCTTAGTACCAACAAAAAGGATTTTGTTACGGTTAGCAGCTTGTTGGTTAGCAAAAGTCAGTGCTTCATTGAATTGCTTAACAGTGTGCTCAAGGTTGATGATGTGAATGCGGTTACGTGCACCAAAGATATATTGGTTCATTTTTGGATTCCAAAAACGAGTTTGGTGACCAAAGTGAGCGCCCGCTTCTAGCAAATCACGCATTGAAATTTGAGTTGGGTTTTTATCTGACATAAAAAATCCTAAATTAATTAATGGGTTACGCCTCCACGAAATCAAAATATTGAATTTAAAGGCACGCATCTGTTGCCAGATTAATCAAACCTTCAAACACCCCAACATTCTGCGCCTACAGGCAATTTTCGTGTGTGTAGTGTTGATGAAAAATACGCCTATTAAAAATAGACGCATTATTATACCAAAACTACTGACCACGAGCAACACCCCCACACCCCTGCGTCCGATATTCTTCTGCCACATCTGTCGTACATGCCCACACGCCTTTTTCATCGCGTGTCCAGATGATTTTCTTACCATGCAGTGAGGTGGCAGCATCTTGTCCTAAGGTGGCTTCAATGCTTGAAGTGGTACCAAGCTTAACCGATAAGCCTGATTGACCTGTGGCAGGGTTTGTATTGCTCTCTGCAGGCGCCGTACCACTTTCTTCAATCAAATTACTCTTTGTCCAGCCTAATTGACAGCTTGACCCTGTCATGCCTTGTAATAAACAAATATCCACCGCACTGCGCAGCTGACTGACCTCCATGGTCACACGGCTCACCTGCGCCACAGCCGTACGATTTTGAAATTGCGGAATGGCAAACATGGCAAGCACACCAATGATCACAATGACGATTAATAATTCAATGAGGGTGAATCCCTTTTGTGAGATCATGAAGAATCCTTTGGGCAAGAAATTAGCAATAAATGAGTATGGATAATGACAGATTTTAGTCCAAAATGCAAGTAGATTAAGTTATAAATCGGTAATAAAAACCACCCCCATTAATGACGGGGGTGGCTTCAAATAAGATGCTGACGATGACCTACTCTCACATGGGCGAACCACACTACCATCGGCGCTAAGACGTTTCACTTCTGAGTTCGGGAAGGGATCAGGTGGTTCCATCTTGCTATTGTCGTCAGCGTAAAAGGATAACAACGCTATTTATGAGTCTGTTGTTTTATTTTTTACTTTAAATTTTAATTTTTAAAGTTTTAACTTTTTAAGTTAAGTTATTCAAGATTGATTCAAGCTTGTTAGGTAAAATCTTTACACTTATCTCATACTAAACCACTTGGGTGTTGTATGGTCAAGCCAAACGAGCAATTAGTATTGGTTAGCTACACATGTCACCATGCTTCCACACCCAACCTATCAACGTCGTCGTCTACAACGGCTCTTTGGGGAAATCTTATCTTGAGGTGGGCTTCCCGCTTAGATGCTTTCAGCGGTTATCCCATCCGAACATAGCTACCCGGCAATGCTTCTGGCGAAACAACCGGAACACCAGAGGTTCGTCCACTCTGGTCCTCTCGTACTAGGAGCAGATCCTCTCAAATTTCCAACGCCCACGGTAGATAGGGACCGAACTGTCTCACGACGTTCTAAACCCAGCTCGCGTACCTCTTTAAATGGCGAACAGCCATACCCTTGGGACCTGCTTCAGCCCCAGGATGAGATGAGCCGACATCGAGGTGCCAAACACCGCCGTCGATATGAACTCTTGGGCGGTATCAGCCTGTTATCCCCAGAGTACCTTTTATCCGTTGAGCGATGGCCCTTCCATACAGAACCACCGGATCACTAAGACCTACTTTCGTACCTGCTCGACTTGTGGGTCTCGCAGTTAAGCGCGCTTTTGCCTTTATACTCTTTGAACGATTTCCGACCGTTCTGAGCGCACCTTCGTACTCCTCCGTTACTCTTTAGGAGGAGACCGCCCCAGTCAAACTACCCACCATACATTGTCCTTGATATTGTTGTATCTAAGTTAGAACCCCAACATAACCAGGGTGGTATTTCAAGGATGGCTCCATGCAAACTGGCGTTCACACTTCAAAGCCTCCCACCTATCCTACACAAGTTAGGTCAAAGTTCAATGTAAAGCTGTAGTAAAGGTTCACGGGGTCTTTCCGTCTAGCCGCGGGTACACAGCATCTTCACTGCGATTTCGATTTCACTGAGTCTCTGCTGGAGACAGCGCTGCCATCATTATGCCATTCGTGCAGGTCGGAACTTACCCGACAAGGAATTTCGCTACCTTAGGACCGTTATAGTTACGGCCGCCGTTTACTGGGGCTTCGATCAAGAGCTTCGCATACGCTAACCCCATCAATTAACCTTCCAGCACCGGGCAGGCATCACACCCTATACGTCCACTTTCGTGTTTGCAGAGTGCTGTGTTTTTAATAAACAGTTGCAGCAGCCTGGTATCTGCGACTGCCAACAGCTCATAAAGCAAGTTTAATTACCGTCGGCAGCGTACCTTCTCCCGAAGTTACGGTACCATTTTGCCTAGTTCCTTCAGCAGAGTTCTCTCAAGCGCCTTAGTATTCTCTACCTGACCACCTGTGTCGGTTTCGGGTACGATTTGTTTATGACTATCGCTTAGAAGCTTTTCCTGGAAGCAGGGTATTTGCCACTTCGCCAGCAAGCTGGCTTGCTATCAGATCTCAGTAATAGCTTGGCGGATTTGCCTACCAAGCCTACCTACATCCTTTCACCTGGACAACCAACGCCAGGCTGACATAACCTTCTCCGTCCCTCCATCGCATCATAAACAAGTATTGGAATATTAACCAATTTCCCATCGACTACGCCTTTCGGCCTCGCCTTAGGGGTCGACTCACCCAGCCCCGATTAACGTTGGACTGGAACCCTTGGTCTTTCGGCGAACGGGCTTTTCACCCGTTTTGTCGTTACTCACGTCAGCATTCGCTCTTGTGATACCTCCAGCATACCTTACGATACACCTTCACAGGCTTACACAACGCTCCCCTACCACTTAATTGAAACAATTAAATCCGCAGCTTCGGCTCCTAGTTTGAGCCCCGTTACATCTTCCGCGCAGGCCGACTCGACTAGTGAGCTATTACGCTTTCTTTAAATGATGGCTGCTTCTAAGCCAACATCCTAGCTGTCTGTGCCTTCCCACATCGTTTCCCACTTAACTAGGAATTTGGGGCCTTAGCTGGCGGTCTGGGTTGTTTCCCTCTTGACGACGGACGTTAGCACCCGCCGTCTGTCTCCCGGATAGTACTCATCGGTATTCGGAGTTTGCATCGGTTTGGTAAGTCGGGATGACCCCCTAGCCGAAACAGTGCTCTACCCCCAATGGTATTCGTCCGAGGCGCTACCTAAATAGCTTTCGGGGAGAACCAGCTATCACCGAGTTTGATTAGCCTTTCACCCCTATCCACAAGTCATCCCCTGGCTTTTCAACGACAGTGGGTTCGGTCCTCCGGTGCCTGTTACGGCACTTTCAACCTGCTCATGGATAGATCACTCGGTTTCGGGTCTATACCCTGCAACTAAGACGCCCTATTAAGACTCGGTTTCCCTACGGCTCCCCTAAACGGTTAACCTTGCTACAGAATATAAGTCGCTGACCCATTATACAAAAGGTACGCCGTCACCCAACAAGTGGGCTCCGACTGCTTGTATGCACACGGTTTCAGGTTCTATTTCACTCCCCTAACAGGGGTTCTTTTCGCCTTTCCCTCACGGTACTGGTTCACTATCGGTCAGTCAGGAGTATTTAGCCTTGGAGGATGGTCCCCCCATCTTCAGACAAGATTTCACGTGTCTCGCCCTACTTAATGTGTCGCATTTGCAGTTTCGCATACAGGACTATCACCTACTATGGTTGGCTTTCCCACGCCATTTTGCTACTACAAGTTTGATCGGCTACTCCCCGTTCGCTCGCCGCTACTTGGGGAATCTCTATTGATGTCTTTTCCTCGGGGTACTGAGATGTTTCACTTCTCCCGGTTTGCCTCCTAACCAAAGGTTAGGATAGCCAACTTATGTTGGCTGGGTTTCCCCATTCAGAAATCGCCGGGTCACAGGATATTGCCACCTCACCGACGCTTATCGCAGGCTATCACGTCTTTCATCGCCTCTGACTGCCAAGGCATCCACCATGTGCACTTCATTACTTGACCATACAACCCCAAGTAGTCTTGGTGTCATAAGGGTAATGTGTAACGATTTACCTATGTTTACGCTTGATTCAGTTCTCTTTACTTTGGTTAATTATTTTGTTGGAAATAAATAATTAACCCAGACTCATATATACGTTGTTAAATAGTGATATAAACTTCGTCAGTTTATAAAGTTAAAGCATAAATAAGAAATCTTATTTAAATTGCTTATGTATGCTTTTGATGTTTAATAATGGTGGAGTTAAGGAGAGTCGAACTCCTGACCTCCTGCGTGCAAGGCAGGCGCTCTACCAACTGAGCTATAACCCCATTTGTTAATGGTGGGTCTAATAAGACTTGAACTTATGACCCCCGCGTTATCAACACGGTGCTCTAACCAACTGAGCTATAGACCCGTTTTAAACATCTTACTAAAGAACAACTTGTTGTGAATTCTTGCCAATCAGATAATATCGTTAAGGAGGTGATCCAGCCGCAGGTTCCCCTACGGCTACCTTGTTACGACTTCACCCCAGTCATCGACCCCACCGTGGTGAGCGCCCTCTTGCGTTAGGCTACCCACTTCTGGTGAGATCAACTCCCATGGTGTGACGGGCGGTGTGTACAAGGCCCGGGAACGTATTCACCGCAGCATTCTGATCTGCGATTACTAGCGATTCCGACTTCATAGAGTCGAGTTGCAGACTCTAATCCGGACTACGATTGGCTTTTTGAGATTGGCATCACATCGCTGTGTAGCAACCCTTTGTACCAACCATTGTAGCACGTGTGTAGCCCTGGTCGTAAGGGCCATGATGACTTGACGTCGTCCCCGCCTTCCTCCAGTTTGTCACTGGCAGTATCCTTAGAGTTCCCGACCGAGTCGCTGGTAACTAAGGAAAAGGGTTGCGCTCGTTGCGGGACTTAACCCAACATCTCACGACACGAGCTGACGACAGCCATGCAGCACCTGTATTCTAATTCCCGAAGGCACTCCCGCATCTCTGCAGGATTCTAGATATGTCAAGACCAGGTAAGGTTCTTCGCGTTGCATCGAATTAAACCACATGCTCCACCGCTTGTGCGGGCCCCCGTCAATTCATTTGAGTTTTAACCTTGCGGCCGTACTCCCCAGGCGGTCTACTTATTGCGTTAACTGCGTCACTAAGTCTTTAAAAGACCCAACGACTGGTAGACATCGTTTACGGCGTGGACTACCAGGGTATCTAATCCTGTTTGCTACCCACGCTTTCGCACCTCAGTGTCAGTATGATGCCAGGAAGCTGCCTTCGCCATCGGTATTCCTCCAGATCTCTACGCATTTCACCGCTACACCTGGAATTCTACTTCCCTCTCACCTACTCTAGTTGTCCAGTATCAGATGCAGTTCCTAGGTTAAGCCCAGGGATTTCACATCTGACTTAAACAACCACCTACGCGCGCTTTACGCCCAGTAATTCCGATTAACGCTCGCACCCTCTGTATTACCGCGGCTGCTGGCACAGAGTTAGCCGGTGCTTATTCTGTGGGTAACGTCAGGGCTTGTGGGTATTAACCACAAGCTTTTCCTCCCCACTTAAAGTGCTTTACAACCAAAAGGCCTTCTTCACACACGCGGCATGGCTGGATCAGGCTTTCGCCCATTGTCCAATATTCCCCACTGCTGCCTCCCGTAGGAGTCTGGGCCGTGTCTCAGTCCCAGTGTGGCTGATCATCCTCTCAGACCAGCTACAGATCGTCGCCTTGGTAGGCCTTTACCCCACCAACCAGCTAATCCGACTTAGGCTCATCTAATAGCGAGAGCTTACGCCCCCTTTCACCCGTAGGTCGTATGCGGTATTAGCCATCCTTTCGGATGGTTATCCCCCACTACTAGGCAGATTCCTAAGCATTACTCACCCGTTCGCCACTAATCATATCCAGCAAGCTGGATACTCATCGTTCGACTTGCATGTGTTAAGCCTGCCGCCAGCGTTCAATCTGAGCCATGATCAAACTCTTCAGTTTAATCTTTTTAAGATGCCTATTAAGTATCTTAGTAAACTAAGATAAGTTAGGACTTGGCTCATTTATTATATTACTAGCAAAATTTGATACTAATTAAAGTATCAGCTCATCGTGTAAATGAATTAACTTTGAGTATTTTTGTCTTAATAACTAATAAATGAATATTTATATATTATTTATTGAATTATCTTGTATTGACAAAAATCCACACAAGTTGTTCTTTAGTTTGGATTTTAAATAGTGTGCTAATCATCGTCTGATTTAGCTTATGACCTTTTTGTCGGTCAAGGCTTGTTATTATAATCGATTTGATTGTAAAGTCAAGCACTTTTTTAAATTTTTTCTTAATGCTGTTTCAGATGTTTCGCTGATCGCGTTAAGTGGTGCGTATTATACGGATTATTTGGATAACGTCAATCATTATTTTTGATAAATTTAAATATATTTTATAAGTATATGATTTTTATAATAATTATACTATTTAATTTGATCATTAAAAAGACCCAAAGATCAATTACTTAACTTTGGGTCTTTTTAGATGAATGTTTATCTATCTTTTGGCTCTAAATGTGGTGACAAAACCCGACAGTGCATAAATAATGCCAATGGCCAATATACCCACGGGCAGATCATAAAGCGCCGCGCCCATGACGAGCACCCCAATGATCAATGCCACGAACGGAACTTTCTGGCGGTCAAATTCCTTAAAGGAGTAATACTTAACATTACTCACCATGAGTAATCCGCAGATCACAACCCATGCAGCAAAGGCAAATTCTGCCACACCGATATTATTGCCCACGCTCCCCAACCAATCGGCATGATCAATCGCAACCATGACACTTGATGCTAATAGAATGGCAGCCAAAGGACTTGCCAATCCAATAAAGTACTTCTTGTCAACTTCGCCAATCTGCACATTAAAACGAGCCAAACGAAACGCCGCGCAAGCTGTGAACACAAAAGCGCACGCCAAACCAAAGCGTCCTAACTCGTGCAGGACAAATTGATAAACAAGCATTGCGGGTGCAAGTCCAAACGCGATGCAATCCGCCAAACTGTCAAACTGCTCGCCAAATGGGCTTTGTGCATTTAAGATGCGTGCAGCTCTCCCATCCATGCCATCAAGCACAGCGGACAGAAAAATTGCCAAAGCCGCCTTATAGTAAGCACCTTCACTACTAGCGACGATGGAGAAAAACGCACACAACATAGATGCAGTGGTGATAAGATTGGGAACGAGATAGACGCCCTTTCTTACTTGTCGCTGTCCATCAATGGCCTCACTTTCAACAACTTCAAAAGTGATGCCGCCTGCATCATCAAAGTCATTTAGATGATCGTCTGACTTCTTCATACATCATTCTCCGACCAGCCATTTCACGACCGCCATGTCTTCAATAGTCATGGCAGGTGCATCTGCTGGTTTTAGAATTGGCGCGAGTGTCTGCAGAATTTCTTTGGCATGCACATCAAACTGCCAAGGCGGATTAATAATGTGCAATCCTGTGCCATTCATGCCCACCGCCACATCATTAGGATATAAATTTAGCTCACATACCAGCTGACGACGGATTTCGGTACGTTTCATTTTTTTGTAGAACAGCTCTACCGCTTCTTTGTTCTTAATGGGATACCACAGCACAAATGTCCCCGTGGCAAATTTCTTATAGCTTGCCACAAGCAAATCCACCAAACGGCTAAAATCTTTATACTCTTGTTCAAATGGCGGGTCAAGTAGGATAATACCACGCTTCTCTTTTGGGGGTAGCACCGCAGGCACGCCTTCAAAAGCGTCACGATGATGAACGCCAATCGGCAGTTGGTATAACTGATAATTTAGCGCATCGTATTCATCGGCCACCACTTCAAAGGCTTCGGCACGCAAAGGTGCATATTTAGAATGATTAAGTGCATGATTGGCAATCCACCATGGCGAGCCAGGATAGACGTGTTTATCATAGGTCTTGCGAGCGGTGTCAAGATCTAACAAATACTGAGCGATGGCTTTTGGCGGCGTGTCAAGATCGGCATTCTCTAGCGCAAGAATGCCTTTATTTGCCTCACCTGTCTTGGTGGCTTCCGTACTCTCTAGCGAGTACAAACCGCGCCCACCATAAGCATCCAATACATAATAAGGCTTGGCTTTGGCGGAGAATTGAGAAAGCAGCTGTAATAACAAAATATGCTTGGCAACGTCAGCGAAGTTACCTGCATGATAAGCATGTTTATAGTTCATGTTGGTCTATTATGGTCTGTGTTTTTTGGATGCGTTTATGGTAACATAGTTGATTGTTTTTAGCTATTTTTATTTGTATGACAACCTTTTATGCCGACTGGCACGCCTTGATTGATGCCAAGCTTGATGACTTTATCGCCACAGGCACGATGGTGCTTGATGATGTCTTTGCTATGGACGACTTGACCGCCTTGCAAAATGAGAGCGGATTCATTGACTACAAAGAAGCCAAGCTCACACACGGTGAGAGGCAAGCTGCCATTCGTGGCGACAGCATTCGCTGGATTGATGAGGCTTGCCCTGTGGGGCTGGCGTATCTCCATGCCATCGATGAGCTTGGACGATATTTTAACGCCACGCTATATGCTGGCATTCGCTCATCAGAAGCACACTATGCTTGCTACCCTGCTGGCTTTGGTTATCGGTGGCATTCAGACAACCCCAAAGGGCGAGACGAACGAATCATCTCGGCGGTGTTCTATCTCAATGACGCATGGCAGGACACTGATGGTGGTCAAATCACTGTCATCGACAGCATGGGCGACACCATACAACTTGCCCCGCAGCCAAACCGCCTTGTCATCTTTGACAGCAATTTACAGCATCAAGTTGAAATCACGCACCGCCAGCGTTTCTCCATCGCCACTTGGCTACGGCGAGACGATGGCATCTGACGACACCGATGACAAAGCCATGCCCAGCTCATCGGTCGTCAGCTTAACATCAGCAGCAAAAATCCAAATACTCAAACAAGCTCATCAGATTGGCAGCAATCAACTCTCTACTTAGACTTCTCCAATCAGGGCGAATGACATCGCCCTTTCATGTCGCTTTTTTATTAAAGCACCCTTAGAACTTCACATTCAAAGACATACTCACATTTCGTCCTTGTTGTGGCACAAAGGGCAAAAATGAGTTGTGCACATAGATTTTCTCGTTCAACAAATTATTGGCACGAACCGACCATGTGTAGTCGAGACGCCCTGTGTTTTTACGATAATCTAGACCGAGATTGAGCAGATTGTAGCCATCGGTGGCGTCCTCATTGATATAAATGGGGCAAAGTTTGTTGCGTCCTGCGTTATGATAGGGGCATTCGCTGTCGTATTTGGCGGCGACAGACTCTGATGTGCGTTTTTGGGCAAAGACCTTGCTAAACTCCAAAGACGACGACCAATTACCGTGTTCGCCATTGATACGAAATCCAAGACGGTCAGGCGACATTCTAGGAGCGTGGCGGTCAGGGCGTGTGATGGTCTCTTGACCGATGATGGGGCGTTTGTAGATGGCACACTCTTCTTCATAATCTGGGTGCGTTCTGCTCCACCCACACTCCTCTGGGTCTTCGTAGCCAACCAGCTGTCTGTCACCATAGATATTACCCACAAAAATCGGCTCAAAGTCATACAATCTGCCACGCACTTTATCGCCAAAGACTGCTACTTTATAATTGGGGTTCACTTGATAGCCGACTTCAAGCTCCGCCCCACGAATCTTAGCTTTGGACTGGGTGTAGCGTCTCATCGCAAGGTTGCCGACCTTGTAGAGATTTTCTGGGTGAATAAAGTTATCAAAATTATTGCCATAGACACTGCCTTTGACGCTCCATTTATCACCCTTAAAGGTCGCCCCAAATTCTAGGTTATCCGACTTTTCTTTATCAAGATTTTTGTTGCCAAACATAAATGAGTTGGTCGCCAAATGCTTGCCGTGATAATAAAGGTCCATCGGGCTTGGTATGCGTTCGTTATGCGAATAAGTGGTATCAAGGCGAAGCTTTGGTGTGATGTCGTACAAGGCGGTAATGGCGTAGGATTTGGCGTTTTGCTTGTAGGTCGTCAAATCAGGATACTCTTGGCGAACCGCTCGCCCATAGCGTTTTAGGGTGTGGTCAATCTCATCTAGGTCATAATGCACAGGGATTTTGGTGTTTTCAAAACGATAGCCAGTCTCTAAAGTGAGCTTGCTAAACTTGGCATTGGTCAAGGCAAACAGCCCCAATGATTTTTGGGTGTTCTCTACCAAAGGTCGGCGGTTTTCTGACTTTTCTTTAATGCTAGGGATTAGGGCGTGCGTGCGGTTTTGGGCGTAGTCAGCTCCCCATACCAGACCGTATTTGTCTTTAATGCTGTGATGAAAGCTTAATTTGCCCAGATAAGCATCATTGCCATAATAAACAGGATTGCCCTGCACAAACCGCTCTTTGCTCCCTGTCATAATGGGCTTGCCTTCGTCAAACTCAGTGTGCTTGTAATTGGTGTAGCCTAAATTTAGCTTGACTTTGTCTAGCCAGTTAAATGGCTGATTCAGCTCGCCTTGAATACTTGTGGAGCTTGACCGCATTTCAAGCCAAGGGGCTTTGTGATGATGGTCGTGCTTATGTCCATAGACATGGTCGTGGCTGTGCTTTGGGTCGGCTTCATGGTCGTTGCCGCAGTGGAAATGGAGCGAATCAAGCATGTCGGTGTCGTCCATCAGGTGCGGATAAATCGTCAAATAGTGGCGACCTCGCCCAAGTTTGTTATGAGGGTCGATGACATGGGCAGCACATTCGTCATATTTATGATTGTGTCCCACAAGCCCATAGTTCTCACGGCGTAGGGTATGGGCAATCCCCAGATGACCTTTGTCGCCGATGTAGGATAAGCCTATGGTGCTGGCTTTGGTGTTGTTGTATGAGTCAGGCAAGTATTTCAAGGTTTCTTCATCAAACTTGATGGCAGGCACATTGTAAGGATTGGCATCTCTTGCCAAGCCCTCCACACGCATCGCCAGATGCTTGCCGATGGGGAAACTAAGTGCAGCAGTAACCAGTTTTTCGTCAGAGCCTGTGGTGTAGCGTGTCAACACCTCGCCTTGCGGCATCGATGGCATACGGCTAGGCAGTCTTTCGTCCACGACATTGATGACCCCAGCAGGCGAAGCGTTGGCGTGCATAAGCGTGCTTGCCCCACGCACAAGCTCCACACGACTGGCAAGCAAGGTATCCACCCCCACAGCGTGGTCAGGACTGATGTTTGACATATCCGCCACACCCAAGCCGTTGTTTAAGACCTTGACACGCACACCCTCTTGCCCACGCACAACAGGAGCGGATGCACCACCCCCAAAAGGATTAGAATGAACACCTAGCTCGCCTGCCAAAGCATTACCCAGTGTAGCAGAGCGTTGTTGCAACTTGGATTTTACAACGGTGGTATCAGAGGCTTTTTGGTTATCATCGAAAGCAGCACCCGCCAAGGGGGTTTTATTGAGCGTAACAATGAGCTGCTCTAATTCTACCGATGGTTTGTCATCGTTATTCACCTGCGATGGTTGATTGGCATAGGCAGCTTGTGCCAGCAGAGTCAATACCGCAAGCGGCAAGGCTTTATAACTTGTCATGTCATGTCCTAAAAATAATTGCCCATAAAAAATTATATTATAACATAATATTTTTCAAAGACAGCATGATTTTAGCAACATTATTTAAAAAGTGTAAAAAAACCGCACCAATCACGGTGCGGTTTCTCATCGTCGAACAGCAGACAGTCAGTTGTAGCCTGCCTTTCTCATGAGCATGATGGCTTTTTGCTGATTTTGACCGGCAACAGCGACATTGATGATGTCTTGCTTGAAAGTACCCCATCCAGAGACAAGCGGTGCAGGAGCTGCACGGCTGCTGGCAGGATATTCAAAGTTACGGTCGGCATAGAGTCCTTGAGCCTCTGGGCTAGATAGCCACTCAATGAATCTTTGAGCTTCGGCAGGGTTTTTGCTGTGTTTGAGTACGCCAGCACCAGAGACATTGACATGAGTGCCTTTACCATTTTGATCAGCAAAGAATACTTTGACATTGTTGGCTACTGCTGGATTTTTGTTCACCAAACGACCATAATAGTAAGTGTTAGCAATACCCACATCACAGCGGCCAGCGTTGATGGCTTCTAGGAGTGAAGTGTCGTTCGGGAATGGAGCGGCTGCTAGGTTATTCACCCAACCTTTTACCACACGCTCAGTTGTTGCTTCGCCGTGATTGGCAATCATGGTGGCGACCAGCGACTGGTTATATACATTGTTTGAAGTGCGTAGGCACAGTTTGCCTTTCCATTTTGAATCCGCCAAATCAGCATAGGTAGACAGCTGACTTGGATTGACTGTTTTAGGATTATAAAAAATCGTTCTTGCACGCACTGACAGACCAAACCATTGGTTATTAGCAGCTCGTAGGTGTGGCGGAATGTTGTTTTTTAGTGTCGGTGAATCAATTGAGCGTAAAAGACCCATCGTTGAGGCCTTCCAAAGGTTACCACCATCAACGGTAATCAACACATCGCCTTTGGTATTTGCACCTTCGGCTTGGACTCTTGCCATGAGCGGACCATCTTTGTCATTAACCAGCGTGACCTTTGTTCCTGTCTTTGCTTGGTAAGCTTGGGCGATTGGTCTTAGCAATTCATCGGCACGAGATGAATAAACCACCAACTCACTGGCAAATGCTGGCAACGCCATCAATGCAGCCACTTGAGCGACTAAAATTTTCTTTAACATAAGTTCATCCTTCTAAAAAGCCAATGGCATGGCATGGCTTGACAAAACAGAGCTGACAACAACAGCGAAAATACAATTTTTTGACAAAAAAGCCCAAAAAGATTGCCATTTCCTGTTGTATTATAATACCATATTCATTTTTAAACAAGGATTATTATCATTATTGTTTATATGATGATGAGCCATCACCAACCAAACACAGCAGACTTATGACACATTCAACATTGCTTGCACGCCTTTGGCTTGGACTTTGTTCCTTGCTGGTCATCATTCCTTTGGGAGTGATTTTATCCTCGCTGGGCGAATTTGATGCCGAGATTTGGCATTTTTTGCTCGATCACGAATTGCCAAAGCTACTCAAAAACACCTTATGGCTGGTGTTGTCGGTTGGGATTGGTGTGGTGGTGCTTGGAACAAGCGCTGCATGGCTTGTTACCATGTATGATTTTCCGATGAAGCGTGTGTTCGGCTGGGCGATGATGTTGCCTTTGGCGGTGCCTGCCTATGTTCTTGCCTTTGTGCAGCTTGGTTTGTTTGATTATACCGGTCCCATCAGCACCCATCTGCGAGAGGTTTGGGGCTTTGAACAAGGGCTGCCAGACATACGCCATGGCGGTGGTCTGGCGGTCGTGATGAGCCTGACCTTGTATCCTTATGTGTATCTTTTGTCCAAAAATGCCTTTGGCAGCATGGGGGGGCGTATCTTGGAGGTTGGTGCTTCTTTGGGCTTGTCAAATCGCCAGTCATTCTTTAAAATTGCCCTACCCATGGCAAGACCTTGGGTAGCAAGTGGAGCAACCTTAGCACTCATGGAAGTATTGGCAGACTTTGGGGCTGTGTCAATTTTTGGTTATGACACCTTCACCACCGCCATCTATCAGGCATGGTATGGTTTTTTTAGCATCGACACCGCCAAGCAGCTTGCCAGCATTTTGATTGGTCTTGTGTTCGTATTCTTAGTGGTAGAGCAGCTCAGTCGTGGGAGAAAAAACTTTGAGAGTGTCGGTCGTGGCAGCCATCATCACAGTATCGCTTTGAGCGGCATCAGACGCTGGCTGGCATTCGGCTACTGTGCTGGGATTTTGTTTTTGGCATTTTTATTGCCTGTGATTCAGCTTGGGTTTTGGGTTTTGGATACCTGGCAAGGGATTGATTTTGTGGCGGTTTTTGAGCAAGCAAAAAACTCCATCATCGCAAGCTTATCTGCCGCCATCTTGGTTACCGCCGTTGCCTTTTTCATCAGTCTGGGCGTTCGGCATGACCGCAGCAGATTTGCCTTAGGCAGTGCCAAAATCTCAACGCTTGGCTACGCCATTCCCGGCTCTGTGCTTGCAGTAGGCGTATTCATTCCTGTGGCATTTTTTGATAATTATTTGATTGAATATGTGCCAGCGTTCGCTGGTCGTGATGCCATTTTTAAAGGCACGGTTCTGGTACTGCTCATCGCTTATTTGATTCGTTTTTTGGCATTGGGAGTGCAGACGGTAGACGCTGGCATGAAGCGTATCAAATCCACGCACACAGAGGTCGCAAAGAGTCTGGGAGTCACACCACTTCGCTCGCTTTTTAAAGTGTATCTGCCACTCATTAAAGGCTCACTGGGTACTGCATTGCTCATGGTGTTTGTCGATACCATGAAAGAGATGCCAATCACTTTGATGATGCGTCCGTTCAGCTGGGATACGCTGGCGATACGCATCTACTCATTCACCAGTGAAGGTATGTACGAGGCGGCGGCCTTGCCTGCCTTGACCATCGTCTTGACAGGACTGATTCCTGTGATTTTATTCACCAAAATAGACCAAAAGAGCTAAACTTATGCTGACCGTACAACGCTTGTGTGTCAAATTTGACAACAAACCCATTTTAAACCATGTGGATTTTTCTTTAAATACCGGTGAGATTGCCTGCCTGCTTGGGGCTTCTGGATGTGGCAAGACAACGATACTGCGTTGTCTGTCTGGCTTTGAGACCCCCAAAGAAGGCACCATTAGCCTCGATGGTCGCACACTGTTTGATGACAACACCAACATCGCCACGCATGAGCGACGAATCGGCATGGTATTTCAAGATTACGCTCTTTTTCCGCATTTGACAGTGGCAAAGAATGTCGGCTTTGGGCTTAGTGATTTAAATCGTGCAGAAAAAGACGCTCGCATCGATGAGCTGCTTGCATTGGTAGGTTTGAGTGATTGCAAGCATCGTTATCCTCATGAGCTATCAGGCGGCCAGCAGCAGCGTGTTGCTTTGGTGCGAGCTCTCGCCCCCAGACCAAAGCTTATTTTGCTTGATGAGCCTTTCTCAAACTTAGACATTGAGCTGCGTACCACACTCTCCAAAGAGGTACGCAATCTGCTCAAATCACAAAATGTGAGTGCCATCTTGGTCACACACGACCAATCAGAAGCCTTTGCGATGGCAGACATGGTTGGCGTGATGGCACAAGGCATCATTCAGCAGTGGGACAGACCAGAGATGCTCTATCACCACCCCAAAAACGCCAAAGTCGCTACTTTTGTCGGCGAAGGCGTGCTGTATGACATCACCAAGACACGCACCGACGGTGTGGAATGCTCGCTTGGATTCATACCTGCCGCCGCCAAAGCGACAGACACACAGATACTCATCAGACCCCATGATGTCACACTCGCCCCTGATGGGTGTGTGAGCGTTAAGGTCATCGACCGAGATTTTCGTGGGGGTAATTGGCTTTATACCCTACAAAATGACAAAGGCGACACGCTCTTAATGCAGACTTCCATGGACAAAAGCTGCATCAGCCATCAGATTGGTGATGTGATTGGCATCAATATCCATCAAGGTGCGACCTTTTAATGCCAAGCTCAACCAACACTCAGCCCAAGCACAATCAACGCTCTGTTCGGTTGCATCATGACTGGCATGGATTGTTCTTTTATGACAACAAGCCATGATGATAATCTTGATAACATCTACCCTAGGAGAGATTCATGACCACTTATTTGTCTTTATCCACTCGCCTGCTCAAACAACCCTCCATCACACCCAATGACTGCGATTGCCAGAACATCTTGGCAGAGTTTTTGAGTGGTTTGGGCTTTGATTGTGAATTCATGTACTTTGGCGACCCAAACGGTCAAGGCGATGATGCCCAGGTCAAAAATCTTTATGCCAAGAAAAAAGGCAGCGACCCAGACGCAGCTCACCTATGCTTTGCAGGACATACTGATGTCGTCCCCACAGGCGATGAAAGCTTGTGGACATACCCACCGTTTTCGGCGACGCTGGCGGACGGCTGTCTGTGGGGGCGTGGAGCATCTGACATGAAAACAGCGATTGCCTGCTTTTGTGCGGCGGTGGAGCGTTTTGTTTGTGCTTACCCGAACCACAAAGGCGACATTTCACTACTCATCACCGCCGATGAAGAGGGTGTGGCAATCAACGGCACAAAAAAGGCAGTGATGGAGCTGGCTCGGCGTTCTGAACGCATGGACTTTTGCCTTGTGGGTGAGCCGTCCAGCACAGCGACTCTCGGCGATGTCATCAAAAACGGGAGGCGTGGTTCACTAAGTGGCAGACTTGTTGTTACAGGCAAACAAGGACACATCGCTTATCCACATCTGGCAATCAATCCAATTCATGAGCTTGCCCCCGCTCTTGCCGAACTTGTGGCGTGTGAGTGGGATATGGGCAACGACTATTTTCCTGCCACCAGTATGCAAATCAGTAACGTGAGCGGTGGTACAGGGGCGACCAACGTCATACCCAATAGCGTGGAAGTGCTGTTTAACTTTCGCTTTTGCACCGAGAACACCGCCGAGAGCTTACAGGCAAAAACTCACGCCATTTTGGATAAGCATTTTGGGAGTTCAAAAGCAAATTATACGATTGAATGGAATTTATCAGGCGAGCCGTTTTTGACACCCAAAGGCGAGTTTGTCGATGCGGTCGTCCACGCCATCAAAGCAGTCACAGGCACCGATGCTGCTCTCTCGACCAGTGGTGGCACCTCTGATGGTCGCTTCATCGCCCCCATCATGAATGCTCAGGTGGTTGAACTTGGCGTATTGAATGACACCATTCATCAGATAGATGAAAAAGTGGCGGTCGATGATTTGGAGAAATTAACGCTGATTTATGGCAAGATTTTGGAAAAATTGATTGCTTAAAATATAAAATCCCCTGTCATCAAACAAGGGATTTTTATTATCTGGCAAGATTAAGGCGTGTAATAAGTCGCAGCCCCTGGTCCTACGGGCAAACCTAAGGCAAATACCCAAATACAGAAGAGTACTGTCCACCCCACCAAGAACAAGAGCGAGTATGGAATCATGAGCGACATGAGTGTGCCGACCCCTGTGTCTTTTTTGTAACGAATTGCCACCGCCATGATAAGACCAAAGTAACTCATCATCGGCGTGATGATGTTGGTGCTACTATCTCCGATGCGGTAAGCCGCCTGAATCATTTCAGGAGCATAACCTGTGAGCATCAACATAGGAACAAATATCGGTGCAGTCACCGCCCACTGTGCCGACGCCGAGCCGAGCATGAGATTGACAAAAGCACAAATCAAAATAAAGCCCACGAGCAACAAAGGTCCTGTCAGTCCGATGTCATTTAGGAAATTCGCTCCCGATACCGCCATGACCGAACCGATGTTTGACCAATTAAAAAAGGCGGTAAATTGAGCAGCAAAGAACACCAGCACGATGTACATACTAAGGGAACTCATGGCGGCACTCATGGCATCCACCACGTCATCATTGCTCTTGATGGTGCCTGTAATCTTACCATACACAATCCCTGGAATGGCAAAGAACACAAAGATAAACACCACAATCCCATGTAAAAATGGCGACCCTGCCACAAGCCCTGTCTCAGGATGTCTTAAAATCCCATCGGCAGGCACAATCGTCCATGCCAGTAGCAAACAAAAAATTAGCATGGACACGCCCGACCAAACCAGCCCTTTCTTTTCTAAGGCGGTCAGTCGCTCCACCTTGCTGTCAAGCACGCTTGGGTCATCGGCATCATCGGGGTTGTATTTGCCCAAAGATGGCTCCACGATTTTTTCGGTGACAAAGTAGCCAATGCCACTTACCAAAAACGTACTTGCCGCCATAAAATACCAGTTGGCTTCTGCCCCCACGACATAGTCAGGGTCAATAATGCGTGCTGCTTCTTGGCTAATACCCGACAGTAGTGGGTCAACCGCACCAAGCAATAAGTTGGCACTATAACCGCCCGACACGCCTGCAAAGGCAGCGGCAAGTCCTGCCAATGGATGCCTACCCAACGAATGAAAAATCATCGCCGCCAGAGGAATCAGCACCACATAACCAAGCTCTGATGCGGTGTTTGACATAATACCTGCAAAAACAATGACAAAAGTAACCATTTTTGGCGGGGCATTCATGACAAGCCCCCGAAGAGCCGCCGAAATCATGCCTGACCGCTCAGCAATGCCCACCCCGAGCAGAGCGACAAGCACCGTCCCCAGTGGCACAAAGCCTGTGAAGTTGGACACGATATTCTCCACAATCTTGGCAAGCCCATCGCCATTTAAGAGATTAACAACATAAATCATGCCGTCTTCACTACGACCCTTTGCCCCTTCTGGACGTGGGTCAACTACTGATACGCCCATCATCGACATGATTGCCGATAGTACGAGCAAAATAACTGACATCCATACAAATAAAATGGCAGGGTGTGGCAACAGATTGCCAAGCCACTCTACGCCCTTTAAAAAACGCCCCATGCGGGTAGAATTTTGTTGTTGCATATTTACTCCCTCACAACAAAATAGATAAATATAATCCAATATTTATCATAGAATTAATCGTTAAATAATAAATACTTACATTCAAACCTTACCATTAAAACACAATCTTGTAAGAAAAACAAACTTTTGATCACATTACTCATAAAGAACGGTTATTACTTTTAGCATGGCAATAAAAAAGACAGCCTGAGCTGTCTTCTGTTTCGGATGAATGATTAATCCAATTCCTCAAGCCACGCCATCTGAATGGCTTCCAATATGGCTTCATTTGACTTGTTTGGATCATCGCCGAAGCCCTCAAGCTCGCACACATAGCGATGTAAGTCAGTAAAGCGAATGTATTGCACATCCTCATCTGGGTATTTTTCAGACAGCTCAATGGCAATGTCTAGCGTGTCGTGCCAAGTTAATTTCATAATCACTCTCTTTATTTGGTCGAAGTTTGGTAAATTTTATCAAAGTTAGCCAAAAAATGATATAATAAGCACATTTTTAACAGTTAAAAACTATCATGACCGTACAAACACACAATCCCCAAAATCAACAATCTCAGCCCAAAAAAGGCAAGCAAATCGCCAAAGCCGACCCCACCAATCCGCACCTAACGCCGATTGACCGTGAGATTTTGACCCCGCCAAACGGACACAAAAAAGTGCTATTACACTCATGCTGTGCCCCTTGCTCGGGCGAGGTGATGGAGGCGATGCTTGCCAGTGGCATTGAATTTACCATTTATTTTTACAATCCCAACATTCACCCCAAAAAAGAATACGAGATTCGCAAAAACGAGAACATCGCTTTTGCCGAAAAGCACGGCATACCGTTCATTGATGCTGATTATGACATGGACAACTGGTTTGCTCGTGCCAAAGGCATGGAGCAAGACCCCGAGCGAGGTCGCCGTTGCACCATGTGTTTTGACATGCGATTTGAACGCACCGCCCTATACGCCCATGAGCATGGCTTTCCTGTAATGACAAGCTCCTTGGGTATCAGTCGCTGGAAAAACATGGCTCAAATCAACGACTGTGGTCATCGAGCCGTCGCCCCTTATGAGGGTCTTGATTATTGGGATTTTAACTGGCGTAAAGGCGGTGGCAGTAGCCGTATGATTGAAATCAGTAAGCGTGAGCATTTTTATCAACAAGAGTACTGTGGCTGTGCTTATTCGCTCCGTGATACCAATAATTTTCGCCGTAGCCAAGGGCGTGAACCCATTAAAATCGGCGTGAAATATTATGGCGATGAGGATGAGTAATCCCCCTTCATCCAAAAGACCACTCATGTTGGTGGTCTTTTTTATTGACAATTTTACAAGCCAATCCATACTTGACGATTGAGATTTAATTTAAAAAACAAAACAAAGAAATAAAATTATTATATTTTACCAATCAATAAAAAACCCTTTATAATCTGTCCGTAGCTAACAGAGACTCTCTGAAGGCGATTCTTTTTTCACATAGGAAACACACCATGAGCAAGCAAGACATCGTCCTAGATGAACTTAACGACAGCAAAAAACCTTTCGCACCACAAGGTGGTTGCCCGTTTCACGGCAGTAACACCAGCGACGGTCAAAGCGTGATGACTTGGTGGCCAAAAGCCCTAAACCTTGACATTTTGCACCAACACGACAGCAAAGTAAACCCAATGGGCGAAGACTTCAACTACGCCGAAGAACTTAAAAAGCTGGATGTGGATGCCCTTAAAAAAGACCTAGAAGAAGTGCTTCGCAACAGCCAAGACTGGTGGCCAGCTGACCACGGCTACTACGGCGGCTTGATGGGTCGTTTGTCATGGCACGCAGCAGGCTCTTACCGCGTGGCAGACGGTCGTGGCGGTGCAAATACTGGCAACATCCGCTTTGCCCCACTAAACAGCTGGCCTGACAACGCAAACCTAGACAAGGCTCGCCGTCTACTACAACCCATCAAACAAAAATACGGCAACAAAATCTCTTGGGCAGATCTTATCGTCCTAGCAGGCACGATGGGCTATGAAGCCGCTGGTCTAAAAACCACAGGTTTTGCCTTTGGTCGCAAAGACATTTGGCACCCAGAAAAAGATACCTACTGGGGCAGCGAAAAAGAATGGCTTGCCAAAACAGGCTCAAAAGGCAACCGCTGGTCTGGCGATCGAGACCTACAAAACCCGCTTGCCTCTGTAATGATGGGTCTGATCTACATCAACCCAGAAGGCGTGGACGGCGTACAAGATCCAATCAAAACTGCCCGTGATATGCGTATCACTTTTGCTCGCATGGGCATGAATGATGAGGAAGTGGTTGCATTGGTTGCAGGTGGTCATACCATCGGTAAGCATCATGGTAATGCAGATGCTTCTACCGTTGGTGCAGAGCCAGAAGCTGCTGACATCACCGATCAAGGCTTGGGCTGGAAAACCGCTGACAAAGATATCGCCAAAATCACTTCTGGTCTTGAAGGTGCGTGGACAACCCACCCTGACCGCTGGGACAATGAATTCTTCAAACTACTATTCAAATACGAAGATAAGTTTGTTAGCGTAAAATCGCCTGCTGGTGCAAATCAATGGGAGCCATCTGAGATGGACATCGAGGATATGCCAGTTGACCAAAACGACCCATCAATCAAGCGTAAAATCACCATGAACGATGGCGATATGGCACTGATCAAAGACCCAGAATATCGCAAGATTTCTGAGCGTTTCTTGAACGACCAAGCTGCCTTTGATAAAGCCTTTGCTGATGCGTGGTTCAAGCTGACTCACCGTGACATGGGACCTGTTAGCCGTTATCATGGTCCGCTGGTGCCTAGCGAAGAGTGGATCTGGCAAGACCCAATCCCTGCCCCCAAATATGTGCCAACCGCTGACGAGATTAACTCTTTAAAAGAAAAAATCTTGGCATCTGATTTGAGCATTGGCGAGCTTGTGGCAACCGCTTGGGACAGTGCTCGCACTTTCCGTGGGTCGGACTATCGTGGTGGTGCCAACGGTGCAAGAATTCGCCTAGCACCCCAAAAAAACTGGGTGGGCAACGAGCCAGAGCGTCTACAAAAAGTGCTAAGCGTACTTGAAAAAATTCAAGCCGACTTTGCCGATGACAACGGTGGCAACGAAGTCTCAATGGCGGATTTGATTGTATTGGCAGGCACAGCAGCCGTTGAAAAAGCGATTAAAGACGCAGGGCTTGATGTAGCAGTGCCATTTGATGCCGGGCGTGGCGATGCGGTACAAGAGATGACCGATGCCGAGAGCTTTGAGTACTTAAAGCCAGTTCACGACGGTTTTAGAAACTTCCAAGAAGCCCACTATGCCCCACAGCCAGAAGAGCTTTTGCTTGACCGTGCACAGCTTTTGGGCTTGACAGCGGTGGAAATGACCGTGCTTGTGGGTGGTTTGCGTGTATTGGGTGCTAACTTTGAAGGCAACAAGCACGGCGTGTTTACCGACAAAGTGGGCGTGCTAAGTAACGACTTTTTCCGTAACCTTGTGGATATGAACTACACTTGGGAGCCAACAGGTCGCAATAGCTACAACATCAATGAGCGTAAATCTGGCGAAACTAAGTTTACCGCCACTCGTGTGGACTTGGTGTTTGGCTCAAACTCAATCTTGCGTGCCTATGCCGAGCTATATGCCCAAGACGACAGCCGTGAGAAGTTTGCTCGTGACTTTGTCAAAGCGTGGACAAAAGTAATGAACGCCGACCGTTATGACCTAGGCTACAACTGCTAATTGCTTTTAATCGCTAGTTTGTTCTAAAAAACACTCCCGATTGGGGGTGTTTTTTATGATAAACAATTTTTAATTATCTGTGGCTGATGTTATGCACGACATCTCTAATCAAATATTTTTGCAATGCAAAAATCAGCGTTTGCATTTTTTCAATATCTGGTGCATTATCTTTTGTGGGTACTTGAATGTATTTATCTTTAACCCTATTCCAACCGCCCAATTTGTTTTTATATGAATAAATGGGCAAATCAGTTACTTTATTGATACTTGCTACCATAAATAAAAATAATTTGGCATCATATTGTTTATCATCATATTTCCATTTTATCGCATAGGCATCGGATAATACCGTAAAATCACGAGATTGGAAATAAGCTCTATACACATCGCTATTAGACGGAATAGAAATCACATTTTTTAAAATCGTTGCATTATCCGTAGGAGCAAAGTAATTAAGCCCTTGATTTTGAAAACTGGAAGTCAAGCAAGGTAAAACATAATCATCAATTGGTTCTTTGGGTAGACTTTTGGCTGGATAGGGTAATTTTTTGGTTTTGACTTTTTCAAATAAATCACCCATTTTATATTCAGCCCATACAATTTTACCTTTTTGAAAATCACTTAATACCTGCCATTCATCATCAGTTAAGGTGCAGTCCATTAAACCTGCTTCTTGTAAATGTTTATTGAGCCGTGCCAAGCGTTCATTTTCAATGGTACGAATAAAGCGTTCCATGAACTCAAAATCAATTTGACTAATTTTATCTAAATCTGGATTTTGTTTTATTGGGAGAAAAATTTTGTCTGTTTTTAGTTTGTTTAGTGTAGGATAATCTGTATAGCCATCACCATATTTTTTTAATAGGAAGTTGATAACAGAGTTAAGAAAATTATAATTTTCTACTGCTTGTACATTTTTTGGTGATAGTAAAAATATATTTTGACTAGCATACCATTGTCTATTTCTAAATTGACAAACATTTTTTCCTATTTGAGTAAGTGAAAAAGTATTTTTTGGATTGGCTGAAAAATCTAATTCTTCTATAAAACCCTGAACACCATTATTTAAAGATGTTCTTCCAATAAAATCAAAATCAGATTTTTTATCAGAAATATCTAATTTTCCTTTATCTACACTTTTGGAAGTGTTAATATCAAACAATTCCTGCAACTCAAATTCCGCCCATTTAACCTGTTGCAATTCTTGGATTAAATGGGTTTGTGCTTTTTTATTTCATCACCGATATTGGATTGTGTTTTAATGATGTTTGCCACTTCCCACGCCAAATACTCTTTGACGGTTTTTTCAAAGTCATCAAGCGTTGGTTTGCCATCTATGGGTGCTGACTGGTTCCAATCCGCCCCATTTTTGGGGTCAATCGTGCCTTCAAAATATTCTTTTTCGGTCAATAATTTTAATTTTGATTTACCAAAACGCACCAAATTTACCACTTCTTCATAGCGTTCTTTGGCATTATTGATGTCTTTTAAATTATTGGTAGATTTTTTTCTGTCCGAACGAGCATAACCATCATTACTAAAATCAATAAATTTAACCATTTCATCAGCGTGATGTTTTTCATTTACTTTAAAAACATAGATATGCGTTTGTACGCTGGATTTACCAATAAATAAATCAAGGGGCATTCTAATACTGGCAATTAAAGTGTGTTTTTGTAAAATACGCTGATTGATTTCTTGTGCTTTACCATTACCTGCGGTATCTTTAATCAAAATAGCAGCATAGCCTTTATTCATCATATTTAAGGCGGTTTCTACAAAATTCATTCCATTGCCATTGGCGGAATAAGGCGGATTTAACACAAAAGCGTCCGCAGGGAATTTATCGTCCGTATTATCAAACCCATAATTGCCATTAAAATCCACTAATGAATCTTTATTGATGATATTAGAACTGCCATCACCCATCATAATCATATTTAAAATGGCAAGCATATAAACGCTGGATAATAATTCTAGCCCCAATAATTGTTTGGCTTTGATATGAACTTCTTTTTTGCGTAACTCATCAGGAGAATGAATATTTTCTCTGGCATCTTTAAGCATTTCATTCATTGCTGCCACCAAAAGCCCTGCCGAACCTGTGGCAAAATCCCAAACAAAACTATCTTTATTAACCCTTGCTAATTTTGCCAATAATGTTGCAACATAAGCAGGTGTTAATACGACATCATTTAATTTGTCTTGGGTAAAACCCAGCCAAGAATACATTTCATTAAAAAGTTTGCCTGTAAAATCTGTGGTTAAACCAATTTTATAATAAATACCCAAATCATCTACAATTTTGGCAAATACTCTTTTTAATTGGCTTTCACCATCGTGTGCTTTGTTGATATTGTCTGTTAAAAGTGTATTAGACAATGTACGAACAATTAACTCTTTTTTATCTTGTGGCAATTGTTTTTCATTAAAAAATGCGTTAATTTTTCGGATAATAATATCGCCATCTCTATCGCCTTCTTCTTGACTGGATTTTAAATCTTCTTTTTCTAGGGGTTTTACCTTACCAGCAACGCCAATCGTTGCAATAATTGCAGCAGCAACAAGATAAACACGGTCATTTTCTCCCAGACCTTTTTCATTTTGGTAAATGTCATTATTTAATTTTGTTAGGCTGGCGGAAATTTCCTTTTCACGCTTTTCTCTTATTTTTTCTAATTCATCTGGCGAAAGTGATAATTGTTTGACTTGTGCAATAAAATCATCAAAATTATCTTTGGTTAGAAATGAAAAATCATTAAAATCGCCAACCTTTTGCCCCACGCCAAGATTGGATTTTGAAACATAATACACGCCGATTTGATGACGAATATTGCCTTTCTCATCTTTTTCGCCTGTCATACCAATTGCGATAATGTTGGTATAACTGGTATGATGCAGTAAAGCATTGGCATAATGTACCGCACCATTGACCGCATAAGAATTGATATTCTTAAAATTAGGTTCATTTTTGGCTGTGCGATTATCTACGTTACCATCTTTATCTAGTTTAACAAGTTTGTCCGCATAGCCTTTATATTCAATCAAAATAGGATAATAATCGGTATTGCTATCTTGCAAAAGTAACTTGACATCGGGGCGATTACCGCCTGTACCGCCATTTTTTGAATAATAATATTGCAATGCTTTATCAATTTCATCATTCAATGATTCTTGCTCTAATTTATAAGCCAAACAATGACCTTTAAGCCAGCCATTTGCCAAATCTGCAATGTTAGGTTCTACACTCTGTTTTTTTGCCATCCCAACCTCAACCATATAAAAATTATAAAATACTCCATTATAACACAAGATAGAACTTGACGCTTGTAACCATCGCGCAAATATCTTACAAAAACCAACAAACCCACACTCACCATTCTGTTATACTAACCCACTTATTTAACCCTAGCCATCTTTAACCCTAGCCATCGCCGAGGACCATTATGACAGACAAAAAAGCCATGACAGACAACAAAACCAACACGATTAACCCCCAAACGCTTGAACCACAAGACGCCCACAAAGCCGTTTGCCCTGTTACCCACCTGACACGCCAAAACGGTGCGCCTGTGGTCTCAAATCAAAACTCAATGACCGCAGGGGCAAGAGGTCCTATCCTACTGCAAGATTTGTGGCTTAACGAAAAACTTGCCGACTTTGCCCGTGAAGTCATTCCAGAACGGCGTATGCACGCCAAAGGCTCTGGGGCGTTTGGCACATTTACCGTAACAAAAGACATCACCCAATACACCCGTGCCAAAATTTTTAGCCAAGTTGGCAAAAAAACCGAAATGTTTGCACGCTTCTCAACGGTGGCAGGCGAGCGAGGGGCGGCGGATGCCGAGCGAGACATTCGTGGCTTTGCCCTAAAATTTTATACCGAAGAGGGTAACTGGGATATGGTGGGCAACAACACACCAGTGTTTTTCTTGCGTGACCCCCTAAAATTCCCTGACCTAAACAAAGCGGTCAAAAGAGACCCACGCACCAACATGCGTAGTGCCACCAACAACTGGGATTTTTGGACGCTACTGCCAGAAGCCTTCCATCAAGTAACCATCACGATGAGCGATCGTGGCATTCCCAAATCTTATCGCCACATGCACGGCTTTGGCTCGCATACGTATAGCTTTATCAATGCCGATAATGAGCGTTTTTGGGTCAAATTCCACTTTCGTACCCAGCAAGGTATCCAAAACCTAACCGATAGCGAGGCCGAAGCGGTCATCGCCAAAGACCGTGAGAGCAATCAGCGTGATTTGTTTGATGCCATTGAGCGTGGCGATTTCCCAAAATGGAAAATGTACGTACAAATTATGCCCGAGCAAATGGCAGAAGAAGTGGATTTTCACCCCTTTGACTTGACCAAAGTTTGGTCAAAAAAACAATTTCCGCTCATTGAAGTGGGCGAGTTTGAACTAAACCGCAATCCAGAAAACTTCTTTTTGGATGTGGAGCAAGCTGCCTTTGCTCCAAGCAATCTGGTACCAGGGATTAGCGTATCGCCTGACCGTATGCACAAGCTCGCCTGTTTAACTATGCCGATGCACAGCGTTATCGCTTGGGCGTAAACCGCAACCAAATCCCTGTCAATGCCCCACGTTGCCCTGTGTACTCAAACCACAGAGACGGTCAAGGGCGAGTGGGCGACAACTATGGCGGACGTCCGCACTATGAGCCAAACAGCTTTGGGCAATGGCAAGAACAGCCCCAATATGCCGAGCCACCCCTAAAAATCAGTGGCGACGCCAAGCAGTGGGATTTTCGTGAAGACGACAGCGATTATTTTAGCCAGCCACGAGCCTTGTTTAATCTCATGAGCGATGAGCAAAAACAAGCCCTGTTTGATAACACTGCAAGGGCAATGGGTGATGCGTTAGATTTCATCAAATACCGCCATATCCGCAACTGCCACGCCTGCCACCCTGATTATGGCATGGGTGTTGCCAAGGCGTTGGGCATGACGGTAGAAGATGCCATTAAGGCGTATGACACCGACCCTGCCAAACATTTGGCGAGTTGTTTGCCACCAAAGGCGTAACGTAGTCTGTTGTTTTTAAAGAAAGCCACTCTGGATAGAGTGGCTTTTTGTTTTGATTATTATAAAATATAACTGTCGATCTACCAACTTAAAAAGACGTTTGATGGAAAAATTACTCGCACTTGCGCTATTGCTATCATCTACTGCTTATGCCAATAACATTCCTGATAGTTTTGATAACCGCCCTGTTTTGCCAACGGTACAAAAATTAAGCACATTTGACTGGACGTGGCAAAATGTCGACCAATTACCCAACGTTTCTACCTGAGAAGCCAACCCTGACCACGCAGGGCGACTCATGCAAACCTTGACCGTTAGCGAACAAAACCCCCACTTTTGCCTCTTTGATGCGGTTGTTGACTGCTGCCTGTAAAGAGGTGGCACCTGTCAGATTCCCTGGGATGGAGGTGTCGCTCATGTTCTCTTGGGTAAACCCTTCGGCAAGTGCCGTTCTGTTTGCTGTGGCATTGCTGACGAAATCCCATGTGCCTTTGTAATGCACCTTTTGATTGGACATGACGGTCGCAGGGTTGCTGCCTTGATAAAACAGATGACCGTACTGTCCTGCTGGCACTTGATAACGCCCATCGTTGGCATTGATGAATTGCAATCTAGACTCGCCAATCACATAGCCTGAGTGCACATATTTTAATGGGCGGGTGTTTGATGGGCGTGAGTCGTCGTGCGAATAATACACGCCATCGTCATTGTATTTGGGAGTGGCGATGATGCCATGGCCCAAATCGTTTGCCTCTGGATTTTCTATTTTTTCTTTGTAAATTTTAGGAAATTCTTCAAGAGTATGGTTGATGGCAACGATTTTGGCTGGGTCAATATGACCGTCTCATCAGGCTTGATCTCACCTCGCATACGGACCACTCGCTTGGGGATTTGTGTCAACACATAACCCAAAGCTGGCTCTGACGCATCGGCATCAAAAGTGCGTCTTTCGACCTTGTCGTCTTGATAGGTGGGTGCTTTGGGAGCCACTGGTGTCTGTTGGGTTTGGGTCTTAGCTTGCGTGTTGGCACTTTGTACCGTACCTAAATCGAAACTGTCCTGCCACTGGCACCAAGCAATAACGCACCGATGAGTACACCCAAGGGTTTTGCAGAGAATTTCATGCCATCTCCATGTTGTGATGATAAATAATGATAAATAATCATCAATATCTATTGATATTTGTGCATGATTGTAAATGATATTTATTATTATGTCAATTATTTGGCAATATTATTGCACGCTCATCGTCCTTTGGTTGATTTGGTCATGCCTTATCATTGACATGACGATCAAGACCACCCAAAGGTACTTTTGTTGTCATCCAAGCGTTCAAAGAGCATGAAAAAAAGTCTGACCCACTGTCTTGGTGAGTCAGACTCGACGCTTTGCTCTTTAACACCGCATCATCAATACTTCATCTCAAGCGACACGACAAAGTTGCGACCGGGAGCTGCGTACTGATTGGATGAGTTTTGACCATGGCGGTTGCCAGAGGTAATGGAGGTCTGTCTGAGCGACTCCCAAGTACTATAGCGATAATTTAAGGCATTCTGCACGCTGCCACGCAAGGTAATGTGCTCACTTGGACGATAAAACGCTGACAAGTCCAAAGTATTCCAGCTGCGACTCTTGGCACTGGTTGCTGTTCTTTCATACGCCTCACCGCTTGGTACATGAGACTTGGTTTTAAGCTCATCAGAGTTTTTGGCACCTGTGATTGTCCAGACAGCATTCATGCCCCATTTGTCGCTGTCGGCGGTATAATCAAGCCCAAGTACATATCGGGTTGGCGTGATGGTATCTAGGAAATAGCCGTCTGCATCGACAAAGACCTCTTTCAGCTCATTGGACTTGACATTGGTACGCAGATAGGCGGCACTGCCTGTCAAGCCTGCTGGGAATTTGTCGGACAAAGCATTAAAGTACAGCTTGCCGTTCACACTGATGCCGTCTAGATGTACATCTTGGTAGTTGCGATATGCCCAGATGTTACTGCTTGGCAACATCGGGGTGGCACCAGGGAAGCTTTTTAGCGTCAGGTCAATCAAGTCCTCATAGCGGTTGTCAAAGTAGCTGACTTCCAAATTGCCAAAATCGCCACCAAACACCACGCCAACCTCTTGGTTTAGAGCTTTCTCTGGGCGTACATTGGTCACCTCATGACGGAAAATTCTGTCATATGGTGGCGTTTTTGTTTGAGCTTTGGTCTGTCCATCTAGACGATAACCGAACAGCTCTTTGAAACTTGGGACACGATAACCTGAGGAGATGCGATACAGCAGCTCGATGCGGTCGGTAGGTCTAAATGCCAAACCCACATTCCAAGAAGTGTTGCTGTATTTGCCTGTACCTGTCCAGTCATCATCACTGTTAAAGTCGTGCTTATCATAACGCAGCCCAAGACTCAAATCAGTACGCTCACCAAAGCGAATCGTGTCTTTTAGGTTAGCGTAGGCATTATAACCTGTAATGACGCTGTCGCCGCACTTACGAGCCTCACCCAGCGTCGTCGACATGTCTCGGCAGACATCAAGATGATCCAGCGTGGGCTTACCTGCTGACCACACTTGGAGAAATTCGCCGTCTTTGTTCCTTTTGTCAGCCAAGAACTGAAAGTTTTGCAGGTATCTTTTTTCGTGCAAATCACTGATGCCACGAGTCGACTTGAATCGGTCAAAGCCAACACCGCCTTGAATGTTGTGCGTGATTTTCTCACCATACCAGCTTTTGGCAAAGTTGGCACGAATCAGATTATGCAATTCGTTATAAGTCGTGCGGTTGGTTACCTCACTAGAATTTGGCTTGTCAGGACTTGGCTTACAGTCTTTGTCCACATTCGGATAAACCGAACAAGCTTTTGTGATGGCAAAGTTGTCGATGTTGACAGACTGACGGTCAAAGCTGATGTTTGCTTCATCAAACACGCCCAAAACATTGCCACCTTTGAGCTGATAGTCCAGACCCCAGCGGGTTTTGTTGTGTCGCTCATCGATGAATCTGGCTTGGGCATAATGAGCTCCCATGAAGTCTGCTTTGACAAAGCCTTCATGGTAGTTTTGACCTGTATAGACCTTTTTGCTGTTCGTGCTGGCGTTTAGTGGACCGCCTTTAAAGTTCGGATGGTCCACCAAGTGATACGCCTCTTTGGTCATGTCCCGTGTGTCGTACTGCTGTTTGGTGTTTTCATAGATGACTTCTAGTCTTTGGTCATCGCTGATGTTGTAACCAAGTTTTGCCAAGTAAGACCCTGATTTATAGTCCATCGGGTCGCCCATCACACGGCTTTTGCCAGTGTAGTCTTTGGCACTCATCTCCTCTACGACCGGCTTACTAGAAACGGTTGGTTTGGCTTGACAGTCATCGATGTTGTTTTGGTAGTTTGCACATTCCTCGGCGATGACGAATTTGTATTTATCAAACTCAATGCCACCATTTCTAAAATCATCAGGCGTGCTTGCCCAACGCCAAACACGATACTGGGTTTTAAGAATGTCTTTATGTGGCTGCACCGAGTCTTTGGTGCGGTCGGTATATTGCACGAGTGCGTCTACTTTGTCGCCACGAAAGGCAGCACCCACCGAGTGCATGATTTGCTTATCACGGCTGGCATACGCACCTTTATAAAAAGTGGTGAACTTCTGGTCGCCATCTAGCACATCATCAACACTCTTAGTGCGGAAACTCACCGCACCACCTAACGCCCCACTGCCAGACTCTGTACCGCTGGCACCTTGGCTGATTTGTACAGCACTCACATTTTCAAGTTCAATTTCATTGATGGCACCACTGCCCTCACGACCATCGTCATCTTGGCGTTTTTGTACCAAATAAGATTGTGCTTGATTCAGACCATCTACCGTAACCGCCACACGGTTTTTGTCCATACCGCGTACTGTGTAACCAGAGCTGGCACCACGCCCTTGTTCGACAACAGCTACACCAGGGGTGTCTCTCACCAAATCACGGATTGATAAGATTTGTTTTTCGCTGATTTCTTGGGCGGTCTTGACGGTTTTGCCCAGTCCCGTCACCTCTTCACTTCTCTTGGTTGGGCGTTTGGTGATGACCGCTTCAATCTCATCAAGCACGACGACTGGTGCGTCGGCATCAGGCACAACCCCGTCATCTGCCGCCATCGCAGGTGCAATGCTGCCAAACAGCACCGCACAGACCGCTACGCTCAGATGCGTTAAACGATGATTCATAACTTTCATATTTTCCTCTTTAACTCTCTAATCGTTGGGTCATTTTGACACATTGTCAGTGTTGTCTTTGCCATCTTTGGTGCCATAGAATACGCCACCACCAATCGCCGGCTCCTTTTCGCCCCCGATGTCTTGTTCGCCATCAAAGGAGAAGCCACCCGCCAGATGTTGTGCATTTTCACCGTAGAATGCACCATGCAGATTGTCATCAAATAAGGCATTTTGTTTGATAATACCACCTCCAATATCTAGCACCTTATCTAGATACAAGCCTGTGTCTCTTGCAATGGCTCTGCCGGAGAAAGTATTGTCCTTGATGGTAGCTTGGATATCAAAAGCTGGCTTAGCAAGACCCTTCTCGATCAGCTGACCAACCAAAGATTTGTCATCAAAATTGACATGGAATTTTGCCTGGCTGTCATACTGCCCTAAGCCTGGCTCCGTACTCCAAGTACGACCGCTCTCAATTCTGGCGTGCCAAGTGCCACGATAGTAAGCCTCGCCCTGCCGTGGAATTTCGCTGACTGGCGTGCGTTCGCCCATCACATAAAAACCGCTCAATGAGTTGTCCAGACCCATGTCCTCAGTCAAAGGTCCTGCTTTTAGGAAGCTTAGTAGATTGTCCTCGTTGTCTACATTGGCTTTGTCGCCTTTGGCAACCAATTCAACAAGCATTCTTTGTGGTTCTGCACTGGCTTTTTGTAGCTTCTCTAGTGCTGCTTGCTGTTTGTTGTAAATTTCACCGGCTTCTTTAAGCTCTTCGATAGCAACTTTCACCGCCGCATCGATTTTTTCCAGCACGCTTTTTAGCTCTGCTTTGACTTGACCCTGTTTCTCGCTACTATAATACGCCAAAACTCGGCTTTCGATGCGTGACGGTAGAGCCTGTTTGATTTGCTCAATTTCTTTTTCATCGCGCTTTTCATCATAGTGTGCCAGCACTCTTTCACGCACATTCTCGTCTACATCAGCAAGTATCTTATCAAGTGTTGATTTATCTTGTTCGCCCGCAAAGTATGCAGCAAGCTTACCCTTGGTATCCTCTGGAATTTCATCCAAGATTGCTTTTAATTCAGCTTGTTCGTGCTTTTGCTCATAAAAAGCAAGCACTTTTCTTTTCATGTTTTTTTCAAAGGCTTCAATTTCTGTTTGTGCTTCTGCATCGTGCTTTTTATCAGCGTAATACGCCATTGTTTTGGCTTTTAGATGATCATCAAGCTTTTTGATGGCTTGCTTATACGCATCATCTTTTTCATCGCTCTGGCGTACATCTAAGACGTTCTTGATTTCTTGAGGCACGCCAGCCAAAATCTTTTGTGTTTCAGGGTCATTAGCCAGATCTCGGCTTGATGGCATTTGATGGTCACGATATTCACCCAAAAGCCCGATCAGCTCGTCTTGATCACGAGACAGCTGTGCTCTAAAATCGTTTTTCGCCAATCTGATCGCTTCTGCACTGTACTCTACTTTTTCCATCTCTTTTGGCTTGATGGTAGACTCTTTTGGCAAGAATACTTTCCAGTTTTCTTCTTTGCTTGGGTCAAATTTATCGCCATCTTTGATGAGTGCGACGATTGCCTCAACCGTACGATCTCTTTCGGCAAGGTTGTCAGCCCCAAGAGTTTCATCATCGCCATGCTCATCTTTATCAATGATCTCTTTTAATTGAGTTACCAGCTTTTTCACTTTCTGCTCAATCTCTTGTTTGTTGCCATTTTTGTGGGCACTCAACACTTGCTCTGACAATTTTTTCTCAAGCTCATCTTCTTCTAGCTCACCGCCTTCATAGTTAGAGATGATGTCATTCAGTCTGTTCTCGGCACTTCTAAGAGAGGATTTTAGCTGATTTTTCGCTTTAGTGATGTCTTCTACATTGTATTTACCTAGAAGATCGCCTGCGGTTGCCAATGCTAAGGTTTCTGACTCTATTTCTAAAAACTCAGCCCATTTATCTTCGTTGCCCTCAGTGATTTTATCGCCCTTTTTGAATATGGTTGTTATTTTTTCTGACACAGCAAAAAAGTCGTCATCGAATTTCTCAAGCTCGTCATCAATGCTACCACCTTTGTCCTTGTTAGCATTCTGGCTAGCCTGATTTTTAAATTCATCCACTTGCCCCAGCAACTCATCAATCTCTTTTAGAACATCATCACTTCTTGTGCTATAACTGGCAAATACTTTTTCAATAAGTTGTTTGCGCAATTCGTGCTTATCTTGATCTTGCCCAAGACGATAATTATCAAAAGCCTCGTCTAAAGCGTCATTCAATTCCTGAGCTTTACTGTTGCGTCGCTCTGCCACCTGTGCTTTTGCCTCCGCCACTTTGGCAGCAGCAGCTCTTTTCTCAGCATCCTCAGCAGCCCGTTTTTCTGCCGCAATTTGAGCAGCAGATTTTTTGTTTAAGTCTTTGGTTCTGTTGATGTAACCCAAATTGACCAGCCCATCGGTCGTACCAAAGTTGGTGATGACCGCCTTTTGACCTGTGGGCAAGTCAACGCTTTGTTGGGCGAATTTGCCATTGGTTACTGGCAGCAGCTCGATGAGCTGGTTGTTCACGCTGATTTGCTTGATGTCGCCCAAAAGGTCAAAATCACTGATGCTGCTTTTTTGTCTTGGGTTGACATCTTTGTCTTTGGTCATGTCCACATACAAAGAACCATACGCTCTGTCAACAGACACCTGCTGGTCTTGATTGTCTTTATCTCTTTTGGCAGCAAACACACCAAACACTGACTCATCATCAGTTAAAAACTTACCTGCCAACTCTTGGGCTTGAGGACCGTAAAAACCACCCTCTAAGCGATTGGTCGCATCGGTCTTAAATAAAGTAAATGTCTTTTCCTTTATTTCATTAAGCACAATTGCACTACCTAGGAAACGATTGCCCTTGATGTTCGCTTCGATGCGATATCTGTCTTCTGTTTTTGGCTCTTCGTTCAGCAAGCTTCTGGTTTCAGCCCTAAGTGTGCCGGTAAGCTTCTTATTGTCAAAATCTGCTTCAAACACAGCCTTGTGATGCCCCTGACGAGGCGGCTGATCGCCTTCATATCTTTCAGCAAAGCTGACTGCACCAACATCATTTCCAAAGCTTTTATCCATATTATAGAACGCTCCACCGCCGATAGCTTCTGGACCAAGCCCTTTATCACCATCAGTGTTTTTATGGCGAATCTGTTTGGCATCGGTGGCAAAATCCCAATGACCGTTATAGGTTGCTTTACCCTTAGCAATTCCCATGGTGGGTTGTTCGCCATAATAATAAACATAGCCATCGCCTTTTTGATAGCGAGTTTCTTGCTCACCTGCAGGATTGTGGTTGGTATCGTCAGTATAAAGATGATTAGAAAAAATCCAGCCTGCCTTTACAAATTGATAATTCTTATTGGTTTCATCATTTTTATGGATAGGTTGGTCAGGATACCACTCTTTGATTTTAGCTTCCAGTTCAGCAACGGGATCGCCATTTGTCTTAATGACATCATCCACAGCGATCTTTTTTTCTTTTTCCTTGTTGGCATACAGATTGCGCTTAGGAATAAGAGAGAACGCACCCAATGATGGTGCATTCAATTTATCCGTCTCAGCCTGCTCTGCGGTTTTTTCAACCTTTTGAACAGAATCTTTATTGGTCGGTTTGGGAATATCTGTGGGGTCAAGACCCATCTGTATGTTATTAGGGTTGCTAAACCCGCCTGTACTACAAGCAGTCAGCAATGCAGCACTGACGGCAAGCACGAGTGGTAGGGGCGTGAATCTTTTGGTGTTGAATGAATCAGACATGGTGCCTCCAAGCAGACAGATTGATTTGATTGGCCGAACTGAACAGACGGCAAGCGTTGTAGATGGGTGATGATTGTTGCAACAAACAATTATCAATGTTGATTGTTTGTTGCAAATAACACTCTTTCTTATTATAATTGATACAAAATAAAAAGCAATAATAATTATTATCAATAATCATTATTGCTTGAAGGTTCATGCCACATTCTGTCAATGTGTCAAGCCGACATCTTTATTGGGCATCGAGCAGCTCATGGCACACTGATGTGGCAGGTGTTATCTCAATACTTCGGCAATCGCATGAGCGACATGGTCGATGTTGTCATGGTTTAGACCAGCCAGACACATACGACCATTTTCTACCATGTACACCGCAAATTCTTCTCGCAGACGCACCACTTGCTCGGTGGTCAGCCCCGTAAAACTGAACATACCACGCTGTTTGGTAAAGTAGCTAAAATCACGCTCAGGCAGCTTAGCGGTGAGTGCATCTTGGAGTTTTTGACGCATTTCGCGAATGCGATCACGCATCTCATAGACCTCGCCCACCCACTGCGTGAACAAAGCATCATCATTCATGATAACATCGACCACCGCACCGCCGTGCGATGGCGGACTAGAATAGATGCGGCGTACGGTAAATTTGAGCTGACCCAGCACACGCTCTGCCTCTTGTGGCGATAGCCCCATTGGAGCAAAATGAAATTTTGTATATGGGGAGGCAATTATCAAAGCCGAGCAGAGAAAGATGGATATAAAATTTCCGATTTGATACAGCAAATTGAAAATGCTTTATCCGAAAACAGCCAAGTTATTATGGCTCAAAGAATGACTACCATTCAAAACCAAACGCCACGCAACGACGGTTATGGAAATATGGTAAATGACCGAGCCATTTTTGAATTAACCAACAAAAAACCACGAGCAGAATTATTTTCAGTCATACCCAAAGGCGACAACAACAAGCCGCCAAAATAAAAAAGATAAAATCCGCCTATATGTTGCCATATAAGCGGATTTGATATTATAAACGCAATCTTGGGTAACTTAAAACTCCAACGCCCTTGCGTTCATTTTTAATATAATGCATTTTTGCATAAAAATCAATGCCTGATATCACTTTATTTGTAATGATTAATCCATGAACCTGCTTTTATTTTAAAATTAGATAAATAAGATTATACAATATCCAATTTGTATTCAGGCTAGATAGGCTGTTGCTAGTAATATTACATAAATTGCCATCATGCATCGCATGCCAAAATTCAACATTCTTTTTTCATCAACTTTGACTTTCATGCTATTATCAGCAATAGTTTTGATAAGAATAATAATAGGCATCGAAGCAAATACAGCATAGCCAGACCCTACATTTTGAATTGCCGAAAATAGCAACGAGTCTCCAATAGATTCTCCCAGGTTTTTTTTGAATGCCCATTAGCAGTGCATTACCACCAAGATTTGACCCTGTTATAAAGCCGCTAAGCATTGCAAACATAGGGGAGATAGATTTTATAAAAAAATCATTGTTTTGACTGTTAATATGAGCAGCCATGTTTTGAATAAAGCCAGAAAAATTCATAAATTGAGCAAGAAAAATAAATATGAATAATACTGAACAAGCTTTGTAAGCCTTTGTCACCGGCACTTTAATGTTTATTTTTTTATGATAGGCTAAACAAAGCACAGCAAGAAAGATGGCAAATAAAGGGCTGGATGCAAGAGAGAAGTTGACTCCATACCCATGAATGGTCGATAACGATGATAGCAATGGAAATATCCACAAAAGAAATTTATTAATTATAATAAAAAAAATGATTAAAAAATAAGGACTTATGGCTTTCAAAAGATTTTTAATTTCCTGAAATAGAGATCTTTTATTTTGTAGTGTAAAAAAACAAAAGAAAGTAAAAAATGTAGTCATTCCAGCGATAACACCCGCAATTTCAACAAGTTGTAAACGGTTAAAAATATAGAGTAGTGCACATAATAAACTTGATAGTGTAGATGCAAAGAAAAAGTCGCGAAATGAATAGCTCTTTGTCTTAACAAGATATAAGGTTAAATTGCTTAATAATAGAAATATTGGCAATATTAAATACGATGATTTCAATCCAAGTTCAAGAATAGTATATCCTGAGATTTGTGAACCGACCAAGGTTGCAAGACCTAAGGTGCCCCAAGGCATAATATTCATACTAAGCATCGAAAGCCTTTCCGCTGTTCTTTGTTCAAATAAACCAAAAAATAATGGAACAGCCAGAATAAGAGAAATGCCAAAGCCCATAATGGACTCAATGGCTGGTAGTAAGCCAAAAATCAAGGGGCTGTCCTAGATAACTAACCCAAACTGCCCTTAAATAATTGTTTTAAAATGGAAATTTGAGATTTAAGGTCACTGTTATTAAAATGCCATTCGCATTCTTTAAGATAAAGCTCAAAGTGTTCTTTGGGAACACCGTTAAATTTGCGTAAATGGCGTTTTGCCTGATTCAAAAAATTCTCTATTCCGTTAATGTGATTTTGTTTTTCTGCAAAGTGCGTACTGTGATTGATTCCAAAGTGATTAAATTCACTAACATCAAGCACATCATAGCTTTCGTAGAAATCTGTGTAAACAATGCTGTCAGGCTTTACTTTTTCTCGTATAATGGGCAATAAAGTGGCTGACTTTGTATTAGGTACGGCAACGGTATAAACCTTGCCATTTCGCTTTAATAAGCCAAATACCGCAGTCTTACCGCTTGCACCACGACCACACTTACCTTTGCGTGTTCCGCCAAAATAGCTCTCATCAGCTTCAACTTCGCCATCTAGCATTTCTAGGTGCTGACTGTGTTGATAGATGAGTAGGCGTAATCGGTGAAAATAGTAAGCAGCTGTTGTTTTATTTACATTAGCTAATTGAGCTGCCGTTCTTGCAGTAACACCTGCAACAAACAGCTCAATGAGTTTGTTTTGTTTGTACTGACTTAGACGACTTTTTCTCACTGGGTTATTTTAACCTAAATGGAGTTTTTAGTCATTATCTAGGACAGCCCCTAAAATAATTTTATTTTTAAAACATAGGAATTTCGGTTCTTTTTATAAATTTTTCCAATGCTTTTTATCAAATCTAACATCTACAATTCTTAACAACTCAGGAGTATTAAAGGGCTTGATAAAATACCGCCATGGCATTTCACAACCGCGACTATCCATATAAAGAACATCCCTGCTGTATTGAATCGGTTGCATGTCGATTAATTCTTTCACTTCTCCAAACCACTCAAAATAGATGGTAGCACCTCACCCCATACCACTATATATTCTTATGTCTTCTGGAGGTAAAAGATTAAGGCAAAAATCTTCACACTTCCAAACATCGGCTTTGGTTCCAAGTATAAAATAGGAAATATATTGTTGAGTTTCTAGTATTGATATAGCATTAGATACGCCAGTAACATGTTTAACTATCATTTATCTCTCCAATGATTTAACATTCCGCCACATCATCAGCAAACTCCTCGCTGACATAGGCGATGGTAACGACCGTGATGCCAGGCACACAAAGCCCCTGTAAAAATCGCAACAACTTTACTTGATTGATGCTTTCGGTCATGCCCATCAATGCCGTTGGTATGGCAAGCAACAACAGACAGCCCACCATAAAGACCTTGCGACCGATGGCATCTGACAACATACCCATGAATGGCGAGACCAAGGCGACCGCCATCACCGTCATACCCACCGCCAAACCCACCTCCACTTCTGTGGTGGCAAAGTGTCGTATCAGCGTCGGCAATATCGCTTGAATGGCATAAACCTGCAAAAAAGCAAACATACCAATCATCGCAATCATCAGCTTTAATAACAATGGTGGTGAGGATTTTGGAACAACCTTGATTATTGACATGAAATCACCCAAATTAAACAGCGACCACAAACCCACCAAACTCCCACCATGCCCAAGAGCGGTCTGTCGTGATCAAATAAGCACAACGAAGCAGCGTCAATCATGCTTTAAAATCACCAAGCTTACAACCCCATCAAGAACAAGCTGCCTTGATGGGGTTGTAAGCTTGGTGCCAGATTGCTTGATGACAAGCCTGCTTATTTGGTCAACTTCACAACTAAGCCTGCTATTTGATGAGTGATGAGCCTATTTTGTGCATGGTGATGCAGCAAGTACAGCACAATCCAAAGGCGATGTGCCGACTTGTCACTCGCTGATGTCTACCGACCAAAGCTTGGTTACCACATACTCCTCGATGCCATATTTTGAGCCTTCACGCCCAAAACCTGACTCTTTGACACCGCCAAAGGGGGTCGCTTCTGATGAGACCATGTTGGTGTTTTGAGCAACCATGCCCACCTCCAAGCCTTCGGTCACTCGCCAGGCTCGTGCATGGTCTTGAGTATAAAAATACGCCGCCAAGCCCTGTTTGGTGTCATTTGCTCGCTCAATCACTGATTGTTCATCATCGAACACAAACACAGAGGCTATCAGTGCAAAAATCTCCTCATTGGCGATACGCATGGCATCTGTCACATTGGTGATGATGGTCGGTAAAAAGCAGCCAGCGTGCTCTTGGTGAGTTGTGCCGCCTGCGACCAATGCCGCCCCCTTGTCCAATGCATCTTGAACCAATGAACGGGCATTATTGACCGCCTTTTGACTGATGAGACAGCCCAAATCGACATCACCAAACCCATTACCAACGCTCAAAGCAGCCACCCTATCGCTCAGTTTTTTGATGAACTCATCATGAATGCCGCGCTGCACATAGATGCGGTTAGGACAGACGCACACTTGACCGGCATTGCGGTACTTGGCAGCCATCAGTCCATTGATTGCTTTGTCCAGATTGGCATCATCAAAGACGATGAATGGTGCGTTACCACCCAATTCCAGCGACAGTTTTTTGAGCGTTCCTGCACATTACTCCATCAAAAGCTTGCCCACTCGGGTCGAGCCTGTGAACGACAGTTTTTTGATGTTGGCGTCTTGGGTCAGTACTCCACCAATCACGCTCGGCTCACCTGTAACGATTTGGAGGACGCCTGCAGGCATACCTGCTTGAATGGCAAGCTCGCCCAATGCCAGTGCAGAAAAAGGCGTTTGGCTGTCTGGTCTGACAATCATCGAGCAGCCAGCCGCCAAAGCAGGAGCGACTTTACGAGCCATCATTGCCGATGGAAAGTTCCAAGGCGTGATGGCAGCACACACCGATGGGCTCTTTTAGGATGATGTGGCGTAGATTTTTATCCTTAGCGGCGATGGTGTCGCCATAGATTCTTTTGCCCTCCTCGGCAAACCAGCGAATCAGACTGCTGGCATAGTGAATCTCATTGGTTGACTCTTTTAAAGGTTTGCCTTGCTCGATGGTCATGATGATGGACAAATCCTCGATGTGTTCATCGATGAGTTCTGCCCAGCGATTCAAGACAACGCCGCGTCCATGTGCCGTTTTTGCTGCCCAAGCCTTTTGTGCTTGTTTTGCAGAGCAAATGGCGGCGGTAACTTCATCGACCGACAGATTGGGTACGGTGCCGATTTTTTCGTCATTAAATGGATTGAACACATCGATGCTCTCACCAGATTTGGCGTCTTGCCAAGTGTTGTCAATCAGTACCGCTTGTTTGAATAAATTTGAGTGAGTCAATCTCACGACATTCTCATTTTTGGTAAAATGTTGCAATCTTTGGTGCGGTCGCTGAGCGTGATGGTCGGTTGCTTCAAGCATGATGTTTGCACACGGTTTTTGTGATTTTAACATCACGCTTGTCTTTGGTATAACTTGCCAATCGGCAATACGGCTTGGGGTTAATTCAATGGTTTTACTGACTGTGTTTTTTATCGTGTTGCTTGTCATCATGTGGCGACTGGCTTTGTCATGTCCCACTCTTGGCAGTCAAGGCTGGACTGTGGGTCAATCGAACGCTTTTTTGTCCACAATTTTTGTAGTGCGACATTGCACGCCCAGAGAACGCACTGCATCGCCTGACCAACCAGTGATGTCTTGTGTGATGAGTACACGCTTTAAGATGGTTGTTATTGGCAAAATCCGACATCAAAGAATCACCAGCCTTCAATCAGTCACATTCTTGCCACAAAACACGCCAAGCCATCAAAAGATAGCACACCTATCATGGACTGTCAAGAAACCACACATCAAGAACCGTCGGCTGTCAAAGGACATCAAAGCCACTCATCGTTGTCCATCAAACACATCTTTTTGAACCAACTTTTTAAAGGCAAACGCTCATCTTAGCTGTCACGAACCAGTCATTTGTGATGGCTGATGCTTGGGCTAAACCCACAGCATCATAACAATCGCTCATCAACAATGCCAATAAACCCATACCGACCGGTTGTGTCATCAAAGCCCCCTTTGGTAACACTAAAAAAAGAAGGGGTAAGACCCCTTCTGATTGTATTTGGTGTGAACCAGCAGATGCAAACTCATGCTCATTTTTTCATCAAATAATCTGCCATTGCCTGATAGGCTGGTAGAGAATATTTGTCGTTGTGGGCGTTGCTTGCCACAGGGTTGGACGACATACGAGCGATGACCATCTGGGCTTTTGGGTCGATGTAGATGGCTTGTCCGTACACGCCTCGTGCCATGAAAGCATTGTTGGCGTTGTGAGTAACCCACCACATATTGCGGTAGCTCCAACCTTTCAAGTTAGGATAGCCACCTTTACTAAACAAGGCACGATTACCACCTCGCTTGATGTCATCGATAACCGCCTTAGGAACGATTTGCTTGCCATTAAAATGCCCATCACGACGCATCATTTCACCGAATCTTGCCATGTCTTGCAAATTGATGTTCAAGCCACCACCCAAAAACGGCGTACCCACACTATCCACCAAGAAATAACCCTCATAATTAGCACCCAAAGGCTGCCAAATTTTCTCACTCATGAGTTCTGCCAAATCACGACCAGTCGCACGGGCGATGACCCAACCCAAAACATCGGTGTTGACGGTCTTGTATTCAAAGGCAGAATCGTGACGACCTTGCTTTTTGACACCCGTTAGGTATTCATAGAAAGTCTTAGCCCCTTGGTAACCTTCTGGCTTAGGATAAGGTGAACCTGCCATGTTGTATTCCCAAATGTCTGCCTTAGGGTCGGCATACTCCTCTGAATAATCAAGGCTTGCCGTCATGTCCATGACTTGACGCACGGTGGCATCGCCCCACGCACTGTCTGCCAATTCAGGCACATAGTGTTTGACGAGCTGTTTATCATCAATGACGCCTTCATGTACCAAAGTGGCAGCAAGCGTACCAGTAAAGCTTTTGGTGATGGACATGATGATGTGCTGACCATTAGGCTTTAATTCGCCCAGATAGTTCTCATAGACGATTTTGCCTTTGTGGAGAACGACGACGCCATCGACATAGTTTTTATCCAGACTCTCACGCCAAGTGATGGGTTGTTTCTCGCCCATCGGTACAAAGCGTACATTGTCAATCTGTGAATCGATGGCATAGTCAAAGCTGTGACGGTCTTTATTGATGACAGGCATCGTCTTGGTCGGCATGAACTCACGCACATGGCTATAAGTGTAGCGAGTGGCAGGAAACTGCGTAGCGCTGCCATCAAAAAATGATAACACTTTGTCTTTGGGTGGTGGCGACCCTGCCATGAAACCAAGCTTGTCAGGAGTAGTCTCGGCGGCGGTCGGATACTGTTTGTCTGATTGGGCGTGTGCTGTCATGGTCAGGCTCGCTGTCAAAATTGCCAAAGTCAGTTTTTTCATAAAAGCTCCTATCTAAGTTTAACAAATAATGAGTAAATAAAACATCTTTACAATCGCCAAATGTGGCACCATCAGCAGGTCTTATGTCAATCATCAAAAAAAAATGTCAATTGTCAAAAAAGTTGGTGCTATCAGACCACTGATTTTAGATGATGCTTCGACCCGAAAAATCCTAAAGGTTTGCAGTCTTATGCCACAGCACTTAAAAGCTTAAAGTCTGATTGTGTGCTCACACAGACATTGAGCCAATCATACTGCCTTAATCACTGCTTTTAATAGCGTCTTGATGGCATTCTAGCTTCTGCCTGTGGTCAGCTTCTCCTCACCAGCACCCTGCAACCCTTGAACGATGAGCATTGGGTCAAGATTGGGGTCGGGGTCAATGCCGTGAGCAATACGCTTCATCTGCACCATGTACCAAGACAGCTCCAAAAACGAACCAACATTTTCATCAATCTTGGCATTGCCTGTTCGAATCGGCGTGATTTGTATGGTGTCATAAGTGCCTTTTTGCATCTGATGCGGCATATCAGGCTGCATGATGAGTGGGCGACCCACCCCCACAAAGTCAAGCTCGCCACTACTGATTGCCTCATTCATCGCCGCCTGACTTCTAAACCCGCCCGTGATGATGAGTGGCGTTGTGCTGACATCGCGCACCTTTTGGGCATAGTCCATGAAAAACGCTTCTCGCTTCTTAGTACTGTCTTTTGCCCCCATCATGGCTGGACTTTCATAATTACCGCCAGAGATTTCAATGAAATCTATGCCAGCTTCTGAGAGTTTTTTGACCACCTCAATGCTGTCTGATTCTTCAAAGCCGCCTTTTTGAAAGTCGGCGGAGTTTAATTTGACACCCACCAAGAAGTCGCCACCAACTGCACCTCGCACAGCCTCGTACACTTCCATCAAAAAACGCATACGCCCGTCGAGACTGCCACCATAACCATCATCTCGCACATTGTGATGCGGCGATAAAAACTGGCTAATCAAATAACCGTGAGCCGCATGAATTTGTACGCCCCCAAAGCCTGCTTGCTTTGCAATTTTAGCGGTATTGGCAAATTGGGAGACGATGGTTTTGATTTCATCGGTCGTCAAGGCACGAGGCGGATTCATTTTATCGCCCATGCCTTGTAGGGTAACCGCACTGGGAGCGACAGGGGCTGGATTGACATCTTTGCTCACTTGCTTGCCTGCGTGGTTGATTTGCATGATGCACACGGTGCCATCGGTGCTGCCAGCCGTTGACCATGCTTGCAACCGTTCAAGGTCGCCATCGCCATCCACCACGACATCGCCCACCGACCCTTTGCCCTCACGGCAAACAGCGACATTACCTGTTACCAAGATGCCACTGCCACCCCTCGCCCAAGCCTCATAAAGCTTGGCGTGTTCATCGGTGGGACGGCTGTCTTTTGCCAGACCCTCCTCCATGGCGGATTTAAAGATGCGATTTTTGGCGACTGTGCCATTGGCAAAGGCAAACGAATCAAAGAGCATAGCATTCCTTAATGATTTAACAACAATCCTTCACGAAAACAATCAAGAACGGTCATCAAAGACCAAAGTTCATTAAAATTCATTTTAAAACCTAGGTAGAGCTTGACAAAACTTAGAGCCTGAAACATTTAAAGCCTGAATCTTTTAAGTCTCAAATAAGCCTTAAAAAACAAACAACACACAAGGTCTTTACAAGCATTCTACACAAAAAACCCAACAATCACATCAAGCAATTGTTGAGTTTTGTTATCATCACGGTAAACAATCGTAAATTAGCACAACTTAATCAATACGATTGCCATACTCATCGTAATCATAAAACCCTCTATTAACCTCTTTACCAAAGCGTCCTTTGTCCAGATACTCGTTTTTAATCATCTCCACAAAACGCTGACTCAAAGGGTCTGCCGATGACTGTGCCTTGACTGAATGAATGGCATACACGGTGCGCAGCCCAACGATGTCCATCGCCTCAAACGGACCAAAAGGTGCACCAGTCGCCATACGCCATACCTTATCAATATCTTGAAACTCTGCCACTCCATCTGCCAACAGGTGGCTGGCAGCGTGTAATAAAGGCACAACAAGACTATTCATGATGTAGCCAGCGTGTTCTTTTTTCACCTCAACAGGCACCATGCCCATCTGTTTGCCAAATTCAAGCGTTGATTGGACACACGCAGGGTCGGTGTCGGCGGTGGCCATGATTTCCACGATGTTTTGCACCCAAATATTATTGGCAAAGTGCATCGCTAAAAAGCGAGATGTGTCACCAGAAGCGGCAGCGAACTGGCTGGGCAACAGTGTTGATGTGTTGGTGGCAAAGATGCAGTCTTGTTTGGCGAATTTGCCCACTTGCGTCCATACTTGGCGTTTAAGGTCGATGTTCTCTGGAACAGCTTCAATGACGATGTCGGCGTCCTTGACCGACTGCTCTAGGTCTGACGACTGTGTCAAATTGGCAAAAGTCGCCCAAATCGCATCGTCATCTGCTCCCAAATCACGGCGATAGTTCTGTGCAAGTTTGTCAAAACGCATTTTTGCCGCTTGCAGTGCGTTGTCATCGATGTCATAGCTGATGACTTTGGTGCCATGATACGCCGCTTGAAAGGCGATTTGTGCTCCTAATACACCTGCACCCAAGACGGTCAATTGCTGAATACTCATACGCTGTTACTCCTGTTGGTCGTCATGAATTTTTTGAGCTTTAGGATTTTTGGTGGTATTCTGTGATACATGAGTTCATCACCACCAAAAACCATTAAAAACCCAAGCTGTCCAGCTCTTCATGTCTGCGATGTTTGCAACATGAACCATGTCAATCAGCATAAATCAAAAAATCAACGAAATCAACCAAGATTCACAAAACTTTACAATCGGTAGCAATGCGGTCGCATTGCCACAAAATCATCGCTTTTCCTGGCATTGTGTGATACCATGATTTTTATGAAGCATCAGAATTGGGCATCTGAACAAGACGCAGCCAATCAAGCACCCAGTCTATATCAACAAAACAACCACCCATCATAAGGAATTCTCATGCCATCATTTGACATCGTTTCAGAACTCAACACCCAAGAGGTACGCAATGCCATCGGCAATGCCGAAAAAGAGATTGCCACTCGTTTTGATTTTAAAGGCAGCGACATCACGATTGAACTTAACGACAAAGCCAAAACCGTCGTCATCACTACCGACAATGAACTACAAGCAGACAATGTCTATGCCATCTTTGAAAAACAGCTCATCAAGCGTGGAGTCGATTTGCAAAGTCTAGACCCTCAAACCAAAGCTCAATCAGGCAAGCACACCAAACAGACCATCAATCTAAAAGACGGTCTAGACTCAGACACCGCCAAAAAGATCAGCAAAGCCATCAAAGAGTCTGACCTGAAAGTCTCAGCGAGCATACAAGGCGACAAAATCCGTGTGTCGGACAAAAAAAGAGACAATCTACAAGCCTGTATGGCATTTTTAAAAGAAAAATCATTTGGCGTGCCATTACAATTTAATAATTTTAAAGACTGATTACCTATTTGGTACACACAAGTCAACGCACGCAAGATGACTTTGGCAATCATTGGGCAGCAATCACGCACCAGCACCGACAATGACCCTGTGAATGTCCGAACCCCCTACACGCAGTCTCCAAAAAACCCATCAATATATCCCACAGGCATATCGGCAAGCGTATATCGCCATTTGGGGTTTTTGTCTTTATCGATGAGTAGGGCTCGCACCCCTTCTTTAAAATCTCCACGCATGACGCAATTTACCGCGACCTTGCGCTCCATGTCGAACATCTCGGCGATAGAGTATGGCTTAACCTCATGGTAAATACGCCATGTTAGTGCCTTGGTGGTGTCAGAGCCTTTGGTATAGTTTTCAATGGCAGACTTGATGAATTCACTATCACCTTGATAACCACGAAGTGCGCGATCCACATCAGCCAGCGACCCTGCATTCATGAGTGCACTGATGGCATGGAAGTCTTTTAGGATTTGGCTGTCGTGGTCTGGCGCTTGATAGAATTTGGCTAGGATTTGATTAAGCAGTCCATGATGATCACCTTGCCAGTCGGCAGACGTGAGCGCCTTAATAACATCACCATAGCTGTCTGGTGCTACATAGACATCCGCAAGCCCTAGATATAGCGCATCCACTCCAGAGAAGCGCGCGCCGGTAAGCCCTAAGAATAGCCCAACCTTACCCATCATACGGTTCAAAAACCAAGAGCCGCCCGCATCAGGGAATAAGCCTATCGACACCTCAGGCATTGCCATCATGGTCTCACTCGTGACTGCCTTGTGACTACATGCCGACAACAGACCCAATCCGCCGCCCATGACCACGCCATGACCCCATGCCAAGATTGGCTTGGGATATTCATACAGCATCTGCATGAGCCCGTATTCATGTTCAAAAAATTCCTGAACATCGCTTAGACCTGTCGCCTGTGATAGTGTCTTGATGTCGCCACCGGCACACAATGCGCGCTCGCCAGCGCCACGCAGCACTATGGCAACCACACTCTCATCATCTCGCCAATCGCTAAAAATCCGCATCATCGCCTTTACCATGTCTAGGCTTTGGGCGTTCAGTGCTTTTGGGTTATTTAAAGTGATGATGCCGATGGATCGACCATCATCGATGGGCAATTGTTCGGCTAGGATTAGATCTGTCATGGCGACTCCTTAATTCACTGATTTATCATTCCTTGGACGGGTTAAGCATATCAAATTTATAACACCCAATCAATCCAGCAAGCCACCAAAAACGTGGCGATTGGTAATTTAAATTTTATATTTTTGGTATTTTTGCCTATAATAAGATAAATTTAACAACACAATAGGACGTACGATGTATTTTTTATTATCCCCTGCCAAAAACCTAGACGAAAAGACTGCCCTGCCACTTGAGCTAGATGATCAATACAGTGAGCCTGCTCTCATCGAAGGAGCCATTGAGCTCATGAAAACCCTAAAGACAAAAGACGTGCTCGACCTACAAGAACTCATGCACATCTCTGCCAAGATTGCCGAATTAAATGTCGCACGCAATCAAGCTTGGGCTTATCCTTTTGATGATAACAAAAAACCTGCCGTCTATCTGTTCGATGGTGATGTCTATACTGGACTGGATGCTTATCAATTATCTAAAGAAGAAATTTTATATCTTAATAAACACTTAGGCATCTTATCTGGTCTGTACGGACTGTTGAAGCCTTTGGATTATATGCTGCCCTATCGCCTTGAGATGGGCACCAAGTTTAAGACACCAAATGCCGATGACCTGTATCAATTCTGGGGCGACACCATCACTGATTTGATCAATGAACGCATTCAAGACAGCGGCTCTGATGTCTTGGTAAATCTTGCCTCAACCGAATATTATGGCGCAGTCAAACCAAAAAACATCAACGCCACCATCATCACGCCAAAATTCCTTGATCAAAAAAATGGCAAATACAAGATCATCAGCTTCTACGCCAAAAAAGCCCGCGGCATGATGGTAAATTTCGCCACCAAAAATAACATCACCAATCCTGAAGACCTAAAGAAATTCGACAGCGATGGTTATTATTTTGATGAGGCGTTAAGCAATGATGTCGAATGGGTGTTCAAGCGCGATGAGCAAGCTTAATATAAATTATTGCCATTCAAATCAAAACTCGCCCAATAAAAATCCCGCCATCGAGCAGGGATTTTTATTGGAATGGACGTCTTATTGACCAACCGCCTGAATGGCAGTCAATGCAATCGTATAAACAATGTCATCCACCAAACAGCCACGAGATAGGTCGTTAACAGGTTTGTTTAGGCCTTGTAGCATCGGACCTACGCTGATCACACCTGCAGTTCGTTGTACCGCCTTATAGGTGGTGTTACCCGTGTTCAGATCAGGGAAGATAAATACATTTGCCTCGCCTGCCACTTGTGAGTTCGGTGCTTTTTGCTTACCCACAGATGGTACAGATGCCGCATCAAATTGTAGCGGGCCATCAACTTTTAGGCTTGGCGCTTTTTCGCGAACGATTTGCAAGGCTGATTTTACCATTTCTACGTCTTCGCCCGAACCTGAGTTCATGGTAGAGTAGCTGATTAGAGCAACTTTAGGATCAATGCCGAATGACTTGGCAGATTCAGCTGACTGGATGGTAATCTCAGCCAGCTGCTCAGCGGTTGGATTTGGATTCACCGCGCAGTCGCCATAGACCACCACTTGATCAGGCAGTAGCATGAAGAACACACTAGATACCAAGCTGTACTCTGGCGCGGTCTTGATCAGTTGGAACGCTGGGCGAATCGTATCAGCAGTCGTGTGTACCGCACCTGATACCAGACCATCCACGTCGCCAACTTGTAGCATCATCGTGCCAAGATAGACGGTGTCTTGAAGTGCTTGTCTTGCACCCTCTTCATCGATTTTGCCTTTGCGACGCTCTACCATTGGTGCGACATATTTTTCGATCACGGTAGCTGGTTCGATAATTTCGATGCCGTCAGGCAGAGTTACACCGCGCTCATCCGCCACCGCACGAATCTTATCAGCGTCGCCAAGCAGAACACATTGAGCGATGCCACGACTTTGGCAAATCGCTGCCGCCTCGATGGTGCGCGGTTCATCACCTTCTGGTAGAACGATGCGTTTTTTGGCGTTCTGAGCAAGGCGAACCACTTGGTTACGGAATGCATAAGGAGACAACTTTTGGGTGCGATCAGCGGTTTTATAAGCCTCAAAGGCATTGCTGTCAATCTCAGACAGATTACCACCGTTGTCAGTGCGTGCCAATACTTGAACCTTGCCTGACAGCTCAGCAGTGCCAATTACACCCCAGATACGCTCACCTTTTAGACCACCGAACACAGATGCAAAGACAGGCAGGCGAGTATCACTATCACCCACTAAGATCACATCCGCATCAAAGCCTGTCGCAAGCTCACGGTTTACACGGTTGGCATACGGTCTGCTCTCATCAGCAAGTACACCCACAACCACGCTGATGGGTGCTGACTGCTTGGCGATGACCGCCTCTAGTAGGTCGTCAAGGTTGTTATTAGCAATCGCACTGCAGAATTCTTCATGGCTTGGTGTCGCAACAATCTCGCCAACAACTAGGCTAGCGACACTTTGAGACAATGTTTCCATGTTGATCTGGCTGGTGGTAGGAACTAGCAATACAGTTTTCATTTCATATCCTTTATTAAATTTATCAATAAATATAAGTCGTAAAATCAAGCAAAAAGTCAGAGCATCACAATCTGACTTTTATGATTTGATTTACAAGCCTAGAACTTCGCGAGTCTCGCTCATGATTTGGAATTCTTCATCAGTTGGGACAACCCACAGCTCTACAGCAGAACCCTCAGCATGGAAGCTGCCTTCAGCACCACGTGACAATTCAGCATTCTTCGCTTCATCCATCTTGATGCCAAAATGACGCAGATGAGAGACCATTTTTGCACGCATGCCAACAGCATTCTCGCCCACACCGCCTGTGAAAGCAATACCTGTAAATGTAGGCAGAGCACAGCTTAGGCTGGCTAAGTATTTTGCCACACGATACGCGAAGATCTCCAATGCCAAGACGGCATCTTCATTACCTTCGTTTGCCAACTGCTCAACCGTTCTCATGTCGTTCGATACACCTGATACGCCTAATAGACCGCTCTTTTTATTTAGCAGTGTATCAACCTCTTCGATAGACAGACCCAGCGTGCGATGTAGATGAATGTGCAAGCTTGGATCAACGTCACCTGAGCGCGTACCCATCATCAGACCTTCAAGCGGCGTTAGACCCATAGAAGTATCAAGGCTCTTGCCATCATAGACAGCCGTCGCCGAGCAGCCATTACCCAAGTGGGCAACCAACCAGCCTTGTTTGTCGCCCTTATTGGCAAGTTCACTTGCGCGATTTGAGACATAATTATGAGACGTGCCATGGAATCCATAACGGCGAATTTGATGCTCTGTATAAAGATTTTTAGGAATGGCATAACGATAAGCGTGAGCAGGCATCGACTGATGGAATGCCGTGTCAAAAATCGCTACCTGCGGAAGCTCTGGGAACAGCTCATTAATCGCATGGATGCCCGCAGCGTTAGCAGGGTTATGAAGCGGCGCTAGGCTGGCAAGCTCTTCAATGTGAGCTAGAACTTCTGGCGTGATGATGGTTGCCTTGGTGAACTTGTCGCCGCCATGCACCACACGATGGCCTACCGCCACAGGCTTGTGATCAGCGATCAGCTCACCTAGGATAATTTTTAGCGCTTCAGTGTGTGCGCCAGAATTTGGGATGTTGATATCTACTTTAGACCCATCTAGGTTTTTGTGCCTAATACGAGCATCGGCATTGCCTAGCGCCTCAGCAAGACCCTCGATACGTTGTTCGCCATCCTCACTGATTAGGGCGTATTTTAGCGATGATGAACCGCAGTTTAAGATTAAAGTTGGGTTGTTAAGTGCCATTATGTCTTCCTTAAATGTGGGTTGAATGCGCGGCCTTGGCCGAATGAATCTTTGGCATTATAACATAAAATTATCAAAAGTCTTTAGGGAAAATTAAAGGATTTTGGGTAAATATTTTGTTTTGATTTTAATCAATTTTTGTCTTTTAAATCATGTATTTGCGGTGTATTTTTATAAAAGTCGTTGGTATTTTGGCAAAATTTAGGTAAAATAATTTTTCAATTTTAAGCCTATCATACATCAATGAAAACAGTCATTTTATCCATCACACTTTGTGCATTATTAACCGCCTGCGGTCAAAAAGGCGCACTCTATCTTCCTACCAAAACCACACCCACAGAACCCATCAACGAAACCATCAGTACCAACCCGAACGACTACTAATAACTATTACAATCATCCATCATTCATACGGATCATTAATTTATCATGACTTTTAGCCCTGTAAGCCAAACCCAAGACGGCGCGATGTCAATTGATGCCGCCAAGCTGACCGAATACTTGCCATTCATCGAATATCAAGACAACACACTATACATCGATGGTGCAGACACGACAGAGCTTGCCAGACTATACGGCACGCCGCTGTATGTGTATTCTAAGAACGCATTGCTTGCCAATTATGCCGCTTATGTTGAGAGCTTTAGCGCGCTCAACGACGTGCAAATCTGCTACGCTGTCAAAGCCAACTCCAATCTTGCCGTTCTGTCAGCACTTGCCAAGGCGGGTGCTGGTTTTGACATCGTATCGACAGGCGAACTTGCCCGCGTCATAAGAGCAGGCGGCAACCCAGCCCAAATCGTCTATTCTGGCGTCGGCAAGACCGCATCGGACATCCAAACCGCCCTAGAAGCAGGCGTCGGCTGCTTTAATGTCGAAGCCTTGAGTGAGCTAGACACCATCAACATTGTCGCCGCAGAACTAGGTAAGAAAGCACCGATCGCACTACGCATCAATCCCGACGTAGACGCCAAGACCCACCCTTATATCTCAACGGGCATGAAGGATAATAAATTTGGCATTGCGCATGATGTGGCGATCTCCGCTTATGAATACGCCAACACCCTGCCGAACCTTGACATCATCGGCATCGACTGCCATATCGGCTCTCAGCTAACCGAAGTCAAGCCTTTCGTGGATGCGCTTGATAAGGTAATTGAGCTGATCGATGAATTATTCACTCGCGGCATTAAGCTGTCTCATGTGGATCTAGGCGGCGGACTTGGTGTGCGCTATATCGATGAGAACCCTGCCAGCGTCCACGAGTTCGCTGAAGCACTGCTGCCCAAATTACTCGCTCTACAAGCCAAATATAAGCTAGGCTTACACCTGGAGCCAGGGCGCAATATCGCCGCCAATGCAGGTGTGCTGCTCACGCGCGTAGATGTGCTTAAACCCACCGAGCACAAAAACTTCGCCATCGTCGATGCCTCCATGAGCGAGCTGATTCGCCCTGCTTTATATGAGTCAGTCATGGCAATCATCCCCGCCAAGCTTACAGACACTCAAGATAACGAACAGCCTCAAGTGTGGGACGTGGTCGGTACAGTCTGCGAGTCGAGTGACTTTCTGGGTAAAGAGCGTGCACTGTCTTTGGAGGTTGGTACACTGCTGGCGGTGACTGGTGCTGGTGCGTACGGCTTTACCATGGCGAGCAACTACAACAGCCGCCCTCGTCCTGCCGAGGTTATGACTGACAACGGCGCTCATCGCTTCGTACGCGTCCGTGAGAACCTAGACGACCTATGGCGCGGCGAACAACTCTAAACTGCCGACCTGAATGCACCGATGATTCGGTGCATTTTTTTATGCATGTGAAGCATCTTGATATTCATCAACTTTTCTTTGATGGCTTTGGCGTTGCCCGATGATTTTTGGATGGCAAAATTCTTTTACAATTTAAATCGCATTCACCAAAACATTTGCCAAATTCATTAGGCAAATCAGCATTCATCTGTTAAGATAGACATACGAGCACACGGACGTAACCAGATAAAAGGAATTAGAACTTAGAGCTAAAAAGGAGTGATGATGTTAATTGAATTTACCAAAATGCATGGGCTGGGCAATGATTTTATGGTGATTGACCTAGTCACCCAACGCATGAATCTCACCACTGACTTGGTGCGCCTACTTGCTGATCGTCATCTTGGCGTGGGCTTTGATCAGCTGCTTATTGTTGAGCCACCAAGTCGTCCCGACGTAGATTTTAAATATCGAATTTTTAATGCTGATGGCACAGAAGTCAGCCAATGTGGCAACGGCGCTCGTTGCTTTGCTTCCTTCGTTCAAGCGCGTAAATTATCCTTTAAGCAGCGTCTGCGCGTGGAGACGGCCAGCGGCATCATCACTCTGACCACTGATCGCTATGGATGGGTGCAGGTTGACATGGGCAAACCCAAATTTGATCCTGACGAGATTCCATTTGCACCAAAGGCGATCACCAAGGTTGGCAACTCGTACCGTCTGGTCGTGGATGGCACGCCTGTTCAGCTATATATCGCCAACATGGGCAACCCTCATGCCGTCATCAAGGTGGACGATGTACTCACCGCTGATGTGGGGCGTCTGGGACGACTACTAGAGTCGCATGAGGCTTTCCCCGAGCGCGTGAATGTCGGGTTCATGCAGGTGGTGAATCAGCGACACATTCGCCTTAGAGTCTATGAGCGCGGTGTGGGTGAGACCCAGGCGTGTGGCACGGGCGCCTGCGCAGCTGTGGCGACAGGTATTCGCGAAGGCTGGCTGGATGAAGGCGTGGACATTCGCGCTCAGCTATACGGTGGTAGCCTTGCGATCCGCTGGCAAGATGGCTACTCTGTGATGATGACAGGCCCAACATCATTCGTCTATGAAGGCGTGTTCAGCCCCGATGGACTTGCCACTCAAGCAGGCATCAATCTCACCCCCGACAAATCAGACGACTACCAATAACCCACAAAAAAGGCGTAATTAATGCGCCTTTTGACTTATCATGCGTCTAAATAATCTACTCAACAAACTAAAATCTCCCACGCCTGCCGATGCATCTGACGCCGCCAAGCCAAAATCTTGGTTGGTGGCTCAGGCATGGCTGGATGAATTAGCCCTACAAAATTACTCCGACAACACCATTAGCGCCTATACAACGGCACTCATGCGCCTGATGCACTTCATCGATGAAGACGTACGGTTACAGGGTGATTACTTGTCATTCGACAAAAAAGACTTGGCAAGATTCTTGAGTCTGCGCCTAGAGCGGGATAACATTAAAGCCATCAGCGCCAAACAAGAACTCTCTGCCATTCGTAAATTCTACGCCCACCTCATCAAGATCGGCAAAACCAATCACAATCCCGCCACAGGCTACCGCCTAAAGCCCGAGCCGCGAGCCCTGCCTAAGGTCGGCGATGTTGATATGATGATGCAGCTGCTCGATCAGCCCATGCCAGATGACGCCAACAAAGCACGTCTATGGATCCGCGACCGCGCGATGTTCGAACTCATGTACAGCAGTGGTCTTCGGCTGTCCGAGCTGGCAGGGCTTGATATTCAAGACATCGATCTGCGTGGCGGCGTGGTCAGAGTATTAGGCAAAGGCAATAAAATAAGGCTCACCCCCGTTGGTAAAAAAGCCATCGATGCCATCAACATCTACCTACCTCACCGCGATCTGTGGCAAGAAGGCACAGACGCACTGTTCATTAGCGAACGCCACGGCACGCGGCTCACACCCAGAGCGATTCAGCTGCGCCTAAAGGTGTGTGCCGCCAATGCAGGCATCGCCAAAAATCTACACCCCCACCTACTGCGCCACTGCTTTGCATCGCACATGCTGTCATCAAGTGGCGACCTACGCGCCGTCCAAGAGATGCTTGGGCACACCGACATCAGCACCACCCAGATCTACACCCAAGTAGATTTTGGCGCACTTACTCGCGTCTATGATAAAGCCCACCCTAGAGCAGTGGCGCATGTGTTAGACGAGCCCACCAAAAAGCTTAAGCATAACGACTAGCTCATCAATCCAATCATGCCATCCCTTATCGATATTTTCCAAGATTGCTTTTGGGGGATGAACGCGTTTACCGCCGCCAGTCTCAATCATTCAAAAAAGATAAGATAACTTTATACTTTGAAATAACGACAAGTATTTATTCTAACAAGCTTAAAAGTCAGCTTTATGACATCGTGGAACCTTGATAAAATTCTAATATCTTACACTGGACATATTCACCCCCACATCACACTCAAAACCTTAATCACACCACCATTAATTCCAATAATACGCGCAATCCCTTATCATTATTAGCTTTCGATAGAGTGTGATTTTTTTATCCACAAAATCTGTGGATAACTTTGTGGAAAAGCAAACAATTTATATCGAAAGCCCTTATATTATGGCACTTTCACCGTACTTTAATATTTAGGAATAAACTGTGATTAAAATATATTTTATAAATATAATCAATAACTTATGAAAATTAGCCTATTTATATATTGACTTTTTAAGCGCTGTTTATAAACTGCGCAATTGTTCCACAAAATCATGATAATACATCGATACTATCTGTGGATAACTTCTAAGAGTATAGACATTTATTAATAAAAAAACACCCCGCCATTAGACGGAGTGCGTGGAGAAACTAGATTCTAAATTAGTAAGTGAAGTTCACACCAACACGGTATTCACGACCAGCACCAGGCAAACCATTGATGGCAGAGTGTGAATAGTAGAACTCATCACCCACATTGTTCACAGCCAAGTTCACATTCAACTTGTCGTTATTTAAAGGTTTCCAGTTGGCATAAACATCGGTAACATCGTAGCCATACTTAATCATGTTCAAGTCATTACCACTATTACCAGCGATGTGAGTCATGTAAGCACTTTGACCTTTGACATCGTCAACTCGGCGATGATTAACACCCACTTCCAGATTTGGGTTGGTGAAGCGGTAGGCAAGACCTGCGGTCCAAGTGCGACCCAGCGTGCTACCAAATTCACGGTTGTCAAAGCGAATATCTTTACCTTGGGCGTCTTTAACGCTGTGATATTCAGGGTTGCTCTGTGCAACACCCAGACGAGCCGTGAACCCATTCACACGATAACGAGTGTTGATTTCATAACCTCTGTTTTTACCATAGCCAACATTAGAGATGCCATTAAAAGTATCCGAACTGTCGCCGTGACGAGCAACCTGTCCTTTTTCTAGCAGATTGTCAATTTCTTGCCAAAAATAAGTACCATCGACCGACAGATTACCATTATGATAGTTAAAGCCAACTTCGGTGTTTTTGGCCTGTTCAGCTTTCGTGCCAGGAGCGATGTCTGCCGCACGACCACCAGCTGCCAGTAGTACATCCACCAGTCTTGGGCTACGAGAGGCATGGTTATGTACCGCATTGAAGCTTAGGCTTGGCGTTGCTTGGTAAATTAAGCCGATGCTTGGGCTAAATGCACCATCGGATACCTTTCTGCCAGTTACCGAAGTATAATCAAAATGATCATAACGCATACCACCAGTCAGAGTAAGCTTACCGATGTCTGCAATGACCTCACCATACACACCAATGTCGTCTTTTTCGGTGGTTTGAATTTTACCATCTGTGTTTTTCATATGAGGCGTGGTCTCTTGATGACGATAGTTCGCACCATATTTAAACAAAGTGTCGTCGTTGAGCTGCTTGTCAAAGCCCAAATTCAATCCAGTGGTTTCTACCGAGGTCTTACCATTGGTGTTGCCGGCATAGCCACTAAAGCGTGCGTCGGCGTACTCACTTGAATTTTTCATCAGATAAGCATTGGCTTCTGCCTTACCCAGAATGCCTGCATTGCCTGTATATTCTAGGTTGGTGTTTTCCATTTTAAGCTTACGATAGCCGCCGTAGTTGACTGCACTCTTATCCGACACTGGCGGTCTAAACAGCCACTCAAACTCCTCACGGACATTGCGTACGCCGTTGTTGGCAGTATTAAAATGCGTCAAGGCAATACGACTTTCATCATCAAAATTATAGCCAGCTTTAACCAGATAGCTCTGTCTTTCTAATGCCTGAAATGCTACCTTATCGCTCGGGTGCTTAGGATCTTGGCAGAACTCGTGGCCATATTGTGTCACACATTTATCGCCAGTGTATGAGCTAAAATATTTACCCGCTTCTGTGGTACTGTCCTTTCTTCCCACTTTTCGACCTGGTCGATAGTTATCTTGATCAACCTTATTGGCACTGACCAAAAAGTCAAAATTACCCACTTTACCAAAACCAGTCACGCCATAGCTGTGCTCGTCGTTCGAGCTGTAACCTGCATTTACTTTAATGCCCCAATCTTTATCACTGTCTTTTAATAAATCACGAGCATCTAACGTTTTGGCAACGATGGCACCGTTGGTTGCACCGATACCAGCAGAGGCAGACCCTGCACCTTTTTGAACGCTGACAATTTTGACCAACGCTGGGTCAAGCATATGACGACCTTGATGGTAGAGAATCTGGCTGTCAGAATAGCCGTTATCCACCTTGACATCAACCGAGTTTTGACCAATGCCACGAACGGTCAGATATTGAGCAGTACCTGTACCACCACTAAAATCAATGGCAGGTTCTGACTGTAGCAATCCACGCAAATCTGTGGCGGTGCTTTCATCTTTTTCTTGCAAAGTAACGACATTCGTCTTAACTTTTGTTCCTTGGCGGTCGACAGTTACATTCAACGTGTCTAGAGTTACTTTTGGCTCATCTTGTGCCATTGCTGCTTGAACGCTTAGTGCGCCCAATACTGCTACCGCAAGTGGTAGGCGTTTTAGTGTGTGTTTCATACATCACCTTAAGTTGTTGAAGTGCTGGGTTAGGCTAGACTTTTGTATACTAACTGCAAAAATCTAGAGCTTTTGTAAGAAAGTGTTAAGAATTATACCAAATAAAAAACGTTTTGCAAATAAAAATTGTTATTATTTCAATATACGAATAATAGTTATATGTACATACATCAAATCACCAAAAGTAACGCTATTAACTCATTATGTTATAATATTAATTTTTGTTGTATTGGATGTTTTTACTATGGTCAATTTCTACTCTCGCCCTACTGTGCTTGCACTTAGCATCGCCTTGATCAGCCATCAGCTCATGCAGATGACACTGCTACAGAACCAGAAGTTACTCTAGACACTCTAAATGCCGTCGTCAATAGCGGCATGCAAACCGCCCCCATCCTCAAAAAACCCAGCGACATGGTCATCGGACGCGACACCCTACAGCAGCGCTCGGCAACGCTGGGTAATGCCTTGGCAGGCGAGCTGGGTATTCACTCCAATCCCTTTGGCGGTGGGGCGAGTAAGCCCATCATTCGTGGACAGGACGGGGTGCGAGTGAAGATTCTACAAAATGGCACGGACGTCATTGATATGTCTGCCCTATCGCCTGACCATGTGGTCGCCGCCGATACATTGCTGGCGAGCCGTGTGGAACTGGTGCGTGGAGCAGGTACGCTACTGTATGGCACAGCGTCTCAGGCAGGCGTGGTGAATGTCATCGATGAGCGGATTCCTAGCCGTATGCCACAGGGTAACATCAAGGAGAACATCGAAGGCGAGACGTTGTTACGCTATAACACAGGCAGTAACGAGAGGGTTGCCACTGCCAGTCTTAGTATGGGAGTGGGGCAAAACGTGGCGGTGCGAGTCGAAGGACTGACCCGCCGTGCCTATGATTATGATGTTCCAGAATTTCAGTCTGATGTCATGCTAGACTACCTGCCTGACAGCCATAACAAATCAACCGTTGGCACGGTGGGCGTGTCCTATATCGGCGATAAGGGGCATATTGGCGTGTCATACAGTCGCCGTCAGGATAAGTATGGCATACCAGGGCATAATCACGGCTATGATAACTGTATTGCACATGTAATCACTCCAAAAGCTAGCACCTCGCGCTATTATCTAAAAGCTTATCCCCATCTAATACAGAATATGGATTTTAGTTCATCCGCCCATTTTTACTGCGGTACAGCTCATGCTCATGACCCAGGACAGAGTCATGAGCACCCTTTGGGCTATGAACACGATCACACGCACCCTGGGCCTTGAATTGACATGGAGTCTAAGCGTACCGATGTTAGAGCACAGTGGGAGAAGCCATTTAAGGGGTTAGATAAAATCGCATTGTCTTTTACATCATCAGACTATTATCGCGAAGAAAATGACCATGAAGTTGAGAGACTCAATAAATACACAGGCAGACTACAAACCATTAATAACAAACCAGGTTATTTTGGCAATCAAGGCAAAAATGCCCGAGTCGAATTTCATCACACACCTGTCAAAGATGTATCGGGACTGTGGGGTGTGCAGTGGCAAAAGCAAGAGAGCTTTGCTCATCTGCCCCATGAAAGAGAAGAAGGACAAAGATACCCACTCATTGCCAATACCAATAAGCAAGTCAGTATTTTTGGGTTGGAGAGATGGCGGGCTAATGACAAATGGGCATTTGAATTTGGGACGCGTTTTGAAAAACAAAGCATTCCGATTGATTATAGTGAAGACAAATTAGACCGCCATCGTCCAAAGCCAAAATGTTGGGACTGGGGATTTAGCAGTGGATGCTTGCCTGCAGCAAATTATGAAGAGCCAGATTTAACGACTTATAAAGACAAAGCCACTTCATACAGTATTGGTACCACGTGGTATTTTAAACCCGATTACCGCCTGTCTGCCACTTATTCGCATAATGAACGCCTGCCTACACCCATGGAGCTTTACTATCATGGTAAACATCTAGCGACTCATTCATTTGAATTTGGTAATATCGGACTGGATAAAGAGAAATCTGATAATTTAGATTTGGGCATTTCTTTTTTTGGGGATAAATGGAGTTATGCGGTTAATGCCTATCACAGTCGTTTTAAAAATTACATTTATAACGAAAACATCTACCGTGAAGGCAATCTGTTCATGAGAAGACATAGTCAAGCCAAAGCAGATTTTTATGGATTAGAGGGCAGGTAACTTATCACATGGACAAGCATGCCATTAGCTTGTTTGGCGATTTGGTGCGTGGCAAGTTAAAAGATTTGCCTAATGCTTACGCCAAGGCTTACTATTGTGATGGAGCTTACACCACGACAAAACCTGAAGATACAGAAGAGAATATGCAAAGATGTAATTATAATTATTTTACCTATGATTTTAATTATAGCTATGAGCCAATCATTGCCCAACCAAACATGACAACACCCAGATTGCCACCTGCTCGTTTGGGGTTGCGTTGGCAAGGGGATTTGTCAGCCAACTGGTCAGCAGATGCAGAATATATGCACGTCTTTGGACAAAATTGCATATCTAAGCTAGAAAGTGCGACCGCCAGCTATGATATGCTCAATCTCGGCTTGGGCTATCATAACCACTGGGGCAACGTAGACTACACCCTATCTTTGCGAGCCAATAACGTGCTTGATGCGAAAGTGTATATCCATAACTCATTTTTGCCCTTTGTGCCACAAATGGGACGTAATTTTAGCCTAAGTGCGAATTTTAAATTCTAGCCTACTCATACAAAACACCCCAAGTCAGCTTGGGGTGTTTTTTTGATCGATTATTTTTTCCAGATTTGCTTATATTTTGCCATCAGGTCGTCAGGTGTCTCGGGTCGGCTGTCGTCCTTGATAATGCAATCAATTGGGCACACCTTATCACAGGTCGGCTCATCATAAAAACCCACACACTCAGTGCATAGGTCGGGATTGATGACGTAGGTTTTTTGCCCTTTTTGGTCGTAGCTGATTGCATCGTTTGGGCATTCAGGCTCGCAGATGTCGCAGTTGATGCAGTCGGTGGTGATTTTTAGTGCCATAGTAAACTAAATGTATTGTAAGATTGGATCGATTGATATACCACATATACCAAAAGAGCGATTATTTAAAAAAACTATAATATATAATAACAATTTTATTATATACAAATGCATCGTATTTTCATATAATGATTAAAGATGTAACAAAGTTGCATCTTGGTTAAGCTGATTTTGATAGCTTAAATCGCCAATCACCTCCTTTTTAACTGTTTGCATCAACCTTTCCTATATTGCAATTTGGAGTTTTTATGAAAAAAGTTACATTCGGTGCAGTTGTCACCTGCTTAGGTCTTGCCCTAATGGGTTGTAATAATGTCAAACCTATGACAGCAACAAACACGCCAACATACCAAGCAAAAACTACTGCACAACAATACCAAGCTTATAGCCAACGATTCTTGTGCACCACAGGACTTGAACCTGTGGTTACTTTTATCAACGATAGTCAAATTCGATTACAAGTAGCTGGTGCGACAACCACCACACTTGACATTGCTCCTAGCGGTTCTGGCTCACGCTATGCTAGCAATACAGGCTTGTTTGGTAATCATGGCGGGCAGTGGCATCAAAAAGGCGACACGGCAGTCTTTGAATATGCCAATATTCACAGCGGTGAAAAAATCGAAGACATTTGCCAACTTCAATAACCTTAACAACTCCATAGAAGACCAACCAGCACCTTTAAATGTATATTTAAAGGTGCTTTTATGGTTTTGAATATATTTAGAGGCAATTTATCACCTAATCAGGACTGATAAGCTTTTCCAACTCTTCATACAACTCTCGTTCTTCAACAAAAACATTCCATAGAGCATCTTCACTCATAATGCTATACTCGCCCTTTGTAGTTAAATCAACAGAAGCACCACCATCTATTGCATCATAAAATTTACGGTAGTCGCTTTCATAAAACGCCAGTAGTTTCTTGATGATTTTTTGGCGTTGACACAGCTCGTCTAAAATACGTTCACTATTTTCGTTAAGTTTCAACCATTGGCGGTATAGTTCCTGTATTTCATTGATACGTTCTTGCACAATCTACTCTCTTTATTAATAAATTTTTAAGATAATTGTTTGTGAAAACCTATGTTAGGTATAAATTGCTTCACTCACACTTTTCATAACAAGGGCGAATTTTAGGTCATCATGAGAAATGTCGCTAAACGGATTTTTGATTTTGGCAATCCACCCCGATCCCAACGCTCCGTCTATGGCATTACCTTTTTTGTCCCACATATCGGTAAGCCGATAAGTCAAATTGCCTTTTGGTGTCATAATCTCCACATCATCGCCGACCATGAGTTTGTTTTTTATCTCTAAGGTCAAAAAGTCGTCCGATACGTCTGACACTTCCGCCACAAACTGCTGATTGTAGGTTTTTGATGAGCCGTACTCATAGTTTTGATAGTCCGAATGCACATGACGGCGTAAAAACCCTTCGGTGTAGCCACGATTGGCAAGTCCGTCAAGGGCGGTGATAAGCCCTGCATCAAACGGCTTGCCCGCCAACGCATCATCAATGGCACGGCGATAGACCTGAGCCGTGCGAGCGACATAATAATGCGACTTGGTACGCCCTTCAATCTTCAACGAATGCACACCCATGTTCACAAGGTCAGGCACCAGCTCCACCGCACGCAAGTCCTTAGAGTTCATGATATAAGTGCCGTGTTCGTCTTCGTACATCGCCATCAGCTCGCCTTTGCGACCTTCTTCTTCAATGAGTACAACCTCATCGGACGGCTTTTCTACATAATCATCACCCATGACGACATCGCCATTTAGATTGACGTTTTTGATCTCGCCTTGACTGGGGACAAACACTTCTGGATTGGCAGGGACGATATCACCTGTTTCATTCTCCACCGCTTTATAAGTATTATAAGACCAGCGACACGCATTGGTACAAGTGCCTTGATTGGCGTCTCGTTTGTTGATATAGCCAGATAAGAGACACCGCCCCGAATACGCCATACAGAGCGCCCCATGCACAAAGACTTCAATCTCCATATCAGGCACTTCTTTGATAATCTCGTTAATTTCTTTTAAGGATAACTCACGGCTCACAATCACCCTTGTTACGCCCATTTGTTTCCAAAACTTCACTGTTGCCCAATTCACGGCATTGGCCTGCACCGACAGATGAATGTCTTGATGCGGAAAATGCTCTCGCACCATCATAATCATGCCAGCGTCCGACATGATGAGAGCGTCAGGCTTCATCTCAATGACGGGGCGAATGTCTTCAATAAAGGTTTTTAATTTGGCGTTGTGGGCTTGGATATTGACCACCACATAAAACTTTTTGCCAAGCGAATGGGCGTAGGCAATGCCCCTGGCAAGGTTTTCTTCATCAAAATCATTATTACGCACTCGCAAAGAATAACGGGCTTGCCCTGCATACACCGCATCCGCCCCATAGGCAAAGGCGTATTGCATATTTTTAAAGGTGCCAGCAGGGCAGAGAAGCTCGGCTTTTTTTTGGCTTGTCATTGTTTGGCTCATTATTGGCTAAATTTATTAAACTCATTATTATAACAAATTTCGTCGATTAAATTCATACTAAATTTGTAAGGTATCGCCAAAAGCTCCCGAATAAGCGTTACAAAACTTAACGACAACGCGACACATCACTTGAAATTTTGACGTACAATTTATTACAACTCAAAATCAACCATCCAATCGGATAAAAACATGAGAACCATCGGACTTATCACCACTCTATCAGGCATCGCACTACTAACCGCCTGCGCAAGCACCACACCTGCCAGCCAAATCAACGAAAACAACGTTCAAATCACTGGCTTTAGCAAGGCTGATGAAGCAAGCCCAAAAGACCAGCTAACCCAAGGTCTTAAACGCGAACTTGTTAAGATTAACACGCCAGTTGCGATCACTAACATCACCAGCGCTCAAGAACTCACCAGAAATGCCGATGGTAAAACCCATCGAGTGCTGGTCATTAAGACCGCTGATGGTAAGACTTATCACTCACGCCCAATCAGCACCCCTCTAAGCGCTGAGCAAAAGGCTCGCCTATCAAAACTAAAAGGTGCCACCCTACGCGGTGTCATCGCCATTCAAGATCGCCCGAACGAGTATTTCTTTAGTGTGATTGAGAACCCTATTTATGGAGAAAGGGTTATTTTTGGCATGATTTTTTGATGGGTGTGTTTTATAATGCGTGATGAATTTTAAAACAGAGCATGCCATGAACACTTCTCAATTTCTCCAAGATCTAACCGCCACCCTACCCACTCTCATCATCAAAACCGACCCCGACAGCCTAGACAACTGGGGCAAAGACTGGACGAAGCATTTTGCCCCTGCGCCGAGTGCGGTGGTGTTTCCTAAGACGACAGAGGAAGTGGCTAAGATTGTAAGGCTTGCTAATGAGCATCAAGTATGTTTGGTGCCTAGTGGTGGACGTACAGGATTATCAGCAGGTGCTGTTGCCAGTAATGGTGAAGTGGTGGTAAGTTTTGATAAGATGAACGCCATTGGGACGTTTTATGAAGCTGATCGTATGGTAGAAGTAGAAGCTGGTGTGGTGACTAAGGCTTTGCAAGAATTTGCTGAATCTAAGAACTTACACTATGCCGTAGACTTTGCTTCATCTGGATCAAGTCAGATTGGCGGTAATATTAGTACCAACGCAGGTGGCATTAAAGTCATTCGTTATGGCATGACAAGAAATCAAATACTAGGATTAACTGTCGTTACTGGTAAAGGTGACATCTTAGAATTAAACGGCGGCATGTTGAAGAATGCCACAGGTTACGATTTTCGTCATTTGTTTATCGGAGCAGAAGGCACGCTTGGCTTTGTAACTCGTGCATTGATAAAACTTGAAAAACAGCCGGTTAATTTGACCGCGATGGTATTGGGTGTGCCTGATTTTGGGTCGGTGGTGAGGTTGCTGAATCATTTTAATAAAGCTCTAACGCTGACGGCTTTTGAGTTTTTTAATCATCAAGCCTTAGGCAAGTCTGTCGCGGCAGGTCATGTCAAATTCCCCTTCGAGCAAGACAGCGCCTTTTATGTACTGCTTGAATTCGAGGCGACCTCTGATGACGTGATGGATGTCGCCATGAATGCCTACATGGCAGCCTGCGACATGGGCATCGCGACCGATGGCGTGATGAGTCAGAGCGTCGGGCAGCTTCACGAATTATGGAAGCTGCGTGAGACCATCCCCGAGGCGATTTTGGCCAAGACGTCATACACCAATGACATCTCGGTGCTGATCAGTCATCTAGATGGCTTTATTAACGACATCGAGACCGTGATTTGTGAGAACTATCCTAACTTTGAAGTGAACTGGGTGGGTCATATTGGCGATGGCAACCTGCATTTAAACATCAGTAAATCTAATGATCTGTCTGATGATGAATTCTACCAAAAATGCGAGATGGTCAATAAATACGTCTTTGAAACGGTCAAAAAATACAAAGGCTCAATCTCTGCCGAGCATGGCGTGGGCATGACCAAAAAGCCGTATTTGGATTATACCCGTTCGCCTGCCGAGATTGAGTATATGAAAGCCATCAAGGCGGTATTTGACCCTAATGGCATCATGAACCGTGGCAAGGTCTTTGACATGGATTAATTTTAACGCTATTATCATAAATTCAAATTAATAAAAAATCCTGCCATAACGACAGGATTTTTTATTGGGTAGTCAATAGCTGACAGCTAGGCGATTACATCATTCCGCCCATGCCACCCATACCGCCCATGCCAGCACCCATATTAGGGGCTTCTGGGGCAGGTTTGTCGGTAATCATCACTTCGGTAGTGAGCATAAGACCTGCCACGCTGGCGGCGTGTTCTAGGGCAGAGCGAGTTACCTTGGCAGGGTCAAGAATACCCATTTCTAGCATATCGCCATACTGACCTGTGGCAGCGTTGTAGCCGTAGTTGCCAGAGCCGCTTTTGACTTCATTGACAATCACAGACGCTTCATCGCCAGCGTTGGTTACGATTTGGCGAAGTGGGGCTTCCATAGCACGGCGTAGAATATTGATACCTGCGTTTTGGTCGTCATTGTCGCCTTTGAGTTCAGCCAATGCAGACAACGCACGCACTAGGGCAACACCGCCCCCTGGTACGATACCCTCTTCTACCGCCGCACGAGTGGCGTGTAGAGCGTCATCAACACGGTCTTTTTTCTCTTTCATTTCGGTTTCGGTGGCAGCACCGACTTTGATGACCGCCACACCGCCAGAGAGTTTGGCAACACGTTCTTGCAGTTTTTCTTTGTCGTAATCAGACGTGGATTCTTCGATTTGACGTTTGATAGACTCAACACGGCTGTCAATTTGAGCCTTGTCGCCTGCTCCGTCCACAATCACGGTGTTTTCTTTGCCAACGGTGGTTTTCTTAGCTGTGCCTAGGTGTTCAAGTGTGGCAGTTTCAAGAGACAGACCCACTTCTTCTGAAATCACGACACCACCTGTCAAAATGGCAATGTCTTGGAGCATGGCTTTACGTCTGTCGCCAAAGCCAGGGGCTTTAACGGCACAGGTTTTTAGACCGCCACGCAAGTTGTTTACCACAAGTGTCGCCAACGCTTCATTTTCCACATCTTCGGCGATGATAAGCAGCGGACGGCTGGTTTGCATGACTTGTTCTAGTAGTGGCACAATCTCACGGATATTGGCAATCTTTTTGTCCACTAGCAGGATGTAAGGATTGTCAAATTCGCACGTCAAGCTGTCTTGCTTATTGGCAAAGTATGGGCTGATATAGCCACGATCAAACTGCATACCCTCAACAACTTCTAGGGTGTCTTCAAAGCCAGAGCCTTCTTCTACGGTAATCACGCCTTGCTTGCCGACTGTTTTCATCGCCTCTGAGATTAGCTCGCCAATCTTGGTATCGGAGTTGGCTGAAATTGAACCCACCTGAGCAATCGCTTTAAAGTCATCGGCAGGGGTAGATAAGGCGTGGATTTGCTCAACGGCAACACGGGTTGCCTTGTCAATGCCACGTTTTAAATCCATAGGATTCATGCCAGCAGCGACAGTTTTCATGCCCTCGGTTAGGATAGCTTGGGCAAGTACGGTGGCAGTGGTGGTGCCGTCCCCTGCCACGTCATTGGTTTTTGAAGCCACTTCACGGACAAGCTGAGCACCCATGTTTTCAAATTTGTCTTCAAGCTCAATCTCTTTTGCCACACTCACGCCGTCTTTAGTGATGGTTGGCGCGCCGAATGACTTATCGATGACCACGTTACGACCTTTTGGGCCTAGGGTAACTTTAACAGCGTCTGCTAGGATATTGACACCGTCAATCATTTTTTCACGGGCGGATACGCCAAATTTTACATCTTTTGCCATGTTTATTCTCTCTTTTAATATGATTTAATGTAATTTAGGATGGGTTTAATTTATTCCAATACACCCAATACGTCAGATTCTTTCATAATCAAAAGCTCTTCGCCGTCCACTTTGACGGTTTGACCTGCGTATTGACCAAATAGAACCTTGTCACCAACTTTCACATCCAGCGGACGCACGCCATTGTCCGTCACTTGACCATTGCCCACAGCGATGATTTCGCCTTGTTGGGGTTTTTCTTGGGCGGAACCAGGGAGCAGGATACCACCTGCGGTTTTTTGCTCTTCTTCGGTACGGCGAACGACAATACGATCGTGTAAAGGACGAATTGACATAAGATTTCTCCAAATTATTTTAAACTTACCGTAAAACGGATTAGCCCAAAAATGGCGGTTACTTAAAAATTTTTCAAGGGGCAAAATTAAAATTTTTCATCACAGCTTGGCACAAAACAAAAGTTTATCGCCAAAATCGCTCTTGGGGTCAAGCAAATAACGGCTGACATAGTCGTCCACACAAGCATTTGTGCCAAATAAGCTCACCGTATGCCCATATTGTCCTGATAGCACGATCAAAGGGTCGTCAAACTTTTTTGCCATCGTCATTGCGTTGGGCAGTGGGGTGGCAAGGTCGTATTCATAAGAGACAAAAAGTAAGTTGGGTGTGTCATCATTGACCAAGTTTTCATTTAAATCGTCCGTTGCCGTCCACTGCCAATAATAGCAAGAATCTAGATATTCATCGTCAGGACGAGTTTTGTAATTGTCAAATTGGCTTTGGTTGTCAATGGCTTTGGCGGATTTGATGTAATCGTCTTTGTCAAGTTTGGGGGCAGAGTCGGCACAGTTGATGATGGATAAAGCGTCCGAGCTAAAACTTTTTTCGCCAATTTTGGCAATTAGCTTTTCAAAGTCATAAGTGTCGGTTTTGCCCTGCATCAGCTCATCAAACATTTGGTGCATTTTTTGCCAAGCACTCTCATCGTTCATACTCTCGCCAAAAACGCCTATCAGTGCCTTTTGGTCAATGACTTTGCCGTCTTTGTCTTTTAAATCTTTTTGGGCGATGGTGTTTAGAGTGTCTAAAAAGGCTTGGTTTGGCTCTTTATTTTTGTCAAAGACACAAGGGGCTTGGCAGGACTTCATAAAACCATCAAGGGCGATTTGGGCGTGTTTTTGCTGGTTAAATAAAATGGTCTCCAAATCCTCCGCCGTATCCACCACGCCATCTGCCACGCCTGCACGCAGATGGGTGGGATAATGCTCGGCGTATTTGGCAACCAGCTTTGTACCATAAGAGTAGCCAACCATTGACCAAGTGTCGTTTTGTAATGCTTGACGGATACTGTCCAAATCAATCACCACTTCTTTTGAGCTGACAAAGGGCAAAATGTCCGCCCCTGTATGCTGTATGCAAGCGTCCATATAGGCTTTGGCATTGCCCTCTTCTTCTACCCCACCGCAGTCAATGGCAGGGGTGGAGGGCTTAACCCCTCGTGGGGCATAGCCTAAGATATGAAAACGCTCTTTGATGGCTTGACTGTATTCATCAGACCCCATCGTTGTACTCATATCAAGGCTATGACCGCCTGGCCCGCCGCTTAGTAAGAGCAAATCGCCAACAATGTCATCGCCTGTGGCTGACAGGCGTGTCAAGGGAATGGTAAAGTGCTTGCCGTCAGGCTTGGCATAATCCACAGGCACAGACAAAGTGGCACATTGTAAACTGGTGGGTGGCGGTAGGATAAACCACGACCAGTAAGTGGGGCGATAGCAAGAATGCCAAGTAATGTCGCCTTGTTTGGTAGACCCACTAATGAGATACAGATAAAAGCACAGTAAAATGGCGATAAGTGCGACGATAAAAATAGTGATATATTTTAAAAATGATTTTAATAATTTTAAAGTCATACAAAACCCACAAACTAGCAAATTTTAAAAGTTATATGATAACATAAAATGTAACAAAATATGCATAATGATTAGTTTGCTTTATGATAATGGCAAATAAAATATGGTTTGAGAAATTTTTCTCACAAAATGCTACAAATGATCACGCCATCGCCCTTGTAATTGTAACAAAAGATGTCAATAATAAGCCCATGTTTTCAATTAATTTACAAAGCAAGAGAGTGATTATGTCTATATTAAATAAATTTTTCAAAACTGCCACCACTGCCACTGTTGCCACAGGCATTGCCATGGGGGCAACCTTATCTGCCAATGCGACGGATTTATCGGGCTTTTCTGCCACTTATGTGGTCAAAGCAGACGGCAGATCAGGCACAGCGACTCGCACCCTGACTAAATCGGGCAATAACTACAACTATACCGTAAAGGCGTCAGCTGCTCGCATCGCAAGTGTCGATCAGTCGTCTAAGTTTAGTCTGTCAGGCGGCAGAATTCTACCATCGAGCTCATCAATGTCTGTGCGTCTATTTGGCGTAGGTAACACACACAGCATCAAATTTAATAACTCTGCCAAGACAGCTGTTTCAACTTATAAAGGAAAATCGACCACTCTAAAAATGAGCTCTCAGGCCTATGACGATCTAAGCCTAGAAGCCCAAATCCGCCAAGAATTGATTAACGGCAGATTCTCTGGCAACTATCATTTGGTGCGCAAAACCAGCATCGATACCGCCAAATTCAAACGCTCAGGCACAAGTAAGCTGACCGTCCCTGCAGGTACTTATGATGTGGTTCGTATTGACCGAGTACATGACGATCGTGACCGTGCGACGAGTTTTTGGTTAGCACCTAGTCTAAACTACCTACCCGTCAAAGTCAGTCAGACCAACGACGGCAAGACCATCTCTATGGAGCTAACCAAGACGAACTGATCTGATGGGTCAGCTACCAATAAAAACAGCAGGGTTATCGCCCTGCTGTTTTTATTATGTCTGCCTAAGATTATTTGTGCATCGGTGGTAGGCGTTTTAGTAGAATGAACAGATAACAATTGATAAATAACAAGACAATAAACTCTACCAATCGCATCCCCCAGATGCCAGCACTCACCCCTTCGTAATAGCGAATCAGCGCAAGCACGCCTGCCACGCTCAGATATACCAACGTAACAATACTGGCAAAAATCAGCACATAAGGTGAATTGCCACGCATGATCGCAGGCGTAAATAATAACGCAGGCAACATCGCCAGAATCTGCACAACCACACCATTCATGACATTAACATCTGTTAGCATCATGATAGACAGCGGATAAATGATGATAGCAAGCACCACCCACAGCCACCAGCACAGCTTTAGGCGTTGATGAATGGGCTGGATGGGTTTTTTAACAAATGGTTTTTTCATGAGTGTGTTTTATTAATTGGCTAATTTTTTGGCGATATTGGCAAGGCGTACGCCCTGAGCGATGGCAAGCGCTCGCTCATCTGCCGTCATGGCGAATTCATGAGTCGCGCCTGTGACACTACTCACCCCATATGGCGTGCCACCACGAACCGTACGACTAAGCTCGGCGTGTGCATAAGGCAGCCCCACCACCAGCATACCATGATGAAGCAGCGGCATCATCATGCTGACCAATGTCGTCTCGTTGCCACCGTGCATCGTGCCTGTGCTGGTAAAGACGCACGCTGGTTTGCCTTGCAACGCCCCCGAAAGCCATTGACTGACCGTGTTGTCCCAAAAGTACTTCATGCTGGCTGACATATTGCCAAAATGCGTCGGACTGCCGACCGCCAGAGCTGCACAATCTGCCAGCTCGTCCATCGTGCAATACAAATCGCCTTCATCAGGAATGGCAGGTGCCATCTGCTCGGTGACGCTTGAGACCTTAGGCACGCGGCGTATCTTAACCGCTGCACCTGTATTCATCACCCCCTCTGCGATGGCATAGGCAAGCTCTTTGGTGCGGTGGTGGTTGGTGTCATACAAGACTAAGACATAAGAAGTCATGGCATTTTCCTTTAATTAGTGAGTGAGCACTGGTGTGAATGATACAGCAAAAATCACAATCTGACTGAACAATCTGACCTTATTCCAATCATCAAAGCCCAGCACTCAAAGACGCTGTATCATTATAGCCCAAAAACAGCTCAAAACTTAATCCGCCCGCCAAAAGATGCGTGAATCTTTTTTAAAATCCATCAGTACGCCATCTTGGCGTGTATGATGGGCATTCTGTTTAGTAGTTTTGTAATGTTTAAGCAAAAAAAACTTTAAAAACGCACGATATTTGTTACACTATAAGCTTTATTGGGTGCTGGTTTGCACGCTTAACTCACTGCTAAATTTGAACGAACAACCATGACAAATCTTTTGAACAAACTTCCTTTCGCCCATCACCGCTGGTTCATGTACTTACGACTGCTGCTGCGTCATTTCACAGAGGACGACTGCCAGCAAAAAGCTGCAAGCTTGACCTACACGACCTTGTTGTCGCTCGTGCCGATTTTGACGGTGATGCTGGTGGTGTTTTCAAGCGTCCCTGCCCTATCAGGTATGCGTGAGCAGATGCAGGAGATGATTTATAACAACCTTTTGCCATCATCAGGAGCTCAGCTTGGGGCGTACTTTGAAAGCTTCGCTGAAAAATCCAGCAATCTGGGCATCGTTGGTGTGATTGGTCTGTTCATCACCACCATCATGACCTTGATGACCATCGAGACAGCATTCAACAAAATCTGGCGCGTCAAAGAGCGTTCTGGCGGTGCAGAGAGCATCATTCGTTACTGGGCTCTCATCACGCTAGGACCTGTCGTTCTTGCGGTGGCGTTTGGTGCATCCAGTGCCATTCAAAGTGTTGATTTTCTCAATCGTCAAATCGCAGGTTATGGCATCGATTGGTCGATTTGGGCGTACTTGGTGTCGGTATGCATCACGATGGGTGGCTTCATTGGAATGTATTGGTTCATTCCAAAGGTACAAGTCCCCATCAAAAATGCCGTCATCGCTGGTGTGGCGGCAGCGGTGCTTTTTGAGAGCCTGCGTGCTGTGTTTGGTACGGTGATGAGCAACTTCACAAGCTACGAGGCGATTTATGGGGCATTTGCTGCTTTGCCGATTTTTCTGCTTTGGGTGTACTTGTCGTGGAACATCATTCTTTTAGGTGTAGAAATCAGCTATACCTTGACCATCTTTGATGACAAAGAAGTGCCTGTACGCCACCCTTTGCTAAGCTTGTTAGATATGCTCAACCTGACCTACAAGCGTTACAAAGAAGGCAAAACGGTCAGCGAGCACGAGCTGCGTGAGGTATTAGGAAGAAGAGAGCTGCCCAAATGGAGCTTGTACATCGAACAGCTCATCGAGGACGAACTCATCACACGCACCAAAAACGATGAGTATGTCTTAAAGACTGACCTAAGCAGCATCAGCCTTTGGCAGTTTTACAAAACTTTGCCCTATCCACTGCCCATCAAGGACGAACTCGATGCCTTGAAAGCTGCCGATTATGACCCTTGGTTTGTTGAGCTTTATAAGAATTTGACCAAAGTTGAACGCACGGCAAAAGGCGAGCTTGATGTGCGACTGTCTGAACTGTTTGAAAGTACGCCACTTCGCCAAAAAGAGGAAATCGTACGCATCACAAGCACAAATGCCGATGCCCAAAGCGATGTCGAGGGCTTCACCAACGGCACACGCCGAGAGGTCGACGAAAATGGCGAGACGTTCATCGTGCCTGATGGCAAGGCAGCGTTTACCGAAAGTCGTCTGACCAAGCTGATACGCCTGCTCAAAAAAGCCCATCATCTGTTTGGGCAAGGCAAAAAGTCGGTCAATGATGTCAAGCAAGGTCTCAAATGAACAAAAAAATCGCCAAACCAGCCAGTTTGGCGATTTTTTTTGACAACCCAAAACTCAATCAAAGAAAGTCGCCACCGTCTTACCGGTCAGCTGTTTTGTCAAAAACGGCGTGTTTTTGCCCGAGGAGAGCATGGTGCACTCGTCCACACGCCATGACAGCTTAGGGTCAATCAACACGGCACCGCCAATCATCTCATAGTCATGAATGCCAGCGATTTTGGCAGGATTTAGGCAGATTTTTTCTACCAGTGTCTCAGCACTCAAAACGCCGTCTGCCACCAGCTGACAGCCAAGCGACACGAAAGTATCTAAGTTGCTGATGCCTGCTGCACACTCACCAAAAGGTGCTTGTTTGGCACTGGCAGAGAGTGGCTCATGATGAGAGCAGATGGCATCAATCGTGCCGTCTTGCAGACCCTGAATGAGTGCCCGCTGATCGGTATTAGAACGCAAAGGCGGATAAACAAGAGCATTGGCATCATAGCCTTCTAGGGCATCATCAGTCAGATGCAGCTGGTGCATGGCGACATCACAAGTGATGGGTAGCCCTTTTGCTTTCGCCCATCGAATCAGCTCCACCGAAGTGCGACAGCTCAACTGGCTAAAATGAGCTGTGATGCCCGTTTCCTCGACCATGAGCAGCTGTTTAGACAAAGCGATGGTTTCGGCCAGCCATGGAATGCCCGCCAGACCATGAAATGAGGCGATGTAGCCATCATGAGCCACGCCTTGCTCTGACAGGCTGGGTTCGTTGGGATAAAAAAACACTTTTAGCCCAAAGGTGGCGGCGTATTCCAGCGTGCGTAACATGACCAAATCAGACTCAAAGCCACAAGCCGTGTTGGTTACACCAATCACGCCACCTTGTTTTAATCCTGCCAAATTCGCCAGCTGCTTACCTGCCAACCCTTGTGTCAATGCCCCTAAGATGTGCAGATGAATGCCGCCATCTTGGCGAGCTTTGTCACGCAGACCCTTCAAAAGTGAGCCATTTTCGAGCACAGGGTTGGTGTCTGGTGGCAGCACGATGTGCAAGATGCCATTATCACGAGCGGCCCTACCCTCACTTGCCAGCGTGCCATGTGACTGATGACCCGGCTCACGCAGGCGAGCACACAAATCCACGATGGGCGGAATGAGCCATTTGCCTTCGGTGGGTGTGTCATTCAAGGTGGGCTGTCTCCAAGTAGTAGGAAGCAGATTTTTCATCGTTATTTCTCTTGTTTTTTAGGTAAGCTTGATTGTCTAAGCACTGTTTACTGCGATGCTACGGATTGATTGTGTTGATGGCTGTCATAGATGGGCACCAGACGCTGTCTTAGCTTGGCGTGTGCGGCGTTCACAAAAGCCAAAATCGACCGCCACAGCACAAGCAAGAATGAATTTTAAGCCAAACAAGGATAGACTGATGTCAAAAACCTTTTGGCATTTGACACACAGCAACCAACGACGCGGCAGCGGTCTGTCTTATGATGGCAAAATCATCCGTCAAGCCTTTGGCATCAAGCCTGCCTTCTCATCTCGTCTTGACCACGCATCGCCATCGCCATCACCGCCATGCGAACAGCGATGCCGTTACTCACCTGCTTTAAAATCACCGACTGCTCGCCATCTGCCACACCAGACGCTATCTCCACGCCACGGTTCATGGGGCCGGGGTGCATGACCAACGCATTTGGTTTGGCAAGAGCAACACGAGTCTCGGTAATGCCATACATCTTGTAATACTCAGACGTGGATGGCAACAGTGGCGAGCCGATGCGTTCGTTTTGAATACGCAAGCCGATGACCACATCTACGCCTGCCAGCCCCTCTGCCATGTCCTCAAACACACGCACGCCATAACGCTCGATGCCTTTTGGCAGAAGCGTTCTGGGTGCGATGACACGAATGTCACGCAAGCCCAAAGTGCTCAATGCCGAGATGTCCGAGCGAGCCACACGGCTGTGCTTGATGTCGCCCACGATGGCAATAGACAGCTTGTCGAAAGTAGTGTTGTGTTTGAGACAGTATTCACGATGAATGGTGAGCATATCCAGCATGGCCTGGGTGGGGTGGGCGTGCCAGCCATCGCCTGCATTGATGACGGCGACATTTGGGGTAACTTCGGTCGCCATAAAATGAGCCGCCCCACTTGATGAATGACGCACCACGAACATATCAGCACTCATCGCCTCCAAGTTCCACAGCGTATCACGCAAAGTCTCGCCTTTGGAAGTGGAGGATTTGGCGATATCAAGGTTCAGCACATTTGCCCCCAGTCGCTTTTGGGCAGCTTCAAAAGTGGTGCGAGTGCGTGTGGAGTTTTCAAAAAAAAGATTCATGACCGTCTTGCCTGCCAACTCATCGGTATTGATGAGTCGCCCATCTTTGTCAAAGTAACCCATCGCCTTGTCGATGATGTTTTCAAGCTGAATACAAGACAGCCCCTCAACACCGATGAAATGGCGAATACCGCCCTCTTTGGTGTCATGTAGCATGAGTTGTGGGCGGGCGAGTGATTGATTGAGACGCTCGGTGATGTGATACATGATTTCCTCTGATTATCCTAAGTGTGCATCTGTATGTCGTGAAAAAGCCCCCAACCGACACGCCAAAGCTTTTGGCAGGCTTGACACCGCATGAATGCCGTGCACTTGCCTTATGCTTTAAGCTCATGATGAATCTGTATGATCATCAATATTTGGGCAAAGCCACTCTTTTGGCTGTATTGTCTTGATGTCAAGCTGCCATCTTGAGCACATGTGGACATAAAGACTTTTGATGACATCAATAAGCCTTGTGCTAACACGCATTGTATCAAAAAAGCCAACGCTTGCAAACGAAATTCACGCAAGATGAGCCATGTCAAACGCCATCACTGGCTGCTGTAACCGATTCTTAGATTGTAATCTTTGGGCTTGGCGGTGTTCATATCAACGCTTGCTTCCACACCTACTGTCATCAGACAGTAGATGTGGTCTCTGTTTTTATTTCGGTGATAAAAACCATCTCGTTTTCTGGCGATGAAGTTGACTGTCATGTCTGCTCCATCAATGACCAGTGTTACGCTGGCGAATTGCTGGTTATTTCTATCAATCCTCTTAAAACTTGGAGCGGCAGGCTGACCATTGACCGTGAACCGATGGGCATTGGCTGTCAAATAGTCGAGAATGTTTTGCTGATGGTTGACAGCACCATGCGGCACAACCCCTCTGCCTTCACAGTAAGCATCATAAACAGATGGTTGCTGATCACCTCTGATAGTGCCGCCATTATCCCTCGTGTATGTGAAAAATTGAAATCGCTCCCTAACAGGTTCACGCTCACGATTGTGTGTCTTAAAGATGAAATTGCTTGGCAAGCTTAGATTGTCGGTAACATCAAAACCATCAAGTTCAACACTGCCGACCCCAAAGTTTACCAAGCCATTAAGCTCACCCATGCCAATCCCTTGACTGCCACCTCTGATAACTTGGCTGTCTAACACAACAATCTTTCTATCCAAATTGGGGGCTGGTTCATCACGAAAGCACGAATAGATGGTCTCACCACCACTACTCCCTACAGCAATGAACTTATCATCAAATCGACCACCTGAAATATTGTTCAATGTGGGAAAGCAGTTTTCGGCATATGCTGATGTCATTGCTCCCAAGGGCAGTCCCAGTAAAAGCAACCACGCACGCTTGTTTAATTTTGGTTTTGTCATTATTTATCCCTTGACTCCCTACTGATTTAGTTTAGATAAAGCCACCCCTAGCACATAGTCATCTACCACAACGACTCGCTTGGGGGTATGGCCATCAGCACGCACGATGTATTCGCCCTTTGGCAGTCCATCTAATAAGAAATAGCCATTTTGATCGGTCTTAGTATAGGCAATGATTTTATCATCTTTCCATGCTTGCACCTGTTCGCCACCAACCGAAATACGACCACGAATACCATAGGACTGGGTCATCTGCCACTGAATATGGGTAGGCAAGCGTGCATCTATCTTTGCCACCGCCTTATTTGGCAAGGCGTATTCAATCGGTATGTTGCGTCCGTCTAGCTCAATCTCATACACACCTTTGGGTAGGTCTATCAGATAGGTACTTTTTTTGTTGGTGCTAGACAGCGGATTGGCTGATGTCAGTTTGTTATTCACATTAAAGAACATCGGCTCATCAGGCGATTGTATGAAATCTTTATTGTCATGCAACAAGGTAATCACCGCCTGCCCACCAGCATTGCCACTGGCGACATACCTACCCAATTTTGGCAAGCTAGCAGGGGGTTTGTAGGCATTTAGACCAATACGCAAGAACCATTCGCCTTCGCTACGCTTGGTGTCGCTAAGATCCACCTTGCCGATGCGGCTCTCATAAGACCCACGCCAAGCATTACCGCCATGACGATAGCCTGCACTGATATCAATGCCGTTTTTCGTGTGGTGTTGCCAATAAAACTGCAAAGCGACATTGTCTTTTTTGGTCAAGTTATGCCAAGACGCACCCACAGACAGCGATTGATGGCTAGATAGGCGGTGTTGCAAGCTACTTTCAATACCAAAGGCTCGCTTGTTGCCATGGGTGCTATTACCACTATGCCCCACATACACCCCTGACTGTAGCGTGGTTCTGTCCGTTAGGCGTAGCGATGATGACAAATGGTGTTTATGCGGATCAACGCTATATTGATAATTGCTATTAAATCGGCTCTGTAGATGGCGATAGCTAGCATGATAACGCCAATAGTCATTATGCGACTGATACTGCAAGTCATGACTTAACCGATCACTTAGATGAAAACGAGCATATAAACTGGTATTATCGCCATCTTGGGTGACTGACATGTGCGTGCGTTCATTAGGGGTGTAATACAGTCCTAGATGATGGCGGTCATCATAAGTGGAGCGAGCATAGCGATAGTTCGCTCGCCACACTTCTTTCTCATAGCGAGCATCTACACGAACATTACCATCTCGATGATAGTCCACATCTATGTTGGTGTAGCGGTTCGGTGCTATGTTCGCCCCCACCTGCCAGTCGTTATCTTGATTTTGCTGATACTTTAGCCCTGCTCTTAGGCTAAGTTTATTATGCAAGCCATAAGCAAGGTGTGCGTAAGCGGTCTGTTCGCTATGCTCATCAAACACGCCCAGACGACCAACACCGGCTTGCACCAATAGCTCATTGGTCGCCACCGAGCCATAACGCTTGCCCAAAGACACACGCTCTACACGCATAGGCACAGCCGATAGCGGATTGTCAAATATCGCCACCTCAATCAGACTGTGGCGGTCAATGGCTGACATATCCAGATTTAAAAACTCATACCGACCATTAAGCAAACTTTGTACACGAGCCACCGTCCTACCGTTGATACGAAGTTCTGCCAGACCGCCTGCCACACCCACACCTTTGATGTGCTGATAATCATGGCTAGGTGCGTCTATTAGCGTACTAGTCTTGCCATCTACATGACCTGTTAGGTGTCTTGCGATATTGGCACTGCTAAAAGCCACATTCAGACCTGTGATGGTATTAAACACGGTATTGGTGCTACCAAGTCTGATGGCTGTCTTGGGCGTTGATGTTAGCCAGTAGGCATTATCAAGTTTGGTTTTTTCGTCATTGTCTTTACTGACTGATACGCCCCAAGTACCGCCCAGTGCATAACCAAAAGCATCTAGCTGATGATGATCACGCACCTTATCATCGTTGTTCGTACGACCTGATAGCTGAGTGTTCATCTGCAAGCCCTGTAAGCCTGCCACACTTGGCGTGTGCGTAACAATGGGGCGTGGTTTTGGGGTAGGTTCTTTTTTGGGTAGGGTTGCTACCATCAGATGAATCTGTAAATCCGATGGCAGATACTCTGACGTAATGCCCAGTAGCTTCAGTGAATCAAACGAAATATACACCAAGCCATCATGATATACTAGCTCATCAAAAGCAATCTTCGCCTCTCCAAGCGGTGTCTTAAATAGCATGCCCTCTTCTTGGTCGTCAGTGGTGATGTCAAGCACAGCCAAATCAGACACACTAACATAATAACGCTCATCATGCCACAGTGCATCAATACCACCTTTGTCTTGGTGGTTAATCTTTAGACCGACCAACTGTAGCTCGCCTGCCCATGCAGGCAATGCCACAGCCCCTGTCATCGCTACAATGATCGCCCCACGAAGTACTCTATTTATCATAGCCACGCCTCAACATCTGTCATCAGCGGTGCATGATACGAATGGGCAACTGATACTGCGAGCCGATTTTTACCACCGCTGACGACTCTGTCTGCTCTACGATGGGGTTTTGGATTTTTTGATTGATGACCAATAGTCCATAATGGGTCGTTTTGGGCAGGTCAGCAGGTGGGCGAAACGACAGACGAATGGTCTGATAGCCCCCAGATGGCACGGTGAATGACTGCGGTGCGACCACAGTCCAACTTTGCATCTTGGCCTCATCTTCTATGGCTGTCAGCTGTTCGTCAGCGTCTAGCAAAGACAGCTCTATCAGCTTAGGCTCGGTGCTGTAATTATAAAAAGTTACCGACGCATCTGTCCGAGTGCGAGCCATCAGGTCAAGGCTGGGCGGCGAGATGCCCAGCTGCGGCGGTGGCATATCGAGCGTGCGTCCTTGCTCGTCTTTTTGGACGACAACAAGCCTTGCTCCCCCATCGCCTTGCTCTAAGCTTGTCTGCAAGGTGGTGGCGTGGGCGGTGGTCATCGCCAAAGCAGTCAGCAGACAGATGGCAGCGTGTCTTATGGGCAGATGGGTCATGGTGTTACTCATATTGGGTGCTTTGTGGTGCACTCTGTGGTGCGGCGTATACGACCGCAAAGGCTTATGATATCACAAAAAAAGAGCATTAAAACCTGTGTCTAATACTCTTGTTAGGTCGATGATCGAATACCGAGCGGGGCATTACTTAGCAGTCAGCGTCAATGTAAAAGTTTGATCATCTGATTTGTGTAGTCCTGCTTTTTTAGCTTCAGAGAAATCCAAGTCGAAAGTGATATCGCCTTTGATAGGCTTCCACTTAGAATTTAATTCAATTTCCTCTTCTGCAGTCTTGGTTACAGCATCAGAGCTTTTTACCTTAACGTTTTCTGTCTTAACTTTAGAGTTGCGATCGCCATCATGAAGATGAGTAGAATCTGTGTTTTCAACCTTTAACTTGACACCGTCATTCGATATGCTACGCACCGCCCAAGCATCCTTTAATGTAACTGTAACTTTGTTGGTATCTGCTTGGTTATTTAGAACGGTAGTGGTAACCAATGGATCATCCGTTAAATCCGCAGCACTTTCACTATTATTGTCCAAAACCTCAATGGTGTCTTGATTAAGACCGTAAGTACCAACACCTCTTCCAACCCCTATACCTTTTACGATAGGATTGAACTCAATACCCGCATTCGTCCAATGGTATAATACCAGCACCTCTGGCAACTGCACCTGCAGATCCATGGTGCCGCTAACGCTGTCAGCGTGTGCTGAGGCGGCAGCACCTGCCATGACTAGGGCAGCGAGTGATTTTTTAAACATGTCAGTCTCCATAACAAATAGATGGTCATAATCAAATAGCAACCGCCAAGCCTTGCCGTCTGTCATCTGCCAAGTACTGGCGACAACGTGAGCAGACAGTGCTAACTTCTTTAATATTATAGACAAATACCCGTAAAAAAGCAAAACAAAAATGAGCGTTTTATGTAACTTTTGTCTGGGCGATTGAGTGATTATGTCTGATTTGTGTGTGTTTTGTTGATCGTGCTTGGATTGTTGTTCTGTCGTCGTTTTGTGTTTGGCTCTTTGAGTCGTTTCATCAAAAAAAGGCCGCCCAGCACCCCAAATCGTGCTAGAATAACGCATCAGATGCCGTGCTGTGGCATGGCAGTTTTTATCAACGAATAAAGGGCATTCTATGACGACACTCACCGACTATCTAAGCACACACACCACCCCACAGATGACCAGCACCATGACGACACTTGCTACCGCCAGCATCGCCATCAGCGACTTGCTCGCTCGGGGGGCTTTGGCTGGCATTCATGGCAATGCCGGTGGTCAAAACATACAAGGAGAAGCCCAAAAAAAGCTCGATGTCATCGCCAACGACCTACTGCTAAACGCCCTGACCCAAAACCCCAACTGTGCTGGTGTCGCCAGCGAGGAGCTCGATGACATCAGTCCTGCCAATGCCGATGGCACACTGCTTGTTACCTTTGACCCACTAGATGGCTCATCAAACATCGACATCAACATGACAGTTGGGACGATTTTTTCGGTATTGCCTCACCCTCGTCAAGGTCAGGCGGTCTGCGAGCAGGATTTTTTGCAGCAAGGAGACCGTCAGCTGGCGGCAGGTTATTTCATCTATGGCACCTCTACGATGCTGGCAGTTACCTTTGGTCAAGGCGTGGCGATGTTCGCCCTAGACCCTGCCACACAAAGCTATGTACTCATCAATGAGCGTGTTACCATCAGCGATACGACCGCCGAATACGCCATCAACGCCTCAAACCGTCGCTACTGGCTGCCCCCTGTTCAGCAGTACATCGAGGAGCTGACCCAAGGCGACACAGGCGTGCGAGCCAAAGACTATAATATGCGTTGGGTGGCGGCGATGATTGCCGATGTGCATCGCATCTTGATGCGTGGTGGCGTGTTCATGTATCCTTTTGACACAAAAATAGCTGGCAAAGCTGGCAAGCTCCGCTTGATGTATGAAGCCAATCCGATGAGTTTTGTCATCGAACAGGCAGGCGGTGCCAGCACCGATGGCGTGTTTCGCATCATGGACATCAAGCCCACGCACATTCATCAGCGGATTCCTGTGGTGCTGGGTGCCAAAGAGGAGGTGGCGTATGTCAAGGCACTGCATGAGCAAGCAAAGATATTGGCAAATGGCGAGCCAGCCTGACTGACGCCTTCGCCAAAACCCAAAATGCGGTCAAAAAAGACAGACTGCCTAACAACAAAAGGGGGAGCACACGCCGCCCACCGACCAAGAGGTCATCTGCCAAAAGCCTTGTACGCCAGCACAAAGAGCGTACAAGGCTGGCAAGGCCAAACCAAGCACCCCAACCACCAGACTCAAAGACACCAAACCTAAGAACATCATCTGATACTAAGCATTCACCCAACAAGCATCAAGACGCACCCAAGCCATGAACCCAATCACCTCCTTAAACAACCCCACCATCAAGCACGCCACTGCCCTGCTCACGCAGCATCGCCATCGCAAAAAAAGCAAGCAAACCGTCATCGAAGGCGTGCATCTGCTGGACGCTTATCTCCAGCAAGGCTTTTTGGTCGATAAGGTCATCGCCACCCACGATGCCCTAGACCATGCCGAGACACAACAGCTGCTACCAAAACTTGGTCATGACGACATCGTGATGACCACCGACGCCGTTTACAAGCAAATTCGCACCTTAGGCGATGGCATAGACATCATGGCAATCATCGACACGCCAACGCCGACACTCGGCAGCATCACAGGCGATGCCCTGATTTTAGATGGTCTGCAAGACGCTGGCAACATCGGCACATTGCTTCGTACCGCCTCTGCTGTCGGCATCGAAGCCGTCATCACCACGCCACACACCGCCCATCTGTGGTCGCCCAAATGCCTGCGTGCTGGCATGGGGGCACATTTTGCCTTGGACATCTACGAGCACATCAGTCATGATGAGATTTTGTGTCAAGTCAAGACCCCTTTATACGCCACAAGCAGCCATGCCGACAAAGTCATCTATGACCACAACCTGACCACCAGCATCGCTTGGGTGCTTGGGCATGAAGGGCAAGGCATCTCTGACACGCTCCTGCACAATGCCACGCCCATCGCTCTGCCCCAGCCCAATGGTCAAGAAAGCCTAAATGTCGGTGTGGCAGGCTCGGTGTGTCTGTATGAGATGCTGCGTCAGCGTCGCTTTGCTCGGTCGTGAGGTTTGATGCCATGTTCTTTTTATCACGACAAAAAACATTAACCGTCGCCTTTGTGCTTGTGGCTGTGGCCGTTCTTATGCTCGTTGCCATCGATGACCGTCTCACCACCCAAGAATACACCGCAAGTCATGCCACCACCGACAGAGCAATCACGGTGGCAATCATCACCGATTTGCACAGCTGCTTTTATGGTGATGAGCAGCACGAGCTGATGAAGCCCCTAAAAGACCGCCGCCCTGATGTGATTTTGTTGGGTGGGGACATCTATGACGACGAACTGCCCCAGACGCACGCCGATGTACTGCTTCGCCAGCTTACCGACATCACGCCTCATGTGTACTATGTCAATGGTAACCATGAACTGTACCTGCCTGCTGATGAATACACCAAAATAGAAAACAAAATCACAAGCTACGGCATCAAAATCCTACACGGCGACACAGCCACCATACCGATTGATGGCAAAGACAGCAAGCTGCGTGTCTATGGCGTGTCCGACCCTGTATTTATGACCAAGTTTCGTGAGGATTTACGCACGGTTGGTGAGCTTGCTAGACCTGACGACATCAACATTCTACTCACTCATCGCCCTGAATACATCGATGAGTATTTGACATATCCCTTTGATTTTGTGGTGAGTGGTCATGCACACGGTGGTCAATGGCGTATCCCTTATGTGCTAAATGGTCTGTTCGCCCCAAATCAAGGACTGCTTCCAAAATATGCTGGTGGTGATTATCACTTTGTCAATCCAGTCTCTCACAGCCAGCACACCCAGTTCATCGTCAGTCGTGGACTTGCCAAAGAGTCCACACGCTTCATACCCAGAGTATTCAATCGACCAGAGCTGGTATTTTTGACCATACCTAGCTCCTAACCAAAAAAATCCCCATGTATGTGGGGATCTTTGCGTCGCATCGTTTAGAGCTTGGCAGTCAGCTCTGGCAATGCCGTGAAGATATCCGCTTCTAGGAAATAATCGGCCACTTTAGCGATTGGCGCTTCTGGGTCGTTATTAATAGCAACGATGGTCTTAGAGTCTTTCATGCCCGCCAGATGTTGAATCGCACCAGAGATGCCAGCGGCGATGTATAAGCTTGGCGCGACGATTTTACCAGTCTGACCAACTTGTAGATCATTTGGTACGAAGCCTGCATCCACCGCCGCACGGCTGGCACCGACCGCTGCACTCAGTTTGTCCGCCAAAGGCTCGATGTACTTGGTGAAGTTTTCGCCACTTGCCAAAGCACGACCGCCAGAGACGACGATATTAGCAGAAGTCAGCTCTGGACGGTCAGACTTAGCCAGCTCTTCTTTAACGAAGGTTGATTTGCCCGCATCGCCGCCTGCGCTCACGCTCTCAATCGCTGCACTGCCGCCAGTCGCTGCCGCTGCATCAAAAGCAGTGCCACGCACGCTAAGCACAACTTTATCTTCAGAGGTCTGCACAGTTGCAATCGCATTACCTGCGTAAATCGGACGCTCAAAGGTCTTCGCATCGATCACAGCCGTGATGTCAGATACCATGCTGACATCTAATAGCGCTGCCACACGTGGCAAGAAATTCTTACCTGTCGTAGTTGCAGGAGCGATGATGTGTGTATAGCCGCCCGCCAACTCAACAACCAATGGCGCAATGTTCTCTGCCAATTGATTGGCAAAGGCAGCATTATCAGCAAGCAAAACTTTGCTCACGCCTGCCACTTGAGCTGCGCTGTCCGCGACAGCTTGGGCATTGGTGCCTGCCACCAATACATGCACATCACTATCAATCTTGGTAGCGGCAGTAATGGTTGATAAAGTAGCAGATTTTAATTCGGTATTATCATGTTCAGCATAAACTAGTACGGTCATGGTTTTATCCTTTTAGCAATTTTATAATACAATTTTGTCAAAGTTGATTGCTGACTCGTGAGACTCTGACAATTAAGATGGTTAATTTATCAGAGCTTGGATGCACAAGCCATGCTTTGGCATTAGATTACTTTCGCTTCGTTACGAAGTTTATCGATCAGCTCATCAACGCTACCCACTTTCACGCCCGCACCACGCTCAGCTGGCGCTTTGACTTTCAGTGTAGTTAGCTTGGACGTCATGTCCACGCCAAAATCAGCTGGCGTCTTATTGTCCAATGGCTTCTTCTTAGCTGCCATGATGTTCGGTAGTTTCGGAAAACGAGGCTCGTTCAGACGTAGGTCAGTCGTGATGATTGCAGGCAGTGCCAATTCAACCGTCTGCAAGCCACCATCGATCTCACGGGTTACTTGTACTTTATCGCCGCTCACCACAACTTCTGACGCAAACGTACCTTGTGACGCATTCATTAGCGCCGATAGCATCTGACCTGTTTGGTTATTGTCATCATCGATGGCTTGCTTACCCAATAGAATCAGCTGTGCACCCTCTGCTTCAGCCACGCCTTTTAGAATCTTGGCGACTTGTAGCGGATAAGGCCTCTCATCAGTCTCTACCAGAATGCCGCGATCAACGCCCAATGCCAACGCCGAACGGATCTGCTCTGCAGCTTGTGCTGTGCCGATAGATACCGCCACAACCTCGGTAGCCACACCTTTTTCTTTTAGACGAACCGCTTCTTCAATGGCGATTTCACAAAATGGGTTTACACTCATTTTGGCGTTAGTCAATTCCACACCCGACTCATCCGCTTTAACGCGAACTTTTACATTATGGTCAACAACGCGCTTTACCGCTACTAATACTTTCATGATAGCTCCGTGATTTGTTATGGATACGCTCTTCTTTATATCATTTGCAGGCAGATTTGTAAATATCAATTTGCAAATAAAGACTTCGCACCAATTACTTTGATGTTCCTGGTATTTTGATTATCAGAAAAATCACCCGATTGGGTCAAATCATTTTTGTGAATCATCAGTCACTTTTTTGTTTTGGCAATAAAAAACACCGCTGGATAAGCAGTGTTTTTAATCATAGGCTTAATTCTGTGAATTAAAGCGCTTCGATTTCTTCAGCTTGTGGACCTTTTTTGCCTTCGCCTAGGATGAAAGATACTTTTTGACCTTCAGCTAAGGTTTTGAAGCCAGAACCGGTGATTGCGCTGTAGTGAGCAAATACGTCTTGACCGCCGTTGTCTTGAGCGATGAAACCAAAACCTTTAGCTTCGTTGAACCACTTAACAGTGCCTTGAACTTTGTTTGACATGGGAAAATTCCTGTATGATCGAAAAAATGGCAAAATTGCCTGTTTAAAATATTTATGTTGCCAAAACGTGCAAAATAAGTCTTAATGTAAAAAGACGTCTAAATTTCAACCAATACAATAAACAACGTTCAAAGATAGTTCAAATACGCCCTAAAACCCACTTGTCCGCAAGTTTCAAAGTCGTTTTAACACTCGCCCAGAGGCGTCTTGCAAAAACTTACTAATGGTACATAAATACCATGGGTGACAGTATAACAGACTTTGGCCACAAAAGGGGGATTATTTTGGCACATTGGAGATTTATTTGCAACCAAGGAAATTAAATGGGTAAATATGGCTTGGCAAGCACAAAGCCGCACAGTAACGCAAAGACAAGAGCAAAAGAACGACAAAAATTTAGATACTTTGCAGGTAGTACAATGTCCTTTGGGTCGTCGATGTCCTTAGTGGAGATCAAACGTGCGCCATAAATCCACCCCATCAATGAATAGATCCCATAAGCCACAGGCACGCTCATCGAAAGCCCATTAAAATCCAAGAAAAACAGCGCAAGCCCAGACACCACAAGCCATGATGAGGTCGTAAGACTGACCACCGCAAAGATATTGGACTCAGGGAGCTTACCGTCATTATTCAGCACCCAAGTTGATTCAAGCCAAATGAAAACGGCGATGATGTAGCTCGCGACAATATACAAAGTCTCAAATTCTGATAAAGCACTCAAAAGATTCGTAAAATTAATATCAACCATGTTTCGCTTATTTTGTATTTTCAGATGAAGTTTAATGAGATAGGCAGCTATTGTACACCAAATTTGATTTTTATGTGCTTATTTGGGTTTTTTAGAAAATGGTTTAAACCACAAACAAACACCCAAACAAAACAGCCGCCCAAAAGGGCAGCTGTTTTTATCTTTAAAAAGAAAATTAGTTTTTCTCTTTGTCGATGATTTTGCTCTCGGTGATCCAAGGCATCATGGCACGTAGTTTTGCACCAGTTTTTTCGATTTCGTGCTCAGCAGTTTGACGGCGACGAGCGGTCATTGATGGATAGTTCAACTGACCTTCAGAGATGAACATTTTCGCGTATTCGCCAGATTGGATGCGTTTTAGCGCGTTACGCATGGCCGCGCGGGATTGATCATTGATCACTTCAAGACCAGTCACGTATTCGCCGTATTCAGCGTTATTCGAGATTGAATAGTTCATGTCCGCGATGCCGCCTTGATACATCAAATCAACGATCAGCTTAAGCTCGTGCAAGCACTCAAAATACGCCATCTCAGGTGCATAGCCTGCTTCTACTAGGGTCTCAAAGCCCATTTTAACAAGCTCAACCGCACCACCACATAGAACGGCTTGCTCACCGAACAAGTCAGTTTCAGTTTCGTCTTTGAATGTCGTCTCGATGATGCCAGAGCGACCGCCACCCACGCCTGATGCGTAAGATAGCGCTACTTGCTTGGCTTGACCTGATGCGTCTTGGTAGACAGCAATTAGATCAGGAATACCGCCGCCATTCACGAATTCAGAACGTACAGTATGGCCTGGTGCTTTTGGTGCAACCATAATCACATCAAGGTCAGCACGTGGCACAACTTGGTTGTAGTGGATGGCAAAACCATGAGCAAAGGCAAGCGTCGCGCCTTGTTTAATGTTTGGCTCGATCACTTCTGCGTATAGCTGCTTTTGGAATTCATCAGGTGTTAGGATCATTACCAGATCAGCACCTTTTACCGCATCACTAGTTTCAGCGACTTTTAGGCCCGAATTTTCAGCTTTTTTCCAAGATGCAGAGCCGGCACGCAGACCTACAGTCACATCAACACCGCTGTCTTTTAGGTTTAGGGCGTGGGCATGACCTTGTGAGCCGTAGCCGATGATGGCAACTTTTTTGCCTTGGATGATTGATAGATCACAATCTTTATCATAAAAAATATTTAAGCTCATACGAGTTTTCCTTAAAAATTTGCCATAAATGGCGTTGGGTTGAATTAAATAGATAAAAAAATCACTTTGATGATTTTATCATAATGATGATACCAACAAAAATAAATAATGCTCCAATATATCCAACAAGGCTTAGAACATCGCCAAAAATTATTAATGCCAATAAAGTAGCAAATAATGGGTCGCTTGTCTCAATAATCTGAACTTTGCTTGCCTCGCCATATTCAACTGCTTTGGTGGTTAAATAAAATCCTCCAATGGTTGGCAATAATACAAGGCAAAAAATCATCAACCAAGCCATACCATTTGGCAGATATAAGTCCCAAGAATAAGGTATAAAAAGATAAACACTACCAAAGGCAAACAACCAAAAAAGCTGAGCAATACCGCCACCAACTTTTAACACCTTTGATACAAATATAAATAAAGCATAACCAAGACCACCAAGTAAAGCCAGTACAAAACCTAGGTAACTACCATATACATCATTATTAAATAAGAATAAACAAGATACGCCAAAAATAATGCTAAAAAAAGCGATAATTTTATAAATATTTAACCTTTCTCCAAGAAAAAATACCGATAAAAGTAATGTTACTCCGCCTGCTGCATAAGTTAAAAATGACACTAAAGGGATAGAGGCGTGATAAAATGCCCAAGTCTCAAAGAAATACAGACAAAAAATACCCAAAAACCCCAATAAGGCAAATTTATACCAGTACTTTGAGTGATGTATTATCTCTTGTTTTATTTGTCCATTACCAAAACCAATCAAAGCTATTAACAAAAAAGCAACAAAACACTTCCAAAATGCTAAGGCAGTAGGAGACAAACCACCATCAAAACCAAAGGCAAATCTGGTAAATATGCCGATAGACCCATTTAAAATAGCCGCAAAAAGAGCAAAAATCTCTGGTTTTATCAATATCTTCATACCAGCTCTTGATGTTACTTATTATTTATTAATAAAATCAAGCAGGCTGACTCTACTTGGTTCTGATGACGAAAAAATACCTCCCCAATAATTATCCCATCTACAAAAATTATCATCTTCTTTTAAGATTTGAGTTGCCTTTTTTAAATTCCAATGAGATATTGCAGGGAATAAATGATGAGTTAAATGCAAATTATCAGAATGCATACCAATAAAGATTTTTTCAAAAAATCCTGCATATCTATTTCTTGAATAAAATCTTGGTGTATCATCAGATAAATCCATCATTGGATAATGCTCAGAAAGCTCGCTAAACCAACCAATAATAGGGTGTATCACCAAGAATGGCATCCACCAAAATAGTACAAGCTCCAACCACCAATTAAATATTATAGCAACGGAAAAAATAACCGTATGAAATAAAATAATCAAAACAATTTCAACTCTTTCATTTTATTTGACAATCCAGCAAGCCAATTCTTCTTCACTCATTCGCTCAAACCAAAAATCATCATCGGTATGAATGTTCAAATGAGCAAGCAAACCTGGGGTTCTTGGCTTTGATGCAAATTGATGTAAGGGCGTTAAATGCACCTGTTCGCCTTGCACAACAAGCTGTACTTTTTGCTCATTTTGAATATAAGTCTGCACCGCAAGTGGTAGGCTTGCCAATTCTACAATCATATTTTTCTCACAAAATCAATCAACAACAATCAAAGGTTCATAATATCTCTGTACACCACAAGAAACACGCCCCCAATCCGACAAACGCACACGAGCTTGATGAAAGTCGAAGGCTTCTTTGTTCACAAATTCTTCATAAACCCAAAACTTATCGGCATCGCTGTTGTCTTGTGTGATTTGAAATATCAAACAACCACTTTCTTGACGTGTTAAGCCAATGTGTTTTTTAAGTTCATCTAAAATAACTTGCCGATTGGTTTTAGGAATGATGATATGACCTTTTAAGACAACTTTTGCCATCACAAAGAAAGCGTCCGCTCGCCCCTTGCAATACCAATCACGCCAGAGCGTACCACTTCTAGGATTTTATCGCGTCCGATGACATCAATAAAGCCATCTAACTTGCCTGCGTCCCCTGTGATAAGAATGGTATAAAGGTTTGCCGACACGTCCACGATTTGGGCTCGGAATATGTCTGCCGTGCGGTACACTTCTTCACGGTATGCCCCTGTCGCTCGCACTTTGATGAGCATCAGCTCACGCTCAATCTGACTACCGCCAGAGACTTCCGATAGGTTTTGGACTTTAACCACTTCAATGAGTTTATGAAGTTGTTTGGTAATCTGCTCAATCTTATCAGCCGTGGTAATCGTGGTCAAGGTTAAGCGAGACAGCGTGGGATCTTCGGTGGCGGCAACGTTTAGCGTATCAATGTTGTAGCCACGCTGACTAAACAGTCCAACCACACGAGACAGCGAGCCTGCTTCGTTTTCCATAAGTACCGAAATCAAGTGTTTTTGTAGCTGTGCCATTAGGTACGCTCCCCTTTTGATAACCACATATCACGCATGGACTGTCCTGCCACTTGCATGGGATAGACGTGCTCACTTCTGTCCACATACACATCAATAAATACCAAACCGTCCATTTCTAGGGCTTCTTTTAGCTCTTTTTCCATGGTGGCGGGATTGGTGATTTTTACGCCTTTATGCCCATAGCTCTCGGCAAGTTTGACAAAATCAGGCAGCGATTTCATATAACTTTGGGCGTGGCGACCTTCGTACAGCATATCTTGCCATTGTTTTACCATACCAAGTTGGGCGTTATTTAAATTCAAAATCTTAACGGGCAAATTATACTGCAAGCACGTTGATAGCTCTTGGATATTCATCTGAATGGAGCCCTCACCCGTGATACAGACCACTGTTTTTTCAGGACAGGCAAGTTTTGCCGCCATGGCATAAGGCAAGCCCACGCCCATGGTGCCAAGTCCGCCAGAGTTTAGCCATTGGCGTGGCTCGTCATATTTATAATATAAAGCGGCGAACATTTGGTGCTGACCAACATCGGAGGTGATAATCGCCTTACCGTCTGTCAATTTGCACAGTGTTTCAACGACACGTTGTGGCATGATCGCATGGACATCGGCGTCCGTATCATCACCGTAGCGCAGACCATGACGCTTACGCCATTCGCCTATTTGCGTCCACCAATCAGCAAGAGCGTGTTCGTCTAAACGTTTATCACTCGACTTGATAAGCGCAACCATTTCAGTCAAGACAGGCTTGACATCGCCTACGATAGGGATGTGGGCACTGATGGTTTTTGAGATAGACGTTGGGTCAATGTCAATGTGAATAATGGTAGCGTTCGGGCAGAATTTTTTGACGTTGTTGGTAACTCGGTCATCAAACCTTGCCCCCGCCGCTAGGATAACGTCCGCATGGTGCATGGTCATGTTGGCTTCATAAGTGCCGTGCATACCCAACATGCCCACAAACTGCTCGCCTGTGGCAGGATATGCCCCAAGCCCCATGAGCGTGTTGGTAACGGGCAGATTTAACAAATTGGCAAGTTCACGAAGCTCATCACTTGCATTGCCTTGCACCACGCCACCACCTGAGTATAGCACTGGGCGTTTGGCAGAAAGTAGTACGTCTAGAGCTTTTTTGATTTGGCCGCCATGCCCCTTGGAAGTTGGCTGATATGAGCGAATGTGAATCTCGCTTGGCATGACATAGTCAAATTTATCAGCAGGGTTCGTCATGTCCTTAGGAATGTCCACCACCACAGGGCCAGGACGGCCCGAGCTTGCGATAAAGAAAGCTTTTTTGATGATTTCAGGAATGTCAGTAGGGTTGCGCACTTGGAAGCTGTGCTTGACCACTGGGCGAGAGATACCGATCATGTCGCACTCTTGGAATGCATCATCACCAATCAAGGTGCTTGGCACCTGCCCTGCCAGCACCACCATAGGAATGGAGTCCATGAACGCTGTGGCAATGGCGGTTACGGTATTAGTAACGCCAGGCCCTGACGTGGCTAGTACCACACCCGTACGTCCTGTAACACGGCTATAAGCGTCCGCCATATGTCCTGCCGCCTGCTCGTGACGAACTAGGATATGCTCAATTTTATCTTGCTTAAATAGGGCATCATAGATATGCAGCACCGCACCGCCAGGATAGCCAAAGATATGGGTCACACCTTCATCAACTAAGGCTTGCACAAGCAGTTCTGCCCCGCTCATGGCAACAGTTTCGCCACGGGCAAGTTTTTCTTGATTTTCACGGAAATGTTTGGCGGCGTCTGCCGTCTGAGTATGGCCCGTCATGTTGGGGGCTTGGGTGGTTTGCTCTGTCATTGTCAATCCTTTTTACCAGATGGGTAAATTAAACAAACACAATAAAGTTGCTATAGACAAAAGACAATTGCAAGTATGAACCGACAAAGACGAAAGAGTATTGACAGGATGTTCGTCTTGCAGACCGATAAGTCTAAAGCAATGTCAGATCAGCATGAACAAACGGTAATTTGTTAAATTTAATCTGACAAACGCAATTTTGGATAAAAATTACGCCGACTTTAAATTCATTTATAACTAATTTTTATGATAAGTATGAATAAATACGAAATTAGTTATCAAAAATACTACACGACTATATTAACCCAAAAGCCACCTTTTGCCAAGCCCATTTTGCACATATGTTCAGATTTTTTGTAATTTATCATCTTGCCAATCTTTAATCATGAAATAACCCGTCAAATCCCAACATTCTGATCGCATCAATGCTACAATACCCCAAATCCTAATGATGACACTCATGCGAACATCCCTTCATTACATCCTATCGTCTATCGCGCTGATGATGGCATCAGCCAATGCTCAGGCTGTCACTGTTTATCAAAGTATCGGTAAATATGGTGAGCCGCGTTATAGCCAGCTACCACCTCAAGGCAGTCACACAGCTCTTAATTTTTATCAACCAAGATCAGCAGCGCCACCAATAGACGCCACAAGGCAAAAACAATGCCAAATCCTGCGGGACAATCTAGCAACACTAAACGCAGGTGGCGACGTCCATGAGATTAGCGATGATGGCTCCCAAAAAGCCTTAACCGCCGATGAAGTTAGACATCGCATTCACCAAACTCAAGATGCGCTCAACCTCCACTGCCAAAATAGTTAAAACAGCAAAAAAAGACCGCACGATGGCGGTCTTTTTAACTAACTTTTTAATCAATCTGGGTAAGATTATGCAGGGATTCGCAATACTTGACCTGGATAGATTTTGTCTGGATGTGAAAGCATAGGCTTGTTCGCATCGAAGATCTTCATGTAGTCATTGGCGTCGCCATACATTTCTTTGGCGATTTTTGATAGGTTGTCGCCTGATTTTACGGTGTAGAAACGAGACTCAGACTCTTGAGATTCTACTGTGATGTTATCAACAACCGTCTCAACGTGTTGGACATTACCCACCGCCAAGCGTGCGCGCTCGCGATCTTCTTGGGTCTTGGCTGCACCCGATAGTGTTACGGTGTCCGTATCGCTGTTATAGTTTACTGACAGATTGCTGATCTGAACGTTCTGAGCTTGTACGCGAGCCAATAGCAAGTTTGCAATTTCTTGTGCAGTTGGCTCAGCTGGTGCTGCTGTGTTTGCAGCTGGTGCTGCATCTTTCTTGTTACGATTAAAGATTTTATCACCGATGTCTTTGGCAAAACTAAAAATACTCATAATAGACTCCTGTTTGTTTATTGACTGCCCTACACTTAACATTTAGTGGGCAAATTTTTGGATAACTCATCATAATGAGCTTAATACAAAATCGCTCATCAATTAAGATCATCTTACCAAAAATTAATCCGCAGAATCGCTAAGTTTTGCTACGAAATTGTTATAAATTGTAGTTTAGATTGCTACTTAGTGCCAATCAATGGCAATAAAAAACCACCCAAAATGGGTGGTTTTGTGATCTGACTTTAATCAATCAATTAAAGCTTAGCAGTCACGTAGTCGATTGCTTTTTGAACAGTAGTAAGCTCAGCAGAATCTTCATCAGGGATGGTGATGCCGAAGTTGCTTTCAAATGCCATTACAAGCTCAACTAGGTCTAGAGAATCTGCACCTAAATCGTCCATGAATGACGCGTCATTATTGATGTCAGCAACGTTTAGACCAAGTTGTTCAGCCACTGCGTCTTTTACTTTAGCTTCGATATCGCTCATAGGTATTTCCTTTAAATCGATGGATAAATGCTACTTATCAGCACCATACTGATTTTAACTATTTATCAGAAATTTAGCGTATCATAAAACATTTTCACGGATAGTGCAAGTTTTATGAATACAGTTGTGCACAATTTAAGATAAATAATAATCACAAATCAAAAATTTGTCAATTATTTTATAAAAAATATGTGATTACATGTACATGCCGCCATTGACAGCCAACACCTCGCCTGTGATGTAACTGGCTTCGTCGCTCGCCAAGAAAGTCACCGCTGCAGCGATCTCTTCAGGCTGCGCCATGCGTCCTAGCGGAACAGCGTCTAGCATGGAATTGATTAGACGCTCATCAAGCTCTTCGGTCATGTCGGTCTCTACAAAACCAGGTGCAACGCAGTTTACAGTCACGCCACGCGATCCGATCTCACGAGCCAATGCGCGGGTAAAGCCCTCAACACCTGCTTTACTAGCAGCGTAGTTGGCCTGACCAGCATTACCCATCTGCCCTACCACCGACGTGATGTTAATTATACGTCCAGAGCGAGCCTTCATCATGCCTTTAATGGCGCGACGAGAGGTACGGTAAATAGAAGTTAGGTTGGTGTCAATAACATCGGACCAGTCCTCATTTTTCATGCGCATTAAAAGACCGTCTTTGGTGATGCCGGCATTATTAACAAGCACATTGACGCTACCATAAACACTGTCGATCTCTTCAAATAGGTTATCGATCGCTTCTTCATCGCAAACATCCAACACGCGGCCGATACCACCAGCTTCACTTAAATATTCTTCGATAGCTTCAGCGCCCTTTTCACTGGTCGCTGTGCCGATAACAAAATGACCTTCTGCTGCAAATTTTTGCGCGATGGCACGGCCGATACCTCGGCTAGCGCCCGTTACTAATACAATCTTTCTGCTCATGCTAAATTCTCCAATTTCTCAAGGCGCACCAATTTATCAGTAGGCAGAGCTGTGATTGGCTCGGCCTGGCGCTTGGCAAGATTTGATAGGACATTACCAGGGCCGCATTCGATGATAACATCGATATGTTTATCAGCCAGTTTTCGCATGGTTTTAGCCCATTGAACAGGCATAGACAGCTGCTCAATCAATGAAGTCTTAATGTCATTAATGTCATCATGAACGACAGCGTGGCGGTTCTGAATGACAGGGATCTCTGCTTGTTTGAATACCGTGTCGCTCAGTAGCGCTGCCAACTTATCTGTTGCAGGATTCATCAGCTGACAATGTGATGGCACGGATACTTTTAGTGGTACGGCTTTTTTACCTAGGTTTTCAACCGATGCCAGCACATGGCTAACACCCACTTCTGTGCCTGCGATCACCACTTGACCTGGGCTATTAAAGTTAGCAGGGTTCACGATGCCAGCATTCTGAGTTGCGTCCTCACACAGGCTGGCCACTTGTTCATCATCAAGACCGAGCACGGCTGCCATTTGAGTGTCAATACCTGCAACCGCTTGTGTCATGTATTTGCCACGCTCATGAACCAATTTAACAGCATCCGCCAAGCTTAATACGCCGCCTGCTACCAAGGCACTATATTCGCCCAATGAGTGACCGGCCAGACATACGGGCTTAACGCCTTGAGTGCCTAATTTATCCTTAACAATATGCCAAATCGCAACACTCGCCGCTAATAATGCAGGCTGCGTGTATTCTGTCTTATGTAGGCGTGACTCATCCTGAGTGATTTCCCAAAGGTCAAATCCAAGCGCTACACTCGCCTCATCGAAGGTTGACTTTACAATAGGAAAATGCTCTGCCAGCTCATTCATCATGCCAACCGCTTGCGAACCTTGACCAGGGAAAACCACCGCAACGCGTTTCATGGTATTATTTTCTGCCATACGATACCTATTTTGTGTTTATGACTATTTATTTTATTGGATAATGAATCCAAATTAGGTGCATTCTAACATAAAAAATAAACATTTGTTTACTAATTTTAGCAGCTCAAGCTTAGTGAACTTGCCAAAATAAAAAGCCAAGCGCATTGAACAAACAACACGGCTTGGCTTATTGGTATTATCTACCGATTAGCTGTCTTGGCTTACCTTGAACAGCTGACGACCACGGTAAAAACCGTCTTTGGTCGCGTGGTGGCGAAGATGTTTTTCGCCAGTAGTAGAATCAATGCTTAGAGTGTTCACTACCATACGGTCGTGTGAACGACGCATGTCGCGGCGTGAACGGCTTTTGCGGTTTTGTTGAACTGCCATGATAGCTCCTAAAATTCGTCAGATCAAGACAATCATAATCGTCCCGATCGCCAAAATAAAGTGAAAATTGGTTTGCTTAGGATGATATTGTAAAAATACAGCCAAGACATAGCACCTTTTGCCTTGCTCATCTAACCTAAGCACAATAAACGCTGTATTATACCGAAAACTTTTTGATTTTTCAAAGCCTAAACATAAAAAATTACAAAACTTTTTCTAAACTAATCAAACATTAAGTTAATTTAATTGTTCCTTTAGTGCAGCCAATGCTGCAAATGGGTTATCGGCCGCCTCCTCTTCATCTTCTAACATCTCAATTGGCATATCACAGTCGTCATGGCGTGGAGATAATGGTAGCACAAGCAAAAGCTCATCCTCTAGCAGATCCTTGATAGGCAGCATTTTACGAGAGTCAGAAGGGTTTAGTTCATCAACCAACACATATTCAGCGTCCTGCACTTGATCAGCCTGAGATTCATTGAATAAAATCGCCAATCGATAATCCCCTGTGACATCCACGGTCGTCGATTCAAGACATCGCTGACACGGGGTAATAAGCTTACCTGCAACTTCATAGTTCAGCCACAGGGTGCCGTCTATTTTTTGCAGATTCACTTTAAGATTAAGATTCTTGACCTGTTGATTTTGCTCTTGTAGAATTAAATTTTTTGAAAGTCGCTCGAAACTCTCTACAGCCACCTCGCCAGACCAAGAAAAACCAATATCAGCCCATTTCTCAAGCAGAATATTGGCAGGCAGCTCTTGGCTGGGATTAGATTGATTGATTGATTGCGTCATCATAGATTTCCTATTTTAATATTAGGCGTATTATTTCATAAATTAGGAATATTTTCACGGCTATTTTGTATGAGCTTATTAACCCATCATCAGATTTATCTTACAGAGACAAATAATGCTATAATACAAAAAATTTGCAATTCAATAATCATGACTTTCATTTCATTTTACGACCTCTCACCAGACCTTGCACTTAATCAGAGTGACAACAAAAATCACGTTTTCAATCTTTGGCAAAATCTATTCAAGTTGCTGTCAGATCAAGATGACATCAAAAAAATCACCCAAAATTTCACCGTCAGAGACTTAGGCAATTTTCGTGACACATGGCAGAATATCGATCATAACGATGATGATGCACTGACAGATTGGCTTATAAAACTATTCAACAAAATGTTTGATCAAAAAAACATTGATATCATGCCAACCATACTGGTGCGAGGCGAAAACGAACCCGAATATTTCCCAAGCGAAGCAGGAAGCCCTGCACGCATTGAATTTGCCCATGGATTCTTTGCCAGCGCCTTGCATGAGATCAGCCATTGGTGTATCGCAGGCAAGCATCGACGCACACTTAATGATTTTGGCTATTGGTATGAATCTGACGGCCGTGATGAGCAGACTCAAGCCATCTTTGAACAAGTAGAAATCAAACCGCAGGCGATAGAATGCCTACTCAACCAAGCCTGTGGGCGATATTTTTATGTATCGCAGGATAATCTAAACGCTGATTTTGATACAACAAAAAGTACTTTTGCCCATGATGTGTATGAGCGGGCCAATCAATATCTTAACCATCCAGACAAGCTACCAAGAGATGCTCGTCGGCTTATATGGTTGTTTTTAATAATCTGTCAAAAATTTCAATGACCCAATCAAAAAGGACAGCCATGAATACAATTTATCCACATCCAGAAAACCCTCAGCCAAGACTACTAGAGCAAATTAAACAAGCACTCCAAAACGGGCAGATCGTCGCATACCCTACCGAAATCGGCTACATGCTATTAACGCACATCTCTGCTAAAGATGCATTGGCAAAGGTTTTAAAAATACCCACCGTTAAACAAAAAGATCAGCAATGCATCAACCTATGCCGACATTAACGACGAACAGTTCCGCATCATCAAAAACAGCAGTCAAGGGAATCAATTCATCCTACCGTCTAGCAAACAAACACCCAAATACCTTATAAATCCAAAAAATAAAAACATCGGTATTTATATCACGGCATATGAGCCATTGCTGGCATTGCTTGAATTACTTGACGATGCAGTGGTTATTCATGAACTTGATAATGAAACCATAGAAGTAAGCTCACCTTATGACATTGAGGATCTACCAGATGGTCAAATTGATGTGTTGGCTAATGTTGATGTCATTAATACAATAGATCATGAGGTATTAGATCTTTCTGACTTATAGGTTTTAGGAAAATAAAAAAACCCCGATAGGAATCGGGGTTTTATTGAGTCTAAATCACCATAAATTATGGGCGATCTACCAACTCAACGTAAGCCATCGGTGCGTTATCGCCATCGCGATAGCCACACTTGATGATGCGCAGGTAGCCACCTGGGCGAGTTTGGTAACGAGGACCAAGTTCGTTGAATAATTTACCAACGATAGCCTTGTTACGAGTGCGGTCAAACGCCAAACGGCGGTTGGCAACGCTGTCTTCTTTTGCCAAAGTGATCAAAGGCTCAGCTACACGGCGTAGCTCTTTTGCTTTAACCAAAGTGGTTTTTATTAGCTCATGTTCAAACAGAGAGTTAGTCATGTTTTGGAACATTGCCTTACGATGGCTGCTGGTGCGACCCAGCTTAACGCCACTGTTACGATGTCGCATGGTCAGTATCCTTTAAATTAACGGCTACGATAAGAAAAGCGATCATCAACTCGTAGGTCGCTTGGTGGCCAAGTTTCTAAGCGCATTCCAAGTTCAAGACCTTTAGATGCAAGAACATCTTTAATTTCAGTCAATGACTTCTTACCAAGATTTGGAGTTTTAAGCAGTTCAGTTTCAGAACGTTGTACCAAATCGCCAATATAATAAATGTTTTCAGCTTTCAAGCAGTTTGCTGAGCGAACCGTTAGTTCAAGATCATCCACTGGACGTAGCAGCACAGGATCAATCTCTTCTTTTTCTTTGACAGGCTCAACCACTTCCTCAGCTTCCAAATCAACAAAGATTGCGATTTGCTGTTGAAGAATAGTTGCTGCTTTACGAATCGCTTCTTCAGGGTCAATCGTACCGTTAGTTTCAAGCTCAATAATTAGCTTGTCAAGATCGGTACGCTGCTCAACACGAGCATTCTCAACATCATATGCCACACGTAGAATTGGGCTAAAGCTTGCATCAAGTTTTAGACGACCAATTGCTTTTGAGCTAGCATCTTCACGACGTTGATTGGCAGGCTCGTAGCCACGACCAGTTACGACACGTAGGCGCATTTTTAGATGGCCACGGTCACTTAATGTACCAAGCACCAATTCAGGATTAGCGATTTCTACATTATGTGGCAACTCTAGGTCGGCAGCAGTAACAATACCTGCGCCCTGCTTATCCAAAGTCAAATATGCTTCATTCTGATCGTGCAAAGTGATTGCTAAACCTTTCAGGTTTAATAGCAAATCCATCACGTCTTCTTGCAGACCTTCAAGTGTTGAATACTCATGATCAACACCTTCAATCTCTGCTTCGATGACGGCAGCGCCAGACAATGAAGAAAGCAAGATGCGGCGAAGAGCATTACCTAGCGTATGCCCAAAGCCACGTTCTAACGGCTCGAGCGTGACCTTAGCAGTCGTTTCATTAACCGCATCTACGTGAATGGTGCTAGGTGTTAGAAACTCAGTTGCATTTGTCATAGTGTCACCTCGATGGTTAATTCGGATTATTTAGAATATAGCTCAACAATCAAGCTTTCGTTGATTTCAGCAGGTAGTTCACTACGTTCTGGAGCAGTCTTGAAAGTACCTTGAAGTTTGCTGTGATCAACTTCTAGCCATTCTGGAATACCACGTTGTGTCGCTAGCTCAACAGCGTTTTTAATACGTAGTTGTTCTTTAGATTTCTCATGAACAGCAATTACGTCGCCATCTTGAACTTGGATTGAAGGAATGTTCACACGAACAAACTCATCACGACCTGCTTTCTTAAGCAAAATTGAGCGGTGGCTAACCAACTGACGTGCTTCTGCACGAGTAGCACCAAAACCCATACGATAAACAACGTTATCCAAACGACGCTCTAGCATACCAAGTAGGTTTTCACCTGTTGCGCCACGCATACGAGCAGCTTCTTTATAGTAGTTAGAGAATTGACGCTCAAGTACACCGTACATACGTTTTACTTTTTGCTTTTCACGAAGCTGTGAAGCGTATTCAGAAGTTTTGTTTTGGCTGTTGCCATGCTGACCAGGCGCACGACTTGCTTTTTTAGTTTTCACATCATAAGGCTTAACGCCTGATTTTAGTTGCAGGTCAGTACCTTCACGACGTGACAATTTTAGTTTTGGACCAATATAACGGGCCATGTGTCTTTCTCCTTAAACGCGGCGCTTCTTAGGTGGGCGGCAGCCGTTGTGTGGAATTGGTGTTACATCGCTGATGCTGTTAATTTTATAACCCAATGCACCTAATGCACGAACCGCAGACTCACGACCTGGTCCTGGACCTTTAACCAAGACATCAACATTTTTTACGCCGTAGGTTTCTTGAGCTGCTTTGCCAGCAACTTCAGCAGCAACCTGTGCAGCGAAAGGCGTTGATTTACGTGAACCACGGAAGCCTTGTCCACCTGAGGTGGCCCAAGCCAATGCATTACCTTGACGATCGGTAATGGTTACAATGGTGTTATTAAAAGACGCATGAATATGGGCGATACCTTCAGATACCGAACGACGTGCCACTTTTTTGCGGCTACGAGTGTCTTTTGCCATCTTTTAGCTTCCTAAATTAGTTACTTTTTAATTGCTTTGCGTGGACCTTTACGGGTACGCGCGTTAGTTTTTGTACGTTGACCATTTACAGGTAGACCACGACGGTGGCGAAGACCACGGTAGCAACCCAAATCGACCAAACGCTTGATGTTCATTGAAATTTCGCGGCGAAGGTCACCTTCGGTAGCGTAATTTGCAACTTCTGCACGGACAGCATCTAGCTGTGCATCATCTAACTGACCAATTTTGGTAGTTTCGTTGATACCAACAGCAGCAAGAATTTGCTTAGCGGTAGTACGACCGATACCAAAAATATAAGTTAGTGAAATCACTGCGTGTTTGTTGTCCGGAATGTTTACACCGGCAATACGAGCCATTGATTTCTCTCCATTAGCACAAATGCATGGCATTTGCTAAGTTTACTCTACTGTTGTAAATAACAACAGCATGGAAAGTAGCGGATAATACATTATCCGCTACTAATTTGCAAGTATTAATTTGTAAAATTAACCTTGACGTTGTTTGTGGCGCGGTTCTGAACTGCAGATTACAAGAACTTTGCCTTTGCGACGAACGATTTTACAGCTGCCGCAAATCTTTTTAACTGATGCTTGAACTTTCATGTCATGCTCCTATGATGCACCATTAGTTATTTAGTGCTTTAATTAACGTTTGATCATGATATTGATGGGTCATCAAGTGTGCTTGAATTTGTGCAATAAAATCCATCAATACAACTACCATGATCAACAAAGAGGTACCACCTAAAGGCAAGGCTTGATTACCAAACCATGACTGTACAACCATTGGCATCAAGCAGATGATCGCCATGTACATGGCACCAATGAAAGTTAGGCGATTTAAAACAAAGTCTAAGTAACGTTTTGTCTGTTGTCCAGGGCGAATGCCAGGGATGTAAGCGCCGCTACGCTTTAGGTTCTCAGCCACTTCTTTTGGGTTAAACATTAAAGCTGTATAGAAATAACAGAAGAAAATGATTAGTGCACCAAAAATTAAAAGATACAACGGCTGACCTGGCTGCAACACCAAAGTCATATTTTGAATGATGCTTTGGAAAGTCGTTGGATTCTCAGTTGGTACTGATAAATGGCCAAGACTGGCTGGCAGCATAAGCAAAGAGCTGGCAAAAATAGCTGGAATAACACCTGCCATATTAATTTTTAACGGCAAGTGAGATTGCTGCTGCGCATAAACCTTACGACCCTCTTGCTGCTTTTGAGCATAGTTGACAGGCACACGACGCTGAGCTCGCTCAATGAATACAATCGCTGCAGTAACAGCAACACCCAAAAGGATAAAGATAAATGAAGTTAATAGCTCTTTACTACCGCCTGTACTGCTGGCAAACATACCACCAATCATTCCTGGTGCACTCGCTACAATACTCGCAAGGATTAGCATTGAGATGCCATTACCAATGCCACGCTCAGTAATTTGCTCACCAAGCCACATTAAGAACATGGCACCAGCGACTAAGGAAGTAACTGCAGGAATATAAAAACTTAATCCTGTAGAAAGGGTTAGGTTTTGTGAAATAAGACCTGCAGACATACCAATCGCTTGTACGAATGCAAGGGCTAAAGCACCTTGACGAGTGTACTTATTAAGCGTTCTACGCCCTGCCTCGCCCTCTTTTTTGAGTGCCTCTAAGGATGGAACCACCACCGACATCATCTGCACCACAATCGATGCTGAAATGTATGGCATGATACCTAAAGCCATGATCGACATACGCTCAAGTGAACCACCTGAGAACATGTTAAACATACCTAAAAAGGTATTCTCGCCAGCTTTAAAGAATTCTGCCAAACGGATCGGGTTCATCCCAGGCACAGGAATGTGCGACCCTAGACGGTAAACAATCAACGCCCCAATTAAAAAGAGCATACGATTCCATAATTCATCATATTTACGAATAAATACGAATGGATTTAATGGAATGCCTGATTTAGACGCTGATTGCTTTGACACGACATTACTCCTCGACACTACCGCCGGCAGCTTCGATTGCTTGTTTTGCACCTTTAGTTACTTTTACGCCTTTGAAAGTAAAGGCACGAGTAATTTCACCAGATAGGATGATACGAGCACGCTTCATGTCACCACGAATGATGTTAGCTGCTTTTAGAGACTCAACACTGACAACATCGCCATCAATCTTGTTCAATTCAGAAAGACGTACTTCAGCAGTAGTAAGCGCCATTTGGCTGGTAAAACCAAATTTTGGCAAACGGCGATAGATAGGCATTTGACCGCCTTCAAAACCTGCTGGGATGCTTGAGCCTGAACGTGAAGTTTGACCTTTAATACCACGGCCACCAGTCTTACCTAGACCAGAACCGATACCACGGCCGCGGCGCTGAGCTGTCCTTTTTGCACCCAATGCTGGTGCAAGTTCATTTAAACGAAGACCCATTACGCTTCCTCCACCTTGACCATGTAATTTACACGATTTACCATACCGCGAACTGAAGGAGTATCTTCAACTTCTACGGTATGACCAATACGACGTAGCCCTAGGCCTTTTAGACAAGCTTTGTGGCTTGCTAAGCGATGGCTACTCGATTTTACTTGAGTAACTTTGATTGTTTTCATCGTAACTTACCTACTTCTTAGCCCAAAATTTCTTCTACAGATTTGCCACGTTTCGCTGCAACTTGATCAGGAGAAACCATGTCACGAAGACCCTTGAAAGTTGCTTGTACAACGTTAGCTGCATTGGTTGAGCCGTAGCATTTTGCTAATACGTTTTGAACGCCAGCAACTTCAAGAACAGCACGCATTGCACCACCAGCAATTACACCAGTACCTTCTGAGGCAGGTTGCATATATACTTTTGATGCGCCATGACGAGCATTGATTGGGTGTTGTAGTGTGTGACCAGCTAGCTCAACAGTAATCATGTTGCGCTTAGCAGCTTCAAGAGCTTTTTGGATAGCAGCAGGCACTTCACGTGCTTTACCACGACCAAAACCTACACGACCATTACCATCACCAACAACTGTCAATGCGGTGAAAGAGAAGATACGACCGCCTTTAACAACTTTTGCAACACGGTCAACGGCAACCAATTTTTCCACCAAACCGTCAGTTTGTTCAACTTTTGCCATGATTAGAACTCCAATCCATTTTCACGAGCAGCGTCAGCTAGTGCTTTAACACGGCCATGATATTTAAAACCACTACGGTCAAATGCAACCTTAGTGATACCCGCAGCTTTTGCACGCTCTGCAATCAACGCACCAACAGCTTTTGCTGCTTCAACGTTACCAGTAGCGCTAGAACGTAGGCTAGCATCAAGAGTTGAAGCTTGAGCAACAACAACACCGCCTGTTGGCGAGATAACTTGAGCATAGATATGACGTGGAGTGCGATTCACGGTCAAACGGTTTACACCTAGGTGACGGATGTGTGCACGGGTTTTTTTCGCTCGGCGAAGACGAGCTGATTTTTTATCGAACATGTTTGCTCACCTTACTTATTTTTTCTTAGCTTCTTTACGAAGAACCACTTCATCGCTGTAGCGAACACCTTTACCTTTGTAAGGCTCTGGTGGACGGAAACTACGAATTTTCGCAGCTGCTTGACCAAGTTTCTGCTTATCGCTTGATTTTAGAACGATTTCAGTTTGGCTTGGGCTTTCTGCGGTTACACCTTCAGGTAGCGTATATTCGATTGGGTGTGAAAAACCTAGGTTTAGGTTTACTTTATTACCTGCAACTTGTGCACGATAACCAACACCGATAAGTTGTAGGCGACGCTCAAAACCGTTGCTCACACCTTGAACCATGTTATTGACCAATGCGCGAACTGTGCCGGTATGCATCCACGCTTCTTTGGTATCAGCAACAGGAGAAAGCGTAACAACACCTTCTTCTTGTTTTAGCTCGACCAAATCATGCAGGCGTAAAGACAAAGAACCATTCTTGCCTTTAACTTCAACCTGCTGACCGTTCAAAGTAACGCTAGTGCCAGCTGGCAACGTTACTGGGGCTTTAGCCACACGAGACATAGGAATTTCCTTTAATGATAATAAAAACCATCGAATTGATGGCAGTGAAACAATGATTTTCTAATCAGTATTTGATAGCTAATTAGAAAAGCACGCTATTATAACAGAAAAAATCCTTGGCGTAAACCAAGGATTTCATCTTTTTGTAATTTAACTAGTTGGATATTAAGCAACTAGCGCAATTACTTCACCACCGATACCAGCGGCACGAGCTGCACGGTCACTCATGATACCTTTACTGGTAGAGATGATAGCAACACCCAAGCCTTTTTGTACGCTTGGAAGTTCATCTTTGCCACGGTATTGACGTAGACCAGGACGGCTATAACGCTTAAGTTCAGCGATGACGCCTTTGCCTTGGTAGTATTTCAACTCTATAGTCAAAACTTTTTTACCATTCTCAACTTCGCTTACTTCTGCGCTAGTCACATAACCTTCGTCAACCAAGAGGTCAGCGATAGATTTACGTAGCTTAGAAGCAGGCATTGATACTGATGGTTTGTTTCTTGATTGTGCGTTGCGGATGCGGGTTAGCATATCAGCAACAGGATCTTGCATACTCATTGCGATACTCCTTACCAGCTTGCTTTACGAACGCCAGGTACATCACCTTGCATTACGCGCTCACGTAGTTTATTACGTGATAAACCAAATTTGCGGAAATAACCATGCGGACGACCAGTTAGGCCACAGCGATTACGCAGGCGCACTGGAGAAGAGTTGCGTGGTAGTGATTGAAGTGCTAGCATTGCATCTAGACGATCTTCATCACTTGCATTGATGTCGCTGATTATTGCTTTTAGCTCTGCACGCTTTTCGGCGTACTTAGCAACTGTTTTTTCGCGCTTTAATTCGCGATTAATCATGCTTTTCTTAGCCATAACGTTTACCTTATCTGAATGGGAAGCCGAATGCTTTTAGCAATGCACGACCTTGATCATCGTTAGCAGCAGTGGTAGTGATGGTAATGTCCAAACCACGGATACGATCGATTTTATCAAAATCAACTTCTGGGAAAACGATCTGCTCTTTGATGCCTAGCGAATAGTTGCCACGGCCATCAAATGCTTTTGCTGAAAAACCACGGAAGTCACGAATACGAGGAATCGCAATGGCAATAAGACGATCTAGGAATTCGTACATCTGTTCGCCACGTAGTGTAACTTTGCAACCGATTGGCCATTCTTCACGGATTTTGAAGCCTGCCACTGATTTGCGTGCTTTGGTTACTACTGGTTTTTGACCAGCGATTGCAGTCATGTCTGCTAATGCGCCTTCAAGTAGTTTTTTATCTTGTGCTGCGCCACCAACACCCATGTTTAGGGTGATTTTGGTGATTCTTGGCACTTGCATAACATTTTCCAAGCCAAGCTCATCTTTGATTTTTTGCTTTAGCTGGTCATTGTATAAAGATTTTAATCTTGCCATTACTATATACCCTTAGTCTCTTATGCAGTCGCCACTACTTCACCAGTAGAACGATAGATGCGGACTTTTTTGCCCTCTTCGTTTACTTGGTAAGCAATACGATCTGCCTTTTGGGTTGCTGCGTTATAAATCGCAACGTTTGAAATATGTAAAAATGCTTCTTGCTTAACGATACCACCTTCTTTACCTAGCATTTGATTAGGTTTTTGGTGTTTAGTTACAATGTTAATGCCTTCAACTTTTACACGGTCTGCTTTAACCGCCAAAATTGCGCCTTGCTTGCCTTTATCTTTGCCAGCAATCACAACCACGGTATCGCCTTTGCGTAACTTTGCCATAGGATGCCTCTAAAAGGTTACAGTACTTCTGGTGCTAGTGAAACAATTTTCATGAATTGTTCACCACGTAGTTCACGGGTAACAGGTCCAAAAATACGAGTTGCAATCGGGGCTTTGTTATTGTTTAGAATAACTGCCGCGTTGTCATCAAAACGTAGTACAGAACCATCTGGACGACGTACGCCTTTTTTGGTACGTACAACGACCGCATTCATCACGTCGCCTTTTTTAACACGACCACGAGGAATGGCTTCTTTAACCGTTACCTTGATAATGTCGCCAACTGATGCGTAACGACGATGCGAGCCACCCAGTACTTTAATGCACTGTACACGTCTTGCACCACTGTTATCTGCAACTTCCAGCATTGTTTCAGTCTGAATCATCGCATTACTCCATAATAAATAAAGCAATAAAAGCCATTCGCCACTAAATATGCGCCATATTTGCACATATTTAGTGGATGAACATCTAAAAAGACGTACATTATACTAGCAAATGACTTTTAATGCAAATAACTTAAATTTTTACCGCAGTCCCAACCACGTCTACTAAAGTCCAAGTTTTGGTCTTTGAGATAGGACGAGTTTCTTTGATACGAACGATATCGCCTTCTTGACAAACATTGTTCTCGTCATGAGCTTTAAGCTTAGTAGAACGGCGAATTTGTTTGCCATACACTGGGTGGCGAATTTGGCGCTCAACCAGAACGGTGATAGACTTGTCCATCTTGTTGCTGATTACTTTACCAGTTACAACGCCAACTTCTTGAGTTTGGGTGTTCTCGCTCATGCGTCGCCTCTTTGTTTTTCGTTAATCAAAGTTAAGATTTTTGCAATCGTACGACGATTTGCTTTAACTTCGTGAGTGTTGCCTAGCTGACCCGTAGCTTTTGCCATACGCAGACGGAATGCATCAAGCTGCTTTTCGTCAAGCAATTGAGCCAACTCTTCTACTGATTTTTCGCGTAATTCGTTGGTTTTCATTACATAACCGTCCGTTTAACAATAGTCGTTTTGAAAGGTAGCTTCGCTGATGCCAAAGTTAGAGCTTCACGCGCCAATTCTTCGCTAACACCTTGGATTTCGTAAAGCATTTTGCCTGGCTTGATTTCAGCTACCCAGTACTCTACTGGACCTTTACCTTTACCCATACGAACTTCCAATGGTTTTTCGGTAATAGGCTTGTCTGGGAAAACACGAATCCAGATTTTACCGCCACGCTTAATGCGACGAGTGATGGTACGACGAGCTGCTTCAATTTGACGA